>CANNQP010000012.1 GCA_947507875.1 Verrucomicrobiaceae bacterium | reverse complement strand
CCCGTGAGGGTGCGTCCCGGCTGCGCTGTCGCCGTAGCCGTAGTCAGCACGGTGTTGGCCGCCTGACTGGAGGCAGCGGTGATGAACAAGGTGTCCACGACCGGCAGGCCTGGGTCGATCAGCGCGATGGTATGCGCCGCAGGATTCGCGAGCGAGGCCCCGACGGGGTTCGAGATCGCCACGATGATGCTTTCCGGCAACTCACTGACCGCATCACTGATCAGGGTGAGCGGGATGGCTTTCATCTGCTCGCCTGTGGCAAAGGTCAACCTGCCGGGAGTGAGTGTGTAGTCACTGCCAGCGGTGGCGGTGCCGGAGGTGGAGTAATCAACCGTGATGGGCGTGCTGCCCGCGGGGCGGTCGAGAATGACCTGGAGAAGAGGCTCGGTGCCATCAGTCTCCAAACGGGTCGTGGTTGAAGTCGCCAAGCGGACGCTGCGAGGTGCCGTGTCCGCGATAGGCGATAGGATGGCGGTTCTGGAAAAGCCCGGGCCCTGCCAGGCCACGGAGACGTGATCCCCGCCGCCCCCTTCCTGATGCTGGACTTCCAGGTAGTAGGACTGACCGGCGACGAGGGTGATGTTGGCCGACTTTTGCGAGGCATTGGCATCCCAGTTCTGGAAGTCAGTCCAACCGCTCACTGTGGCGATCTGCACCTTGTTGGCCGCACTTGAAGTCGTGCTCAACAAGAGCCGCGAGGCGTCATCCGAGGCGATCCAGAAGTTGTAAACGCCGGAAGTGGGTGCGGTGATCTGCCCGGTGAGCCGTCGGGAGTAATTGTCCGCCACATCTAGAGGAGTGGTGAAGCCCATGAGGTAGGAGGTGGAGGTCGGCGTGACGCTGTTCCAGGTGTTGTTCGTGTAAACCGTGCCCGTATTCCAGCGCTCCTCCGTGACCAGGGCCGGGATGGCATCATCAAAGATGGTGACGGAGTTTTGACTGCGACCGCTGGTGAGCGTGGCATTGAAGGGGCTGAACAATTGCAGAAGCGCAAGTTCACCACTTTCCATGACCGCGTCATTTTTGATGCGAATGCGGAGGTTCTGCGTGGTCATGCCCGGCAGAAAGGTGAGCATGCCACTGAGGATGGGCCGGTTGCCATTGGCGGCATCGACAAAGGCCCAGTCCACGTCATCACCTGAGGCACTGCCTCCGGCGGAATGGTAACGCACGGTGATCGTGTTCGGAGAGGCGGCGGACAAGACAACAGGGATGTCCCGATACTCGCCGAGGGCTCCGGGCTGCTCGCTCGTGACGAGGGAGGATTGCTGAAAGCCGACCGTGATGGCCGGGGATTCATTGTCCGTGATTTCAAAGGTCGCCGAGGCAGGCCGATCGGGTCCGTAACCCGTCCCCGGCAGCACGGTGAGTGTCACGGTTTCCGTGCCTTCGGCGAGGGTGTCATTGATGGGCGTCATCACCAGATTGACGCCTGACTGTGTGTCGGGAATGACCACGCTGCCGCTGAGGGTGGCGTAGTCGCTGCCATTCGTGGCCGTGCCGGAGATGGCATAATTAACAGTCAGATCCCCCGCCGTGAGGGTGCGTGAGAAGTAGAAGGTGCCGCTCGTCGGCGCGGCCTCGCCGGGTGAGTGATTGTAAAGGGAGACCGACACACGATCACCGCCGCTGTCATTGTCGAGGATCACGACCTCAGCGCTGGTGTCGTTGTAGGCGCGGTAGCTGGCGGAGGGGGTGAGGGTGACGACGACGGTTTCAGTGGACTCGGCCAGGGTGTCATTGATCAGCGGAAGGGTGACGGTGGTGTCATTGGAGCCGTTCGCCGGGACGTTGACGCTGCCTGACAGGGCTGTGTAGTCACTGCCTGCTGTCGCCGTGCCGCTGACGGTGTAATTCACGGTGATGTTGCCGGTGCCTGTGCCGATGGAGCGGAACACAAAGGTCGGATTGGTGCCGCCTTCCGTGCCGACATTGCCAGAGCGGACGTTGATCAGCGGTGTGTCGCCATTGTCCGTGATGGTGAGCGTGCCCTGGAAGACGCTGCCGATGTTGTAGGCGTTGTTGAAGTTGGCGATGGCGAGCGTCACGGACTCCACCGGCTCGGCGACGTCGTCGTCATACGGCGAAATGACCACCGGAGCACTGGTGGCCCCGGCAGGGATGGTGACCTCTCCGATGAGGGCGGCATAGTCCGTACCGTGCATCGCACTTCCAGATAGGCCGTAATAGACCTTCAACGCAGCGGCGGTGCTACCCGTGCGGCTCAGGAGGAAAAGGCCGCCATTGGCCGAACCCTCGGCGGCGGTGGAATCCGGCACGCTGACGCTGACATAGGGCGTGTCATCGTCGGTGATCGTCACGGTCGCCGTTGTCGCTGCGGTATCGCGAAGGTAGGCCGCGTTGGTGCTGATGGTGGCGATGACCTCCTCGGGCGTTTCGATCAAAGCATCGTCGAGGGTCGACACCGGCAACGAGAGTGAACTTTGCCCCGCTGGGATCGTCACGGTGGTGGGCAGGGTGATGTGGTCGGTGCCGTTCGTGGCCGAGCCAGACCATGCGACAACTAAATTGAGATCAGCAGCCGTGCTTCCGACACGAGTGAAAAGGAAACTGCCCGCATCGCCGCTTGGCGCTTCCAGTGCATAAGGATCAGGAGCCGTGACTCTGACCTGCGGCAGCGTGGTGTCATTGTCCACCACGGTCATGACCACCGCGCTGGCGGTTTGGGTGAAGTAGCCCGTGGCACCGGCGAGCTGCATCGTGAGGGTCTCCGGGCCTTCCGCCGTCGTGTCCTGCACGCCGCTGGTGTTCACGGCAGCCACGCTGATGTCGAGTGACCCCGCCCCCACGGGAATCGTGAAGGCACGGAAGGAGCCCGAGGTGACAAAATCCGGCGTGAAGGTGTAGTCCGTGCCCTTCACCGCTGTGCCGCCGACGGGTGAAACCAGCACGGTGAGGCTGGCATCGGTGCTGCCCGTGCGTGTGAGTCTGAAGGTGCCATTGGCTCCGCCTTCATTGGCATCGGCGATTTTTTCAAGGGTCACAAACGTGGCCGCAGTGGCGGTCCAGTTGGCCGTGTTGGTGCCCGCCACCACGGTCAGCGGGTTGGTGAAGCCCGGCGTGAAAGTGTAGCCCGCCAGAGTCGCCGTGAGCGTTTGTGCGCCCGTGGTGATGCCCGCCAGCGAGTAGCTGCCATCGGCATTGGTATAACTGCCTTTGCCGCCGCCGGAAACATACACGCCCTGCAAAGGCTGCCCGCCCACGGTGATGCTGCCGCTGATGGTTTGCCTGCCGTGGCTGCCGACATGGATCACGATGGAGCGTCTCACCACGCCGCCTTTCATGTCGGAGACGGTGAGCATGGCATTGATCTGAGCGGCGGCGGTGAAGGTGCGGGTGAACTCAGCGCTGTTCGTGCCGGAGACGCCGTCATCGAAGAACCAGTGATAGGCCAGCGCATCTCCATCAGCATCTGAGGCCGTGGCGGTGAAAGTCACACTGCCACCCACGGCGATGGTTGTCGCACTGGCGGCAAGCGTGGCGGTCGGTGCCGCATTGCCAGGAAACGGTCCGCGATGGTAAGCGATGTCGAGTGAGGGCGGGCTGGTGCTGTTTTGACTCAGCACGGTGAAGTGCATGTCGCCCTCATGATCCGAGTAAGTTCGCCCGACCGCGATACCGCCATCATCTTTGCCATTCAGGCTGCCTTGCGTGGTATCCAGCAGGTGGCCGGCGTTTGAGCCCATGCCGCTGTAAAGCACGAGCGCATTGTTCGCCAGGAAGCCGCCGCGAGCCGGGTGATACTCGATGTTGTACTGCCGCACGCTGTCCTTGGCGACATTCAGGCCGTAGCGCTTGCCTTCTTCGAGCGTCGGCTGGTCATAGGCAAAGATGCGATACACGCCGTTGCCTCTGGCCAGGTGCATGTAGCTGTCTGGCAGCCAGGCGAGTGCTCGTTTGCTGATGGTGTTGTAGTGCGCACTGAAGCCACCGCTGCCGCCCATGACATCGAAGGGATTGCCATACTCGCCATTCTGCCCGTAGCCGTAGGGGGTGCCGTCCAGGGAGTCCCAGGAGTTGGCGTGATTGCGACCCAGCGAGTGCCCGATCTCGTGATTCAGCACGTCCATGCCATCCCAGGTGATCCACACGCTGGTGCCTCCACCCCAGGAGATGCCTTCCAGCCGTGGTCCCTGGTTCACACGCACGATGATGCAGTCATACTGGCTGGGGTCATAACCGGCTGATCTAGCGACGGCGCGTGAGTCATTGTGAACAAGCCCAAGACCATCCACCTCGGCATCTTTGGCTTTATACCAGGCCACCGTGCGGGGCAAGGTCAGGACCGGAGTCACGGTCGTGGTTTGCGTCAGCTTGCCATACGAGTTTTCCAGGTAAAAACGGGCGTTGTCTCGCATGTCCGCATAGGCCTGCTCCTCCGTGTTGGGCTGCGCCATCTGGTCAGGATAGGTGACTCGGATGTAAAGGCAGCGCAGGTTGCCAATGGCACGCGAGGAGGTGCCGGGAAAGTTATCCATGAAGAAGCCTCCGCCGCCGGGACCGCTGGACTGGATGTAGGTGCGGAAGTCATCCTCCAGCACGCTGACATGGGCTCCATTGCAGAGTGTGATGAGGCGGCTGCCGATCTCCACCGTCGGGGAGACTTCCGTGACCGTCTGACCTTCCGAGACAGCCTCGGTCGTGAGGCCGGACACGGGGCAGGTTTCCTCCACCAAGGTGCCGCTGGGGATGCGCTCGCCTGTTTCCAGCCGACGCACGGCATTTTCAGCCACCGCCATCTCTCGGTCGATGGAGACACCCCGCAGCGGCACGCCCGTTTTGGACATCACTTCCGTGAGTTCGCCAAAGACATGCGCTTTGTAGCTCACGCCATTCGCTTCGAAGTAGCGCAGAGTCAGCCCTTCCGGCGGCACCGGCACGCCTGGGGCTGGTCGGCCGAGATAGACGTTGTAGTCCCCCTTGGCCGACACCGGCTTTTCGAGCTGAGCCACGACCTCCTCCGGCAAGTCCTGCCTCACCACACGCGGCACCGCCTGCTCCAAGGCACGGCGCGGGTCCGTCTGAATCAGTTGCTTAAACCAGGGCCGTCTGGCTGTGGCGAGCTTCACGCCTTCCTCCTCCAAAGCTTCCCGCTGGGCGGCGTTGGCCGCCAGATAGCGCTCAGTCCAGGACGTGAATTCCGCCAAGGCCTTGTGCGGCTGCGCCCCTGGCGATGTCTCGGCTAGCGCGGCGACAGGCGCAGCCAGCGAACCTGTCGAGAAAGGGATGGTGGTCGCGGACGCAAGGGATGGCACAGGATCCACCGGAGAGGCTACCTCTAGGATGGAGGGACTCCGAAGGTTCGACGCGCCGCCAAGACTCCAAAACAGGATCAAGACGACAGCGAACAGCAAGCTGGCTAGGAAGACACGTCTCAAGGCCATCATCCAAGTCTACCGGCAAGGCCCTGAGAAGACGAGCATTAATTCACCCAACTTTTGGAATGCGGCCGCCTCTCCCCCAGCGTCCGGCGCTCGCCAGACCACCAAGGGGCCGAGTGATTGATGCTAAGGATGTCATGCGGTTCATGGTACTGGAACAGCAAAAAATGAATGGAAAAAGATGCATCTACACGCAATTCAAAGCATCAAGATTCTGCAAGAGGCTATCAAAATAAGATGAGCTCCTTGCAGCAAGGCCATGCCTTTTCTGTAATCAGGGATAGGCACTGGCGCGGCGCCAGGCAACGGGCTGGGTTCGCCTGCATCGTTCGACACTGGGATATCAGTCGAAGCTGGCCTGAAAAAATCAGGAATGGAGTTCGAACGCTAGGCCCGAGAGGCCGGCGCGCAACTCAAGGGCTGGCAGCGTCTTCGATCGTTGTGCGAGTCACGGCCGTAGAGATGATCGAGCGAGGGGACATCAAGAAAGAACCATTCAGCAGCATGATATGACAATCGGTGCGCTGATGGATTGCCAGAGACGCTCGCGTAGGTATGCATGAGATTCACGTCGTCCCCCCCTGACTTATGTCCTCCTTTTCTCAAGAATCTGATGCACCGCCGTCTTACACGCTGGTTTGGGTGGCCAGTTTGCTACTCATCGTAGGGTTTATCACGGGCCTACTGATCTTTCCTCCTCTTTACGAGGCACCCACAACGGAGGCCTCCCGTTCCGTGCTGTTTGTCGGGCGGTTTCACCCGATTGTGCTGCATTTGCCCGTGGGGGCGCTGGGATTGCTCTGCCTCATGGAACTGCTGTGCCTGACCCGTCGTGGGGAGCAAAGCCTGGGGGCGGGGGCATTGCTGACGCTCTGGGTGGGGGCGGCGGGCTCGGTGATGGCCGTGCTGGCGGGCATCATGCTCTCGAGGGAAGGCGGCTATGAAGGGGGCAATTTCACACTCCACCAGACCTTGGCCATCGTGGGCACCTCGGGCGTGCTGCTGGCGCTGGTCATCCGGCTGTTCTCCATGAGTCAGGGCAATCGCGAACTGATGCACGCCTACCGCGCCGTGTTTCTGGGCAGCTTCGGCCTGATGGGCTTAGGCGCGCACTTTGGGGGAAACATGAGCCACGGCTCGAAGTTCCTGACCGAGCACGCGCCGGAACCGATGAAAAGTCAGATGATCGGGATGGAAAAATGGATGCTCAGCTTCGTGGAAAAGCCAAAGGCCCCGGCACCTGCTCAGCCTGCCCTGCCCTCGACGGCACCGACGGCACCGACGCCTCCCGCCCCCGCGCCCACGCCGCCACCTGCGCTGGCCACCACCCCCACTCCTCCCGTCAACTCAGCGCCGACGCCTGCCCCCCCTGCCATGACAGCGGAACCGACGGAGGCGACCAAGCTGGTCTTCCAGCACGTGATCCTGCCGATCTTCGAGGCGAAGTGCAACAAGTGCCACAACGAGGACAAATCCAAAGGCGACCTCCGCCTCGACACCTATGAAATGGCCATGAAGGGAGGGGAAAACGGCAACAACCTTGTCGCCGGCAAGCCGGATGAGTCCCTCACCATTCAGCGCATCCTTTTGCCCATGGACGACGACGAGCACATGCCGCCTGAGGGCAAAGAGCAAGTCACACCCGCGGAGCTAGCTGTCCTTCGTTACTGGATTCAGGCCGGGGCTAGCGCCACCCAGAAGGTCTCTGAAGCCCAATTCCCTCCTGAAGCCAAAGAAGCTGTCAAACTTTGACCTTAAGCCACCTTGGAAGGCCGCTGCTCCACAACGCGTAGAATACGCTTCCCGATTTTTTGATCCCGTCCCAGACTCGAATTCACTCATGAAAAAACACCTGCTGCTTCCGGCCCTTCTCGCCCTCAGCCTCCATGCGGCTGACCAGCCTGTGATCGATCCAGCCTTGAAAGCTGCCATCGACCAAGTCAATGCGTCGGGGGGCTCTCTGATGCCCATCGCGGCCGATGCCAAAAGCTATCGTTTCACCGCGCTGAACGTGGCCAAAGAATTCAGCGATGCCAGCTTGGATGTCCTGAAGCCCCTGGCCGACAAAATCAGTTCCCTCGATCTCGCTCGCACCAAACTCTCGGATGCAGGTCTGGCCAAAGTCGCCCGCATGAAAAACCTGAAGGAACTGCACCTGGAAAACACCGCCATCAGTGACGCAGGACTGGATCACCTGAAGGGACTCAGCGGTCTTGAATACCTGAACCTCTACAACACCAAAGTCACCGATGCCGGGCTGTCCAAGCTGGCAGGACTGAACCAGCTGAAATCTCTCTATCTCTGGCAAAGTGGCGTGACCCAGGCTGGCGTGGCCGCCTTGAAGGCGAAATTGCCCCAGGCCCACATCAACCATGGCTGGACCGCAGAGGACGATGCCAAACCCGTCGCCGTCGTGGCCAAAGCCGCACCTGCACCTGCCGCCGCCCAACCCGCCGCGGCCGCCCAACCTGCGCCTGCCGCGCCAGCCGCAGCCGCCGGGGGCAAGCTGGACGCAGCCATCGCCGCCAAAGCCGTCGTTTATCAGGACGTCGTCGCCCCGATCTTGCAGGCCAAGTGCGTGGCCTGCCACGGTGAGGAGAAAAAGAAAGGCAAGCTGCAGCTGCACAACTTTGCCGCCATCCTGAAAGGCGGCAGCGAAGGCAACAACACGGTGGTTCCGAAAAACAGCAAGGACAGCCTGCTTCTTGTGCGTGCGTTTTTGCCGGAAGACGATGACGAGCACATGCCACCGAGCGATGAGCCGCAGCTGACCAAACAAGAAATCGCCCTGCTGAAGTGGTGGATCGACGCTGGAGCTTCAGACAAAGACACGGTGGCCGCAGCCAAGCCGACGGCGGAGGTCGAAGGCATCCTGGCAGCCCTGCTCTCGAAGGGACTGCCCAAAGCAGCGGCCCCCGTCGCCAAGGTGGAAAAAGCAAAGCCCAAGCCCCTGAGCGAGGCCGAGAAGAAACTCATCGCCCAAGTGACCGCTCAGATCACTGCCCTGAACGCCAGCCTGATGCCTCTGGCCCAGGACACCGAGCAACTCCGCCTGAGTGTCATCAACGCCGCAGATAAGTTCGGTGACAAGGAACTGGCCCTGCTGCAGCCCATCGCTGCCCACATCCTCTGGGTGGATCTTGCCCGCAGCCAGATCACCGATGCAGGAGCTGCGACGCTGGCCAAGCTGGGTAACCTCGAACGCCTGCACCTGGAGAACACCAAGATCAGCGACGCGACGCTGGAGAAACTGGCGAGCCTGACCAAGCTGGAATACCTCAATCTCTACGGCACCAAGGCCACCGATGCTGGACTGGCGAAACTGGCCTCCGCGAAAGGGCTGAAGAAGGTCTTCGCCTGGCAAACCGCCGTGACCAAAGCAGGGGCCAGTGCGCTGGAGGGCAAGCTGCCCGGGCTGAAAGTGAACGTTGGCCTCAGCGAATCAGAAATCGCTGCCCTGACCACGCCTCCGCCCCCGCCGCCAGCCGCTCCTGCCGCGGCGAAAAAGCCTGACGCGAACGCGCCTCCCGCCGCAGCGAAACCTGCAGCACCACCCACAGGCGGCAGTGAGGTGATCAAGAAGGCGATGAAGGAATCCTTCAAGCCTGACAACGCCCTTAGCAAAAAGGTTTCAGGCGGCACAGCGACAGAGGCTGAGCTGGCTCAGATGCTGAAAATCTGCCAAGACATCGGCGCCGCCAAACCGCCGAAGGGGGATGCCGCGGCCTGGACCAGCAAGTGCCAGGCACTGATCAACGCGGTGAAGAAGATCCAAGCGAAAGACGCCACGGGTGTCGAGGCCTTCAAAAAAGCGGTGAACTGCAAGGCCTGCCACACGGACCACAAGGGGGCCTGATTTCCTCCCTTTTTGATCTCCCCACCCCGCGCTTCTGGAGCCCGCCTTCCGAAGCGCTTTTTTTGCCCATGGAGGCCGAGTCTCCCCGGGGCATTTTCGCGCCCCGGAACCTTGTTGTGATGGTGCCAGGCTGGGCTGCTTTCACTTTTGCTGCGCTTCGTAGCCAGGCAGAGGCTTGCCCTGCTCATCCAGCTTGCCACAGGCCCAAAGCAGGCCGCGTGAAACGAGGTCAAGGAACACCGGGGCTTCCATGGTGCTGTTGTTGTGACCCATCGTCGTGCCAAAGACCTTGGCTTTGCCATACGTGTTCACCCAGATCAGGTAGTGGTCCTTCTTTGTGTCTTCACCGTAAGCCTTGGCCAAGGGCACGAAGTTTTCCCAAAGCTTTTCGTTTTTGTAGAGCTCATCCTTGGTGTCCAACCACTCGCTGGGAAAGCCCTTCATGACCGGATGCTCTGGAGCGACGTTTTTCACCAGAAGATCGCGGTTCTTTTCATGGCTCATGGAGGTCTGACCCACGCATTTGCGCCATTCATCGGTCTGGGCAGCACGGTAGCTGTGGGTCGAGCAGTGCAGCATCACGGCAGGCACGCCGTTGTGATGCGCCTTGGCGATGCGATCGACAAAAGCGACATCCGTCACCTTGCCGAAGCATTCGTTGTGCAAGACGAGGTCGTAGCCCTTGGCCCAGTCGTCTTTTTCATAAAGGCTGACCCGATGCTCGCGCTCGTCTTTGCCCTGGGGCGCATCTTCATGGACGATGGTGAATTCGACGTTGGCACGCGCGCTCAGGCCCTCGGCCAGGATCATCTTTTGATTCTTGTAGTCATGGCAGCAGCCGCCCGTGACCATGAGCACCTTCAGCGGGGCGGGTTTCGGCGCAGGAGCTGCGGCAGAGACAGCCCAGACGGCGAGTCCGGCCAAAAGGGTGAGCGGGAGAAGGAGGCGTTTCATGAGTTGGTGAAAAAGACAGTCCCAGGGTTGGGAAGAAACCAACGCGAGATCAACCTCCAATCTTGAGGCCCATTGCCTCTGTCCGCGCAGATGCGTCTGACTCAGGAAGCAGCGACTCCGCCAAAAGCCGCGCGCGATCACCCACGCGTCACGGCTTCATCCAGATTCAGCAGCAGGTTGCACACCAGCGTCCAGGCCGCCAGCTCCACCGGGTCGAGCTTCGCATCGGCCTTCGATTCGCCGTAAAGAAGGGCCTGCTGGGCGGCGTCGGGTTTGGCCCGATAGGCCGCGCGATGCTGCTCCAGCGCGGCGCGAACGGTCTCAGCCTCCTCCGCGCTCGGGTAGCGGCTGGTCACCGCGCGGAAGGCGGCGGTGATGCGGCGGTCCACACTGCCCCCGGCCTGAAGCAGACGCTGGGCAAAGTTCCGCGCGGCCTCCACATACTGCACGTCATTCATCAGATTCAGCGCCTGCAGCGGCGTGTTGCTGCGCTCGCGACGCAGGCAGTAGGACTCACGGTTCGGCGCATCAAAGGTCGTCATGGACGGAGGTGGCGCGGTGCGCTTCCAGAAGGTGTAGAGGCTGCGCCGATAGAGATTCTCGCCATGGTCCTGGAGGTAATTGCGCGTGTTGCTGCCGCCGAAACCGACCGGCTCCCAGATGTTCTCCGGTTGGTAGGGCCTCACGCCCTTGCCGCCGACCTTGGGGCTCAGCAGACCGCTGACAAAAAGCGCACTGTCGCGCACCACCTCGGCGTCCAGGCGAAAGCGTGGCCCCCGGCTGAGCAGGCGATTTTCAGGGTCTCTCTCGGCCCCTGGCGAGGTGAAGGCTGCGCTCTGCCGGTAAGCATGGGAGGTCACCATCAGCCGTACCAGCGCCTTCATGTCCCAGCCGCTCTCGCGGAAGGTCACCGCCAACCAATCGAGCAATTCTGGATGGCTCGGGGGTTCGCCCTGGGAGCCAAAATCATTGCTGGTCTTCACCAGCCCCGTGCCAAAAAACTGCTGCCAAAACCGATTCACCTGCACGCGTGCCGTCAGCGGATGCTCAGGGGAAAGCAACCAGTCCGCCAGGTCCAGGCGGGTGGGATTGTCCTTCTTCTTCAGCGGTGGAAAGACCGCTGGCGTCGCCCGGTTCACCTTTTCCCCCGGCTGGTCATACTGCCCGCGGGTCATGACAAAGCTGTCCCGGGGCTGCGGCAAATCGGCCATGACAAAGGTGGCCGGGATGACCTCCTCCAGCGCCTTGCGCTTGCCTTCCAGCGCCAGTTTCTCTGCCCGAACCCCCTGCACGATATCCCGCGCACCCTGGTATTCATTTTCGAACCACCAGTCCTTCAGCCGCTTTACCTCAGCCTCTGGCCATTCGACCGCCTTTTTGCCACGCACCAACGTTTGCAGATCGTTGGGCAAACCTTCCACCCGACGGCCCTGGTTTCGCTGCGTCCAGACCTTCCACGACCACTGCGGGTCCTTCGCCGGTTCCACGCGCGAGCTCATCGCCAGTCGATCCCAGAGCACTGTGCCGTCAAACTGGGTGAACGCGTAGCCCGTGACCTTCATGCCTGGCTTCAGCCCGAGCTTTTCTGCCGGAAACTCCAGCTTCACCCATTGGCCCGAGGCGGGCAGCGCGCCCATCGTCACGCGCTCAGGCGTGCGCACCTTGCCAAAAGGAATGGCACCCTCTTGCCCCCAAACCGCGCGGTGGTTCCAGCCGCTCGTGTGGAACTGGAGCATGACCGCCTTGGGCTCATCCTTGGGATCGATCCAGCACTGCACGCTGATTTTGCCATTCGCAGGCACCTCGAAGCTGCCACCGCTGGTGAAGAAATCCTGGGCCACGCCTTTGGCCTTGCGCCTCAGCGCCGCCTTGCCGCTGAACACTGGCCCCTGCGCTTGGCTGACCAGCTGCGTGGGCTCGCCCACCGCCTCCACCTTCGCGGCGGGGGGAAAGCTGTCCTCGAACCAGACCACCTCGCTCGTCTGAACCGGAGGCGGCGGTGTGACCTGGGAAGGATCGGTGTAGTGCAGGCTGGCGATGGCTTCGCGGATGCGGGCCTGCTGACGGGCGATGTCTGCCTCCAGCCGCGCCAACTCCGCCTTTTGCTCGGTCGTGGACAGGCGGAGGATCGGCGGGGTCAGCAGGATGTTGCCATCCATCGCCGGATCCGCGGCGCTGTTGAAGAAGGCATAGAGGGAATAAAACTCCTTCTGGGTGATCGGGTCATACTTGTGGTCATGACAGACCGCACAGCCCGCCGTCAACCCCATCCACACCGCCACCGTCGTGTCCGTGCGATCCACCGCGTAGCGAAAGATGAACTCCTCTTGGATGCTACCGCCCTCGCTGGTCGTCACGTTGCAGCGATTGAAGCCCGAGGCGATCTGCTGATCGATCGTGGCTTGTGGCAAAAGATCCCCCGCGAGCTGCCAGCGCGTGAAGGCATCGTAGGGCAGGTTTTCGTTAAAGGCACGCACCACCCAGTCCCGGTAGGGCCACATGCTGCGCTCATTGTCCAAGTGCAGGCCATGCGTGTCCGCGTAGCGCGCCACATCCAACCAATGGCGGCCCAGGTGCTCCCCATAGCGCTCCGACTTCAGCAGCCGATCCACCACACGCTCATAGGCATCCGCCCCCGCATCGGCCAAAAAGGCATCCACCTCGGCCGCAGTCGGCGGTAGCCCCGTCAGGTCCAGCGTCACCCGCCGGATCAGGGTCTCCTTGGCAGCCTCGGACGCAGGCCGCAGCCCTTCCTGAGCCAGCCGCGCCTGGAGGAACGCATCCACCCCATTCCGCACCGGCACGCCCGCCGGCTTCACGCTCGGGACAGACGCTTTCACCGGCGACTCAAAGGCCCAGTGCTTCTTGTATTCAGCCCCCTCGCGAATCCACCGCTTCAGCGTCTCCACCTGCGTCGCCGTCAACTTCTTGTGCGATTCCGGCGGTGGCATCACCTCGTCCTCATCCTGACTCAGGATCCTCTGGACGATGCTGCTCGCGTCAGGATCCCCCGGCTTCACCGCCTGCACGCCGTCCACCACCTGGTAGGCGCCCTCCGCCACATCCAGACGCAGGCCTGCCTTTCGCTTCTTCGCGTCAAAGCCATGGCAGGCAAAGCAGTTGTCACTCAGGATCGGGCGAATGTCCCGGTTGAAGTCCAGCCGCGTCTCCGCCGCCAGCAGAGCAGGCATCCCCAGCCCAAAAGCAATGAAGCCGTAGTGGATAGAAAAAAGTGACATAGCAATCAGCCCAATACGTCACCACCGTCCCGTCTCTTGCCCTAGACGAGTTGGGAGTCTGACCGCATCGTTTTGGCTGCGAGTTGAATACCAACGCCCTCCTGCCCCAGGTTGAAAGCCATGCGCCGGCCCTCCACCTCAAACAAAAGCAACTCAACGCTCGTGTCCTTTGCTGGCCAACTGGCCAGCAAAGCATGCGCTGTCTCTACCCATGGAGCCCCCAGGTCAGCGCGAAGGCTTTGCAATCTGCAATTCTACTTTCGATAGGGGCCAAGCCTCGGCCCGTGAATGCCACCTTCAAGTCGGAGGGATCTGCACAAAGGCGCCATCATGGATTGACCTCCGAGGCCTCGGAGGAAGCAGTCTCCGCTTCCCAATTTCCGAGCACATCAGCGAGAACCACCGTGAATTGGAGATTCCCTCGATCCAAGTCCACGCTTGGCAAGAAGTCATCATCAAACGTGGTGAGCAACTCGGGAACGTCTTTTTCACACCACCCAGCCTCTTTGAACAAAACCACAGTGCCCGCGACTGTGGCATTGGCCAAATAATGCAGATCAATGGCAGCCACATCCACACCAGAACGCTGGGCAATGAAGCGCTCTGAAGTGGCCGTGTGAAGAGTGCGTTTCCAAACAATGTTCATGTCAGATAAAAGCGTGTTGTCAGCCATAGCGCAGCCATCCCTGCGGGCAGCGCCACCACGATCAGCAAACAACCTTTTCCGCTGCTGCGATAGCCAATGCCTGTGCCGGGGATGCTGATGTTCGTGTAACGTCGGCCACGACTAGACACTCCAACTCGCAGACCAGGCACACCCGTAGAAACACCGATGCCACGATGGCTGGCGTTGATCCGAAAGGGGCCGACCTTGACCGATTTGCGATAATAAAAGCCCATAGCACAAATAGCGACAGCGTAAGTTGAAGATGACTCGTGCTGAAAACAACCTTTTTCAGGCAGACTGATGGAAATCGCCCGTAGCCGAAGCCACTGTTCAGCATAAGCTTGATTGCGAAGGTTGGAATGGAAATCGTGAAAGAAGCAGGACTGGGGTGTTGGTTTGGCGACTGTGTTGGTTTCGAATCGATTTAGTCAAGCCACGACGACGCGGTGGGCCAGGTCCTCCATTGCATCGTAGCGCAACGCATCAATCTCGCCTAACGAAGAGGCACGGGTCCGATTTTGCGTTGCGCCTCAAGGTCTACCCTATTGATCGCAGATCAGGCGACCAATCCTGGCGGCATCAAGGGCTTCAAAACCCTGCTGCGGCGGCAGTTGGCGGACGCAAATTCATCGCGAAAAAACCCAATGGGATCATCGACGGGAGTCAGATAGTTCCAGCGGATTGCAGCATAATGATCTGGTGCACTGGGCACGTCTGCATCTGCTGGCCTCCATTGATAGACCTGCCATGCATGGTATCGCAGGTATCTTGTCAGCGGGCCTTGCTTGTCAGACAAGCTCCCAAGGTATTCTGGTAGGAGGGCAAGGTTGGCGAGGTGGCTGTAGGAATCCAAATCTTGGCTCCGATCCCAAACGTGAGCAATGGTCCAGCCAAGAGTCGGCAGCTTACTCTTACCAGGAATCCCGTGAGTCCACAAAAGTGCCCAACGAGGCGTGGTGTTGTCGTCGTGCATGCCAACCACCCGATCTTCCACCTTCACCTCCTGATAGAGTTCGCGTGGAGCCCGAAGGGTAGGAAACATGGCGTGGTTGAAGGATTTCACCGTGGCTGGATCGGGCAGCAAAATTCGAGCTGCCGCCATGCTGACGAGTGTTTTTTCATCTTCGCCCAAAGGCCTCAATGAGGGGACAGGGTTTCTGCGTTGGTGGTGGGTGTATTTCATCATAAATCTGCGCTTCGGAATGGTCAGGAGCTTTGGAGTTTAGCCAGCAGCGATATGCCTCGTTCTCCGTTCTTACCCATGGAAGGGTTCATAAAGACTGAGCATTCGTTTGGCTTGGGTTGCGACGATCTCACGCAATTCGGGTGGTGAAACCACTTCACAGTAAGCCCCCCATCGCATGATCCACGGGACCACGTCCTCGAAGGCTGATGCGTAGAAGCTAACCCTGTTCGACTCTGGTTGGGCAGAAGATCGGTGGACTTTCATGGATTTTGGTCGGTAGCTGGATTCCTGGATCAAGCGTGCTGCGTAGCCTGTCATCCTGAGCACGATTTCTACTTTGGAACCTCCCTTCACCCACACGCCAAACACTTCGGATTGTGTTTCCCAGTATGTTGAGTCATCCATTTCTGCCGGGCGCTCAAACGAGTCTTCGCTGACCACGGCTTCTTCGATCCGCCACAGCGCATACATCCTTCGGGCACGAGTTTTCGCGCAGAACGCCAAGCAATACCAGCGACCTTCGTTTTCAAGAAGATGATAAGGATGAATGAGTCGTTCCTGTTTTTTGAGGTCCTTGTTGCTCTTGTATTGGATAACCACTTTTCGCCTTTCAAGCAATCCCCGCACGAGGCTGCGAAACGTGGGAACCAGCCTCTGAGGCATGGGGAGGGCAGTGCTGGAGATGTAGTAGCCGATCTCATCAATTTTAAGCCCATGGGTTTCTAAAGAACGACAGAATTGGTTGAGCAGATCCGACGCGCCTGCGCCTGCGTCAATTTTGGAGATTTTCTGCAGCATGGCTCGCATGAGCACGATGCTAGGCAGGATCTCCTCATGGCCTTGAAGCACCTGCTGAAGCCCCCTGCCCGCTTGGGTGCAGGAGAACCCACCAGAGCGATTGTATTCGATCTGAAAGCCCCGCTTTCTCAGGAAATCCACGTCACGTTTGGCAGTTCGCAGACTGACGCGCATGGCCCTTGAGATAGCCGCATAAGATCCTGGTTTGTCTGGTCCCTGAACTAGCCTAACCAGTTTCTCCAGCCTCTTGATCAGCGGAGCAGCGGCTCCTTTGTGTTTTTGTGTGCTCATGATTAAGTGAATTGCGTGCTGACAATCATGGAGTCAAACTTTGGCAGTGACCCTCAAGCTCAATTATTCGTCCTCACGCAGACTGGTTTCAAAAATCGAGTCCCACCATGCCTTGTGCACAGCGGCATGTGGGTGCTCTTTGCCGTGATAGAGAGACTCGATCACCTCGGCCATAAAGTCACGCCCACCTATCGGAGGTGAGTTCTTAATACCCGATTGATACCGTGAAAGGTATTTTTCATGTCGATCGGTCAACCGATCCTTGCTGATGAGAATCTGATAAGCCAACACTTTGCATCCGCAGGGTTGGCATAAACGGTGGCTCTCATAAACCTCATCCATCAGATCCAGCCAGTGAGACAATTCGTCAGTAGGCAGACTGCGAAGCACTGGAACAAGCTTGTTGTAGTCCTGCATGCCACCGTAACCCGCACGAAAAGCGTGCGGCATGTGCTCCTCTTTTTGGTTCGTGATCAGGCGGCGGATCGTATCAGGATCATGCGCGGCCAGTTTGGCGTTTTCAGTTGCGTTATCAGGTTTCATGTTAGATTTTTACACGAACTGAGTGCCATATCATGACACTCTGTGCGCAAGTGTGTGTCAAAAAAAGTGCTTAAATCGTTAATATGCGTGCTCTCACAGATGTCTACCGCCGCGCTTTACCTGCTGCTAAAAACGACGGTGTGGCACACGTCCGGGTTCTAGTGCCAGCCATCTTAGCGGAGCAATAAGTGGGTAAAGCATCAGAGTAAGCCTATATTCCGAGAGCGCCGTTTGCGCCGCAATTCCTGTAAACTTCCGACCCGAATTTAGTATGCCTCAACCTATGACACAATTGCAGCAGATTCAAAAATACCTAACTAACAATTCTGGCCGGTGTGATGATTGCATCGGCCGTGAGCTTAAGATTGATCGCCACACGGTGAACAAAATCTGTAACGACAGCGATGCGATTCAACGCAAGGAAGAGATGTGCAAAGGCCAGTGCTCCAACAGGGCCAAGCTCCTGAATTCGCTTATTGCGACCAAGATTGCCTCCGACTCTATGCCTCTTTCTAAAACCATAATCGCAACGCTAAAAGGAATTTTTTCCAACGAGAACACGCATTCTCGGGTAAAGCTTTTTGCTGAGCTTCGCATCAGCCACGAAGGGTGGTTGAAAATTGAGCTCCTACATGCCCTTTCGGCGCGTGATAAAATTACCCTCCTTCCTGAAAAAGATAATATTGATGTAGTCGTTTGCAGGGACAATCCAAATGAGTGCTGCCTTATTGAGTTAAAAACCTTTCCAACGAATTACGGTGGTGCTGGAAAACCGATAACAAATTTCATCAATAGTGTTATACGTGACGTTAAGAAACTGAAGGCAAAACACAAAACCGCTGAAGCCGGGCTGGTGGTGTGGGTCGCATACCCGATTCCCGAAGGCAAATGCGAACAATGGGATTGTCACTTGGCTAAAGTGAACAAGGAAGCAGGGCCACCGATCTGCCACCAAAAGGTTGATCTTGGTGGTTGCTGCTATGCCCATATGTACGTCCACCAAGCATTTTCTGAGGTGGATATTAACGATGGGGTCAGGATTGCTGGAAATTAAAGCAATGGTTGTGGTCTGACCATGGAAGTGAGGCAACAGTTTTAGGTTTCTGCACTTTTGCGCTTATTCCTCCCATATAACTGTCTTCAGATCTCTGCATGACTGGTGCGTAACACGGTCTCTGCAATGCAGCACTTAACAGCGCATGGATTTCGGGATGGTGCTGGGCGAACAATGCCTGCTTATTGCTCTCCCACATCCGATGGTTTTCACACCAATGATGGAAGGGAAGGATAGCATCGCATAACAGAATAGCCCGCGACAAGGTTTCGGCTTCGTCACCAACAGTGGCGGCGTGGCAGAGATCTGTGAGGCAGTCCATCTGGAAGGCCGTAATCAGCAAAGGCGGCGGATTGGTTTCAGAGACGAGCCGGGATTGAACGCGGTCTAGTGACTGATCCAAGCGGGACTGCCAATCCGACACTGCGCCCTGCCAACCGATGCGCGCGAGGCAGATGTGCAGCAGTTCCATCACCACCTCCTCGGTGTTCCTTGAGGCGAGGATAGCGTCCTCTTCACCAAAGCACGAAACGCCCAGACCCCCAGCCGGAAACGACGCAGCTGCTTTTGTGGGTCCTTGAAGAAAGGACGCGCCAGGAATGAGGCAAGTAGCATGACTTAGAATTTGGCGGCGATTCATGGATTGATCTGTTGATTCGCGGCCTCCGTATGACCAGTCCAGTGCGCCCAGATCATGACCATGGCGGCCGTATCGAGCTTGCAATACTGCTTCAGGAGCGTTTCCCGATTCTTGCGATACTGTTCGTCAGATCCCTCCCAAAAGATCAGTTCTTGATAGATGCGAATGGCTCCGGTGCCCTCCCTCACCACATCCTCGTCATCTTCCTCGTCACCGAGTGGCAACGGCCCCAAAGTCTTGTAGGGGTCAAGCAGGGCACCGGAGTCGTCCGTCTGATGGTATTCCTCAAACCATGGATGACTCCTGAGAGTTTGAGACTGGTTCCAGACCGCCGGTAGCACCACCTTGATCGACGTGCGTCCCAGCATCAACGGGTGAAAATAGTGCTGCAAAACCAGCTTATGGAGGTCACGAATACGGGGTGAATGTGCGCGCTTGCCCTTGGCATCTGGAGGGCCCAAAAGGCGATCAATCCAATCCGCCAAATCGCGGAGCACCTCCAAGCTCTGAAAGCCCGATGCCAGCAAAGCATCCTCCGGGGCCGTTGTGATCCATGCATCGATTTGCTCTAGTATCATGCGCAGCGTCGTTTGCTCGTAGGGTGACCACACAAACACAGTGCCGGCTTCGCCAAGGCATCCGCGCAATTCATTGGCAAATTTGAAATTGGGGAACTGACGCTCCGTGTTCAACCACTCCCGGTGGTTCAGTTCTCCCTTTTCATCCAGCGTGTGGCAGCTCCACTGGAAGGCAACCCTCTCGTAGGGGCCCAGGCCTGCATGGTGAGGGAGGACCACGTCACAAGCTTCAAAATCGACAAAGTGAAATGGGTAACCAGGAGACACCCTATAATCCGCAAGCTCCTGCCTCAATGCTTCGGGCAAATGTTCCTTGCCGTCATTTGCTGAATTCTCCCACTGAAGCCGCCGGCGATTAATATACGCCCCGGGGGCTCCAAGTTGATCTTCCCGGAGGTCCAGCAGGGATCCCTGTCGCTTGGAAAGAAGCACCGGAACCGGATCATCAAACTTGGCCGAACCGATTTGACCGACTCGGTGCAGGTCTAGGATGTGTGGCCGGGCGGCGGCCAAATCACCCCAGCACTCAGCAAAGCCATGCGGCTTCTTCTCCTTGCCCACAGGAAAGCGGTATTCGCACTTGCGGCACGTGTTATAGACGTCAGCGATAGATGTGGAAGGACGCTGCATCCGCCCATGCACATCGAGCATCGCGGCCAGCTCATGAGCGCGATGAATAACGTCGTTCATCAGAAGGTCCGTTTCACGACCAACATCACAATGGGCCAAAAGCGTTGTTCCTTGGAGATCATGTGGGTTGCCTGAGTATCGAATCTCGGGTCGTGCCTTTGGATCAGTCTTGCATGGTTCAATGTGAAACAGCCCTCTTGTTTCACATTCCCTGACAGGTTGTTCTTTGTTGACGATCCACAGCCATGGCTTCACATCGAATTCCGGGAAGGCTAGCGCCAAGACGTGCCGTTGATAAGCCACATCAATGAGATAGGGCTTCCACTTGGCTGCCACTTCGCCGTTTTTCTTCAGAAACTTCGCATCATCCTCATCTTCGTCGTTACCCCGAAGGGATGACGACTTGACCTCGATCAGGTGCAGCGTCTTTCCCTCACGGCGAAGAATGTCAATGCGGGCGTAGTATTTACCCGTCAGAGCCGCCGCCTCAAAGAGAACAGCGTTCTCGTCTGCCAATAGCAACTCCTTCGTTCGATCAAATGCGAACTGCGGATGAATCTCTTGAGTCAGATCATGGCCACCTGGGAATTGGGCCTTGGCGATGAACTCGATCATGAAGCCTGAGCCCGACAGGAACTTCATGTAGTCGTTTTCTTCTAGGGTCGTTGGATAGCTATTCTTGCGGTAGTAGAGCTTGGTGGAGCACTCGAACGCATTCTTGAAGTCGGTTTTGGTAAGGTAAGGCAAAGGCATAACTACATTTGTTACATGAACAGGGTGAAAAGCCAGATCAGCAGTGCGATCACAATGACCCCACAGACGAACCAGCAGGGCAGGAGGATCAATCCCCAGCCCACCGAGAAATCCCCGGTGAGCTTGAGGATGATCAAAAGCCCTTGAATAGCCGCAAGAGCGACGGCGGATAAGATGAGGAGAAGATAAGGCATGGATTAACTCTCGCCTTATGCCGCAAGGGCGTATTCGTGACGTGTGGCTGCACTTCTCCGGAGAAGGTAATCGAAGGAACGATTCCCCACTTCCTGAACTTTATCTGGGACGTTCACCCCAACCAACAACTCACCGTTGAACATGACCCTGAACTTCGAATCTGGATTCCAGTTGACCAGTTCCTCCCTCGTTCCCTCGGTTCGAATCAATTCCCGAAACCTTGATAGAATCATTCCGAGTTTGTTTTCACCTACCAGAACACTCGGGTTTGAAACCTGAGGAACCATCCCCCAAAACGAATCCTTTTTGGAGATTTCCACAATTTCCTTGATTCCCGACTCCACGAGAAGATTTCCAAACTTCACCCAATGAGTAACGAGTTTGAGATGAACCGTGACCTCCATGATGATCACCTTGAGTTTCTCCCAATCCTTTCGGATTAGGCCACGATGTTTTTTCTGTTTGTTCTTCATCAAAAGAGGGTTCCTCTCACCGAGGATCTCCCTTTGAACCTCAGGATGATCCACGTACTTCATGCACTGATAAAAGTGTTCCGAACTTGGAAACACCACTCCGTTCACTTCCAACGGATACTCCATAGACATGTTGGAGAAACCACCGAAGGCTTCCTTGGTTTTGGAGAACGCCACACACTCATTGATTTGGATTGTCTTTGTCATGTGCGAACCATGACACGTGTCTAGTGCCAAAACATGACACTCAGAAAAATTCAGGATTCTTCAGCAATCGTCCCAGTCTTCAGGGAATGGCGTGTCTCGCTCCTCCTGTTCGGAAGGCGGAGGGGTGAGTTGGTCCACCTCAGCGAGGAGATGGCTGATTTTATGTTCGATGCCAGTTTTTTTGGCAATGCCGCCAAGCGGTGTGTGAGCCCATTGATTCGTCTTCACCCATTCACTAGCTGGGATCGATTGGATCGCCTCGACAACCTGGTCTGTTTGACCATGGAGAAGGGCAAGGACGATCGGGCAAGCATAGGCACTGTGGAGTTTGCGGATTTTTGGCACTCCAGCCTCTTCTTCAAAATCGGGCGCGCTTCCGCTATGGTTCTTGTGCCACTCCTCCGCCAGGGTGAAGGACATTTCATATTTGGCACGAAAGTCTGGAGCGTCATGGTCGAGGTACTCAACCCATTCCAATTCAATGAATTCGGGATGACGTAACGCGAACTCTTT
Source organism: Verrucomicrobiaceae bacterium (assembly GCA_947507875.1). Taxonomy (GTDB): domain Bacteria; phylum Verrucomicrobiota; class Verrucomicrobiia; order Verrucomicrobiales; family Verrucomicrobiaceae; genus Prosthecobacter. The sequence continues at coordinate 75,775 of CANNQP010000012.1, read as the reverse complement.
GTCGACCATTCCAATTTTAAGTAGTCCTGCGGCAGACATGATGGATGAAGGAATTTTGTCAAAATGACCTGCATGTGCCGCAAGATGAAAAGGCGAATTGCAATAGGCTTCGTCATACCAAATCGCGCCGTCCCTGTACTCGCCATGCCAATAAAGATATGAGGTCATCGTTTCTGTCGGCACTTTGGCAAAATCTCCCCGTCTTGCAGCGTCGTGAAGCGACACAATGGAACGAACCCGAACCTCTTGAAAAAATAGAAAGAAATTTGTGCAGTGAAGATATTTTAAAAACGCTTCTGAATAATCATCGGGGGCATCGATGGATGTGAAGACTTTGACTCTCTGGTAATAACCCATCTCATCGAACGAATCAGAATCCGTTAAATCATAGGTTTCTAGAGGCAGGTTGCACTTGTAGATCTCGTCAATGAAGTTGCATGAACTTCCGTGGTCCACGGTCTCCATGGCAAGAATAAAAGGCCCTCCAATAGACTCGATTTTGCGGACATTTTCCTCGGTGATCCAGCACGGCATGCTAATGGTGCCACCCTTGAAAGAAGGACAGTCATCCCGGGCAATAGGGATGGTGACAGGTTCATTATCGAAAATGACGGGTTCAATTTGCAGGGCTCCACTCCGAACAAGATCAATGCATTGTTCCAAATCCTCCTGCGAATAGTCACTCCTGACATTCTGCGCTGCCTGCCAATGAGTTTTAATGTGCGCCTGAACGAGTTTATCGTCCCGTTCCTTGGCGACGATGTAAGCAGCTTTGATTGCTAGATCTGCCCTGATATGCGGACTGCGGTTAAACTTAGGGTCGGTTTCGGGGAGTGATGGTGTCATTCAACCAAGTAGAACCATTTGGGTGCCAAATCATGACCCTTTCAGATAATCCAATCATCCTGGTTTTGGGTGCCCACTTAAATCCCCAAGGCGTGCTCGTAGAACTTGGCCAGCGGCATGATGTGTTCGTCGTGAAACTTTTCAGCGAGGCGATTGCGCTCCAGTTTGGCCTCTTCGATCGTTTTCTCGATCACCAGCCAAATCCACCTCAGTTGCGAGTGTTGCTGCCCGGGACGCGCCAGACGGCCCTTCATCTGCGGCACAAGGTCGGGTTCGACGGGTCGCGTCATCAGCACGTTTAGATTGACCAAGGTGTTCACACCTCGTGCGGCTTGCGCCGTTGTGGTGACCACATGACGTTTGGAGGTGTCTGGAAACAGACTGATGTCATTCTGAGCTTGCGCCAGCTGCCGTGCCTCCCTCGCGCTTCGTGCGAAGATCAGGGCACGGCTGCTCTCATCCAGTTGGTTGAGCATGGTCAGCACATGAGAGGCAAAGTCAAAGCTCTCGACCAGAAGAGCATCGAGCTTTCCATAAATCATTTTGGCCGGCCCTGCTGCATTTCGTGCCCGCTCGTATTTTTGCCGGGTCTCAGCATCGAGTGGCATCAGGCGTGTTTCCTCCACCCAGTGCCATGGCGTGTTTTCAGGAAGGTGACAGGTGATGCTCTCTGCTAGAATCGCATCCAGATAGGCATGCTTCTCCGGAAGACCGGTGCGAAGCATGCGCAGGAGATAAAACAACTCGTTAAACCGGTTGCGGAAGAAGGTTGCGCTTAGCAGCAATACTCCATGCTGAGAGCAGGCCACCTGCCTCCAGGCCTCTTGCGTCCACAAGGCATTGGCATTCTGCACCGAGATGCATTCGTCGATCACGACCATGTGCCAGCGGCGTGTCACTGGCGTTTCGCGCATGCGTGCGAGGGTGGTGACCAAAATCGAATGCCTGCCGATCGGGGCAGATAGCGCTCCAGAGGAGTCTTGAGTGACAAAATGGAATCCCGTGGTGTGCTTTTCAATCTCGTGCCTCCATGTCTCAACCAGCGCGGCGTTGTAAACCAGCACCAGAAACCCTTCCGCCGTTTGATCCTCTTCCTTCAGATGATGCTCGGCGAGTCGGCTCATGATGGCAAGGCTGGTCAGGGTCTTGCCGGAGCCGACGTCGGAAGCATCGCCAAAGCCCCTGCGGCCATTCTTCAGCAGTTCCTCGGAGATCCGCTCCACGGAGGAGGCTTGATGCTGCCAGAGCTGGGTCGTGATGGCGGGGGGCTCGGTGTCCATTGCCATGGCAGCGGCCGTGCGCGGAGCGGACAATGTTTCGACCTCCTGCGCCAGCAGCGAATAGGACGGGCTGTCATGGCGGATGGTAAAATCCAGATCCCCAGCGGGTTGGACACAGTCAGGATGGACAAAGGAAAGCAGATTGAAAATGCGCCATAAAGTTCCTTCGAAACGGTTATCCACCGCCGCATACATTTTTTCACCATTCCGGTCCACCGGCCCGATGGAGATGCGCCCGAGGAACGTCCCCAGCAGTTTGGCGCGGGCGCGCTGCCAGACCACCGCAGGCACGGGTGAGTTGGCGGCAAGATCACTCCACAACAGGTCGGGTTCACTGGATTGCAGGCGATGAGCAGCCAGCCGTCGCAATTTTTGATGGATGGCCCACTGGCCGCCTGGCTCAGTCGGCTCCAGGTAGAGAGCCTGTTTGAGGAGAAGCTCATCATGGATGGCTGGTGGCTGCGATACCGGCGTGGGAAGTCTTTGCAGCAGGTATCCTGCATCAAAAGCAGGCACCTCGATACGGTTCACTTGAAATACAAGCGCGCTCGGTTGGGTGTCTTCGTTTCCTTCCAGCAGAGGTTCGCGCCTTGTGATGCGGATGCGAACTTTTCCGGTCTCATGGGCGAAACTCCATCTGAAACCAGTTGGTGGAGGCGGCAAATCGATCTCCACGCCATCCGTGGCTGCGAGATGATCCACGACATCGAGTTCCCCATCTGTTCGTTGCTGGCCTTTGAGATAGGCACCCTTTTGGGTTCCCTTCTTTTTGATTTTGCAGGGTTCATGCGGCGTGCCTGCCACGATGCCATCAAAAGCATGCCTCAGCCGTCTGGCCTCACCAGGGCGAGCAGCCGCCAACTCAATGCTCTGCCCGAACAAGGAGATGAAGGCGGTGCGAGCCACCGTGGGTTCCACGGTCAGATGGTCTTGGGAAACAAGCTCACGCGAGGGATAGGGCGGGCGCTCCGTCACTGGGGGCCACGTTGGATCCAGCAGCCATTCTTGAATCGAGCGAATCTCCGGGATGAGTGCTCGCGACGTTTCATCACTGTCGGGTTGAAGCTGTGGATTGCGGACATTCAGCCGCGACACATTCGACCAGATGAACCGCTTGAGATGCTGAGTGGTGGGCAGCACTTTCTTGAACTGCTTCGAACCGCTTGGCTGGATGCGGATCTGACGGGCGTCCACCCATGGCAGCGATGCCTGCAGGTGTAGCAAAATCGCCGGCTGGCTGTGAAAATCACAAGCGGCGCTCAGGACTTCGTGTTCTACGCCTGGATCCGACGCTTCGAGAAGAGTCTCGCGGCTCAATCCAGTCGGAAGTGGGGCGAACTGCAGGTTTTTCTCCCGCGCATGGTGGCATCCACGCTTCAGCATTTCAGCATCTCCCTTCATCATCGGCATGCAGTCGAGTGCCGCGGCACATGCCCTTTCCAAGGAGGTATCCCCGTTGGTTGGGGTGGGCTTGCCTGCGCGCCAGTCCCAGTTGTGCCCGCTTGAATCGTTTCGCTGGGACAGCAGGGCGGTGCGAATCAGTTGATCTGTGATAAACTCGTTGAACTGCAAATCCGGCTCTGCGTGCGCCAGCAGGCTCAGCGCCACCAAATCCTCGAGACTTAGGTAATCGCCATCCGGTGATGGGGCATAGGGTTCGGCATCCTCAAAGATCGAGATGAAAAGACGCCAGGTCATCTGACGGCAGCCGCTGCTTCTTTTGAAATGGTCATCCGGCAGGTTGTAAGCCGGTGCCAGTCGCAGTTGCTGCATGCATTCATTCAGCGTGCGCGCTGCTCCGCGTCCCCGTCGGATGCTTTTCTGCATGATGGAGGACAGCAGTCCCACAGGACGCGTTTTTTGATGCGACGGCAGCGATTCGCAGATGGCCTCCTTGTCGCAGGCGATGAGCAGGAATCGCCCCAATCCTGCCTCGTCATTGCCGGGCGGAGCGAACTCGTGAGTCAAAAAGCGCATTCGCTCAGGCTGGTGGCTCATCCAGTTTGTCCACTGCCCGGGAGTCATCTTCACAATGGAGGTGCTGAGCACCCCTTGATCCACGACCAGGGAGACACCATAGGCCGGTTCACCGTCCACCTCGATCTCACCGGCTTTCAGCCACTTCGGTTCGTGGACCCGCTTCAGGCCGTAATGGCAGCAGAAGTGGGATTCGGCCAGGCCTTGCCGGTGGGGTTGCGTGTCAATGGCCCGGCACAAAGCCTCGCCGTTTTCAAAGGACCGCCCCAGCCATTCATCGGGCACCACGCTTTCTCCCGTATCATGCGCGCACCCCACTGCCGCGATGGAAAGACGGAATGGCATCGGATCGCCGCGTCGCAGCAGCAGGCGTTTCTGGAGTTCGGTTGGCAGCGGCAGCGCTTGATTCCGATGCGTGTCAGGCACTTGGATATGGTTTTGATCCAGCCACAGACACAAGGCGGCATGCACCACGCCTGCGCCGTCTTTTTGGAATTCCTCTCTCACCGTGAATGCCTCGGCAGCACCCTCCCAATCGCCCGCCTCCATGGCACGCACGCCGGCCGCCACCCGCAAATGTGTCAGCAGCGGTGGAATGTCCTGCTCAGCGCGCAAGGCGAACTGGTGGTAAGCGCCCTGCTTGTGTCGCACAGCGCAGCAGCCTTTCGGCAGGCCCATGTTTTGCACGTTGGGAAAAAGCTTTCCGCCAGGAGCTTGTTGCGCGGCATATTGACCTTTTACGGCGAGGATTTGGTCGAGGAGAGGCATTGATTCTAGGAACGCACTCCCCATGGTCATTTTCTTTTGCCGCTCGATTTGTTGAATCCTTGCGGGAACTCGCCCCACTCACGTCCATCGAGTTGGCGCTCAGGCTTTTTGTGGCTCTTGCCCACCTGCTTGATAAAAAACGGCACTTCATGCTCCACCGCCTGGTCACGCAGGAGGCGCACCCAGTCGAGTTCGATGTCTCGTGCCTCCTCCCCGGTCTCGGATCCCACCACCACCCAATCGCTTTGCTGGATGTAGGCACTCAAATCCACCCGACCGAGCATCGGTTCGATCATGACAAACCTCCACCCGTTCACCCGCATAAGATGCGGCAATCGTTCGTCGGCGAGTTTTTGATTTTCCACGGACACGCCGCACCCGAGCCATTTAGGCACCCCCTTAGGATACCGTTTGGTCATGAAATCCGCCATGCGTTCCGCCCGCTTGGTCCACAGGATGTATTTGGTCTGATCCGCCTCGGAATCCGGCTTCTTTTTGTTTTTTTCGGTCCGGCTGAGTGCATCGGCATCCACCATGTCCAACACACGTCCGATCACTTCATCATCGACCTTGTCCCAAAAAAGGTCGCCATGCTGGACGACCCCTATGATCCCCCTTTTGCTTCTTAGAGTTTTGGGGTCAAACCTCTTCTCGATGACCAGCGCCTGGTTCTCTTGGAGGTCTTTGGGTAAATTGCCCAACCGTTGCTGCCAGGGCATGATACCATCAAACCACCAGCAGCTTTTGCAGCCAGGACTGTAACGCTGGCAGCCAATAATAGGGTTCCAATCGCTTGTTAAAATATCGCAGGGGTTGTTTTCAGCCATGATTTAGATTACCACTTCTGGTTAAAAGTCAAATTTGGCTCTACAGATTACAACTCGTTGTTCGCCACGGGCAGGTCACCTTGTTCGATGAGATACTCCTGGAGCAGGTTGGCTTCGAGTAGGGCCGGAGACAGATTTTGCTCCCATCCGGCCAGGCAAAAACACTCAACCTCTATTTCCGCCGCCGGCACATGGTGATGATAGCGTTCCTCGTATGGCATTTGGAGGAGTTGGTTGACCCCGAAGTTGGGTCCATACTCGAAGTGTCCGGCATAAGGCCCCTCTTGTTGGAAACAATAGGGCGTCCAGCGCCCTAAGCGTGCAGCCAAATTTCCCCCATTCAGTTCCACCTGTTCTGGATCTAGGCGGCGATACTTGCCCGCTTTGCCGATGTAGAGGAGTTGGCGCGCACCTTCTGCAGGCACCCGCCAGATCAGATAAACACCGCAGCCGTCCGGCCATTGATTCTTGCTCCAAGCCTCTTGACCAATCAGTTTCACGAGGCGTCCAGCCGCTTGGAAGCGGGTTTTTTCTTGTTCATATGCCATCATAAAGGGAGTCTTTTTGGTTTATTTTATTCATAGTTACTGATTGCGAACCTCATCAATCAACTGGCCGTGAAAGTGGGTTCCGGGTTCGTCCACTCTCCAAAATTTCCACCCATTTTGACCCTTTCCCTTCACCATCACCGCAGATGCCGACACGCTTCCCGTCCATAGCTGCGTCAGAGTCAAATCACCATTCGGAGCTGCGATCGCAATCCCACCTTCCACCAATTCCCTGACCATGTTGAAATTACACTGCGGATGGGTGTGATGATCGTTGATGTCGATGCCAAGGATCGTTCCAACCGGGAGAGTCATTTTTTGCTGACGTGGTGCCTCTGGATGGAATTGGGCGTGCTGAACCGGGAAGGTTTGTGGATTCGTTTGGACTTGCATAGTGTAGGTTGGTTTGTGCTTAATATGGTCAATAAATCTTTAGCACGCTTCTTTCATTTTGCAAGTATTGCTCCATTTTAATATTGATCGGTAAAAAATAGCTTTATAGATTCGTTTCCCCTTCCAGGGCTTTTCGCGCTAAAACCTCACGCGACCCCCCGTCCCATGCCCAACGACATCAAATAGCCTCAAAAAGCCACCCGCTCCCGCATCCAGCGCCTCTTCCAGCACCTGCTCATCGTGAAGCATGAGAAACAGATCGACTGGAGTGGTCACCGCATTGAGAGCGGCGAACAACTCGATCGATATTTGCGCGAGTGCATCGGCCCCCAAATCCGCCAACAACCCGCCCTCTGGAACCAACTGCCCGCCTGTTATCAAAACGATCCCTGCCTCCAGCGCGTCCATCGCTTTGCCACACGTGCTTGATCACTCAACATCAACAGCCACTTCAACTCACCATCGCCTTGAACTCCATGCCTTCCCTAGCTGAATCCTTGGTCGCAATCTGCGCGGCGGGTTCTCCTCGTCGTGTCAGCCGATCGGTCGTGCGCATGCCAAACTCAGCGGACAATTTGACCACGGCCGAAGGACTGGGCTTGATCAGCGGCGGCTGGATCTACACCTGCGCTCATTTCCAGGACCGGTGGTCGATGCTGCCGGGCGAGGTCGATCTCTATGCCGCGTGGTGTGTGAACGATGCCTCCATGCCCCGTGGGCTCTTTGCAGGCTACTACGCCTCCTCACTCGATTTCATGATCCTGGCGGCCGATGGCATGAGCTTGATCACATCTGAGGATGGCGGCACGGAGACGGCACTCGAGTTGTTGGAGGCGTTCGCGGAAAAACACGGCGCTGACATCCGGCCGGCCGAGATTCACTTTCCACCGGGAATGGAGTCGGCCAAAATCCGCGGGTTTTTCTTTGGGGCCGATGGAAAGACCCGGCACTGGACGACCTTCCGAATTTGGCAGCACTCCGCCAAGATTGAGTTCTACTCGAATGACTTCACGAGCGGTTGCTCCGGTGGACCCATCTTCACGGAGAACCACCAATTCATCGGCGTGTCGACCGTGGCCTCCACTCATCCGGATCTGAATGGTCTGCATCATTGCCTCGGTGTTCGAATCGACCAGTGCATGCCCCGCCTTCTGTCCAGCCGTATCCCGTGGGACTCACTCGTCATCCAGTCTGCATCCAAGCAGGCCCCCGATCCCACCGACCCCTGGGTGCAACAACAAGCCGCCATCGACCGTCTGGAGACAAACTCATTAGCCGTCAGTCCTTCGTGCTAAAACCTCACGCTCTCCCACTCTCCATGCCCGACGACATCAAATGGCCGCAGAAAGCCACGCGCTACCGCATCCGGTGCTTCAAAACTCATGATTCTGTTAGCGCTTCCGCCTGTTCCTCGATCATTTCACTATCGGTCTTGAGTTGCTTGGCATTTTTCCCATTTAGACGGGGCTGGAGTCTTTCGACGAGGGAATCTTCCATGCCTGCAGCCAGACTAATGCGAAACTCCCCCCAATGCAGATGAGTCTGATCAGGCAGAACGAGAATGCGCACAACCTTGCCGCTCCTGATCAGCTTGCGAATTTCATTGTGGCATTTGCGGTTTGTTGCCTGCGTGTTTCCTGGATCGCGATAACCTATAAAACGCTTCTCGAGACTGCGGGCTGTCTTTCCGATGTATAAAACCTCATCATCGGCACAAAAAGCGTAGAGGGCATTTTTGGGTTCTTTGAGTGCCTCCCAGACCTCGGCATCATCTCCCACATCTTTTAGTTTCCACCCATCGGTCAGTTCCCATTGGGCCACATTTTCAAAGCCAATTTTGAGCAGCACCTGCACTTTTGAATCGGAGGAGGCTTGAGCTGGCCCCGATGAAGCTTGTGAGCTTTTTATCTTGGTCTTTCCTGAGGAGAAAGGCGTGCATTTCGGGATGGCTCCGTCCTCATCACATTCCACGAGATTAAAGTATTGCATCAAGTATTGGATCACAGCGTCCTGGCTTCCAAAGTTTTTCCACCCAAGAAACCCCGCTCCATTGCCAAAATGAGTCCGACCATTAGGAGACAGGACAAAGCCGGGCAATTGCTGGAAGTTTCCACCTTGGTGTCGAATCAGATCACAAAAATCTTCTTTAACATCCAATATGCCTTGAGTGCCATTCTGCCCCCCGACGCCAATCAGTCCGAGATTATGCCTCTCGTCACAGTCGAGTTTTATTGCAACATAATAGACAAGGCGTTTCAGATAAAGGGTTGGTTTCATGGAGGCAGTGCTACGAACAGGAAAAAAGTTTCTTACCTAGCCCGCAGAGGCATTACTCTCAGCATGGCTCCCATAGCACTCGCTTCTCTTGGGATCGAATGACTCACGCAAATCCACCAGATCGGCGGGGCGGCGGACGACGATGTGGAGGTCGGTGAGCTGACAGCGTTCGAGAAACTCCGCCAGTTGGCAGCCTTGGTCCTCCAGCCCCCACGGCACGAGAAAAACGAGCTGCGGCAGGCGGCCTTCATCACGGGCGGAGAGCAGTGCGCGCTCGAGGGTGCACAGCGTGTCTGCCATGTGGAGGGGAAAGGGCTCCTCCGTCGTGAGCAGCAGCGGGCGTGATTGCATGATCTCCTCCCACGTGAAGGGGATCAATCCGGCGGCTGGGGCCGAGGTGGCGAGCACTCGCGCTGGAGCGATGAGCCAGTCACCCGCATTGCCATCGCGTCTGGCGACCTCAAAGAGATCACCCATCTCCACGCGGTGGCGGCCAAAGGGGCGGAAAGGGCGTGCAGCGAGCGCCTCCGCCGTGGCGGTGGTGGTGAACATCTTGCAGTAACGCGTGGTGTAGCGATCGAAATGATTGAAGAACCCCCAACTCAGGAAATCGCCCCGGGCTTTCCAATGAAAGGCAAAGTCCTGCGCGATGTGGGTGTAAGTCGAGTCAGGGGATAGCACCCGATCGCCATCCCGCTGCGAGTAAATATCCCAGGGCGCGTCGTCAGGCCTTTTCTGAAAACCGCGCACCCAGTAAAGCGGCTGGCTGCGCAGGTAGCTGAAGAGACAGGGCATGATGGTAGAGCCGGGATCTTCGAGCACCTTCGTTTCGATGGTGATGAGCACGCGCGGAGTGAATCGTCCATGGTGCGAAAGCAGGAGGTAGGTGGCAAGCCCCTCGGCGGCCGCATAGTAGAGCGTGAGCACTCGCCTAGTGTCGCGGCGAAGCACGACGGCCCGGATGAGCCATTGCGGCTCTTCGTGCGCTGAGTTGAAGGCTCCGTGGTACTCGCGCATCTGATGCTCCTCCATGAAGCAGCGGCTTTTCTTCAGATGGGAACGGTAATCTGGATGCAGATCAAAATCGCGGCACTCATCGAAGGGGTGGTCTTCCAGGCTGAGAAGTTCGATCAGGCTGTGATTGCTGAGTGCATCACGCAGGAATTTAAAGACCGTTTCCCGTGGGAGATAGAGGTTCACAAAGAGGAAGGTAGTGGCCAGATTGCTGAAGCGCAGCAGTGGCTCAATATCGAGACCGGCACCCGGATAAAAGACCGACTCACTAAAGATCTGTGGCGTGATCTGATGATCCAGCAGAGGTGGGGTATCGCGTGGTTGCCTGCACACCTCTCCTTTTCGGCGAAGGCGCTCGATGATGAGGTTTTGTCGAACCTCAGCCTCGGTTTTCAGGTGATGGCCGGTTGTCATCTGATCAGGTTCACGATCCAGACCAAAACGAATTTCATCGCTGTTCTTCATATCGGCCATGCGTTTTACAGGGGTTCTTGCGTTTTCGAGGGGGAATGATCGTGGACACGGCCTTCACGGAATCGGGCAACCCAGCCTTGCAGCAGCTCCCGATGGATGCGCTGTGGCGAATCTGGAGTCTCCAGCTGCCATGCATCGAGAACCTTTTCCATGGTGCCATCCGGGATAGTGCTGCAGCGATCTACCAGTTGCTGCGCCAATTGAGGATTTTCCCTGGCGAGGAAATCAAGCTGATCGGAGGCAGGGACATTGCAGCAATGGACTCGATCCTGTGCAGGCTCCAGGTAGAATCGAGGTGCCTCGCTGGCCTTCTTCTCTTTTTTGTCACGGTAAATGGGAAATTGGAAAGGTTTGGATTCGGCAAGAATCAACAGTGTTCGCAAAAAACACCCCACCGCATCCAACTGTCGTTCAGAGGCATTACTCACAAAAGAGGCCACATACCCCATTTCAACGTTCCTCAAGCTGAAGCCGGGTGGGGTGGACAGCACTTCCAGCATACGGTCCACATAAGCGGCGATTTCGTCCTTCAGTTGCTGACTCTTGCCATCGATTTTTCTCAGCGAGAAGCCGATCCACTCAAGCATGCAAGCACGATGGTTCAGCTCCACTTTCAAATGGAACAACAGATCTTCACCAAGGCCGGCAAAATTTGCCAGTGAGGTAGAGCAGGGCAGCGCCAGCAGAGAGGCTAGGATTTCACGGCGGCTCATTGACAGGGATCAGCAAAGGTTTCGGGGTGAGGATCAAAGCCTGACGGTTTTGCCCAGTGCAAACAACACTTGGTCCACGTGCCAAGCATAGCCCGGTGTGGCGCGTAATGATCCGTGAAGAGCGTTTGATTGCAGCCACTGACGATAATCCGCGACGAGCTGAGCATTGACCTTTTTGATGGTCTTCATCTTGCGGAGTAGTGTCCATGTCTCTTCATCGGTTGATTGATGAATACCAAACGCCCGCAGCACATGTTGATCCACGATAGGTTGCGCTTTGTCCGCCAGGTGTCGGCCGAACTGATGGAACACAAACGCCTGGCTGGGCGCATCGTCGTCTTCCGCGAGCACGCCTTGGATGATGTGTTTGATCTTTGGTAGATCTCCGTTCTTCCAAGCCATCGCGTAAAGTAGCCGGGCAACCGGATCATGGACGTGATCGAGCCAGTCCGGGGCAAGTACGCCTTCCTGAGTGAGGATACCTCCATTTTGCATGCCGCGGATGTCCTCCTTGCTGATATCAAAGGTAATCCGTGGGAATTGTTTCACATCCACGCGATGAGAGACTGGAATTCGATCTACACATTGCTCCAGAATGGCATCGACATTTTCCGGGGTTCTGCACGCGGCGATTGATTGAAAAATGGAGGTGATAAGTTCTTTGCATTCTGCGTTATTCATGTTAGTAAATTGAATTCCTTTGTCCCTATCTTCAAAAATAAAATTGTCAAATAAGAATCGCCATGTTATTGCTGCTCATGCGTCCAGACAAAATCAGTGAATGCATCAAGTTGCTTCGATTTCATCTCACCCCCCCGCACGTGCCTCTTGTGGTAAAACCGGGCGAGATTACTCAGGAGTTGGTAGAGGCCTGCGTGTTGACGCCACAAGGCTTTTTCAATCCCAACCTCGAGGCCTTGATTCCTTTGCTGGATAGCCCGGGTTTGGCTGGATGCATACCAGCTGAGGCAGGAGGCAATTTGCTTTCCCTACTGGCCAAATGGGAACCGGGAGATGCCGAGGCGCTCAAAAGCATTCTGCATGAAGCCGTGGCAAAGAAAGTAACGGAACCATCCGTGGTTGCTCCGCAATCGTCTGCTGCAGATAAAGCTGGCGCAAAAAAGGAAAATGGCACCGATCTCAAGAAGAAGGCTCGTGGCAAAGACCAGACTGTGATCGAAGGAGGGCAAGAGTATGCGAAAGCGCTGCTGCTTCTTTTGAAAAATCAACCGCTGGATGCGGATCTTTTGGCCTCTGGGATTCATCATGCGCCCAAACCCGAGCGCTTCATCATTAAGCTCCGGCTAGATCTCGCCAAGCCTGCCATCATCGAATTGGCCAATCCTAAAGACCCGGCCGTGGCCCGCTGGCATCTTTATCAGGCACTGACGCAGGATGACAAATATGTGCCCACCTGGAGTGAATTAGAAGATGCGGGCCTTGACATGAATAAAGATTCGCTGCCCGCCTTACGGGCGCACCGCAATCGAGGTGGTCTCTACATCATTCCCTGCCAATTCATTCTACACCTTGGCGAATCCAAGTTAAGAGTAGCGGTCTTTAGCGCACCCTCGCCGCAAAACCAAACGATCTATGCTGTGATGCGCGAGGTGGCGGCGCGGCTACCCCTTCCCGAAGGACTGCGCCTTTCCGATATCCGCAGCAAAACCTTTCAACTCGACGGGACCATCGCCGACCCGGGCCACCTTTCGATTGAAGAGCTATATGCACAGATTCAGCGCATCTGGGACAATCTTCTGCTCTTTTTGGGCCGATTGGACAAAATCATCACGGCGGACATCGCGCGTGCATTGATGAAAGAACACGCGGGCAGGCCATTGCTAGCGGATGATTATGTGCTCATTACAGATGAAGGGGCGGCAGCGCTCAAACGTCATGATGACGAGTTGCATCTCAATGGCCTCACCAGTCTCTCGGAGCGCGCAGCAAAAGAGCTCTCCCAGAATAACGAAACGATTCATCTCGATGGGCTCAAGGAACTTTCGGACGAAGCCGCCGAGGCACTTGCAACACACCAGGGGGATCTGAGCCTGCGCGGCCTGACACAACTGTCGGATGCGGCGGCCAGAGCACTGGCTCGGCACCGCGGCAGACTCTACCTCGATGGTCTGGCCACACTGCCGGATTACACCGCGCAGGCGCTTTCGGAGCAACCCGGGGACGACCTAGACCTTTTAAGCCTGAATGGGATCACCCATCTTTCTGACCCTGCAGCCCGCTGGCTGGCAAAGCGCCGGGGAGGACTCTGCCTGCAAGGACTGACAAGTCTGTCAGATGCCGCGGCGGAAGCGCTGTCCAAGCAGCCGGCCAACCAGGTGGATCCGCTGCGCCTGGACGGTCTCATCCGCCTTTCGGAGGCGGCCGCAAGGGCGTTGGCAGAGTATCCAGGCGAGGTGCAATTTGAAGCCCTGCCGGCTGAGGATCGGAAACGCTTTGAATCCTACCGTCAGAAGCATCGAACGGCGAACCCGTAGTCAACGCCGAACTCTTGCTTCGATCCAAACAACACCGCATCCCATGAGCCAGACCCTCACTCTTGAAATTGCACAGATCCTGGTGGCTTTAGCAAACGAGGATCAGAATCCCCAAATCGATGCCTCAGAGTATACAGCCATCACACATGCGGCAGCTGAGGCCTTGGCAATGCACGAGGGCGTGTATCTTTTCCTCAACGGCCTGACGAGTCTCTCCTATACGGCAGCGAAGGCCTTGGCGAAGCACGACGGAAAAGTTCACTTTGCAGCATTGCCAGAAAAGGATCATTGGTTGTATTCCATAAATCGTACGGATAGGCGTTGGTAGTCCGCGCAACTTCATCTGAAGCACCTTCAGACACCACCTCACCACAATGCCATGAGCCAGACAATCGCTCTCCGAATAGCGCTGTCCTTGGTGGTTGATATCTCTAATTGCTAGAAGCGTCTGGAGTTTACCACGTCGCCGCTTCCGGATCTTCATCCATTCCCGTGAGGCGACGTGAGCTTTGAGCACGCCTTGAGACGGAGCGATTTTGCTCAACAACCTGTATCGCCGATGCAATGCGCCCGCCCATGCCAAATCAAGCGCAAATTCAAACCGATGAGCTGCTTATTTTAGAATTCTACTATAAAATTTGCATTGTATGGTATGAGATGTATATCAAGCCCCGTATGAATCATCCAATCGATCTAGAAGGTGTTACGCGAGATCAAGCAATGGAGGTGGTCTCCATCGAAACCATGAGCCGGAAACCCGTGCTCTATCAACCGAGTCGGACGGTGTTGACCTATCCGAGTGATGCATTTCAAGAGAAGCTGCTCTGCGATGGACTCACGCTGAACCTGGGAAATGCCTGTGTTTATAGCTGTTCTTTCTGTTATGTGGAGTCTCAAATGCGGAAGCTGACTCATCAGGTCATCCGCGGGCATAACGAAAAACATCAGGAAAACAGGTCCCATGAGGACTTGGTGATCCGAAGACTCGGACACAAGGGCGAAAGAAGTGTGCAAATCCTGGCAAACCAACTAGCCGGTGATGTGAAAGAGTGGCTGTCACCAAAAGCGGTGCAAGATCTGAAAGAGATGGAGCTGGTGCTCTATAGCTCCACGCTGGTGGATGTGGCGGCCAACATGGAACTTTTGAAAGAGACCGCGGAAGCCTGTCAGTTGATCCTGGATCATACGAGGTGGCAGATCAGGCTACTGACCAAGAGCAACCTGATGCATAAGCTGGTGAAAGATGGGTTGATCGAAGATAAGACAAGACCCGGGCACCACCTGAGTCATCATCAACGATTGATCATGGGGTTTAGCACCGGCACACTCAATGACTCCATCGCGGCGGCGTTCGAAAAAGGAACAGCGCGTGTGTCGAAAAGAATCGAGTCCCTTCATTGGTTGCAAGACCATGGTTATCGGACATTCGGCATGATCTGCCCGAGTCTTCCCCAGGAAGACTATGAAGCGTTCTCGGAGAGCATGGTGCAGGCCTTGAGACCGGAGAAGATGGAGCATGTGTGGGCGGAAGTGATCAACGTGCGTGGTGAAAGCTTTACGAGAACACGTGACGCGCTGAAGGAAGCTGGCTTTGAGAACGAGGCGCGGATGCTGGAAGCCGTGAGCGAAGGACCTGCCAAAAAAGAAAACTGGGAGGCCTATGCGAGGAAGACCTTTGAAGCTCATCAAAAGCGGTTCGGGGATAAACTGCGATTCCTGCAATATGTGGAACCTCGTTATGCGGATTATTGGAAAGGCCAAAGGGATCACGGAGCGGTGCTCATCGGCAAGTATGCGAAGGATGAAGGGCTGTGCTCTCACGAGAGATCGGCTGCTGAAGCGAGCTATCTGATCCCGGCGTATGATCCGAACCAGAGGGAAGCACCACCTCTCCTGACTCCGGGAAAAAAAGCGGCGGAGACTCGGGCGCGTAACAAAGCCGCTCAAAAGGTGCTGGACCTTGAACCTGGACCCGACCTGGCTGCCAATCAGGCTGCCAAACTGATCCAACGAGTCAAAGGCGTGGTGTGCTGTCTCGTGATGAAGGAGGCGACCGTGGTGGCCTGCGAAGGAGGTGGGGAAACCTTCAAACCGGAGCGATTCACCGTTCATCAGACGAACGGCCTGATCGTGGTGGTTCAGCATGAGCAAGAGCCGGATGAACTGTCCTGCCAGGCCATCGCCAAGATCCTGAATCAAGACTGATCGGTCGTGAAGAATCTTCAACCAAACAACTGACACCTCCTGCGCCCCATGAATCTCAAAACCCTCGTGCTCCATCATGACGACCGCAGCACGGATTTCCTCAAGCCCATCTACGCCGACCTGCCCGCAGTGACGGTGGTGACCGACTCCAGTGACCAGAATGTGAGCCAGCTCATCCGCGAGCATGACCGCGTGATCATGCTGGGCCATGATTACCCCGGTGGCCTCTTTTTTATGGTGAACGATTCGCACGCCTCGCTGCTGCGCCAAAAGCGTGATAACCTCTACATCTGGTGCCATGCAGACCAATATGTGAAACACCACGGTCTCACCGGCCTGACCACGGGCATGTTCATCAGTGAGACCGGAGAGGCGACGTATTCCGGCATTCCATCCAGGACCTATTCCCAGTCCACGGTGTGTTACTCGAACGAGCTTTTAGCACGGCTGGTGGCCGAAAAGATTCACGCTCCGCTCCCGGAACTGCACGCCCACCTGCTAGATCACTACCAACCCAAAGGCTGCCCGATCATCGAGTATAACCGCAAACGAATCCAACTCATCGAGCCGGCTGCCGCCTCCGCTAAACGCATCCAGTCCGCTGCAATGCCGCACCCCTAACACCATCTATTCCTCCCATGCCACAAGCCGTATCCCGTTCAAAATTCATGGAACCATCCTTGCTAGAAAAGTTGGGTAACCTCGGTCGCAAGCCTTTGCATTCTCAAAAAGCGAAGAAACTGCGCAAGGCCGTGCTGACTGCCGAAATCGCCAGTAGCCTTCTCCCCAAAAAAAAGCCGAGACAGGACCTTGCTGCGGACCCATTTACCGACATCGAAGAAGATGCGGCGGTCATTCTGGCTGCCCACCAAGGATCCCTCAGGTTGAACGGACTGACCCATTTGTCTGACGAAAGCGCCGAAGCCCTGTCCAAACACGGGAATGCGCTTTATCTCAACGGGCTCACGAATCTTTCCGAGACCTCCGCTCGCCACTTGGCCAGACACCATGATAAACTCTTCCTCAACGGGATCAAAAACATCTCGGATGAGGTGGCTGAGGCGTTGATCGCACAGAAAGGCGACTTACTGTTGAACGGAATTCAAAAGCTCTCGGATGAATCGGCCACTCTGCTCAGCAAGCATGCCGGTTGGTTGCATCTCGATGGTCTGACTGAATTTCCCGACACGCCCGGGCACATCGCCCTCGCCCACACACTCGCGGCAAGGCATCAGGGCACGCTGGCCCTCAACGAGGTGAAAGAACTACCTCTGCCAATCCTCAGAATCTTGGCCACACACAGGGGCTGGCTGGAACTCAAAAGTTTGGAATTACTAAGTACCGAAGCTGCAGCCATTGTTGCTGACTGGGATTACCCTGTGGGCTTGGTTCCCTTGAAAACCATTTCAATTGAAGCAGCCAGGGTCTTGGTGGAGCGAAAAGGAATCGCATGCCTAAACGGAATAGACTATGTGAGTGAAGACGTGATGTCAAAAATACATGCAGAATACGCGCATGGTGCAAGGCACGATCGAGCTTGGTCATCAACCCTGGGTAGTCTATTTGGAAGTGACCCCTCAACACCCTTCAGTTCATTCTCCATGCCTGTTGATGACGCCAAAATCTTCTTCGATCAATCTGACGAAGACGAGGAAGAATGGGAATCTTCTGATCAATCCAAAGCACCTAATCAAAGGACGATCCAAGACCTGGTTGAAGTTAAGAAACCTAATCTGCAACCCCACCTGAACAAGAACGAGGAGGAGTCGGACGACGAGTCATGGATCGAAGAGGAAAATGAAGCCCTCAACCGTCTTGCCGGTATCACCGACCAGGAACGGGAGATGTATCGCATTTTCATGGGCTGGGGTAGTGAAGGGGCACTCTCCTTCGCCCAAGTCGGCAACCGCTATTCCATGAGCGCGGCTGCGGCACGCTCGATCTGCGAGCGGGTGGAGCAGCTCCAGATCACTTCCAAAAGTTTTCTGCCAAAGCCTTTTTATAGCGCGCCTCCAGCAACTGAAGATCTCAAGCCTCGTGATGGCGCGCCGCTTCGCAAAACCAAGGACGTGCTTTTTCTGGCGCTCATGCTTGAAGAATGCGCCAAGACAGGGTGGATGGAAACTACCATCAATGCCTCCGGTCAGCAAACCTGTCGAATCATTGCCAAGCCGGTGACATCAGCAGCGAAAGGCCAGCAGTTCTGGAAAATGAAGACCCTCAAAAAAGCCCTTTTTGACCATGAATTCTGGGAAGTCCGCCGCCTTCGCCGCCGTCCCGATGGTCACCGAATCAAGATTCCACGTGGCCATGTCTTGAAATTCCCAGTAAAGCGTGGAGCTGACCCTTTGCTTTCGTCGGACAAATGGAGTGAGCAGCTCCACTCATGGGCCAACGTCAAAGATCTGGTGGTCAAGCCTGGCGAGATTCTTTGCCCCCTTTGTGGCCCAATGCCGCCTCTCATCGTGCCGGTCACCTCCCCCTCCGAAACATGGGCCATGGCCTGTGGCAGTAGCTACCATTTCTACTGCTGCTCTGGGTGCCTAGGAGCCTTTGATCACGACTTGGCCATGATGAGCTAAACCAAACCTGAACCATGCAAACCAACTTTCTCAATTAGATGATGAAGAGCCGCCGCACCGTCCTCAAGCAGGCAATTGCCTGCACCCTTCCCTCCATTCCAGCTTTGAGCGCCAATTCGATTGCACCTGTTCAAGTCGATTCGGATTTGGATGATGAACAAGCCTACTGCCATGCTCGCTATCTCTGCTGGTCTAAAGAAACCGAGGAAACTTGGCTTCAACTTCTGGGCATTGGTTTAAAGAGTTTGAATACAAGCGTGACAACCAGTGATCTAAAAGAAGAGCTCGTTGGTTGGTGCACCAAAATCTCTACCAGTCTTAAAGAGTGGGGTTTCTTCTGCATCGAAACCTCCAAGTTCAAACACAAAGAACCGATGCTGAGCCGCTTGGTAGCAGCGATTCGCGAAAAAAAAACGCCTGAGGAAACTGTCATTCATTGCCTTGATCTGATTCGGCTGATCTCACCTATTCACCACTTCCTGGAAGGCGATCATGTCGACCGCGATGAACCGCTGACGGTTGTGGATCGCCTGATGCGCTTGAAATGCTACCATTCTGAGATTTTTCTGCACCTGGCAAACGCAACGCTTTCGCTGGATGCTGAGCGAATGAAGCATGAATTGAATGAATGGTCGGTCGAGCTAGAAGGGGAGAAAAGGCAAGATGCGCTACTTCAGATGAACGAAGGCCTGGCCTTGCTGCGCAGCGAACCCCTCATTGCCTGAGACCATATCGAAACGATTCCTGCGCACACTGGCGGGCCGAAATCCCAATGGCCTGAATCACTGGCTGAATGCTCATCGAAGGAGCCCTCGTACATCCTCTGCCCTTCGTGTGGTCCCTCCCCCTTGATTGAAGTTGAGGTCGTTAGCCCTCCAGGAGCTTGGAAATTCAGCTATAGGCGCGTGTTTGAATCTCTTGCTTGTGGTGGCCGCCTGGGGGAAATTTTGCCTGAAGTAACCTGCATGCCTTGATCCCCCTGTATGAATCCCCTCAAATTCCTAATCCGCTACGGCACGACCTCGCTGCTCCTCTGCACACTTGAAAACGTCGGTCTCCTTTCGCAGCCTGCTGGCGAAACGAATTCACTTTCCTCTGAAGCCGAATCGAAAGCGTCCCTGCTGCGAGAGCTCGAACTTCGTGACCAGCGCCTCGCCAAGGCCACGGAACGCGCTGTGCAAGGACTGAGAGGAAAAGGTCTCAACTTGTTTAAGGAAGATTGTAAAAATTGGGCCAATTGGCGCAAAGATTTTTTTAGCGACACTGCGGGTCAGTTGCGCGAAGCATCACAACTCAGCGACGAGGAGATTTCGACCTGGACAGAGGAGGTTCGACGCCGAACTTCTTGGATCCATGGCCTGATGGACCACCGAAATCACCAAGATTTGACCGGCTTCTGGAGCGATGGTGGCGGTGGCTACTTCAGCCTGGTGGAGCAGGGAGACCAACTCCATTTTTTGGCGAGTTGTGCAAGGGGACCAACCCGCCATCTCGGCTCCATTCAAGGAGTCGCGAAGCGATCCGGTGCCAAAGCCATCTTTAGCATCTCCGAAAACGATGAAGAACCGACCCGACTGGAGTTCTCTTTTGAAAAACCCTGGATCGTTTTGAATTGCACCAACACGGGTGCTTATCATGGCAATGCCGCTTACTTTGACGGTCACTACGCGAAGATTGCGCCCCTTTCGACGGAAGAACGGCAGGTGGTTCTTAAAGCCACTCAGCAACAGCCTTGATGGAACTTACATTAGAATTCGCTAAAAGCCCATGCTTGCCATCAAACTGCACAAAAAGCCCACCCCTTTTCTGGGCATGGGCAGTCATTTGATCCCGATCATGTCTTGGCAAACCGGAGAACGCTTCGTTCGCAACTGGGTGCCGATGCTCAATCGCCAAAACCGGCATCGCCCCAACCATCTGATCCACTACATCACGCTCGTTCGAATTCTGGATTCCACCCACCTTACCCTCAACAGCGACTGGATCCACAAGGACGACAACTATCAACCCTTCGCGGATCTGCTTCAAAACAGCTACACCGAGTCGGATGGATGGTGCATCAGCGGCAAGGATTGGTATGGACGTTGGATCGATCCCCTTCCCAGTGAATACCGGATGGACAATCCTCGGATCGGCATGATGCGCTGCGTTCCGGAAATCATTCTCGGCGAAAAACTCGCCGACAGCTGCATCTTGTGGACCAAGGATTACCGCTTGCTTTACCACGGCAACAAAAAAGCCCGCGAAGAGAGCCGCAAAGCCAAGCATCGCGAAGCTTGGAGAGGCCGGTGGAACGACGATTGATCCAAGGCAAACGTCCCAAAACGTGTTTTGAAGTATCCATAAAGCTCAACTGCAAGACCCAGCGTGAGGCTGTTGCTCTCCACTATCCAGCGCTTTCCTAAATATGGCTTGGCCGGCTCATTCGATGCTGAGTTCAGCAAGAGTGACGCCCACCGGCAGTCCCCTGCCCGACTTTATCTTTGCCTTTTGAGTCAAGGGCTTCGAGTTGGAGGTTACCTTTCCTCTCACTCTTTCCGGACCAGTTTTGCTGGCGGCGGCCACTTTTCCCTACCAAGCCCATGCAGTTGCTCACGCTTCGTGGTTCTACCACTTTTCTGAAGTCTCCTCCCCCATGATCGCAGGTCCTCTCACCAGGGCGGCACTGCATGATCCCGACTGGGTCATCAACGAGGGCATGCCGCCGAAGCAGGTGAAGGACCGTCTCTTCCTCAGCAAGGCGGTCTCCTGCTGTGCCTCTCCCCAAAGAGCTGCGACTCCGATCACCTCCAGAACATGGTCTCTAATCAGCAGGCGGCGCTGAATACGAAAATGTAACCGTCCTCAAGTATGCGTATGAGCCAAACGCAGGAGGGCAAAAATGCGAAAAGACGAAGGCAGACTTCTTCAAAGCGGAATAGGCCGCCCTGGAGCCAGCCAACCTGGCCTATTGGACTCTTTGATCATACAGGGCACTTATTTGAAAATACCCCGCAGAATCACAATCCGCTCTGGCTGGTTAGGCATCAGATTTTTCATGCGGAGATGTGGCTGCCGCGTTGTCGATTTTGTCTCGATTGAGTCATCGATCACAAGATCGCAATTCAGTTTGAGAATCCGAATAAGTTGTTGGGTTAGCCTTCCAAGCTGATTTTCGAAAAGATCGGATGCAGAGCAACCTTGATCAAGGCTAGGGTTAACTTAACTGGTGTTAAATAGTTTTTAACAATTATTTTGGATAGACTAAATTAGTTAGACGCACCAAATAGCCGAAAACTAAATTCGTTTTCCTAATTTTTTCAGCACTATTACTCATTTTGTTATGCATCCAATCATCGCTCAACTTCTGTTTATGATGCTTTTGAGCGCACCTCTTCTAGGTGCCAACAACGGTGCCATCACTTCTGTCACGATTACCAGCCATACGCTGGTTACGGGACAGCCTTATTTTCTTATTGATGCTGATGAAGGCGATGCATCGGCGACTACCAACCGCCACAAAATCGCCATTTCCGCCAACACAACATTTGGCATCAGCGATAATGGCACCTACACGCCACGACTCGTCCTGCAGCGTGCCAGGGATAACGCCGTGGTGGCAGGCATGGATGGCTCTAGTTTCGCAATCAACACGTTCGGAACCATAAACCGAATCGTATCGATGGACCTGGATCCCAAGGTTAAGGCCACAGCCACAGGTGCCGTGGTGTCGGGAACAGGCATTAGCCGAAATCTCAGATTTACCGTTAGTCAAGCGGGACGCGGATACCTCCAGCCACCCACTGTCAACGTCACTTATCGCTACACAAATCCACTGACATTCATTAGCAGCACCAGAAACGTAACGACCACCTGCACCCTCAATAGCCTCGGTGGCATTGCGTCCATTAACCCAGTGAGTGTAGAAGAGGTGGGAACGATTGCGACCATTACCGTCAGTCTACCAACGCCCCCCCCACTGGATCCCAACGAAACCTACATTCTGGATTTCATGCTTCTTAACGCGCGCGGAGCAGTGGAAGCTTCACGCAAAACCCCAGAAGCGCGCTGGCTCAACTTCACCGGCACTATGGCTGGAAGCAGTAGTCGCAACTCTTTTCTTGATATTGCAGGGCCGCTTAGCTTAAGCCGCAATCATTTGTTGCGTGATGCAGCGGCCAGCAGCATCGACGGTCAATTTGCCCTCTCGATACCCTGCCGAATTTATCGCTACGACAACTGGACCGCAGCTGCATCAGGCAGCGAGACGCTTGTCGCTCAGTTTGAGATAGCCATGCGCGACGACCTCGGCACCACGGTGGCGCTGGGCAGCGTTGATCCAACCAGCTTTACCTCCGTTGCACAGTTTCAAACTGGCTCTCTAAAGACGCCAACAGTCACGAATCGTACGGCCACAGTAAGGTTCAGGCCCACCACTCCAGCAGCACTCGATTTTCTCAATCGCACCTACACGATTTCGGTTCGTGAGATGCAGATTAGCGATGATTGGGAGACGATCATCACAACGGCCACCCCTCAAAGCGAGCTGAGTGAGCTGCGTCTGTTGCCACTCAGCGGTCAGCTCCATTTTGGCGCGGCACCGGTAGCCACGAGCATGCTTGCAGTGAGTTCAGCGATGCTTTCACCAAACTTGCCTAATCTTCAGCTGAACGTGACTGCCGCCCAGGTCAAGGCGGCTCCCCTCCTAACCTTTGCCGACCCTAGCCTTCGAGTAGTGGTGGATGCCAACGGCGATTGCGTCTACAACGAACCCAATACGGCAGTAGATGTGATTCCCGTGTCCAGCGCCTATTCTGCAGAAGAGGAAAAGGATGTGAAGGCTGATGTTGCCTACTTGCGCAGCAACTACCTTCTCCACTTCGATGGCCTACAGGCCGACCTGCTGGTGGACTTGCCCGCTGGAGCCAAGTGGCAGAATAACACCGGCTCCAAAAGCGCACGTTTCAAGGGCAAGATTCAAATGACTGATGTAGCACTCAATGCTGACCGCAGCACATTGGACACGCACGTCACTTATGAAATTTTGGGCGATCGTGTTCACTTGACGGAGGAAAGCAATCCGTTGGTCTTCAGTGGCGATCGCCTCGAGTGGCGTATTGAGCAAGGTGAGTTTGAACTCAAGGGAGGGCTGCAGGCCTCTAGTCTCGCCAAGGAGGCTATTCTATACCTTAAGGCTGCCCGCGCCTCTTTTGCCAGCGCCACCATGGAGACCAAACGCTCCAATGACTTCCTGCACAGCACCGCTAAAAACCCCTCTTATGTGACCATCAAGGCTGACACACTCGCCAACGGAGGCGCTCAGCTCTACACCGAGTATGATCTAGGCGATGAGTACAGCGTCGGGGTGCCTTTTGAATACCACACACACATGCCTTATGACGTCAAGATTGCGCCCAGCCTGGGCGGGCATGTCAAGGTTGAGGCAGGTCGTATCCAGGAAGAAGCCAGCTCGCTGGGTGGGATCGCCAAGGTTGATCTCAGCTACAACCGCGCCTGCACCGACACGGACTGCATTGCCGCAGCCGATCAGGAGCTGCAACGCTTGTTTCCGGATGATTCGACTCTGCGCATTGCCGCCAATGGAGCACTGCACGGCGTCGGCGTGATGAATGCGGCTCCACTCAAGTGGGGGAAGCGCTCCGATGGTAGCTTTGCTCATGGACTAGATGATCCCTTCACTCAGGGCACGTTCATGTCAGCAGGTAGTTTTGCGCGACATCAAGCCAAGCCCGAAAACGGCGCGTTTTCCGTGCTCAACACTGGCTTTCGGGTGGATGGGCTCAAGCTGGTGGCGGAGGAACCTAACCATGCCACTTACACCGCTGGTCTCGGCGATTACCCAGGCATGAATCTCCGCGTTGGCGTGGGCATGGCCACAGGTGCAGCAGGCAGCAGCGTATTGGGTGGCAGCACCATCACCTACACCATGCGCCAGGGCAATGCGTCCTACGCGGGCAGCAAGTACTACACCCGCTACGGTGGTGTGAGTGGCATTCACGATACCCAATTGGACTCCGGCACCAGCAGCAAGCCTCTGATTTATGACTATCCCTTCACCCTCACCAGCTTTGCTTTCAATCTACTGAGCAGTCAGCTGCAAGACTCGCTGGTGGATGGCTCCATTTTCTTCGATTCACCCTCCAATTTCACTCAAAACTTCAAGCAGTTGCAAATCAGCTGCCGCGGCGAGCTAGGAGAACTCACACCCATTGGGGTTGAGAAAAAACTAGAGCACTGGGATTGCGCCATAGAGGTACTGGCAGCCTCTTTTGTGCGCTCCAGTGCGGATGTCTGTGAGGGTGGCAGCGCCAGCTATCAGACCAGCATCCGCGCCCGCTCGCACCACGTGCCCGTGGCCCTGATTGGCAACCTTGGCCTGATGCCCAGCGGCGAAATCATCAGCGCTGCCGATGCCCGCTATGACGGTGACAAACTCATCACCTCGCGATTTGTGCTACCGCGCTGCATTGAAATTCAAGGGCCGATCAAAGGTCCCAAACCTGAGCCTGCACCAGAAGGCTGGGAGCCAGCGTATGAAATCTGGAACTACAGCAGCGTGCAGGATGCTTACCTCAGCGACTATGAGCCCGGCGTGACCGCCCATGCTAAGGGGTTTTGGAATCTGATTGGCACGCTTGACGTGCCCTTCTTTCGCGATCTTCAGGTTCATCTGCAGACCATTGCCATCGATACCGTGGGCGGCGCCGATGATTCTGACTCGGAGATCCACGTGATGGGTGGCTGGCCTGACGACGGTTGGTCAGAGGATGGAGGTAACCCCTTCAACACAACACTCTTTGATTCTCATAACCGCGGCCTACCCACCACGTTGCTGCTGGCAGATTACCGCGCGGGAGGCACGGCTTCTGGAGAGGACCCGCTGCCTTACAGAGTGAAAGCCGCCCAGACTTGGCTTGAGGTGGTTGATTTTGATTACGAACTCATTTGGGATCCGGTGCGCAAGACCTTTGAGGCCAAGGAAGTTCCCAATAGCGAAATTCTGGTGGTCAACATTGGCCACAACTGTCTGCGCATCAGCCCAGATTTTGCCGAAATCAACTTTGGCTTTAGTTATGACGGCCTGCCTCAGATCAATCTCTCGCAGATGGCTTTCAATGCCATTGATGATACCACGGGCGTGGCCTCAAGCCTTTCGCATTCACTTGGTGAACAGGGCTTTGATGCCCTCACTGGTGGAGTGGACCGCTTCGCTAAAATGGTGGGCGATCGCATGGATGAAGTGATGGATGAGCATGTCGATGCCATCATGGGCACGCCGCTCAACGTGTTGGACAGCGCCCTTGCGGGCAAGTTCACCGCCGGTTATTCTGTGGACTCGTCTCAGATCACCACAGCCGTGGACACGGCGTTTGGTGTGGGTTCTTCGTTGCCGGGCACGATCAAACAAAAGCTTGAGCTACTCATCAATGGTGGATCCAGTGGCGTCGCGCTCTCCCAAAATCTCGTGGCACAACTTGATCAAGTGCTCGACGCGCTGGACTCCTGCGCCAACCTCAATCGCTACGGTGCTGGCGTTGACGATGCGGTGCTCAAGGACCTATTCAACACCCTGCCCATTGGCCCCTCAGACCCGACAGTTCTTGAGGCCCTGGCGCAAGATCTGGTAACTAGCCTCGCGGCCGCCATTACAGCTGAAGCCCTGGATGCCGTTTGGGCTGCCATTCTGGAGAAACATGAGGACAAGGTGATTGCCGTTGAGGAGGCCTTGGCGATGATTTACGTCAGAGTTAAGGCAGTGCGTGATGAGCTCAACGATCTCACTGGTGACTTCAATAAGGAGCTTGAGGAGATAGTGGCTGCGGCCAAGACGGCAGGCGAGATTGAAACCGCGATCAATGAGGCGGCTGCGGAGGTAAAGGCCGACATTGCCGCCTTAAGCAACCTCGACGTCACCGTTAGCTGGGATCTGATCAAGGATGAGCAGAAAGCGAAGTGGCTGCAGATTGTGAAGAACAAACTGCATGCTTCGCCCTTCGTGACCAAGATTTCCACAGCCATCAAAGAGCGCCTTTACGATCTCGAGGCGCGGATGCACAGCGCCCTCGACAGCGGCATTGATGCCCTCAACGACACGCTCAAGGACGCCATCAAGGACCAACTTGCTGGCATGGATGAGAGCATCAACCATTTGGTAGGCGGCAAGCTTGATGACATAGTTGGGGCCGGGCAAATCAAGGGCTATGCCCATATCACCACGGATTCGCTGGAGCTACTGCGTCTCGATGGACGGTTCCGCTGGAAGGTGCCTGAGGAAATGATGCTCGATGCCTACCTGGAGATCCGCTCAATGAACTCAGCGGGTGACAATACTTGTGCTGGGGTGGCGAGCAACGCCACTGATGTTGAACTCGGAGCCCTTGACACTCCCTTGGAATGGATTTCTCCGGGATTGCGTGCCGATGTTAGCGCCAAGTTTGCTTTCGGAAGTGGTAGCCTCATTGGCTTCGGTGGCGGTTTCAAGATGAGGGGCGAACTCTCCTACGAGACCTTCATCATCACCGACATGCAGGCGCAGATTGCCTTTGGCCAGACCGAAAATTATCTCGCCGCTGAAGTGGGGTTGGCCTTCTCCAGCTATAAGCTCAAGGGTGGTATCTTCTTCGGCCGGTGCTGCAGTCCAGATCCTATTGAGGCGATTGATCCTGATGTGACTGCCCTGATTCCCGGGCCGAGCTTCACGGGTGCTTATGCCTACGGCGAGGGGTGGATCCCGATCATTGGGAACGGCTGCTTCTTCAATATCTCCGCAGGTGTGGGTGCCGGCGCCTTCTACTTTGCCGAGGGACCGACTTATGGCGGTAAAATGTTAGCAGGAGTCAGTGGTGAGGCTCTTTGTGCCGTATCTATAAAAGGCGAAATTGAATTGATTGGGGTCAAGAGCGGTGGCGACTTTAGCTTTAGCGGAGAAGGCAGGATCAGTGGCAAAGCAGGCGTTTGCCCCTTCTGCGTTAAGTTCTCCGAAATGGTTCAGGCCACCTACATCAACAACAGCTGGGATGTGGATTATTAACTGTCACAGAAGAGCCCGCACAACCTCAGCACACTTTTCCATGTTCCAAAAAATCATAAGCTCTTCCTTGGCAAGGTTTGCCCTCGTGGCAGTGGCTCCGTTAGTGCTACAAGCCCAGACCACTGGCCCTAGTGGCATCAGCGACCGCGGCGGGCGAGGTGCCTCCGTCTTCTCCGTGGGCACCGCCAAGCAGATCGGTGCCCAGCAGTGGGCCTATGTCATTTGGCAGCCTAGCGAAGCTGGGCTGATTGAAGGCCAGCGCTTTGCCATCTACCGCAAGGCCGGGGCAGCGGTCGCACCGGGCACTTATCTACTGCAAGGAGACGTACAGCCGAGCCTGAGTGCGGCTGCCATCACCCAGGCTCTGTCCACAGCAGTGACTTTGGGTGAGGATCTTGAGGACCTTGAGCACGGGCTTGGCGCGCTGCTCAAGGCTGACCGCGATGACCTCTCGATTGAGGAAAAAGCACTTGCTGTCATTCAGGCCGCTATTGACGACAAGTCGGTGCTGCAGCGCCTCCATGTCATGTCGCGGGTGCATCCTGCCATTAGCCTGATGATGGGCCTTGCCTACGCCCAGCCACTTCCCGGCCCGGGCCTTTACACATACGAGATCCGATTGGTCGATGAAGACACAGGCCTTGAGGCTGGAGTGATGGGGCGGGTGCAGGTCAATACCACCGTCACACCGCTGCCGGCCCCTATCGCACTCTACACTTTCTTTGAGCCCAATGAACGTGGCCACCTGAACGCCAAACTCCGCTGGGCCAACCCGCCAGACCTACGCCTGCGTGCACTGGAGCACTATGGCTACAACATTTACCGCGTGGCCAAGGCCGATGCCGTGGCTCGCGGTTGGAACCTGACTCGGAGTGGCCCTGCCACCACGGCCCTGCTTGCAGCCGTTGGGGACAATAGCAATCCCCGCTTCAAACGCGTCAATGAGGTGCCTGTTCTCACGGAATCAGACCTCGACGCCATGGCTGCCTCCAATGCGGCGGACTTGAAAACCTATTTTTTTGCTGATGACAACGGTCGCTTTGACCCGGAGGACCCTAAACCACCGCTAGCCGACGGCGATGAATTCTTCTATTACGTGGCCGCCCTGGACGTGCTGGGGCGAGATGGCCTAATCTCCGTGGGCCGCCTAACATCCGTCTATGACACCTACCCTCCTGAAGCTCCGCGCGAACTCGGCATCAGCAATGAGTACAAGCTGCTTGGAGCCACGCGGCGGCAGTTTCTCCGACTAAGCTGGGAAGCGCCCCCGGTGGACGAGGACGGTGCAGACCTCGACGAATATCTCATCTACCGTTGGAACTCTGACCGCGACATCACAGCCAGCAACAAGGCGGTGGCCAGTGGTGCAGCCCTACCCGCCGCGATTGGTGTGGTCAAGCATGTGCCGGGCACCCGCAATTATCAGTTTGACGACACCGGTGCGGGCGCACCGAATGCCGCAACTGCGGGCAAGACCTTTTGGTACACCGTGCGCGCCCGCGACCTCTCTAAGCGTCCCGGTGGCGGCAATCTCAGTGGGAACAGTGTGCCGGTCTTTGGTGTGATTCGTGATCGTCAAGGACCACAAGCTGCATCCGGTCTCATCCGACTTAGTTGTGTGCGTCCGCTGGTCAGCGCTGATGGTCAATTAGGGTATAGCTCTCCCACCAATCAGGCTCAGGTCACCCTGCTGTGCACTGCGCCGCTGGATTCAGGCCTAGCGTGGGCCGAATTTTCCATTCCTGGGGTCAGCATCCTAGGCCAGTATGCGATGCGTAGCGATGGCGCGGTTCTGGTGGCCAAGGTGATCCTGCCAGCCTCGTATTTTTACACCCAGTCCAAGACCCAGGAAGTGCGTGTAAGCTGTCGTGTGGCCACTCATTCGGGGCGCATTTCCACCCTTACCAGCCAGACACTGCCTACCACCCTCGGAGCTACGGAGGGGCGTTTGGTCAAGTTCAAGGGCGAGACTCAGCCAGTTACAGGAATACTCGGCGACCCCCTCTGTGGCTTTCGCCACGAGGTGTATAGCGGCGGCCTTGGCCCGAATACACGCAGCAGTCTTTGTGGCGAACTCTCCGCGCCCATTCCCCTGGGAACGCGCGAATACAAGATTTATCGTCGGGTGGCCAATGGCCCACTAACCTTGGTGGACTTCGGCCCCAAGAAAACCACGACCGGCCCCGGTGCAATCACACCTGGCTTCAATCAGGTCCTGGACCTGACGCGCAGCATCGATTGGTGTGATCGCACCGTGCCTTCGGGGGTCAGTAACCTCTGCTATTTTGTACAAACCTTTGATGAGCATGGCAACGCCTCGCCCATGGCCTCGCTGGGTTGCATCGAGTCCGTCGCTTCATTGAGTGCGCCGACCTTGCTGCCGCTGGAACCGGCCAAAACTTCGGTAGCGCCAGAGATGACCATCCGGTGGTTTGGCAGCCCGCACGAGGCCACGCGCTATGAGGTTTTCATCAGCCGCGATGGCGAGGCCTATACCCCACCTCCGAGTACCACATTGCCCGCCGACCTCTCTGCCGATCTCTCACCTCTGGATAGCAGCGGCGCGCGGATTGCCCAGCGTGTGTTGGGCGATGTCGCCGGGGATTTCTCAGCGCATGAAACGCCCCAGGTTCGCATCCTTCTTGGCGCGGCTGCCATTGCCGTAGAGAAGGACAGCCTGTTCTCCGTTCGGGTGCCGGTGGTGCTGGGCTGCAATTACAAAGTGGTGGTGCGAGCGGTGGGCCCAGGCCATCTATATGGGGCGCGAGCCATGTCACCGCTCAGCAATGTGCAGGACTTCGTTTGGGCCCCAGCACCTGGGGCACTTCCACAGGTGCCATGGCCAGCAAGGTTGGGTGCCGCCACTCAGGCAAGCACGGGGTTCCATGCCGATCTACAAGCCCAGAATCTTGAGGGCCGCGTGCCTGATTTTAAGGGGATTGGTGTGCGTATTGGTGCAGTGGACATGCCGCTCAGTAACGGACAACCAGTGCCCACGCAGCTTGATGACCCGCAACTCAAAGACCGCTACACCAACTACCCAAGGCCCGTGAATGGCTTCGCTGGCATCGGACGCTCGCTCATCCTCGGCAAGTACAACCCACTGACCGCAGTCTTTGCTCAGGATACCTTAGCCCAGACGGAAAACAGCCTGGGTCCGGTTTACGCCGGCAAGATCCTGCCTGTCTTGCTCTATCGCTACGAGGTGGTGGCCGGACTCAACCCGACAGTGGTCCAGGTGACTCCGCTCATGGAAGAAATCGCCTACGAGGAGCACAGCACGGGCAACACCGTCATTCACGATCCTTGGGTGGCCGTGGTGCCACGCCTAACATCGACCAGTTACAGCAAAACCCACGAAATGTTCCTGCTGGACCGTAGCCCAGTGACCAGTGGATCGAAGTACCGCTACGTGCTGGTGCGCTTCAACAAGCGCACCATGGAAATTGAGCGCGTGCTGGAAACCCCGGTGGTGAATGTCCCCTGAATCTCACGATCATGAAACCGACACTTTTTGTTTTCAACGCTTTCTGCCTCGGCCTGGCCTGCCTGCTGCCTTCCGGGTTGAAGGCGGCGAGTTTTACTCAAGAAACCGATGCCGAGTTCCTGGCCAATGGCGATTTTGACGGCGATGGCCTGCTCGACCTGCTCATCGTGGACCGCCAAAGTGGTGCGGTGCGCGTGCTCAAGGGTGCCGCTGATGGCAAACTCATCCCCCTTGGCGCCATGGCATCAGGCATCACTACTCCAGCCTTTGCCAGTGTCGGTCGCCTGGGTGATGGCACGGCCGCTGCGCCCAGCAACGATCGCCTACTCATTGGTTCGCCAACTGCCAACCGAGCGGTGATTGTCAACCCGCGCTTTCCCGCCGCCACTCCGCGGCCCATGCATCTTTTGGGCATTGCCCCAGAAGCTGCAGCCGTGGTCCCCCTACCCAGCAGCGTCGTTGGCAACACCGCGCACGACGACATCATCGGCCGCGCGCGCGACGAGCTTAGCGTGCTTGATTCCGATGGCCATCCGACAGACAAGCCTGGCGCTATTCGTGAAGTGCTCAACAAGGGCAGCAGCTTCACGCCGATTTCCAGGAGCCACTACACATACAACCTGCGTAGCCTCAACGCCGTCGCGGTGACCAAGGACAGCGCGGCACGCACGCTGGTGGTTGGTCTCGCTAGCTTTCCATCACCTAGCCCTCAAGGTGGCGGCGACACAACACTCGACAACTTGGTGATGCTCAATCCCGGCAACCTGCTCGCCGATGCGACCAGCGGCATGCTCACCAGCGGATCAGCTGACACCTTCACTGGAATGGCCAATGCGCGCTATGTGGCCTCCATTTTTGGCAGCGACACCATGGCCACTATTGTTGTTTATCGCCCCGGTAGCGCCGACATCAAGCGGTGCCGTGTTGTGATAGGCAGTCCGCCATCCGCTCCAGCCTTTGGTTTTGGGCCAATCGTCACGGAGACTCTATCACGCCCAGTAGCTGCGATGTGTGTCATTCAAAACAAGGCCGGACAAAGCCAGATCGCCGTTAGCTATGACGACGGAAGCGCCGAGATTCTAGGTTTTGGTGCTCAGGGTTTGGAGACGCTCGCGGCCCTCAACATGGATCCTGAGCTAGGTGCCATTGCAGCGCTTGCGGCCGGCCCGGCAGGGGCCGTGCATGTTTTGCATACCGATGACGGATCGGGTCGTTCCAGTCTGATCAATACCCTGGTCGATGATGGCGATGGCAACTGGAGCCCTCTGTCCACCGAACCTGTGAGGGTGCCCCTGCACCCCAAGACCTTGAACCTTGCCAACGTTCTGGTTTTTGATAAGCCGCCATTCGCCAACTCCGAGATTCGGCTGCTAGGTGCCTACCGTGCAGGGGACTGGACCCAGAGGGTCACCTTTTCAGGCAGAGGCAGCACACTCACGGCCTCTGCCATTTCTGAAACTTTCCGAGACCCTGAGCTAGGCCTAGGTGCCGCTGGGGCAGTTAACCTTGGCTCGGTGGCCGGACCAACTTCAGGCATTCCGGGACAACTGGTCAATCAGTATGCCGACAACGTCTCCATCTTCAGCTTAGAGCAAGCCCAGGGCGAATTAGTGGATGTCGTCAAGGCAGACCCACCCCCCGGGCTCTACGATGGCATCATCCACGTGACGCTCCGTGCTGCTGGCGGTAGCCCCATCTATGTGCGTCGCAACGGCTATGAATCCTTCCAACTTTACGACTCCCCCCTCTTGCTAGCTCAAGACACACAGTTGGAGTATTATGCCGAGGCCGCCGGGGGCCGTCGTGGCGCCATCGCCCGTAGTGACTACCAATTCAGCGCTGAGGTGGGTAAACTCGATAGCGATCGAGATGGCGTGCCTGACTTTGTAGAAATGGCCAAGGGGCTATCGCCCACCCAGGGTGCAGACAGTGATGCTGATGGTGCCAGTGACTTGGCTGAACTACTCGCAGGCACCGATCCAAAAGATCGCAGCAGCCAGCCCCCAGCGGACAGCATCTTTCCGGGGAACTCGCGCTTCTATGCTGCAGTCAGACCGCTAGCGGATGTCGATGGCAACGAAATCATCGCGGCAGCGGGCGAAGCCATCAGCGCCTATGCCCCCAGTGGCCAACTCTTGGGCAGCGGCCATGTGATCCAAACTGAAGATGGGACCCAAGCCATGTTCCCACTCTCACTGCCAGTGCAGGCTCCCACCGTGGTAGCCTTCGGCACCCCATCCAACATCGACATGCAAACCTTCACCCTGAGCGATGGGGGAACTCTTCCGGTCCTGGGTCCGATTCAATCGTATCCGGAGCTAGTTGGCATGCAGCCTCTTCCTCGGCTGACTGAGCTCAAGCCAGATTTTGAGCTAACGAGCCTTCCCTCCGATAGCCAGTCCATGAAGAGCGAAGTGGATCGATGGCTGGCTGCGTGCCAGAGCGCCTGGCAGCAACAGCTTGAGGCCTTGACTCTGGCGGTCAACCTGAGCGTGCGCGACACGGTCGCACTACTCGTCCTAGAAGCCAAGGTCACCCAGGTCATGCGCAGCCGTGGCATGCTGGGGGATGGCAGCAATGGCAGCACCGCACAGTTTGCCAATCTCACTCCCTGGCGCACCCGCCGCGATCCCTCGCTCATCACCCCTAGCGCCTCACAGTGGCGACAACTCGAGCAGGCTGGGGCTCAAGGCGACTCACTCCGCCCGCGCGAGATCCTGCAGCAAATCTACAGCATGATAGACACTATGGAAAATGCACCGGAGGCCGAGCCACTGCGTCTGTTGGTTGGCGGTGTTTATGCTGCCGCAGCCCAGCGGGAGTTTCTCGAAGCGATGCTGCAAAAACCAGAAGACCCGACCTTCCGCTCTGCTGGCAGCATTGGTTCGCCGGTAGATGTGCTGCGCTATTTGATCAATCAGGGAACGCTGCCACCCGCTGATGGCCCCAGCCTCTGGGGCATTGCAGCCCTCGCCGCTGTGGATGAGCACATTGCTGCCGTGGTCGATGCTGTGCCTCAGGCCACCTCCGTTCTCAATGAGCTACTAGGTAGCCTTGACCTACGCAGCCGCAGCACGCTAATCCTGGAGGTGCCCGATCTCACCGTGCGCAGTGAGCTTGAGGGCTTGGGCGGTTTGATTCTCATCGACAGCGACTCGCCCACGGAGATCTATCGACTACTCGATGCAAAAGGCAACGACTACGAAGCCACCAAGGGACTGCGGCTACCGGTTGGTGCCCGCTTTGAGGTTGTTGCCTTCACTGACCTGCCTCAGCCATCGGCCTTGGGCGAAGTGCAGTTCAGTGACCTTGAAGTGATCTCGATGCGTTGGGTGAGGGGTAGCGTTCCAGACATCAACGTCGGCGCACAACCGCCGCTCATCACGTTTCTTGAAGCCATTTCAGGCGCTACTGGAGAGTCCATGGACATCACTCGCCCCCTCTTCATCGCTGAAGAATCCTCCGTCACACTCAATGTGAATGTCGAAGGCGATGCCGAGGGGTTAAGCCTGCAATGGCGCCGCAACGGCGTGCCCATCCTGGATGCCATCAACAGCAGCCTGCAACTCGATGCCACGGCTGACAACCCCAGCTTCGCCGGTTTCTATGACGTGCTTGTCACCAACGTTGCCGGACGCACCAGCAGTTTTGTCATTGAGACCCGCGTGCTGCGCATCAAACCCATTATTGAAGCCCTCGAAGCCGAGATTGTGGGTACGTCTGTGCCTGGGCGCAACGTCCTGGCTGGCGTCGGTGAGGCCGTGACCTTGCGCGTGCGCGCTCAAAGCGCAGCTAGCGATGGCATGCTCTACCAGTGGCTACACAACGGTGTAGCCATCGCCAACGCCAATGAGGACACACTCCTAATCGATGCGATTACCCCAGCGCAATTTGGCACCTATACAGTGCGAGTCAGCCCCAACGACTCCAAGGCCACCGCCGCGCAGAAGACACTGAGTGATGCCTTTGAGGTGGCGGTGGTCAGTCATACGAGCACGGACATCGTGCGCAATTTCAACCAAGCTGTGACCTTGCCGGCAATCGCCGCGGGCAAGAACCTAAAGTTTTTCTGGAGCAAGAAACCTGGCGCTCTGGACTCGCGCGCCATCGTCACCACCAAGGGTCACCTAACGATCAGTAACCTTGGATTTACCGACATCGGCTTGTATCAGTGCATCGTCGAAATGGGCGATGATGTGCGCCGTTTGATTAGCAGCCACAATCTCAATGTGCTGGTGCCACCCCGCTTCGCAGCCGTTGAAATGGCCATGCCAGATGTCGTCGTTGGCGGCTTTGTGGGCTGGAAAATCCCAATCACGGGCACCTACACCAGCATCAGTGCCACGGGCTTACCGTCCGGCCTACTGCTTGATGCACAAGAAGGTCTCATTCGCGGAACGGCACGGGTAGCCGCAGGCACCTACAACATCAGCCTAAAGGCCAGCAATGCCTATGGTAGCAGTAGCGCCACGGCCGTGCTGGTGGTGCGCCCGCTCAACATCGATCTCGTCGGCGATTACGTAGCCTATGTGCCGCGACATCCCTCGAATCGTGAACTTGGCGCTTCGCTTGCCCTTACTGTCACGACTCTGGGCACCTGCAGCGGCCGCCTTGTTCAGGGCACCCTCACCCATAGCTTCAGTGGCTCCCTCAATACAGCTGACGGAAGTAACGC
Organism: Verrucomicrobiaceae bacterium; assembly: GCA_947507875.1. Taxonomy (GTDB): domain Bacteria; phylum Verrucomicrobiota; class Verrucomicrobiia; order Verrucomicrobiales; family Verrucomicrobiaceae; genus Prosthecobacter. The sequence continues at coordinate 40,183 of CANNQP010000012.1, read as the reverse complement.
AATCCTCGTGGTGGATGTCATCAGTAGCCTCAAGCTTGCCGTAGGTAAGCTCGTGATCGAACTGGATGCAGAGAATGCCGCTCTGCGCGGGACCCTGATGCCACCCGCAGGAACAGTCGCCACTCTGCAACATTTTGAGGGCTGGTCAAATTACTGGAGCCGAAGCCGGGCACCCATCAACAATCCCTATGTTGGTCGTCAGCACTGGCTCATGCGCATCGTGGATGAGGGGGCCAACGAAGAGAGCGTTAAGCTGCCGGGCGGTTATGGCTACGCCGCAGCCGTGATTCTTACCAATGGCAATTTCACCGCCACTGGCCGTGCTGGAGATGGCGAGTCGTTGACTTTCAATGGCTTCATCGGCAAACAGGGCCAGTTGGGCCTGATGCAGTTGCTCTATGGAACGACGACAAAGGGTTCTCTGCATGGCAAAATCAACTTGGCCGCCAGCTCGAGTGCCCCAATTAACGGCAACCTTACATGGAGCCGACCTCGCAACCCACTGGTCACAGCGCGCCTCTACCGCGATGGCTTCGCTACCGTGGGCTTGCTCGCTGAAGGTGGGAAATACTCGGCACCAGCGGCAGGCTCGCGTATTCTCAACTTGGGTTCACAAGCCAGCGTCCGTCGCGTGCGCGTCAACCTCAGTAACCGCGATGCAGGCATTGAACAGGTTGGCGCCGTGAGCTTTGCTCTGAACACCGCCAACACCTTCTCCGCCCCGGCCTACAGCAGCATTGATTTCAGCAACGGGAGCGCAACGGTCACCACCACCACTGGCATGGTGCGTGGTTCGCTTACTCGCAGTGACACCAACCCGCTTAATGTCCGCAACAAGCTGACGCGTGCCCTGAGCCTGGAGGGACTGATTGTGCCATTGGATGGCGTGCCTGCAGTCTTCGGCAGCTTCATGGCGTCCTCGCTTCCCACCACGCCCTTGCAGACCTTGAACAACACGAACCAATATCAGGGTAGCGTGGTGTTCGAACCGATCCCATCCCCCCCCTGATCCATGCGGTATCTTGAAGCAGATGGCATGGCCCATCTTTAAGCTTCCCATGGGCTGCCCCAGGTCACTGACTTTCACATCCCTTTGGGCCATGCGGCTTTGTCGATGAGAGATTCAGCCCAAGGTTACCCCAGACCATCTGCATCAGGCGATCTACTTCCGTTGTTTGACGGTAGGCAATCACCTACTGTCACTTATTGGCCGCTTAGAAGCACGGAGACTACCAGGCAGCTACCTGATTCATCCAATGGTGCAACGCGTCGGAAAAGAGCATTCTTGTCGGCCAGCGCTTCGGACTCCAGCTCGACGGTCTCTACGCCCGCGGCTTTGGCACGGACATCTTGGGATATGGCGGCCACTTTTTCACTCGCAATCCCTCCAAGGGCCTTTTTGGTCTGGCAGTTGGCGGCACGCACAGCACTGACTTCAACGACCTTCTGGCCGGCGTCGAAGGCGAGCTCTATTTTAACAAATTCACCATCGGTGGGTTCGTGGGCTACAACAACTATGACACTCGCGTGCTGTCCACCTTTGCATCCTGCGTTAACACTCAGCGTGACTTCGCCGCCGCACGCCTTTTTGCTGCCATTTATCCCGTGGATAATCTGATGATTTCCGCAGAGTGGCTGAACCGGTTCGGAAAAAACTTCTACGTCATCGGCCTGGAATATCAGACCCCACTTCGAGGTGTCACACTCCTTGTGGATGGCGGGGTCGGCGACAACAACTACCGACAGGTTCTTGGCGGAGTCCGCCTCTACTTCGGGGGCAACAAGAGCCTCAAAGACCGCCATCGCAAGGATGACCCTGAAAACATGGGCAGCACGTTTGGCGGCACTTCGGGAGCTGGCATCGCTTCTCCTGCTAAGGCAACGCCAAAGTCGGCGGGATTACCAAGCGTTTAAACTAAGTAACTAGCCGCATTTCTCCCAAGCCCGGCGCAACCCGCGGGGCTTGTTTTTTAGAGCCGCCTCGCGGCGAACGTCATACTACGGCTTATCCTCTTCACCAACTTGCTCACCACCAAGCGCATACAGCGCGGGAGCAGATCAAGCTGAGCCTGTTTAAGCATCTGGTTAGCTGAGTGGTGCCCAACTCAGCGCACCTGCACTCAACATCCAGAGGCATTGCCGGAGCAGGTCTGGGCAACTCGTGTCTTGCAGTATCCTGGCTGCACTCGAGACAAAAACCTCCATCTCCTGGTTGAGGTGAAGGCGCACATCATCCTCAAGGATGGTTGCCTCCCATAGACCTCGAACTTTACAGGTCATTTCGGGCAAGGCTGTCTTCGTCAGGCGCATCGATTTAGCCAACCCCTGGTGATGCTTCTCGATCACAGCAATCACGCGAATGGCTTCATCAATGAGTACGTAATGCTTCTGATAAAAAGCATGCGCATAGTCCTTTGCAGAGGCCACCAGCCCGAGGAGCACCAGCAGGTCGGCATGATCCGGAACGCGTGGAAGCTGCTTTTTGCGCATGAAATCGAAAATCCCCATGAGGGACAAGTCTGCTCCAGAACGAGCCACCTTCAACCAGATCCGAGTGATCTAATCAATCACAACCATTACACTGATGAGAGCCAGTCAACTCATCTCCTACCCTACCTAATTTCCATCAAAGGCGTGCGTTGCCGCAACACAGGCTGGTGAATAGGACATGGCAGATCAAAGACTCCGCCCACACCAGACCGGCTTTTGGTAGCGGAAGGCGGGCTTGATGGCCACATCACGGAACGGCTCCTGGTAGAGCACACTGGTGGAGGAACTCACGGGAGGCACCAGCCACATCCATTTGCCATGAGGTTCCCGGCCGGCCTTCTGCTCATGGCGGCAGAACTCCAGGAATTCGTGGCCGATGGCATGATGGTCGGAGATCTTCACCCCATCGCGATCAAACGAATGCAGCACGGCTTCGTTCAATATGAGGAGAGCCTTGTCACGCCACAGGTTGCGATCGTTCGTGATGTCAAAGCCCATCGCCTCCGCGATCTTGGGCAGCAAGTTGTAGCGGTTCGTGTCCGTGAAATTACGCGCCGCAATCTCCGCGTCGAGATACCATCCATTGAAGGGAGCCATGCGGTAAGGAACACCGCCCGCGTCTAGCACCATGTCACTCACCGCCGGCACGCAATGCCAGCGCAGCTTCATGTTCGCTAGCCAAGCATGATGCGGATGCCGGATGAGGGTCTCATGACGGCAGTCCTCCGGCAGTTCGAAAAGCTGCGGTTCTTCGCCGGGGAACTCCACCACCAGCGGCAGCAGATCAAAATCCGTGCCAGCAGGTTCCCAGCCAAGCTTCATGATGTGCCGAGTGAGTTCATTTTGCGCCGGGTCGCCGATCTGCTTGCCTGTTCGCAGGCGGATGCCAGCGTAGCGCAGCAGTTGCGGATTCCACAGACGCGGTCCCGGACGTTCCAGCGTGCCAGGCGCAAAGACGCTGATCGCAGGCCGCAGGTCACCTCCGTGGTAGGCGAAGCGCAGATGATCAAACAACGCCGTAGCCACCTCCTCCGCACGGGTCAGGTGCCGACAATCACGCAGATGCAAGCCGTTCCAATAAAGGCGTCCCACACAGCGCTCCGCATTTCGCCAGGCCAGACGGGCAGCAAAGCCCAGTTCCTCTGTCGTTTGCGTCCACATGCTGGTATCGGCGATCTCGGCGCGCACCTCCTCAATCCGGGTACGGAGATCGCATGCTGGCTTCATCTCGTGATGGTATTGGGTCAGGAACTGGACGGCCTCCACCTCGGCCGGGGCGTTTGCCTTGAGCGTCACGGGCTCGCCTCCTGGCCAGGCCGATTTGAAACCGGGAAGCCGCCAACTGCCCGGCCGCGGCGTTCCACCTTCGCCGCGCTGCGCATGAAGAAAGCTCTCCGCTGTGACCGTCACCCCCTCCAAGCCAGCGCAGGCCCGCATCACCTCTTCATTAAAGGACTGCGGCCCGCAGACCAGCACCTCGCATGGGGAGCCTGAGGCGACAGACCGCCGCCAATGTGAGGCATCCGGCCGACCTTCCAGGCCGGTGCAGCACTCGTGCAGATCCAGGCTCCCTTGCTGCTGCATCGCGCGCAACTCTTTGAGATAAGGTGCCTGCGCCGCCTGCCGATAGATGTAATGAACGATCAGCCGACGGCCGCCTGCCAGTTTTCGCGCCGAGGCGATGGCCGTCGTCACACCGATGCCCGCCACCACATGCACCAGTGGGCGCGGATCAGACGGCTCCGGGCACACCGTGCCCTGCGGTCGCGAAACCCGCACTAGAGAGCCCGTCGGTGCCGAGTGCATCCAGTTCGAAAACAGCCCACCCTCCTCGATCTTCACCCCCAATTCATAGCTCTCCGGGCCAAAACCGGTCAGCGTGTAGGGCCGGCCCACCCAGCGCTCATCCAGCAGCGCCTCCACACGCACATGCTGCCCGCACCGCGCCAGAGGTAGAGGCTCCCCTGTCACCGGCATCAGTTGGGCGCGAATCACGCCCTCGCAGAGAGGTGTGGTCTTCAGGCGGCAGAGCATCGACTCCTCCAGCCCTAGCATCAGCGGCAGACGGGCGCGGCAGCCACCGCACACGCTACCCGCCCCAGTCTTCTGCATCAGCGCCTCCACCGTGGACACCTGGCCTGCCGCCAACCGCAGGTGCGTCACCGTCGCTCCGGTGCAGGCACAGACCACCTCGTTGCCCGTCTTCACCCGCTCGGAGGCCGCTTCCGCCAGCCATTCTCCCGTGGTGCGCAGCGCATCAAGCTGCCAGCTCTCCAGCATCGTGCCGCGGAGCAGCGCCAGCATCGCCTCCGGCAGTCCAGGCCAGTCCTGGCTCGCCGTCAGACCCACCAGCCGGTTGCCCGACTGGGTCAGCAACAAAGACAGCCCGTGTGCGGGCCCAGTCACCTCCTGCAGACCCAGGGCCTGCTCCGCCGCGCTAGCCTCCACCATCAGTTCATTCGGAAAAAACCTGACTCGCACCCGACGGCCGTCCATCTGGTGGTAATCCGTCACCATGCAGCGCCGCCCCTCCACCTCGCCGGAAAACGAGCAAGCGTAGCCCAGCCGTGGCAGACGATGCGCGAAGGACAACTGCTTCAACACCGTGCCCCCGGCCCTCTCCCGGCCACTCAGCAGCTCCAAGGCGATCTCCAGCACCTCCACCTCCCCTGCGGCTCGTGCGTCCTGCTGCCGTGACTGCCCAGACACCGCTTCCTCCTCGCCAAACACCAACCCCTCTCCCACCGTCTTCTCTGGCTCCGCGCTCAAAGGCTGGAACAGATCCACCTCGCCCGACACCACAAAAAACGCACTTTGGGCCGGCTCACCCACGCGGTAGATCATCGCCCCCGGTTCAAACTGCCGCGTCGTCAACCGGTCCGGCACGATCTGCTGCGCGGTCAACTCAGCCACCTCCTGATGCAGCCGCCGTAGCTTCTCAAACGCCTGCCGCCGCCCCTCCTCCTCCAGTTTCGCCACTGCGGTAGAATCCTCCGCCAGTAGGGCTTTGAACACAGGGCTGGGGAGCGCGGCCACCTGGCAATCCGTCAGCGCGATCACCGTCGCGCTCGCGAAGCGCCGTTCCTCGCGCACGTTTTGCTCACCCACCAGGCTTCCCTGCTCGCGGATCACACAGATCCGCGTTAGCCGGTCGGAGCCATCTCGCGCATAAACCCCCAGTCGTCCCTCCTCCAGCAGGAACACCTCCTCGGGCTTTGTCCCTTCATGCACTAGCACCTCACCTTCGGCCAAAGTCGCGTGGCGCATCCCTTGTTCGATTTCCATCAGGCGCTCCGGCGCGATCTGGCTGAACAACTTGGCTAAGACTGGCCCCACAATTTCCGGGGGGATGTGCGATGAAAAAGGACAGGATGGCATGGTAATGATGACTTAAAAAGCAAGCCTCATGGCATTGAGCTCCGTCCACGTTAAGATCTCGGCCAAGTGAGGGAAAATTTAGTTAGACCTTGAGCGTTCAGGCAAATCCTGTCAATCGGCATGTGGAGCGTGGGCTGTAGCGCCGGAAGCCAATGGACAGGAAAGGCACAAACACCACAGAACGCAGACGCAATTTTTCAATGGGTCAGGACCCTTTTTGCCAGTCGGATGCCAAAGGAGAGAGCCTACCGGGTCCTGAGCGCGGTGGACGAATACACCCGGGAGGTGCATGCGCTGCATGCGGCCCGGAGCATCGGAGCAGAAAAAGGACAAGAGGTAATGAGGGAGCTCATTGAGACACATGGGGCACCAGGCGACATCCGCAGCGACAACGGGCCTGAGTTCATCGCCAAGTCGCCGCAGAGGTGGCTGGCGCAGGCTGGCATCAAGACGCTGTACATTGAGCCGGGCTGTCCGTGGCAAAACGCCTACGTGGAAAGCTTCCACGACAAGTTCCGCCGGGAAGGCTTGGCACGGGAGCTGTTTGACACGCTGGGGGAAGCCCGTGCGGTGATGGGGGCCTGGCGATGGAAGTTTAACCAGGTTCGCCCGCACCGAAGCCTGGGGATGAGGACGCCTGAGGAGTTTGCCCGAGAGCTGGTATGCGAGAGGGAGAGAGTCGCCCAATCCGCTTCCTGCGCTGCGGCCTACGGCCTACGCTCCAGAAGCCGGCCAGATCTTCTCACTTTGCCGGGACCATAAACTGAACGGATGGCATTGACTCTACCATCTTAGGTCACCTGACAGAAACTAACCCATCTCGAGGATACCTTTCACACTGGCCGGCAAAAAAACTTTATCCGAAGGATTTTTAGTAATTCTTTCAAATCCCTCTATCACTTTCTGTGCTAAAAGAATTTTACTCGCTTGCTCAGCTCCAACGCTTGCACTCAGAGTGTCCAAATAGCATTTTTCTGCAGTTGCAGTGATTTCGAGTGCTCGAGCGATGCCATCGGCACGAAGTATCGCGGCTTCACGTTCAGCATTGGCTGCTTTAATCGTCGCCTGAGCAATACCTTCAGCCTCCAATGAAGTAGCTCGGCTTCGTCGCTCCGCTTCTAGTTGCTGAAGCATGGCCGCACCTGTTGCGCTATCCGTCTTCAGTTCTTGAATCTCGATGCGAATAATCTGAATACCCCATTTGCGAGTAGTATCGCTGAGCTCTGCCACAAGTTTCTCGTTAAGGGTCGCACGCGCGGCGAGGGCATCATCCAAATTATATGCACCAATCTGCGACCGAACCGCATTTAATGCGACTTGAAGTAACGAGCGGTGCAGGTTGTCCACTTCGTAAACCGCCTTAAGAGGATCTATTAACCTCCAACTAATTACGGCATCAACCATTACTCTGGCGTTATCTCGGGTTATGCACTCTCTCGGCCGAGTGTCTAGAACCTGTTCTGAATACTCAAGAAAAACGCCATTTTTATTTGTCTCCCCACCCCAATCAGCAGATACATTTTTAACCTTTTCGATAAAGGGAAGTTTAAACGCGAGACCGCTGCTCTGTACCCGGATTGGCTTTCCAAATCGTTCAATGATACGGCAGTGATTTTGGGGAATGACAGTAATCATGGTTTTATTTGTGCTATCGTGAATACACCTTTTTCAACTTTTTCGATTAACACTTTCTCACGGTCAGACAGTTCTGCGGTAGAACTGCTTTCGACTGGCCAAAGCTCCGCATTCCAAAGCACAAACATTTTTCCTTCGATGGAACGAAACTCTCCAATGTCACCCTCAGCCAAATGAACAGACTCCTTGATTCCCGAACTGAAAACTTTTAAAACCGCAGGTGCAACGAACAACCTCCATAGACTGTAGAAAAGAGCCATAGAAGCAAGCCAGCATATGAGAGCCAAGAGAACCCTCCATTGCCAAGATATGTCAAAAAGAAGAGTAAAATAGGTGGCGACACCCAAAATTGCTGTGGCACTGAGAATTTCCGTCGAGAAGAATATATCTAAGACGATGATTGTGATTGCGACAGCGATCACCCAGGTAAAACCCTCAATTGTTGGCTCAAATAGGAGATTCACGATATCTACTTATGAAGTGTGAAATAAGCTGTCAACTGGTTACTTCAAGATTCCTGAGGGATCCAAGTTAGGGTGAAATGTCTGGATGTTTGAGAGGAAGATCGTTGAAGAGTTTTGAAGATTATTAAGTCTTGAGGCATTGATGAGATGATCACTCAGGCGCAACGAAAGGCGATCGTGGTCAAGGTGTTCTGTGGGAATGAAATGTGATGTCGAAAGTAAACGCTGGCACATTCAAGGGTGGAATGTGAGGCGGTGGAGGCATCTGGATCTTGGGCAACTGAAGATCGAGATCTAGGCAAGGGGGCCTCCGATCACTGATCTGGAGACCGGGGCTCCTGGAGGCTCCAATCCTTTCAACCATCGGTGTGACTACCGCGGTTGGAACAGCCATGGAGGTAAGATCCTTGGAAGCGATTGAAAGGCCGCCTTCTGCGGGTGGCGGAAGGATACACGACAGGTCACTGATGCCGTTTAAGTTATTCAAAGGCGATGAATCCTCAGCGCCTTCTTTCAAGGAAATATCTTTAGAGCTGGAAGTGCCACAACGAACGGAACAGCGCACCTCCTCCTCAGATAATGGACCGTGCGGCTGACTGCTTTTGTTAACATAAAACTCATCAGTAACGACCGGTGACGGTAATGCTTTGGCTAAAGTCAGTGGTCTACTTGGCGTCAGTAAGGGTGCCGATATTTGGTTTGAACAGAATAGAGCCCCGTCATCAATGAAGATCATTTTGCCACCAAGACTTAAAATGAATGGAAGCTCCATTTCCGCCTTCGTAGCGTCCGCTCGGCCAAGCCAGTCCACAACGCATGAGTTATCTAGCACTTGCACGGCAACTTTGTTGTCCGCCGCTGCCCATAAAGCCAGTTGCACCTCAGCGCAATCAGCCGACGGGATGACCAGATCACAGTCATCACTGCAACCCAACAACATGGGCTGATTTGTCATCAAGACATGACAAGCCTTGCCGTCTGTCAGTCCCTGCAAAGTAACCTCGCGCTCTCTTGTTGTTTTTGGAACATCGGCAGGACTGAATGGGCGATACAAAACCAGATCAAATCCTGCCAAAGGGAACGTCCATGGCAATGGTTGTTCATTGGGCGCACTACCTTTGCCGGAATCAATCAACACAGACTGGCAGTCATTTACAAACTGCACCGTTGCCTCTATTTCACCTACCGCAGCGCCATTAATTTGAACATCGCAGTCGGCAGCACGCCCAATGCTGATCTTCTGCCCATCTACCACCAGAAGACAGCGGAGTTGACCGGCGATTTCATAAACGATCGGAGTTTTCATGGAAGGATCGTGCTTGTTGTTGCTGCAGCTAAACGGAATGGGCTTTGCAGAAAGGCGGCAAGACTGTAATTTTCACGTTTATTACAAATCTAAGTTAGTCCCATTCGAATCAAATTTGTCAATCGTTCAACCTGGCATCCTGAGCCAAATCAATTTCAGAATACCCAACGATCTCAACACCAGGATCTCTTCGCCATCTCCTGCCTCTCGTGCTGCTCCAACGCGGATGCGGCGCTTGCTGCGGTGCCCACCCCTGACGGCATCAAGGGCATGGCTACGGCGATGAGCCACGCTCACCACTTTTTTCCATAGCTTCCTGCAGCACCTTGATGCCCAGCATCGCGTCGGCATACATCTTCTTGAACTCAGCGTTTTCCTTCTCAAGCGCCTCTTCTTTGACTTGCTAGGCCAGCGCTTCGGGGCTGGGATAGTTTTCCATCACTGGGAAGCCGCTCTGGCGGATACGCTCCTTGAGCGCTTCGAGTTTGGTCTTCTCTTCCCTGCCCTCGCTCAGGTAGGCTCCACCCTTCTTGCGTGACCACTTCGCGTCGCGGAAGTAGAAGAACGCGCGGCCCTCCATCGCGGGGTTGTTGAGCACGCCATGGAGGATCTCCAACTCGGTCACGCTCTTGCCGCCTCGGTGCTCCTCCAGCCAGGGCTGCTCCAACAGCAGCGAGAGGTCATACTTTTCCTTCTCCGGCACCCAGCCATAGCGCTCGCCGATGAACCCCATGAACCACGGACGCGAACGGTCGATCTCCGCCAGGCAGATGGGCAGCACCCTGCCCTGCTGGGCTTCCTTTTCGGTGATGCCCCAGCGCAGGTCCACATCCACCAGTTCTACCTGGCGTTCCCGGCACTTGCGCCGCAACTCGGGGAAGATCTTTCTGACGAGCAGATCTCGCTCTTCAGCGAAATCGCGAAACGTGCTGCTCAGGAAGACGCGAACGGTACGGGAATTGCTTGGAGCGGCCATCGGAATGCGAAAAAGGTTAGGCCTCGTTGTAGCGGATGGATTTGGCCAAGCCATCCAAATCGGGGAAGACCGTGGCGGGGTGCATGCCAAGTCGCCTGAGTTGAACCTTGATGACCGGTGCCAGCGTCTTGGAAATCTCGAGACAGCGCAGCGTCTTGGAGTGGTAAGGCTTGCGTGGATCGGGATGCAGCGTCAGCACCGAAGCCTGGGCACTCATGCGGGCGCTGGTGGAGGCAGGCTGAAACTTGCCCACGCGCGCCACCGCCAAAGGATCCGTCTCTTGATCGGTGTCGATGGAGCGCGTGAACTTCTCCGCGTAGACCGCCGCTTTTTTGCCTTGGCCATCCCAGACGGCAAAATACAGAGCGACCAGCGGGTTGCGTGTCCAGTCGAGCAGCCGCACCGGCAGGCCGTGATGCCGGGCCAGGACCATCCACTCCCAGTCACTCAGACTGGCGGTGACGTGGCGGGCACCTTCCAGACGGAAGCATTTCAGCCAATGTTTTTCCTGCTTAGTGACCTCGGCGAGGCTTGCGCCTTCAAACCGCTTCAGCCGCCCGATCGAAGGCAATAGCCGGTGCTCGGCAATATCCGTCACCCCCCGGAAAACGAACCCCTGAAGGTTCTCTGAGCAGGTGAGTTCGATGAAGTGCGGCAGGGATTCAATGGTCTCGTTTCTCATGACGGGATGATAGGTTGGTCGTGGACTGCCCGCGGGGTGCCCCTCAAGAAGCCCGCCCCGAGGGCTCGCCATCAAGTTGGACGGAACACGACTGGTGAGGCAGACGTCTTCGGGAAACATTTTCTCCATTTTTTGGAATATTCTACACACTTTCACTATCGCGGCAGAGCCCCCATCAAAAAAGCTCAAGCGCCACGGTTTCGGGCAAGACCGGAAGCACGCGCACCATGAGGTGTTGGCGGCTGTTCCACCGGGGGTGGCGATGGCCCAGGCTGAGATGGGTCAGCCGACCACCCGCTTCCTGAAGCCACTCCGCCAGTTGGCGGTTGGAGAGATGTCCGTGCAAACTGGTAAGCCGTTGCACAGAACCAAAATCATCCTCCTCGGGCAGCAACTCTTCCTCGTAGTAGGCTGACAAAAACGCCTGATCACATTCCGCCAGACATTCTCTGAGCTTTTGATTCACCGAGCCGAAATCCACAGCCACAAGCGTCTGGGAAGCCCTGTGGGTGAGCTGATAGGCACGGGGAGACACGGCATCGTGTGCCACAGCAAGGGCACGCACCTCCAGGTCGCCGGCGCCGAAGTGTCCGGATTCCGGAATGGCCCGCCAGTGCTTCTGCAAACTCGCGGGCAGGTTCAGGGCGGCCCAGGTCTCCGCGTCGCACCAGACGCGTGTGTCAGGTGACGCCATTTCGTGTAGCCACCAGGACAGTCCACGAACATGGTCCTCGTGCTCATGGGTGATCAGCACATCTCGAATCAGCGACGCATCCCATCCCTGCCGCACTTCCGCCAGTCGCCACTGCTCAGGCGAGAATCCGGCGTCGATCAGGCCATGCGCCTTACTGCTGTGGCACACCAAAGAAAAGGACCGGGCGTCGCAGGCGATGGGGTGAAGGTGCATAGGGTTGAGGCAAGAATTTGCGGTTGCTTAAGGCATGGGTTGCTGAGCTCGCCATTCGCGCAGAGGTTCCAGCAAGGCCTGAATCTCTTCATCCGCGGTGGATTCCAAAAGGGATTCAAGCTGATCCAAAGTGCTGTCGGCCCGAGCAAGCTTTCGCGTCCAGGTTTCCAGCCATTTGCGCCGCTGACCACTGCGGTTTTGCCCGGCCCACTGCCGTAGGTCGATGACAATCAGGAGACACAAATCCGGTGGCAGGTGGAATTTGTGCTCCAAGATTTCCCTCAAGTTGTGCCGCTGACCGCCGAAAATGCGTCCAGTCCACTTCCGTAGGGCGAGGTCAATCCGCAGACGCAAGCCACCTAGCAGTTGGAATTTGTGCTTCAAGGTTTGTCGAAGCGATTTTGACGAAGCCTCGGTCCGATGTGGGGAACGATCTGGAGCTAGGTTGCAATCCATTTCTACCCGGCGCATGCGCCGCATATTTTCATCGGTATTTACTACAACATGGCCAATATATGGCTTCCGCCGCCAGTGAATCACAAGATCAGCAGACGGGGCCGTTTTAAAGGGGCTTGCGAGCACGTGAACCGACGAAACATTACCCGCGCCTGGAGTCTCCAGGGAAGGCTGCACCACGGCTTGCTTGGCCACGGTGGTTTTGGCGGCTTCATCCCAGGCCACAAAGGCGGCGCCCCGGCAAATCAGGTTGTGATGGATCGCTAGCTCAATGGCCGCGCTTTGCTGCCCCTGCTTTTGCAGGTGGCTGATGCGTCGTTTGGCCCAGGTGAGACGCGCTGTTTCACTCTCCTCCGCCTCATCGAGGTCCCATTGCATGGACCACGGGTGACCATCCGGCAGGCAGGCGGTCAGCTCTACCCGACTCGAACCCTGCACCCGCACCGGCACCAGCAGCACTTCGCCCGCGTGCAGGTCCATCAGTCCACGTTCAGGTCGTGGCATTTCCGAGCCCTTGGAGAGTTGCAAGTGGGTCAGCACCGGGCGACGCAGCGTGTAGGCCAGCTTGCGCACCGCGCCGGGAATGTCATCCTGCGGCGTCATCAGCGTGCAGCGCCCGCCTGTATAAGCCGCCAACTGCTGCAGAAAGGCATCATTGATCGCGCGGTCGATGCCAAAGGTGTGCACCGGCAGCTGGGCGGCCTCGGGTTCCCGCATCAATTCCAGAATCTCATCTTCGTTGCCGACCTGGCCGTCGGTGATGAGGATGAGCCTCGAAGGCACTCCCTGGCTGCATTTGGCGCGCACCTCCAGCACGTGCTTTAGGGCCGGCAGCAATTCAGTGCCGCCATAGGCCTTGATCTGCTCGAAGTTTTGAAAAGCTGGGTCGGCTAGCAGTTCGTCGCGCAGCATCGGTGCATCGGAAAAGTCCTGATAGCCGGTCTCAAAGAGCGTGATCCAAACTCGATCCACGGGGCTGAGTTCTCGAACAAAAGCCTTCAGGGCTTTGGCGCATTGTTGCCAGTTATCGCCCTTCATGCTGCCGGAGCGGTCGAGCAGGAAGTACACGTCCTGCGGGAATTGCTCCACGGCCTTAAGCTCAAGCGGGGCGCGTAGTTGCACCAGTCCATAGCGCCACTCGTCCTGGCGGCAACTCCAGGCCTTCGGCTTCGCTTCGGTTACGAGGGCTTCCTGCCAGCGCAGGACCCAATCTCGGTCTGGCACATGCTGCTCTCCCGCCAATTCCACCCCGAGGTATTTGCCTGCGACATCCACCTGCACCGAATGGCTGGGGCTGTTTAGGCTGCCGACCTGCACTTCATCGGCATCCAATGTGCCGCGTATGTAAATCGTCGCTGCATCGGGGTGCTCACCGTTGATGCGCGGCGGACTGAGCCGCGACGCATCCGGGACCTCGTCGGTGTCATCGCAGACCCCTGAGCCACGGTTGGATCGCAGCAGCGGCTTACCGGGGATGTAGCGAACACCCGGGGTGAAAGGAACACGAAGGCTGAGCTGATCCCCGAGGCGCTCCAGGGGCTGCAGGTAGGCAAAGCGGATCACGATGCGATCGCCGGGAGCCACATTGCCAAGTTCGAGGGTGAAGAGGTTGTCGCGAATCGACTCGACCAGAGCTGTGCGATGCCCCTTTGCCTTCTTTTCGGCCACGACGCGGCGGGCCTCTTTTTCCTCCATCACGATGGCCCGAACGACCCGGTCATTGACGTGCATTTCACAGCGAAACACGGAGGCTTCGCCCGGCAGCGGGAAGGTGTAGGTCACGTCAAGTGACTTGCGGGCGTTCTGCTCGAAGACCTGGTCCATTTCGACACTGGCGAGATCGCCGGTGACCCGAAAGCGGGCTTCGACATGCTGGAGTGGAAGAGAGATGCGGGAGTTGTCCAGTTCAGCAATGAGGCCGAAATTCATGTTACTTCTGATGGTTTGAGTGAGCATGACGGTGGGATTCAGTTCGAGTTGAGGAGGTGAAGGATGTTGCGGATTTGGGATTCACTGAGGCGCAGGTGGGGACGTCGGCTGACCAGCAGGAAGTCCGGCCCCAAGGGCACGGTCTGCAAGGGGGCCGTGGCAGCCCCGTCCGGACTGGCGTGCAGTTCGGGGGACCGCTTGGACTCGGCGGCTTTCAAAATGCCAAGCAGTTCCTCATCGCTGCGGCCAAAGAGCAGCGAATGAATCCGGGCCAGGGGCAAGCCATCCGCCTGCAAAACGCGAACCGCACAGGCCTGGAGGTAGTGTCGTTCGGCGAATCCGCCGCCCGTCGCCGGCGCATCCATCAATCCCAGGGTGCGATAGTAGCGCAACGTCCGTGGCTGAGTGTCGGTGGCGACCTGGCCATTGGCAGGGACCACGCCATGCTGGTCGCACCAGGCGGTCACCTTGTTTGCAAGTTGTTCAATGGATAGATCCATGTTTCGATGATTGACAGTGTTACTGTAAATCACAGCCCAATCAAATGATTTTCGATTTTTTAAGAAGTCCATTTCCCTCGTTTCCAAAACCATCGGCGAATTCCATTTGTCTCGATCACGATCAAACCTTCTATCAAAGCTTGTATGACTGATCCATCCAACCGCCGAGATTTCATGCAGGTTGCCCTGAACGCGCTGGGTGGCCTCGCGATAGTTTCATCCCCAGGGGGAATGGCAGCCAGTTTAAATTCGCCTCAATCCCAGGCCAGGACGCTTTTGGATTTGGTGATAATCAATTTTATTAAACCTATGCATCCCGCGCAAAGTGAAAAACAGCGCATTGATGCCGCTATTGTCACTCTAGACGTCATCCAGCATTTATTCGAAATACACCCGCAAATTCCATTTTCACGGTTGGACCAGAAGATGTTTAAAATTTTGTTCAGCCAAGCGTTACCCGACTCAGACATCACGCTTGACCCATTTGAACAACTTTTCATCGCGGCCGCCTTCCGTCAAAGCAAGTGGGTCACAGAGGAAACTGTCGGGGATAAAGATTCTCTGCAAGATTATGATCACTACTTGAGCAAAGAGGTCCAGCGTCTTGGGCCTTGCGAGGTGTCAGCAAGGCTGGATGAATCCATGCTGCTAGCAGATGCCCACGACAATGACCCTGACTCAGCAGTGCCAAGGTGGTTGGATCATTCGATTTTATCCAACACCGTCAGAACTCTAAAAAATCGAGGGATGACGGTGGGTCCACGCGCACAGCAAGTGCTTTGGAGTGACGAAGAACAGGAAAACCAGAAGCGATGGGAGGAGGCATTCCCTGGATACTGGCATGCCTATTGGACTCAAGAAGGGCAGTCATGATGAACTCGCAAAATGACATGCCCACCAGAGTGCGAATTGGAGAAATCCAATTTAGTGAACTTGGAAGGAATCAGCCACGCTATTTATTATCACGCCTGACGCTGGCCATTCCTGCCTTTTTGCTTTTGTTTGGACTCGCATTAAGAACAGGCCATGAATGCTATGCTGCACAAATACCTTCCCTTTTTGATCAGGCGCTAGGAGACTTGAACGGCGATGGCAGGCCAGATCGCGCCAGTATCATTCAGAAGCATGAAAAAGGAGAGGAATCAATTAAACGAATCCTCACCGTCGAACTAAGCCAACCCCGTGGTTGGAAAAAGATCCTTGAAACTCGATGTCTGACCCCTAGTTTTTCTTTGGATTATGTCTTGAGGGAAGAACTTTTTCCACCAAGTGTCACGATTCAAGACGGTACCCTGTCAATACATGATGGCATCACCAAATGTTTGAACTATGAACTAAAACATGAGCAATTCGTGCTGAAGAGCTTTTTGGATATTGATCATAGCAGAGTCTCTGACTGGTTTGAACTATATGAATTGCATTTGGATGTTGGAACCGCAGTCCATGAATATGACCCGCCTTCAAACCTCTCGGATAGAGAACCGCCCACGTGGTGCGATTGGGCTGCTCAAGCGGATGTGAAATGCCGCTATCCTCAAGTTCCGGTCGTTTTCGGAGAAGAAGGCAAATTTGCCTCAAAATTGGTACTTTTTCCAATAAGCTCAACAACTGTGGCGGAGACACCTCTGGTGACTAGCTGGGCCAGGGTCAGTGGCAGGAGCCTGCACATCTGCTTTCGGCTGGCGTTTGATGGCGCCACCAGCTTTCAGCCATCAGTTAAAAATTTGAAAGGCCAACGTCTCACCCCTGTCTCATGGGTGCAGCGACGGGATCCCATAGGGATGTATACGACACTGGAATTTCGTCCTGGCCATTTTGGCTTGGAGGAGGACTGGTGTTTTCTCTTTGAAGATGGGCCATGCGAGGACTCGAGTGCGGTGCGGAAAACGCCAGTGTTCGAGGATTGTTTTTTGCCACTGGAAGTTCCCTGCGAGCTGGAAGTCACCGGGACAACCCAGCAAGGCGCCGAATGGAGCGTGACCAGTAATCCAAACAAGGCACGACATGCAGCCCCCTTCGTTCTAATGCCGGCGTTTGTATTGAAATTGCCTTGTCATTGAGTAATGAAGACGACTTTTTTGCAGATTAGATTTTTATGAATAAAAAAATAAAAATTACCATAAATTTCTCAATGAAACCAAGAGCTAAAAGACGATCCAATTGATCATAATGACGAATATTAATATCCAAATACTTAAAGAAAAGTTTAATTTATGGATTTTATTTCCATTTATTTTAGGATTTATTCTTTCAATGCCAATCAACGAACTCTTAAGTTCAGAGGCTAATAATATTAATAAATTCAGCAATCAGAAACAAATAAATTCCGTCAAAGTCGCCAAATTAGATGTTCAATGTCGTTTCTGCAGATACGAAAATAAAGGCATGACATATAACAGGCCTTGCGAAGTGCATTGCATTCAATGCTCTAGTTTTTTGACAGAACTTCATCTGGATAATCATTACCAACTGAAACAACCCCCTGATTTTTTTGAGGGCTACATACCAGGTGGGCACACCAGAATGGCCAAAGATATTATCTTCAAAAACATAAATGATAAAGGCAACCGTTTTTCATCGGATCATGCCAATGACGAACTCATTATCGCATCTTGGTTTAATACATATAAACGCATTACATACTTCAGTGACCCGCCTGGAATGGACATTTGGAATAAAGCAGAGAAAACATGGCGAACCAGAAAAGGAGATTGTGAAGACCATTCGATCTTGCTCACGGATTTTCTAATTTCACAAGGCTTTAACGCAAGAGTTGCAGTAGGCCTATATAAAAAAGAGGGGCATGCATGGGTTGTTCTACAGCATCGGAATAAAGAATACCTGCTCGAACAAATTGGGAACCTTTCGCAAAGATTTCCGCCTCGTATTGAAACTTACGCTAAAGATTATGAACCCCACTACTCATTTGACAAAGTTGCTGTTTATTATCCCATAAAGTCAAATAAAAAAGTGCTATCCTATTTTTCCGAAACAAGTTGGTACAAATTAACTAAACAAAAATAAAAATAATGGACACTGAATTCGCAAAGGCTTCGGCTATGTTATTGGCTGGCAATTTAATATATGCCTTGATATCATTAATTCTTGGCGTGTTGGCACTGAAAGCCATTGATCACTTCTTACTAAAGAATGTCAACATTGAGGAAGAAATTAAAAATGGCAATGTAGCAGCCTCCATATTTGCTTCAACTATATTAATCTTTGTCGCCATTCTTATTGGTCTTTCATTATCAAAATAGTCTATATTTTTAATAAATATTTTGATTTCTAATGAATTGGTGGAAATTAACGCGTGGGATTCAAGCAACACTCATGCTTAGCAGCTTCAATGCAGGCATTGGGTTCGGCTTGCCCCTGTGCCAGGCTATGCTTGAGGACCCCGCGAAAGCTCTGCACCCAACTACAGGTGCGATAGCCACTGATAGAAAAGGTGAACCCTTCTTGCCATTGTCAGAAGACAATACGTTAGCTAGTCTTGAATACAAAGATTTACCGCGATTCATGGTTGATGCCTTAGTAGCGCGGGAGGACTCACGCTTTTGGACGCATTGGGGCGTTGATCTGATCGGATTCGCAAGAGCAGTTGTCGCAAACTTAGCTTCACTTAGATTTAAAGAAGGCGCCTCAACCTTAACGATGCAGCTCGTAGAGCATTCATACACTCGCAGCCAGAAAGGTGCGATCAACCGCGTTCAAAACAAAGTTTTTGAGTGGATTATGGCTTTTCGAGTCGAGTACTATGCAAGCCATGTTTTCAGCAGTAAATCTAAGGGAAAACAAGCCATTCTAGCAAGCTATTGCAATAGAGTCGGTTTCGGCCATGGAACTGGGGGGTTGATTGAAGCTGCTAGATACTACTTCAAAAAAGAACCACACGAACTCAGTTTGGGCGAGTGTGCCCACTTAGCAGGTTTGTTGAGGGCTCCTACGGCCAATAGTGCATATCGAAACCTTGAGAATGCACGACTCGCACGAGACGCCGTGATTGCGCGAATGTTGCAATTGAAGATGATTACCGAAGGCCAAGCCAATAGTGCTCATTTTTATGTTACCTCAAACCCCAAAGTTCCCAATCGAAAGGGAGACGGGTTTACTTTTGAGCTAATTCGTCGCGAAATCACAAAGCTCAAAAAAACAGGTCTTATCCCACAAGACATTGATGAAACTAGCACTACTGAGGTCATCTTAACCATAGACGCAGATTTTCACCGTAAAGTCACGAATCTGGTTCGCGATGAGCTTTATCACATTGAGCAAAGGCCAGAATTCAATAAAGGGGGAGGCACTCTGGAAGGTGCTGCGGTGGTCTTGGAAAATGCCACAGGTGCTATACTTGCAATCGTTGGAGGAAGAAACTATTATCAGCAAATGTTCAATTGTGCAGTGGATGGCAAAAGAGAAATTGCAAGCGTAGTAAAACCACTAATTTTTGCCAACTACATTGATCTTAATCCGAAACCTAACCAATGGAGAATTAGCAATGAAGCGCTTGGTAAAAATGAGGCTTCAGGCCTACAGGGCAATTATCATCCCCATGAGACAGGTTTACTTCCAACTGGCAAACATAGTATTATTGATGCTATCGCCTACTCCAGCAACCGAGCAAGTTTGCGAGCTGGATCTATTATTGGATGGAATCGTTGGAATACATTACTTCAACAGCTACACTTAACACCATCATCTTTACCCAAATCTACAGATACTTGGATTGGAAGCTTTCCAGTCTCTCCAATATCTGCAGCTGCAGCCTACGCAACTATTGCGCGGTGCGGGACGATGCCTGAACCTTATCTTATTGCTGAAGTCCGGAAAAGAGAATCAGGCTTAAATCGCCCACTGTATATTCACAAAAATCAAAGCCACTCCATTTTCAGTCCTCTTTCGTGTTCTGTTGTTCATCGAGGCATGGTGAAAGTTTTATCGCATGGCACGGCGTCTTTAAACGCCAAGCCTATGGCGAATGGCTCAATTGCAGGAAAAACAGGCACATCCAGTGATATCGCCGATGTTTGGTTTGTTGGATACACTGATACACTCACTATCGCGGTATGGATAGGATTTCATAACAATCGAAATCCTATCGTCCGTAGAGGAGATGCAGCATCTCTAGCTTACCCACTCTTCGAAAAGATAGTGCGGAGTTCTCCAGAAAAATTTCCTGCTGCTGTTAACTCCTTCTGAATTTTCTAAAATGCAAACAGTTCATCAGTACCCCTTTGATCAATTAGAAAAAATTATTTGGCCAGTAAATTTTTGTTGGAAAGGCCATGACGGAAAAATCCAAATTATTCCATTTCTTTCCGAGCGTATTCAAGAGAGTGATGAATTGGATTGGCCGCCTGAGCAAAAAGAAAGATTTTTAATATGGGGACCTAGTTTTATTGAGGAAAGTTCTTTTCAATTGCTAAAGATACACAAGCTTATTCTTTTTAAAAAGCTAGAAGCTAAAATGGGTTTGTTTAGTGAGATCAACTTGTGGGATTGGCATTGGAAAGATGTATTGCTTAATTATGCATCGAATGTTTTAACAAAAAAAACATATCGCGACTTAATAAAGTTAGATCCTATAATAAAAGATTACTCGCAATATTATAATCAACAACTCAATCAATATATGCACCTTCTCAGCAAAGCGTTACCTGGAAGAAACGGAACATGGGAAGAATTAGAAAATATTTATACACGGATAGGGCGTGGAAGCATTCTTTCTGATGAAGAGCATTCTACATTATCCAAATTGATTGAAGTTCATCGAGCTGTTAATAAAAGTATTGATTACAATAAAGCTTGCTGCGCTATCAAACAAGCCTTTAACCAATGGAATGGCAGATCTTGCAACAATTCATCCAACTTAAATTTCGAAAATCCATATTGGGACAATTTTATGACTCTCGTGGAAAGAGGGTGCCCTGCAGATTTGTGGTCGGATTGTGGCAATCACTTTCAACAAATCTTGGTATCAAGATTAGCGCTTTGGTGGGGGTGGCGCGACGCACCTTTTACTTGCATGGCTAAGCTCATCGCTAGCCACTTAGAGTCAATGATTAGAGAGGGATACCTGCTCCGTGAAGTGAATAAAGGAGAGGCTATAAAATATCAGCTGTCTGAGGATGGTTACAGGCGACTCAAAGACTTCCAAGGCCCCGACAAAAAAAATATTTTCGGATGGTTGCGCAGTGTCGATCTAGCCGCCACCTCTAAAGAAATTATATTAAATGCAATTACAGATCTATTTTAGGTTATAAACTAGTATACCTGGGGATCCATTTTCATTGCGTGAACAAATTCGAGTTACTGGCCTGCCCCAGGAGATGGGACAGATCAAAGAAGGTGTAGTTCTGGCGATCTTGAGGTAAGCGTCACACGAGGAGCCATATGAAGTTGCTGGCGGCAGGTGGAACTGGTGCGGGAGTTTGAGCGCAGTGTAGTGCTCCCCTGAGATTTGGACAGCCTTTTGTGATATTCAGGCTGCGAGTTTGCATGGTGAGGATGGGTATAGGAGGTGGTGTTGGGCTGGGGTTCGGTGAGGTGGACCCCAAAAGTTGGACCAGCAAAGCGAAGGAATGACGTTATGGTCAGAGCCGGCTTGGGCAATGAACCCAACACCCAGAACGGAAGTGAAACCCAAACGCAAAAGACATGACCCCGAGTTCAAGGCCCGAGTGGCTTTGGAAGCCATCAAAGGCATCAAGACAGTGCAGCAGATAGCGGCCGATTTCGGCGTGCATCCGGTGCAGGTATCGGAATGAAAGAAGGAGTTGAGCCTGCAGGCGGGCAGCGTGTTTGAAAGGGGCAAAGAGGCACCGCAGGAGGACTTCGAGGCGGAGCGCGAGCAACTGCACTCCAAGAGCGGCGAACTCACCGTGAAGCTGGACTTCGTGGTAAAAAAGTCCAGGCAGCTCGGAGTGTGGAGCGGGCAGCCGAACTCATCGAACCACACCACCCAAAGCTGAGCATGGGGACACAATGCCAACGGCTGGGCGTCGCCCGCTCAACACTGGACGACGTGCCAGTGGGAGAATGTGAAGATGACGCGAAGCTCAAGCGCCTGCTGGATGAAATCTACCTGCGTGACCCTTGCCTGGGCACGCAACGGCTGGCGAGCGTGCTTAAGCGCGATCATGGGCTTGAGATCAATCGAAAGCGCCTGCAACGCCTGCGTCGTGCGATGGGTGTGGAGGCGATCTACTGCAAGCCGCGCACCAGCATCCCGGACAAGGGGCACCGGATTTATCCTTATCTGCTGCGTGACCTGAGCATCACCAAACCGGATCAAGTGTGGTGCGCGGACATCACCTATGTGCCCATGCCGTGCGGTCACGCCTATCTCTGTGCGGTTATGGACTGGCACACGCGGTGCGTGCTCGGCTGGGCCGTGAGCAACACCATGGACACCACCTTGTGCCTGCAAGCCCTGCATAAGGCGCAGGCTCGCACAGGCCGTGTGCCTGAGATCTTCAACACGGATCAAGGCGGCCAGTTCACCAGTGAAGAGTGGACCACCCAACTCACGAACTGGGGGGTGAAGATCAGCATGGACGGACGCGGACGCTGGATGGACAACGTGTTCATCGAGTGGCTGTGGCGCAGCCTGAAGTATGAGGAAATCTACCTGCGCGAGCATGCCACAGTGAGAGAACTGGAGCAGGGAGTGGAGCGCTGGATGAGGCAATACAACACCTGGCGCCCCCACGCCGCGTTGGGCAATCAGACCCCGCAGCAGCTATACCGTCCAGCCGCACCAGTGAAGGCGGACAAGAACCTGGAAAGCAAACAAGCCGCATGAGCCAGCCCCCGTCGGCGACCGCAAAAGGGGTTACTGCGCTCCGGTTCCGCTTGCGGCTATGCCGCTGCGCTCACCTCCGCTCCTGCGCGGCAAAGCCCTTGCGGAATCCTCCGTGCCAACCTAAAAACCCTAGTCCCGAGCCGTGAACATCATAGCTTAAATCCCTGCTCTACTGGCCGAACGATGGGGTCCACCTCAATTGCTGAACTTTCCAAGGGCCTAAGTGGCGGGCACATCCTGAACATTTGCCTGAATGCGATTTACGCAGGGAGCACGGACCCGAACCCGGAACGGTGGGCGGTCACACAGGCAATGGTCGAGGCAGAGATTGCCAAGGCCAGGAAGGCAAAGGCGGAGGATTGGTTGTTTTGTGGGGTGAAGAGAGCTCACTTCAGAGCCTTGATGGCTAGCGTGCTCTGTTCGTGCAGCGTCTGAATCAGGAAATCCCAGTAGCCCACGTTTTCGAGTGTCCCACGCACGGTGGCAGCGGGCAGAAAGCGGCGCATTTCTGCGATGAAATCACTCCGCATGGTCGGCTGCTCCTTTAAGGCCTTCAGCCGTTCCACGATCAACCGCCTGAATTCGACATCCGTGCGATGATGGTCCTGAATCTTCAAGGGAATGAGGTGTGCGGGCAGCGCGACCCCCTGCTGAACAAGCCATGCGATGTCCCACAGGTCACGGTTCTTGACGCGGTTGTCGCGGAACGCCAGCGCGATGATCTTGTCCGCAAGGATTTCCTCCCGGCTCTGAGCCTGCAGAATCAGGCCGGAGGTGCCGAGGTCGATGCCGTAGAGATTGCGCAGCATCATCGGATGCGGGTCGTGACTTGAAATTGCGCAGATGTCCAGATGAATACGCTGCGCAGGCAGGTGCTTCTTGTCACCCCGTGTCTCAAGGGTGAGTTTCCAGGTCGAAACCTTTCCACCAGTCTTGATCGGTTCACTGACGCTCACGGCCAAACCGTAGCGGGTCTGCAGTCGCTCGATCAGCACGGCACCTAGCTTGGCCAGGGTGCTGCGCTTAAACTCTCGGCCGCCGGTAAAGTCAAGATCCTCGCTCAACCTGGCTGATCCATAGCAGGCTCGCAGGCAGGTTCCGCCAATGAAGGTCAACCCTGCCAACAGTCCAGCCTCGCTCATCTCACGGAGGATGTCGTGGTGGAGAAGTTCTTTTTCCACGACCGGCCTGAGCGTTGTGAGGTCTCCACGCGACCTCAATGCCTCGTCCACCAGTTGGTCAAGCAAGCTCATGCACCGCCCCCTTATCAACAAGATCCATGTTCCGTCGTGTGGCCTTCATGTCACGCATCGCCTGCCGGACCGAAGCCCGCCACAAATGCCTGTCAGCATCGAAGGACAGCTCACCGCCCAGATTCTCGGGACGCTGCTCCGTGTGTACAAATTCAATGTGACCGTAGTCACCACAGTTGACGATGTGGCTGCGCCCGGAGGACATCAGGGTGATCCAGTTCATGGGCACCTGGGAGATGACCCCGGCATCGCTAAGTGCAGTTTCCAGGCTGATGTAGTTGAACTCGTCTGCTCTGAGTCGCGCCGCCGCATGGAAGAGCAGGTTGCCCGCCGCGTAGCCGGAGACCGGGTAGAGGTAGATGCCCCGGCAGATGCGCTTGAGCAAACCGGCTTTGGTCGCCCGCGATAAAAGAACCGCCAACTCGCTGCACTCAGGGATAGCAGCCGCCAGGTCACTAGGCGCGAACACGGAGTGATCGCGGTCGGCTAGCGACTTGAGGGTTTGGGCAAGTTGCCTGATGGGCTGCATGGCATGACTCTACAAAAGATTGCATAAAGTGCAATGATTTGTAGATGCAAGCATGCATCCCATGCTGGCTCACCAACGTGTCCATGTCAGGTGCCCCCCCCTGTGAAATGAATCATGGCCGCCGGCAGCAACGTGTGTCGCTCCTTTTGTGGCACCATTTGACGCAGACGAAACCCATCGCAGCATGATTTGCTTTATGAACACCCCATTGCGGCGCTTTTTCTCCTTCCTTGGCCAGCGGAGAAGCCTCTCCGTGGAAGACCGACGTGCCGGGTTGTGGCGCGGGCTTTGCCTGGCTGACAAAAACGGCGGCCCCACTCAAATGGCTCTGCGGCTCAAGCTGAGCCTGGAATCGCTGGGTCGCTTTTGCCTGGACGATATCTTAGCGCGCTATCACTCCTGGTGGTTGGCAGAGGGGTTTGACACTGGACCGACCGCGGCCGGTGTTTTTGAACTCGTTCAGCATGGGTTATCGAGGGAAGAAGCCGCCCGGCAGATCCATGAGGAATCCGGCGGCACCTCGGCGGGTTGCAATCCCGCTCATCGCGCCTCTCCTCTCGCGATGATGGACTTTCTGTCCCTCCATGATCTGGGCGATCTTGCCCGCCAGGAGGCGCGACTCACCCATCTTCATCCCGACGCCGGAGAAACATCGGCCGCAGTCGTGTTGCTTTGCCGCCATCTCATCGATGGCACGGCCTGGACCGAGGCATTGCAAAGTGTCGCAGCGCAAGTGCGAGGGCCTGCTCGACAAGCCCTTCTCAATCCCAATGCACGACCAATCGAACGCGGCGGCCATGCTCCTGAGGTCCTGCGAACCGCCATTTCGTTCCTATCCGCAAATCGCCACTTTGCTTCTGCATTGCAGGCCTCGTTGGACTTTGCTGGCCCGGCCAACTACAGCCCTGTTCTCGTTGGCGCCATCGCAGGGGCGCGCTGGGGGACGAGCTGAGCAACTCTCAAATCGGAAAGCTTGTGGAGTTTCAGGCTTCAGGGGATTTGGGGCTCAGTTTGTGCTTTTTTCCCGGCTGTGATTCGCCCATGGGGATTATTGAAGAATTGAGGGCTATGAACTCATGCCCACAGTTCACAAGCCCCAAGCATGATTTGACGGAACCAACCGCAAAATGCGTTTCGTAAAGCGGTTCATTCCGTGATGCGCAAGCGCGGCCGTCCTTGTGCCACTGGCAGGATCGAGGATCTGATCCCTGTGCAGCAGCACAATGTGCGATCCGCACACCCAGCCCTTCTCATTCGGATCAGCGCAAATCGCCTCTGCATCGGTTGGGCTGTAGTAGCTCAGGGTAAAGAGGTCGTCGAGTGCAAGCAGATCATCCAGGTAGTGGCGCAGGCGACGACAATCGGTCGGGCAAAACGCCAGTTTCATGCCACGCCCGCACAGGTAGTCCGAGCAGCTCACCGGGTCCTGGGTGTTGATCCCCGGCCGAATCACCTCCGGTGCCTGACCCGTGAGCATCGACAGCACCGTGGAAACACAATGCGGTCCCTCCTGCTGCCGTGGCACAAATGAGCTGTTCATAAAGAAAGGGCCAACATCCCCGCTCCAAAATTTGCTGTGTGAATCGTGTTGCTGCATGGCGGTGGCTGGCGTGACACTTGCTACTTCAGTGGTTACTGGTGTGCTGATAATGTGTGGGTTCGATTACTGAAGGGTCGTGACCTCATACCGAGCAATAATCTCACCATGTCCCCCACGGCGAAACGGTGCCAGCGTCATCAGTGGTGAATGCCTTGTGTGTGCATCGGCGAGCCTCTGCTTCATTGCGGCGCGAAGAGCAGTGTCTGGAACGCAAGCGTAAAATCCCACGTCCATGTCCACATCAGGCACTTCTTCGGGAGCCTCTCCTGGAACCCAGTGGGGGCGCACCAGAACATCCTGCAGTGCAAACTGCCATCGCTCATCGTGTCGCACCACCTGATGAAAACGATGCCTACCTGTGTAGTGACTCCAATTTGATAGCAGCTCCGAGTGATCGGCAAAATACGTCAACGGCATCGCCGCCGCAGCTAGCAGCTTGTCCAGCAAAGGCGGCGAGTGCACACACTCGTAGTTGCCACCCTCCCGGCATCCATCGCAGATACCGACAAAGGTGGTGATCTGACACTGCGACGCCCGGATGCGGGCTAGCACCTCGTTGTTGTCCTGGAAAAACAGGAACCCCACTTCTCTCCGCAACGAAACACCCGCGTCCGCACCGTCGCCTTCACCAACTGCAAAGGCTCGCCAATGCGCCGAAAATCTTTCGCAATACCCTACCAAAACCGCTGTCGCCCCTGCCGCGTCCTCGCGCGGCTATCCGAAAAAACAAACACACCCGCCTCCAAACCCCTCACCGACCCAAGCACTCGCTGCCCGCAGCTCGGGTAAAAGCACAGCCGCAGCCCGCTGGCGCATAGACTATGCAGCAGGAAATCTGGGTCGAATGTAGGCATCTTGGAGGATCAGGGAGGCGACCAGGTGGCTATATGCTTGCTATTGCTTTCAAAGTTGATGAAGCCAAAATGCAAAGCTCACTTTGTTATTACAAGCGAACCGGGGGTTCCGGCTGAGGATGAGCACTTGATTTAACCGAGGATAAGCAGATGCCAACAAAATTTGCCGAGCTCGAAAGGCAGTTATCGAAATCAGCTCTAACAAGGGTGAGATCACCCTTGTTAGGTCAGCATAAAATTGAGTTGTGGATCAAGCGTGACGATCAAATCCATCCGATTATCTCGGGCAATAAATGGCGAAAGCTCAAGCACTGTCTTGCCCATGCTTTGTCCATGGGATCTTCTAAGATTGTCAGCATGGGTGGTCCGTATTTCAATCATCTCCATGCCTTAGCTTATGCTGGCAATGTTCTGGGTCTTCAAACAGAGGCTTATGTGCGAGGTGAGCAGAAGCTCAACCCAACCTTGGATGACTTGAGGCGTTGGGGCATGATGCTGCATTTCGTCTCGCGGCTTGAGTATCGGGCACTTCGCGAAGCAAAGCGCACGGAAATCGCTGAGGATTCATTCTGGCTTCCGGAGGGCGGTGCCACGGATCTGGCTTTGCGTGGCGTGGCAGAACTGGTTGCCGAAATTGACATGGATTGCGATGTGATTTGCTGTCCATGCGGGATGGGCGCGACTTTGGCGAGTCTTGTCAGAGCCGTTCCAGCAACAAAGCTTGTCTTGGGTTTTTATGCCCTGAAGAATGGCAACTTTCTGAATCAGGAGGTGGAAAAGTTGGCATCTACGAACTTCACAAATTGGAACATTGTCGAAGCCTATCATTTTGGAGGCTTCGCCCGCTCCAGTCCGGAGTTGGTGGATTTTATCCGGGCTTTTAATGATAAAACGCAGATTCAACTGGAACCAGTTTACACGGGGAAAATGATTTACGGGATTGAGGACATGATCCGGAAAGGCTTTTTTTTCGGAAGGTCAGCGATTGATTGCCATTCACACAGGAGGGCTGCAAGGCAACCGCTCATCCATGAGCGATGAATCATAGCGATGGAATGATATAGTGATTGGATCAGTCCCTCTTTGGAGCTCAGGATTTGCTTCAACCCGTTGGGGTACGAGTTCTTGACGGATCATGAATCCGATGACTTGGCGAAGTATCTTCGTGTTCGTGGTGCTCGCCCGAAATTAAGAATGCGTTTGAGATGTTCCAACAAATGCCGCTTGGCCCTTCCTCCCGTACGCATCGCAGATTTGCTCCAAATGAGACAGATTTCACGGCTCAAGTCGTCCGTCACCCAGGGAATCTTGACATGGTCAATGTCAGCGAAATATTGATCGGCAAGATTGGGGAGAACTGAGCAGACATTTCCCCATGTCACTGCCATCGCTGCATCGGTGAATGATCCGCATTCAATCACTGTGGACATCGTGAGGTTGTGAGCTCTGGCATTTGATTCGAGCTTTTCCCGAAATTCGCCATCTCCATCTATGAGAATCAGCGGCACTTTGGCTATAGCTTCAAGGGCTGTAGTCTTGGTGCCAATTTCGTATGTGGAAGCAGTATGCGCCGACATGAATACCGAATAATCCATGATGCCGATGGATTGAGACCCAAGGCGGCTGTCACAGGCTGCACTTTGCCGCACTAACCCAAAGTCTATTTGGTTGCAGAGCACACCATTGACAATGTCTTTGGTTCGGAAGCTTTTGATGACAAATCCTGCATTTGGCTGTGCCAGTCTCAAGCTATCCACCCGTGGCGATACCAGCCATGAAATCAGGCCGCCACCAGAGGCAAGGCTGAAGGTCTGGCGCTTGTTTGCACAGCGGTCTCTCAGCTTGGCAACAGACTGGATGAACCCACTCGCCAGTTCATGGAGGTCTTCACCAAATTCGTTTAGCGTGAAGTCTTTTCTCGAACGCGAAGCCAGTTTGCGTCCAAAGAAAGCTTCAAGATCGGTGAACTGCCGGCTTACCAGGCTGAGATCCAGGCCAAAACGCTCGGCAGCCTTCGATAGTCCGCCTGCTTCGACCACGCGGCAGAACGTCACCAGCCTTTCAATGGAGAGTCCTTTCGTGTCATGAAGATCTGGAAATTGATGCTGCGGCTTCATTTTTCTGTTTTATGTCAAGTGGACCCAATAGTCCACCTGATTGCACTTAGCGGGTTTTACAAATGATTTTGCGCCAATAGTTATTTTGGCGAGTCGGAACTCTAAACTTCGAATCATTCGCTCCTAAAACTCCGTCAGGAGGTTTGAACAGACGGATGCTTCAGCCCAGGCGCCGATCGATGGCTTCAACTGAATCAAACCTTCTTCAAATGAGGGCGCTTCTGATTGAAGCCAACCAGAACAAAAAGCATTATTATGCCACCCAAAGACCCCTTCGCCCGTCGTCGTTCATCTCAGTCCGCGCCGTTTAAAAATGGTGACAAAATCCGCGCCACTGGCGGATTCGGCCACCATGGCTATGAGCCAGGCCGCCTCTACACCGTCACCAGTGTCGACAGCAATGACAACACGCTGAAGGCCCAGGCCGCCAATGGACAGGAGGGCGGTTGGATCAAATGGCGTGATTGCCAGAAGGCCAATGACATTGGCTGGGAATGGCTCAAGACCGTTCTGCCCGCCGAGGCCTTGGATTTGCTGGCTGCCTTTGATGGCGTTGAAGGCCTCTCTTTGCGGGAGGATCTGCGCAACCGTCTGGTGATGCAGATTCCCGGGCTGCATGACAAGATCCTTGGTGCCCTGGCTGATGAGGAGGTCGTGGGTCAAACTCCGACTGCCAATGGGACCGCCCCCGCAGCTGATTCCTTGGATGAGCTCCTTGAATTCGAAGACCTCGACTAACTTCTGCGCCACCGTGGATCTCGAAACCATCAAGCGCCTTTACCCCGTGGGGAGTAGGATCAGGATCGTGCAAAACACCCTCGGTCTGGCCCGCGCTGAGTTGAATGACACTTACACGGTCGTTGAGGTGAAGCTCACAGACCGTCTTCATCTTCGTGACAGCCTCGGAAACCGCTTCACCTGGCCCCTGATGGACTGCATTCACCCTGGGACAGATGTGGAGTGGATTCAGCACAACAGCCCTGCCTTTGCCGAAGGCTCCCTGACGAGAAGGTTACTCCAAGGTTTTTCAGGCAAACGCTTTCTGCGGCTACGCCCATCCATCCGTGACCGCATCCTTCTCCAGCAGCCTGATCTCAAGGACCGAATCATGGAGCTGCTAGCCACTCTGAACGCCTGAAAATCAATTCTCCAAACCCCATGTCTCTTTCCGTTTGTATCAAAGGTTTCGCACCTGAAGAAAGCGTTCGCGTGGCAAACCTGGTCACCCAGGGCGGTCACCGCGTCGTTCGCATGCTGGATGTCGCCCAGGTTGTCGTCACCGGCCCCGATGCGGGCCGTGAGATTTATCAGCAGGCCCAGCAGCGCGGCGTAAAGCTTGTGACCTGGGAGGCTTTTCGGCGCACGCACCTTTCCTCTGGCACGAGCGCTAGTGAGGCGGAGTCGCCTCCGCTAGCGACTCCCGTTCCTCAGGCGATGATGGAGGAAAAAGAAGGGCGGCTCCGCATCCTGGATTTTTGGATGGACAAGCCACCGCCTCACGAAGGCCCCTATCGTGCGCTGATCCCGTCGGCGGAACGTTTTGAGCACCTGTGTTTCGACCAGCCGACGGTGGACACAATCCGCGCGGTGGCGCTTGGAGCTGCACATCATTATCCACAGGCTTCGGAAGGGGAAACCTCTGCGGCGAAGTCCACCGCCGTGGGCTATGTGGCCCATGTGCTAGGGCAACCGCTGATGCGCCTGAACCTGCACGGCCAGACCGATTCGGGCGAACTCATCGCACGCTACGTGCCGGGTGGCGCGGGAGACGGGATGGACATGGGCCAGCTTCTGGGCATGGCACACCGTTTTTCCAAGACGAGCCGGGATATCCTGGCTCAGGCGCAGGCCAGCGGTCGGAGCCTGACGCCTCTGGAGATGCAATTCATCGTGGGCAATGAACGGCTGCCTGCCCAGAACTGGCGGTTGCAGTTGGGTGCCCTTCCAGTGGCCCTGGAGCACGGGCTTTGGCTGATGTTGGACGAGATGAATCTGGCCGAGCCACAGAATTTGGAACGCCTCAACAGCGTTCTGGAGCGGTCACCCTCGCTGGTGCTGAGCGAAGGGGATGGCCGGGTTTACGGTCCTGGCGGTGACCTTCCCGTGCACCCGCAGTTCCGCCTCTTTGCGACGCTAAACCCCGCTGAGTATGCCGGGCGTAACGTGCTCAGCCCAGCTTTTCGCGACCGCTGGACGATCTGGCATCAGGCGGCCACGCCAGGAGAGGCGGATCATCTGGCGATGATTCGTTTTTTGGCCACGGGGCAGCAGCCGGTGGTGTATTGCAACGGAAACGCTTATCAGGCCGCATGTCGGGAGCCTCTTTTCGGGTTGTTGCAGCAGCTGCCGGAATGGGAGACTCTGGCGCGTCATCTGGCCCTGTTTCAGATCTCCATGGTGAAGGCCTCAGGAACGGAAGGCAGCCCTGCGAGCCTGGGGCGAACGCGCCGTGAGCGCTACAGTTTCACACGACGAACGCTGCTGAGCACGCTGGAGTTTGTTCATCGCCAGCTGGCAGCCGGTGCGGAGCCGAGCCGCGCCCTGGTGCGTGAGGCGATTGAACTCTTTTACCTCAAGCGCTTGCGCGACGTGGCCGATCGCAACGCCGTAGCCTCCATGATTCGTGCCGCCGACCTGTGAACTTGCCTTATGGAAACTGATGATCCCGCCAACCTTCCCGCTTTCGCCAAAGAACTCAGGAGGCTGATTTCCCTCGTTGCCCAGCAGCCTGATCTTCAATTGCAAGTGGGAGCCCAGCTCAACATCCCCTGGAGTTTCAACTGGAAAGAAAAAGTCATCACCGCCAATCTGGCGGATCTCCGGCTGCGCCCTCGTGATTATTGTCGAGGCCTTTCATTGCACGAGGCAGCTCACGCCTTCTTGACCCGCCTCTGGAACATCGTTCCTGAGGCACTGCTTGAAGATCCCGCGGTGCATCTTCTTCTCAACGCCATCGAAGACTGCCGGCTCGAGCGCTGGCTGCAAAGGCGCCTTCCAGGCAGTAAGCCGTGGATCCAATGTTACAATGACATCCTCTTTGGCAAATTGCTGGCTTCAACGCGGGAAAAGCTCGAGGCGGATCCAGGAAGCGCCTTCCTCATCGCCATTCTTTGTCGTTGGTGGCATGGCCGAGTCCCGCAGAACACGCCTCAATCTTCGCTCGCGGCATTGGATGAGGCCTGGCCTCATCTTCAGTTGGCGATTGAGGCCGCACCTCCTGTGGAATGTCCAACCCCTGAGACAACACGCCTGAACTATGCCGGCCACCCGGTCAGACACTGCTACCAGGGGTTGGATCATGGCGATCCACCTGCCCCGATGGAGCTTGAGGTTCGCATGGCGCAGCATGAAATGTGGGAGATCGTCTGGCGCAACATTTTGCCCGTGTTCAGGCGTCTTCTGGCTGAGACAGGCTCTCCGCTGGGGCAACTGGCAGAGCAGATGAGACAAGTCCGCGATATGCTCCAGAAAAGGCTCTGCAGCGAAGCCCTACCGCAACATGGCCGGACCCAGCGAGTGTCCGGACGTGTGCGCGATCAGGCTTCGCCAAGCCGTGGGGGACGGAAAAAAGGTACGTTCCTGGGGTCAGACTCCAGGCATGACGATTACCAAGAGTCCCTCGCGCGGAACCACACTGCCATTGAGAACATGACGGAGGCGCTGCTGCGGCATTTGACGACCGAGGTAAAGATGCGCTGTCGCGGTCATCATCGCAGCGGTCTGCGTCTGGACATTCGTCAAGCCATGCAATACGAAGCGGATCCCAGACTCCATGATCGTCTCTGGCAGCGCATAAACCAGCCGACGCGTCCCGATCCTGCGTTTGTGATCCTGGCGGATGCTTCCGGTTCCATGGCAGGGGAGCGCGCTCATGCCACCTTCGATGCCCTTGTCATGCTGCGGGAATCTTGTCTCCGCCTCGGCCTACCCCTCAGCATCCTGATGTTCAATTCTGACACCCACCCTGTGCAAGACTGGGCAGATCCTGGCTGCGAAACCGCAGTTTCCTGCCTTTGCCAGCTTCGCAACAATCCCAACGGCGGAACGAACATGGCAGGAGCTTTGGCGGACGCGGGCGGACTTCTTGAAAAGCTACCCTACCGACATCGGCACTTTTGGCTGCTGAGCGACGGTGAGCCGGATAACTTTGAGGATGCACGTCGTCAGCTTGGCCTGCTCAGGCATCACGCCACCAGCGTCACCGCGCTTGGGCTTGGTCCTGAAACCACCTCGCTTAGCAAGCTGGTTCCCTCCGCGCGGGTCAACCTGAGCCCCAGCCAATTGCCCCAGCTTGCCGGGCGCGTCTTTGCGCGCATGGCACGTGCTGCCTGAGCGGAAGGTGCTCGCAATAGATGCTTCCGTATGAAGCTTTGGCCTTCAGACAGCTCAGGCTTAGGCCGCCCAAGTCTTATTTGATTCCATAAAATCCCACTGTCAAAACGAATCACCCACAACCTGTTCCCAACCCTACTTATGATTGGCTCCATCATCGGCGACCTCTGCGGTTCAACCTATGAGTTTCGCAGCATCAAACACCTTGATTTCGAACTCACCCCCGCCCAAAGCGAAATCACAGACGACTCTATCCTTTCGTGCGCCACGGCGGAAACGCTCCTTCGTGGAGGCAACTACGCCGAAGCCTATCGACGTTTTGGACGAACCTATCGCTCACCCATGGGTGGCTATGGCAATGGCTTCAAGGGCTGGCTTTATGGCGGAAGTCATGAACCTTACAACAGCTGTGGGAACGGGTCAGCCATGCGCGTGAGCCCCGTTGGCTGGGCGTGCCAAACCGTGGAGGAGGTGCTGGCAGAAGCTGCCCGCTCTGCAGATGTCACGCACAGCCATCCCGAAGGCATCAAGGGCGCTCAAGCCACGGCACTGGCAGTTTTTATGGCACGCCACAAGGCTTCGAAGGAGGACATTCGGTCAGAGCTCAGCACTCGATTTGGTTACGACCTGAGCCGCACCTGTGATCAGATCCGTCCGAACTATCACTTCAAAGCCACCTGCCAGGAAACCGTGCCGGAAGCGCTGGCAGCCTTCTTCGACAGCACCAGCTACGAGCATGCCCTGCGGCTTGCCATCAGCCTTGGCGGCGACGCCGACACACTCGCCTGCATCGCCGGCGGCATCGCGGAAGCCTGGTATGGCTGCATCCCGGACCACCTCCTGCAATTCGCCACCCCTCGAATTCCCGAACCCTTGGCCGCTATCCTGGACGAATTCCGCGCCACCTACGGCCCCGCCCATCAACCCTGAAGCTCCTCCTTCTCCATCCATGAAAAAGCTCCTCTACCTT
Source organism: Verrucomicrobiaceae bacterium (assembly GCA_947507875.1). Classification (GTDB taxonomy): domain Bacteria; phylum Verrucomicrobiota; class Verrucomicrobiia; order Verrucomicrobiales; family Verrucomicrobiaceae; genus Prosthecobacter. The sequence goes on along the minus strand of CANNQP010000012.1, from coordinate 5,998 downwards.
GCCACCCTCAGTCTTCTCTCCGCCTGCAACAGCTCCCCCCAGCCTCCTTCACTGGGCAAGGCCCTGCCCAACTGGTCGCCCGAGTTGGATGAACCCATCCATCTGCTGGAAGAGTTGCTGGAGAAAAGTCAGGCCCAGCAAGACATGAACTATCTGGCCACCAACCTGGATTCTCTTTACAATGCCAAGCTCTGGCTCGCTTTTCAGACCCATCTGGAGGGCTTGCAGGGCGACACCAGAAACCATGCTCTGGAGGAACAGCGACAATGGCTCTTGCAGCGTCAAAAGGCGATCGACGAGGAATACTCTCCCTACGAAGGCGGCTCCGGGGCAGTGCTGGCCGCTGCACGCATCTCGATGGAAATGACACAGAAGCGTCTCGCTACCCTTCCGCAACCGCAACCCTGAGCCCCCCGCAGCCCTCCAAGCTTATGCAATCCCCTTCCATCCCTGAGGTTCACGATACCGAAGGCGCACCTCCATTGTCCCCGCTGCCGCTATGGCAACGGTTGAGAGTTCGTGAACTGGCCCTTAGCCTCCTGACCTTTCACCTCGGCTTTTTCTCCCACTTGGTTTTCAAGGAACTCAAACAGGATCCCCCCCTCGTGGTCAATGCCGCCGCACAGGCGGAAGCAGCGCCCTTGTCCATCGAGGCCCTTTCCTCCATGGTGGAATCAATGCCGGAAGACGGTTTTCGCGCCTGCCTGCAAATGGTGATCGGCACGGCCTATGCCGATCGCTGTGATGAGTTGCTGGCGCATTCCGTGCCGTTCCTGGATCGGGTCATGGGGAAAAAAGCCAATGCCACGGATGCAGGATCCCCGCCTTCCCGCTCAGAGGCTACCAAGCCCGATGACAAAACCCGCAAACGGCACAAGCGCAAGCGTCTCAAAGACCGGAAGCCCACGAACCGACTGCTGGTCGCCTCTCTCGATTCAGCATCATGAGAACCGCCCCTTTTTGGCCTGCACGACTGACGGTGCGAATGAACGCGGAGGCCATGCTTCGCTTTACCCGCGAGGAGGGTTTCTGCGCAAACGACTTTCCCTTCGTGATGGCAAGTAGTGTACCGAGCGCCCACACGACGGCCGACTTTTTTCTGCCAGCTCTCAAGGATCTGGAGAAAGTTGGCGACGACTGGCTGCTCAAAGGACCCGAGGATCTGCCCCAACATCTGGAGGTCTTTGGTTTGAAGGTGCCCCTTTCCCTGGACGACTGGTCCGGTCAGAGCTGCTGGGAACTGAAACTCTTCAGGCATGGAGGCTGGGATGTGTTCTCGATCAATGACCGTGCACTTGCCGTTCTCGGAGGCGATGATGCTCCGCCCGGCCCCCTGCCGCCCGGTGACATGCCCTTAGGGGTTTCATTTGGTGCACGTCGATCGCTGGCTGATTTGTCAGCCTCCTCAAGGGTCAGGTCGCTTTTCATTCATGGCTTGGCCACCTCATCGGCGAGCAGCGCCGAGGTCATCCGTGGAATGACCGAGTTGACGGATTTGCAAATCACTCACTCCTCGGCCTTGAATCTGAGTCGCCTGTTGCCAGAGCGTTTGTGTCGTTTGGATTTGAGCCTTTATCGAGGCAAGCTGTCCCCCAACCCGCTGGCATCCTTGCTGCATCTGGAAGAGTTGGCGTTGTCCATGCCAGCCATCGAGAGTGCCTGTCCGGGGGAGTTGGTCGGGTTGCAATGTCCGCGGAGCTTGCGTCGAGTCAGCCTCACCTTGCCGTTTAAAGTGAACAAACTGGAATTCCTCCGTGAACTGCGACAATTGCGTGAACTGAAGATCAAGAGATGCCTCGGCGTGAAGTCTCTCAAGGGGATCGCAGAGCTGACCAAATTGGAGAGCCTCACTCTCCATGGCCCAAGCTTGCTGCATGATCTTAGCCCGCTGCAAAACCTGCAGAACCTGCGACATCTTGATCTGTACGGATTTCGTGATCTCAGGGACCTGCGCCCACTTCGCCAACTCAAGGGTTTGCGCAGCCTCTCCCTGGTTCGCTGCGAGGAACTGCGCGATCTGTCACCGCTCACCCAGAACGAAGGATTGACCTCCCTTTGCGTGGTGGATTGTGCGGCCGTTCAGGATCTGACGATGTTTGAGGGCAATCGCTCCCTTCACGTCATTCATGCCGGCTCTCCCAAGTTTTCCAAAGCGTCGAACAAACCGTCGATCGAGGACTACCTCAAGTGACATCAGAAGCCGCACCGATAGGTGATGAACCCGCCACAGATACATCCCACCTCATAATCAACCGCACTGCCCTAAAATAGAACGTGCCCCAGATGCCACCACGACGGTTTTTGGAATCCACCTCTCAAGATCATTCCCTCCCCAGCTCCCTTGTTCCCTCCCCTTGGCTAAACTGCAACTCCGATGAATACCCAACTCGCAGAAATCGCTTTTATCCTCGACCGTTCCCGCTCCATGTCACCCCTGAAGGAAGCCGCCGTCACTGCTTTCAATGCCTTCGTCAAATCCCAGATCGATGTTCCGGGTGATGCCAACCTTACTCTGGTGCAGTTTGACGAAAGCTACGAAGTGCCGGTTTTGGCACGACCCCTCAAGGAGGTGCCAGAACTCACCGCCGCCACCTACGTCCCGCGCGGAACCACCGCCCTTTTTGATGCCATTGGCCGCACGATCAACGAAACTGCGCAGCGGCTGAATGCCTTGCCCGACGAGGAAAAACCCGGCAAGGTCATCATGGCTATTTTTACGGATGGCTACGAGAACGCCTCGCAGGAATACAACTCGAAGCAGATCAGCGAGATCATTCGCGTCCATCGTGACACCCATGGCTGGGAGTTCCTTTTTCTCGGTGCCAACCAGGACGCCGTTGCCAGCGCCAGGGCCATGCACATGGATCCGCATCTCAGCAGCAGCGTGGATTTTTCCGCGAAGGGAATGCAGAGCGGTTGGATGGCTGGGTCACGCAAAACCCGCTCCCTGCGGATGAAGTTCAGCGGCATCATGGACTGGCAGGCCATGGAAGACGATCGCAAAACCTTGGCGGAAATCCTCAAGGAGGAAGAGCAAAAAGCCGGGGATTCCCATTCATGAGACATCCCTTTGCTGTAGCCGACACAACTCTCCTACCGCCTTTGAGATTTGTGCCGCGCTTGATCACCAAGGCACCTTCGACAACGGTTGGCCGATCTAGATAAACCTTTTCTTCAAGCTCACGTAGCTCAATGAGTAGAGCCTCAGGTTAATATCCTTCGTGTGCAGCCGATGGGCGCGCGGTTGTCGATTCGAGTCTAACCGGGAAACCTCCCCTTTCCAAAGATCTTCCACATCATGAAATCCCGCTACCTGCCTCAGGACAACGAAGTCGAGACGTGCCAAGCGGCTGTGATTTCATCCCGTGTTCGCGCGAACTTCGGCCAGATGGCACTCGTCTTTCTGGCCTTTCATCCGGGCTTCTTCGCTCAGCTTCTTTTGGAGGCTTTGCCGAAGTGGCAGGAGGAAGCCATGAAGTTCATCGAAAAGCTGGCAGGCGGAGCTTTTTCCATGGAAGCGCTGGAAAGCCTGTTGGAAAAACGGCCCGACTCTGACTTTCGTTCCTGCCTGCCAATGGTCATTGGCACGGCCTACTCGGAAAGCTGTGATGCACCGACTTTGCATTTGCGTTTCGTCAAGAAGCGCTGCCCCAGCTTCGCAAGATGAATCGACTGAGCCCAGAGCAAAGCCCTGCAAACGCAAGAAGCATAACAATCACGAAAGGCCGAAATTTCAAAAAGCTCCACACAGCCTTTTCGCCCACTTCATCATTCCCACTCCATGAACAACACTGCCCCGTGGCCTCAACCCCTTCGAGTTCGGCTCGATTCCAAGGAAATGCTGCGTTTCGCCCGTCAGGAAGCCTTTCGTGATGACGACTTTCCGCTTACGATGACACGGCGAGTCATCAACCTTTACACCACGGCTGATTTTTTTCTCCCAGAGCTCGATCATCTGGAACAGGCCGACGACGGCTGGCTGGTGCAGCGTCCAGACGATTTGCCAAAGTATCTTCGAGTGTTTGGAATGGATGTGCCTTTGCCGGCGGCGTTGCGGGAGGGTGATCGGCTCTGGGAGCTGAAACTGTCAAAGTATGGCGGTTGGGATGCCTTCACGATCAACGATCAAGTTATGGCGGTGCTGGGGGGTGACGACCTCCCGACGGGTCCGCTGCCTCCGGGTGGCATGTCGCTAGGCGTTTCGTTTTGTGCACGACATACGCTCACGGGCCTGCCGGCGTCGACGCGCATCACCGTGTTGCTCATCCAATGCGAGAATGCACTTTCCGAAGAGGCAGTGCAGGTCATCCGTCAAATGAACCAGCTCCAGTCACTGCAGCTGAGTTGCCGGGAATCTTTCCAACTGCCTGCGGGGCTGCCAAGCAGTCTGCGTAAGCTCGACCTGCGGCTGTTCCGAGGAAAATTAACATCCGGCTCCCTCGAATCACTCACGCTCCTGGAAGAATTGCACTTGTCCGAGACGGCAAGCACCAGCCTTTGCAGTTCAGGCACGTCATTCAAGGCGTTGCCGAGAAGTTTGCGTCGATTGGTCCTGCAGGTCCCCCGAGGGGTGGCAGAACTCGGTTTTTTGCGTGGCTTGCACCAACTCCAGGAATTAGAACTCCGGGGAAGCGCCTCGGCGACTTCACTGGAACCGCTCGCGGAACTGAATCAACTCGAAGAACTCTCCCTGCACCTGGTAAGCGAGGCGCAGGACCTGAATCCCCTGAGGGGACTGAAAAAATTGCGCCGGCTCTCGCTGGGCGGCATGACGGAATTGGTGGACCTATCACCGCTTGCCTGCCTGCCAAATCTGCAAGACTTGACGCTGATTCAATGCCATGCCCTGATGGACGTTGCCCCCTTGGCTCAACTGCCTGCTTTGCGCAGATTGATGCTAATCGACTGCGACCGCGTTCAGAATGTGTCGGCGCTGGAATCCATCCCGGGAATCGAAATTCAGCGATGATGGCCGGAGATTTTCCCCGTGGATATGAAAGCTTTGCATGGCGATCTTGGATGGATCCGTTTTCAATCAAGTGATCAAACAGGCCCAGCCAGAGCAGCTCCAATGCGGCCTGCTCCGCCTTGAAGAAGTCCGCCTTCGTCTTCCCGCGTTTCTTGCCCTCACGCGTGTGGCAGTCATTCGCATACTCGGGGATGGCCAAATGCAGTCTTCGGTCAAATGTCCCAGCACCACGGCATCAAACCGATCCGTTCAACCGTTTGATGTTTTGAATGTTTAACTGCATTTGCCGGATGGTTGCGAGACAAGGGCATGCGGACCCGCTCATGAGGATGAAAAATCGGTAAGCCCCAGCAATTTTCGATACAGCGACTTCAAACACCGCTTAACGGTTAAGGCTCCGATGCTGAGTCGTAACGTGGTTTCGTCCATGTAGATGCGCTTATTCAGTTCGATCATCATGCTTTTGTAGTCAAAGCCGGCATCAGGAGTGATGGAGTTGCTGAATGGTTGATTGACGCCGAAACTGAATCCATGCTGCTCAAAGTGGTCGATCACCATGGCCAGCATGGGCTTTGAGGGAGAACTCCAGTCAGAATTGAATCCGATGCATATGTCGACGGGGTGAACATCACTGGGAAAAGAGTGACCATCAATCAGCAATGCCCCCGGTCGAAGTTCATCCACCAGCAGATTTCTGTATCCAGTCCACTGAGCCAGTCCGAACTCGATGAACTCCGGCGAAAGGCTTCGGCGCGCCCCAGAATGCGATTGAGTGTAAAATCGTCCTCTACCCACCGCCTCCAAAGGATCATTCTCCAACCTCTCCAAATCGCAGTCGAATCGTGAGACTTTTCCAATGACGGATGCAATGTGCGAGTGCTTCCAATCAAAGAGTTGATCGGTGAACCAGTCCGTCCAACGATCTGCATCTTGGGAAACCCGTGCAGCGTCATCCCAAAGGGTTAAGTCAAAGTTTCGAGTCGCATGCGGTATCGCAAGGACTATTTTTTTAAAGCCGTTCTGCAGCAT
>CANNQP010000011.1 GCA_947507875.1 Verrucomicrobiaceae bacterium | reverse complement strand
TTTGACGCTCTTCTTCGTGTCAGTGGGCCTCATGGTGGACGTGCGTGTTGCCATGGAAAACGGCTTCATCATCTTGGCTCTGACCTTGGCAGTGATGCTGGCGAAGGGCGGCTTGATTCTTGGCATCGCTCTCCGGCTTCGATTGACGCACAAGCAAGCCCTCATGGCGGGTTTGGGCCTGAGCAGTGCGGGTGAGTTTTCCCTGGTGCTTTTGCAAAAGGCAGGCCCTGCTGGCTTTTGGAGCGCAGAGACTCAGCAGATTTTGATTGGCAGTGCCGCTCTGGGCATGGGCCTCTTGCCAGCGGTCATGCGTGCGGGTGATCCGCTAGGCACTTGGTTGGAAAAGAAAGGTTGGGGGCGCAAAAAGCCTCGTTTGCCGGATTCGGATACGTTGCGCCAGCGCATCAAAGGGCTGGAAGATCATGCCATCATCATTGGTTATGGTCCTGTGGGGGAGCGGCTGAATAAATCTCTGCAAAGTCAGGGCATCACGACGCTGGTCATCGACTTGAATGCGGAAACGGCACGTGATCTCAAGCGTCAGGGACAGCCTGTTCTGTTTGCTGATGCTGCCCATGAGGAAACCTGGGAATTGTCTCGGCTCAGCAAGGCCAGATTGGTTGCTTTTACCTTCCCAGATGCTCCGATCATCGCAGAAGCGATCTCCATCGTGCACCATCAACGGCCTGATATTCCGATCCTTGCTCGAGCGCGATTTGCTTCGGATGTGGAGCGTCTGAAGCGCCTGGGCGCCACGGCGGTGATCAATGACGAGTTAGAGGCGGGCCGCTCAATGGTGGATCAGGCGGTGGTCATGCAGGGGTGATGTTTGGTTTTCCAGGGGTGCTATTGGCCTACAGGCTCGATCACTCGTGGAGTGGAGCTAAACTTCGCAGGCACAGGAACGGAGAAAAGCGTGGGCTGTGACTGAATCGAGCGGTCCGCATTTTTCGCCAAGTGAGCGAAGAAACGATCAAACGAAAGGCTGCACTGAAGTCGGCGCTGACTGCGATCGATCTTGGGATTCAAACTGATGAGGGCACTGGCGTAGGGTTCTTGGGCTTTGAGTCGCTTGGCTTGTTCGCGAGCTTCTTCCAGAGTCAGTGAGTGGTCTTTGATGATGGCATCGAGCTTGATCAAATCCGCTAAACTAACTTTTCCCCAAAGCTGTCTCCAAGAGGAGGGCTCGATGCGCACGGCCTGCACATTGACCCAGCATTTTTGCTCAGGAGTCGGCTGCTGCCAAAAACCAACGATGAGCAAAAAAGGCTCATTGATTTGGTGCTGCCGAATCGCATCCCCTAGGCCGATGGAGGTGCCGTACTGGGTGGCCTTTGGGTTCACGGGGATGCAGCCGTGATTGGGATTGGCAGAGGCGGGGACATCCCATTTTTGCGTGTAGCCCTCGGGTTGGTAACCTCCAAAAAAGGTATCGCGAAGCCACTTTTCGAACAGCAAACCGTGGGATTGGACTTCACGCGCTGGTGCGGGGCTGAGCAGCCCGAGAAGAACGACCATCCACCCACACCTGAGGCATGGATGGATCGGAGATCGCTGCCCGTTGGCCATGAAGAATTAGAGACCTTTGACCTTGGTTTTCACTCTTAGCAGGAACATGTCTGCGGTGATGTAAAGCGTGCCGCGATCGCTGCCGCCCCAGGCGCAGTTGGCCGTCGCTTGCCCGGTCAAAATGCTACCAACATGGCGCCCCTTGGGATCCAGGATGAGCACGCCGCCAGGGCCAGTGGTCCAGAGGTTGCCTTGAGTATCGACCTTGAGCCCATCACAACCACCCTTGCGGGTCGGGGATTTCAGCGACTGAGCGTTGAAGAACTCTCGTCCATGGCTAGCCGTGCCGTCCTTCAAGTCATAGGCCATGACACGGGTGTTGTCCTTGTCAGACACGGCGATGTAGAGGGTCTTTTCATCCGGGCTGAGGGCGATGCCATTGGGCCAAAGAATATCCTGAATGATGAGGCGCACGGGCTGACCAGGCTTCACTGCATAAATGCCATGGTAGGGAGCATCGGGCGTTGTGCCTTTTTTCAGGCCGTAAGGAGGGTCTGTGAAAAAGAGGGTGCCATCGCTGCCCATGACGAGATCGTTCGGACTGTTGAAGCGCTTGCCTTCAAAGTTCTCCGCCAGCGGGGTGAAGCTGCCATCCTTTTCTAGACGGGCCACGCGACGCTCCCCATGCTGGCAAAGCACCAATCGACCTTCCGCATCCAGGGCCAAACCATTCGACCCTTGTCCATCGCCGGAAAGGCTGCCGCTCGGCTTCAGTATCACGGAAGCGGACGTAGCACCTTCTTTCCATCCAAACACGGTGTTTTCAGGAACATCCGAAAACACGATCCCATCTTCTTTCCAAACCGGACCTTCCGACCAGCTGAATCCAGAGGCCAGGACTTCGATTTTGGCGTTGGTGTCCAACAAATGATCCAAAGCAGGGTCGAGTCTCTCGATGCTGCCGTGAAACTCGGGGATGGGTTCTGCCGCAGTGAGTTGGGTCAATGGAACAACGCTGCAAATTGCGGTGGAGAAGAGACCAAGTAAGGTTCGAGTACGGAACATGCTTTTACCTTATGCGGTGTCACGGAAGCATGGCAAGATCACTTTCAAGACGGCGTGAGGCGAATGGCCTCAATGACACGATCCATCTCCTCGATCGTGTTGTAAAAGTGCGGACTAAAGCGCAGGTAAGCTTTGCCTTGGCGATCATGGCGCAAGCTTGGACTGATCTTTTGTGAAGTCAGATGGGCGAAGATCTGCTCTAGTGATGGCCCGCTGCCTTCGGCTCGGAAAGCAGTGGTGATTCCGGATGCATTTGGACCGTCGCGTGGGCCGATAATATGAAATCCCATCGGTTCCAATCCACGAATGAGGTGCTCTTTTAACCGCAAAAGCTGGGCACTAACTGCATGGACGCCTTTCTCGAGAATGAGTTCCAAGCCTGCTTTCATGCCAAGAATGCCGACCATGTTCAAGACGCCGGGTTCGTATCGGCGACCACCTCGCTCAAACACGATCTCTGGCTGGGCAATGAACTGAGGGCTTTGGACATTCCATGAACCGAGGAGTGTAGGGCGGAGTCGCTCCTGCATTTCTTCGCGCACATAAACAATGCCTGCTGCCATCGGGCCGAGCATCCATTTGTGAGAATCTGCCGAGAGAAAATCGACGTATTCGACGGTCGTCTCAAAAGCCCCCAGTGTCTGAATGGCATCTAAGCAAAATAGAATGCCTCTAGCACGCAACCTCTTGCCAATTTCGGCTACCTGAAGGCGGTAACCGGTTAAGTAATGACAGGATGCCAGAGCGACAAGCCGTGTTTGAGGTGTAAGCGCCGTTTCGACAAGTTCGGGCGTAATCGCTCCTGGGGTCTGGGGGGTCAGCTTTCGAACAACAACGCCTCGACGTTCCAGATCAGTCCAGGGATAAACGTTGGCTGGATAATCGTCAGCGTAGCAAACGACCTCATCCCCAGGCTGCCAGTCTAGCCCGTTGGCTACTAAGCTGAGTCCCAGCGAAGTCGGTCCTAGGAGTGAAATTTCCGAAGCTTGGGCGCCAATCATTTTGGCTGCAATCGCACGGGTTTCATGGGTGGCCCGCCAAGCTTCTGGGAATTCCTGCATGCGGTGGCATGCTTTGGTCAGGTAATCCTGCATCGCATGGCTGACTCTGGCTGGTAAGATCGTGACGCCAGCGTGGGCCAAAAAGATACTATCCTGAGCGATTGGAAACTCGGCAACACGTTCATTTTCAGAAGAAAAAAGAGCCATAGGGCAGGAGAAATTAGCTTTTGAAGATAATGAACTTACGACTCAGAAAATTCACGGCTACAGAGGTTAAGACGAAGCCTAGCTGAGCGACTGTGGAGGGAAGCCCTAATCCCTGAGCTAGCCAATGGACCACAAAACCACCGGGGAAAAATCCGATCGCGCTGATGATCCAGAAAAGCGCGATTTCCACCGTTTTGCTGTGTTTGCCTGGGGTAAAGACGAGGAGCGTGTTCAGCCAGTAGGCCAAGGCCGTGCCAAACGGCCACGCAATCGCATTGTTCAGCACCAAGTGATAGGCGCGCAAGGATTCGGAAATAAGTTCGCCGTTCATCGTCATGCCTTTTCCGGCCGGAAAAAGGGTCAGTGACAACGTTCCCATGACGCCATTGTGCAGTGTGGCGGCGGCAATCCCGCACGCGGCATATTTGAAAAACTGGACAGAAGGGTGGGCTTCACGACGGAGAAGGGCGCGCCATAGCGGCTTGCTGCGCTGGCCAATCAAACTCCAGCGGCTCGGTGAGGGAGAGAACATAAAGGCCTCTGACATACGGCTCCCAGCCTGCAAGTGCCTTTCATCTTCACGAAGATAAGGTGTAAATCGCAAAAAAATGAACAAGCTGGCGATCTTATTTTTTCTGAAAAAAGTTCTAAGGGCTTGCTGAGGAAAACGTTTTTTGGCTGGAACTACCGTTTTTTTCGGTCCTATACGACATCCTATGAACACTAAACCCATACTGCTAGCCGCTCTTGCTGCCGCGAGTTTGAGCCTGACTGCTACCGCTGCAGACATGCGCATCTGGACGAACGCCCAGGGCCGCCAAGTTAACGCTTCTTTCGTCCGTCTTGATGGAGATGCTATTATTCTCAGGACAGCAGATGCCACGGAGCACCGCTTCCCTCTCGCTGTTCTCTCCGCGGAGGACCAAGCTTTTGCCAAAACCGCGAAGCCTGAGGCTGCACCAACAGTGACTGCGAATATGCCCGCCACGGAGGCCGCCAAGATCGTTGATGGTCTCGTGCTAAATGGCATCAAGCGTAGCGCGGAAGAGCGCACCAAAGCTGGCCGTCCGGTTCTTACAGGTTTCAACCCCCTTGCTTCGGATGAGCAGTTCGTGCGTCGTGTTTACCTCGATATTGCAGGTCGTATTCCCAATTATGAGGAAACCGCTACCTTTCTGAAGAATGCTGACCGCACAAAGAGATCCAAGCTGATTGACATGCTGCTTGAGTCAGAAGGTGCGAAAACCCACTTGTACAATTACTTCGCCGAAATGCTTCGCGTGAAGGATGATTTCGAGCAGGACAACGTTCGCGGCACCCCCTACATCGGCTGGTTGAAGCAGCAGATTGCCATGAATCGTCCCTGGAATGAGATGGTTTATGAGATGGCTACCGCGACCGGTAAGATGTGGGACAAAAAGCCTGATGGCTCCTACAATGGTGCGGCGGGCTACCTGCTTCGAGATAGCGGCATGCCCCTCGATAACCTCGCCAATACCCTAACGGTGTTTTTGGGGACCGATGTTGCGTGTGCTCAGTGCCACGATCACCCTTTTGCTGATTGGACTCAGCGCCAATTCTATGAAATGGCAGCCTTCTTTGGTGCCACGACCACCCGTCTAGGCGGACGCGATTTCAAAAATGGAGACCGCGGAAAGGTGTTGATGGAAGAAATTGAAAAAATCGTCGCTGCCAATCCTTCCCTCGACATGCGTCGTTTGCGCAACGGGCTTGAAAATTACATTGGAGCTAACCGCGCAGCCGTGAAGGATCGTGGGGAAAACACCCTAAAACTTCCCCACGATTACAAATACAAAGACGGCACACCTGGCGAACTTGTGGCTCCAAAGTTTGTGACTTGGAGTGAGTCAGATACCGAAAATCCTGCATACAAGCATAACGACCAAGATAGCATCCGGGTCCGCTTTGCAAAATGGATGACTCATCCTGAAAATCCTCGTTTTGCGATGACCATCGCCAATCGCCTTTGGAAGCGTGCTTTTGGTGCGGGGGTGAATGAGCCTGTGACAAACATTGATGACCCTGAATCATCGGTGAATCCTGAGCTCCTGAAGCATCTCGGTTCCGAGATGGTGCGGGTGAAGTTCAATCTGAAAGAGTTCATGCGCATTGTTTACAACACGCGCGCTTATCAGTCGGAAGTCACCGCCGATAATCTTCCGATGGGTGAAAAGTATTACTTCCAAGGTCCTATGCTGCGCCGCATGAGTGCTGAGCAGGCTTGGGACAGTTACATGACACTTGTCCTTGGCAAGCCAGACACTTACAAGGCTCCACTTCAGGATCTATACGCCAAGTCCATTGACCTGAACTTGGATACCGTGGATGCTCAGACAGTGCTCATCAAATACGATGCCTATCGCAAAATGGCCGAAAAAGAGCGCGCTCTGATGGGTGGCGGATTGGATATGGTTGGCGAAGACATGATGATGCAAAACAAAGCATCTCGCAGCACCAAAAAGCAGGACCCTGAAGCCGCGATGGATGGTCCCGGCAAAATCTTGAGCTACGAAGGCCTGCGTCTGATGCGCGCCTCGGAGTTACCTCAGCCTGCGCCTGGGGGGCACTTCTTGACGGACTTCGGCCAGAGCACCCGTAATCTGATCGATGGCGGAAGCAAAGTTGGCAACGTGCCTCAGGTGCTCATGATGATGAATGGCAAAGCTCAGAAAATGCTGACTAGCTCTGATTCATTGGTTTTCCGTAACATGGAAGCCGTGCGTGATCCTTATGAGCGTGTGGAGCGCATGTTCCTTACCATCATGAATCGTCGTCCAAACATGAGTGAAAAAGATATCGCCAAACGAGTATTGGCTCAAGGTGATGATGGTTATTCCAACATGATTTGGGCACTCATCAATACCCGTGAGTTTATGTTTATTCAGTAATTCACCCTCTCTTTTTCGAATTTTTTAACTACCACTATCTCAACTTATGAAATCAGAACTCCTCCGCCTTAACGATGCTAGCCGTCGTCAATTCATGCTTGATACCGCGAAAACAGCACTTGGCGTGACTCTGCTGCCAGGGTTGTCCTCCAAAATGGCAGCTGCTGAACAGGTTGCTTCTCGCTCAGGACCTGGAACTCCTGGTTTTGGTAAAGCGAAGCGTGTCATTTACCTCTGGATGGGAGGTGGTATGACCCACATTGACACCTTTGACCCAAAAGAAGGTGCAACCAAAGGTTTCAGTGATGCGGTTCGTGCCAAAGGAGATAACATCGTTTCCTTGGGTGGATACCTCCCCAAACTGGCTGCCAATGCAGACAAGCTGTCGATCATCCGCTCCATGTCTTCCAAAACGGGGGTGCATGAGTCTGGCACCTATATCATGAAGACGGGTTATGAGCCACGTGGCACGATCGTTCATCCGGCGATGGGAGCCTGGGCTTCTCATTTCCTTGGTCGTATCAAGGACAAAACCCTTCCTGATAGTGTGGTTGTGAATAGTGGAAGTTCATACCCTGGAGCTGGCTTCTTCCCACCCGCGACTTCCCCGATTCCGATCTCTAATCCTGAAACCGGACTTCAAAACATCGAACCAACCGCAAGTGACGTTCAGTTCAAGAAGCGTGTTTCTCTGATGAATGAGTTCGACACTGGCTTCCGCAAAAAATTCCAAACGGATGATGTGAAGGCCTACACCGAGTTTTATGATGAGACCCTGAAACTGATGAAGAGTGAAGACCTTAAAGCCTTCGATCTGACTCAGGAATCGATGGAAACTCGCGAAAAATACGGACGTAACAACTTCGGTCAGGGTTGCCTTCTTGCGCGTCGATTGGTGGAAAGTGGAGTTCGCTTCGTCGAAGTTCAAATGGGGGGTTGGGATATGCACAACACCATCGACAATGCGATGACCAACAACGGAAACACTCTCGACACAGCATTTTCGGCGCTTTTGCTCGATTTGGAAGCCAAAGGTCTTCTCGAATCCACATTGGTGATTCTTGGTTCTGAATTCGGCCGCACGCCGGATGTGAATGAAAACGATGGTCGTGACCACTATCCTCTGGCTTATTCCACTGTACTCGCGGGTGCTGGCGTCAAAGGTGGTTACGCTTATGGTTCGACGGACAAAGAAGGTCGTCGTCCTGCTGATAAGCAGACGAGCCCGCAGGATTTCTTGGCGACGGTTGGCCACGCGATGGGACTTCCGATCGACGAGGTCGTCATGTCTCCATCAAGCCGTCCGTTTACCGTGGCTGACAAAGGCGTGCCTGTGATCGACATCTTTGCCTAATGTCCCTTTCTTGATGTGGACGAACCTTGGATGCCCGGCTGAAAAGCCGGGCATTTTTTTGGTGTTTAGGCCAGAAAATCCAGACCCAGATCGAGAGCTTGAACACTGTGTGTGAGGGCGCCTACGGAAATCGCATTCACGCCGGTAGCGGCGACTTCACGAATGGTCTTCAATGTGATGCCGCCGCTTGCTTCCAGCCAAAGTCTCCCTGCATTCATCTGCACGGCTTGGCATAGTTTTTCAGTGCCCATGTTATCCAGCAAAAGCATATCCACTCCACGCAGTGTGAGAAACTGCTGCATTTGATCCAGGGTATCGCATTCCAGCTGAACTCTCGCACTCGGATGTTCTGCCTTCACCCGATCAATGGCAGCTTGCAATTCATGGATGGAACCATTTGCCGCTAGATGATTGTCTTTGACCATAACATGGTCGTAAAGGCCCATTCGGTGATTGGTGCCCCCCCCGGCTTTGACCGCCGCTTTTTCGAGCAAACGCCAACCTGGCGTGGTTTTCCGGGTATCCCAGATCTGTACTGGATGCGGTTGCACGGCGTCAACATAGCGACGGGTCTGAGTCGCTATGCCACAGAGTCTTTGAAGAAAATTCAGAGCGGTTCGTTCTGCTGATAGAATGGCACGAGTTGGACCGCGAATTTCCAAAAGGGTTTGGCCTCGATCAAAGGCCTGACCATCCTTGCGCAAAATCGTTGTTTTGAGCCGTTGATCCACCGCGTGGAAAACTTGCACGGCCAGTTCGATCCCAGCACAGACTCCATCTTCGCGCGCGACAACCAAGGCATGTGAATGCATGTCTGCTGGCACGAAGTAATTCGCTGTTAAATCTCCGCTGCCGATATCTTCTTGGAGTGCGAATTGGATCAATAACTCTGCTGTATAATGCATGATTTGATTTCGAAGAGGTGGAAGATGAAGTCAACTTCACGACCGTGAGCCTAATCGTTTCGCCTCGCCCTTTGGATTATTGGAGAACGAGGCATGGTTCAGAAAACTATTTTCGACTTTTTGTGTAACGCGAAGGCATTTTTCCGGTACTCCTTCATGTTCACGGGTTGATTAAAAATACGGAATTCCAGCTTTCACGGTGGCTGGACCCGTATTCAGCCCGTGGATATTTTTGCTAATACCTCACAGACGGATCTCGTCTTTTCTGCAAAGTGGACTTTAAGGGGCAGTCGGGCATTTTGAGAGATGCCGAACTGCCGAAATCAGCTCTATCAAGGTTCTTTGAGAGCAAGTCTGCTTATTTGCCTTTTTGGATTTTCATGGGCATCTGCCCAATTCAATGTGCCTTTGCCGCACCGCGAGCTGCGTGGTGCTTGGATCGCGACCGTACACAATATCAACTGGCCTTCTCAACCGGGTCTTCCCGTGGCTGAACAGCAGTCTGAGTTGAGACGATTGATTCACAAAGCGCATGATCAGGGATTGAATTGTCTGATTTTTCAGGTCCGTCCTGCGTGTGATGCTCTTTATGAATCCAAGGCCGAGCCATGGTCTTGCTACCTCAGTGGGTTAATGGGCCTTCCGCCATCACCTCGGTGGGATCCTTTGCTGTTTGCGATCGAAGAAGCTCATCAGCGTGGGATCGAATTGCATGCTTGGTTCAATCCTTATCGTGCTCTGGCGGGAGATCGCTTCACTCCAAGTGCGAATCATGTGCGCCGTCAGCACCCGGAATGGACTGTCAAATATGGCCGCGATGAGTGGCTGAATCCTGCACTGCCTGAGGTGCGTCAGCGTGTGCTAGAAGTCATTCTGGATGTCACTCGGCGATACGATGTGGATGGCATCCATCTTGATGATTATTTTTATCCTTATCCCGTGAATGGCGCTGATGGTAAACCCATGCCGTTTGACGACGACGCTACCTACGAGCGCTACCAAAAAAATGGCGGTAATCTCGAACGGTCTGCCTGGAGACGACAAAATGTCGATGAGACCGTGCGCTCCATCTATGAAGGGGTCAAAGCCATCAAACGCACGGTGAAGGTTGGAATCAGTCCCTTTGGTCTTTGGAGACCTGATCACCCAGCTGGCACCGGAGGCGGGCTCGACCCCTACGAGCATCTAGCCGCAGATAGCCGGGGCTGGCTGCAAAAAGGTTGGGTCGATTATCTAACACCGCAGCTTTATTGGACGATTGATCGTCCCAAGCTTGGTTTTCGCACCTACTTCGAATGGTGGCTCGGTGAGAACTCTCAGGGCCGCCACATCTGGCCTGGGATGAACACTAGCAAAGTCGGAGATGATCGACGTGCCGGAGAGATATTGGCGCAGATCAGCATCACGCGTTCTCGTCAGCTCGACATGCCGCCCGGACATTTTCATTGGAACTTGGGGGCCTTGGACAAGGACATCGGCAAAGTCGGCACACTGGCTCGTGAGCGTGCTTACGGCTTGCATGCGATTCTGCCAGCTAGTCCTTGGCTGAGCAACGTGTCGTTTCCTGCTCCGAAGGTTGAACGTGTGGATCGTGGAACTGCGCTTCGCTGGTGTTTTGAAGATCCACGTTGGGAACTTGAAACGCGCTGGTGGGTTATCCAGGCCTTGGTGAAGGGCAAGTGGCGTACAGTGGAAACGATTTTTGGCAAAACCCATCAAAGGCTTTGGCCTGAGGGAGCTACGATGGTGGCTGTGCGCGCGGCGGGTCGAGCCTGGGAGATCAGTCCAGCGGGGGTGATCTCACGCCTTGAGTGAGTGGGCCCTTCCGTCACGGACACGTGCAGTTTGTCGTGCTCAAGCTCGGATCAAGCGCGAAGTGGGTGCCTTCGCCTGGCTAGCTTTTGCCTAGCTGCAGCGGAAGTCTTTCCAGCCCTCAAAAAGGCAAGAAGCTCAGTGGCGAGTCCAGCGCGTGCCAAGCGCCACACTCCATTGATATTTCCGAGCGTGTTCCCGGATCAGAAAGGGCAGATCTTCTTGCTTCACTAAATCGAAGTGGGTGCTAAGCGTTTCCTTCAGCCAATCTAGCGTGGAGCCTTGTGGCCATTGTCCGCGTGGGGTGAATTCTTCTAGCCAAGTGCAGGGCGTTGTGAGCAGAAGCTGCCCGCCTGGCTTGACCAGTTCGGGGAGCCGTTCCAGCAGCAGATGAGGTTCTGGCAGTCGGCACAGCAGATTAGCTCCATGGACGAGGTCAAACCTGCCCAAATCAGCCCGCAGGTTCATGGCATCTCCGGTTTCAAACTGCACACGTTCGCGTGGACAATCCGTGGGGGCAGTGGCGGTCAGAGCTGTGCGCAGGGTTGCTTCGTCAAGGCGCTCGTACGCAAGGCTCCCTTGTTTCAGAGCTTGTGCTGCATCGATGAAACTATGGCTGTAGTCGATGCCGAGCACCGCATCGCAATGACGAGCGAGTTCAAAGCTGGAGCGTCCTACGGCGCAGCCAAGATCGAGCGCGGTACGTGGCTGGAGAGAAAAGTCCGCCAACTGGGTGACCGAACGCACAGCGAAATTCAGGGCCTCTTGGGGGCCCTGCGCCCAGGGCAGGATCTCCTGCGGCGCCGCATAGTGGAAAAGCAAATATTCATCCAGCAGACGGCGCGTTTCATAGATATTCATGAGGGGAGAAGGCATACGCGCTGGCTCCAAAAAAGCGCCAAGACTTTTCCCAGAGAAAGAGGGAAAGCGCGGTCATGCCTTCGTTCGCTCTGTCGCGCGGTGCTAAAAAAGCAGCCGCTCGTCAAGCGGCTGCGTGTAACGTCAAAATGAGCTTCAATATGAAGCGATCAGGTCTCTGCCAGACCGCGGGCCATGACAACTTTCCCGGTGCGGACGGTCTCGACGATCTCAAATTTGCTCAACAGGCGCACCGCTGCATCGAGCTTGTCTGTATTGCCAGTGATCATGGCGATCAGGCTGTCGTCCTGTAGATCGACGGTCTTGCCAGCGTAGTGTTCGATGATTTGCAGGATCTCCGTTCGCTCAGCGGTTCCCGCGGCGATTTTGATGAGGACGAGTTCTTTCGCGACAGCGTCTCGATCGGTGTGTTCGATGCAGTGGATCACGTCGATCAGTTTGTTCACCTGCATGATGATCTGATGCAGGCCCTCAGGGTGGCCGCTGATACCGATGGTCATGCGACTGAAGCGTGGGTCACGTGTCTGGGAGACAACGAGGGACTCGATGTTGAATCCGCGACGGCTGAACACAGCGCAAATGCGGCCGAGGACGCCAGGTTGGTTGTTCACCATCACGCTGAGCGTGTGGATGTTGATGATGTCCGCCTGCGGAGCGGGCTTTTTGTCGGTAGTGGCGCTGATTTTTTCGCTCATGATCGTGGGGGTTCGTTTGTGGAATTGGAAGGGTCTGCCTGGAGGCGTTTTTGCGCCAAGTGAAGGTAGTTTGAGTCTTGTTCAATACCGACCCACTTTCGACTCGTGCGCTGTGCTGCGAGGGCCGTGGTGCCGCTTCCCAAGAAGGGATCCAGCACGGTGTCACCCGCTTCGGTGGAGCAAAGGATAAGTTTTTCGATCAGTTGGAGCGGCTTCTGGGAGGGATGGCCGCACTTTTCTTTCGATTGTCCCTTCAGGCTTGGGACACGGAGGATATTGGTGGCATATTTGCCTTTTTCGAGATGGCCTTTGCGCGCCGCTTTGTCCTTGTAGCGCTTGTCTCGCAGGTAGGTGGCAATCGTGGCTTCATCGTATGGAATGCGCACTGCATCCTTGATGAATTTGACCTTTTCGCCTTTACGCAGGACGAGGATCATCTCGTACTGCGGGGTAAAGCTATCCCGTCGCTCATCGTAGCCAACCGCGCGATCCCAAATGACGAGATCGTGAAAGGTTTGCTGTTGTGTGAGACGAGACATGAGGTGGAGAAAGGTGTGCTCGCGCTTGCCTAATTGACCAAAGATGAAGCAGAGGCCGTCTTCGCGTAGGATTCGCATGGCCTGATGTACCCAGGCCTCACACCAAGTGAGGTAATCGGCTGAGGTTTTCCATTGGGTATCCCAGGCTTCATCTTCGAGAACATTGAAGTAAGGTGGATCGGCGATGATGGACTGTGCGCAGGCTGTGGGGAGCTTTTTCAACTCGGCGAGGGCATCGCCGTGGATGATGTGGTTGGTTTTCATCGGCATTATCAGCGTGCCATTAGGGTCAAGGTAGCGGTTTAAAGAGGAGTTCTAACCGCTGATATGACGCTCATTGGACGCTAATAAGGAACAGTGGCGGCATCAGGTCGAACCGGTGGGTTTTTCCATTTTGTGCTTCGGCGCTTCGAGGATCATGTCCTCCAGGGCGGCTCCGGCGGGAATCATCGGGAAAACGTTTTCGGCTTTGATGCACTCGGCTTCAATGATGCACGGACCGTCGTTGTAATCGAGGGCCTGCTGGAGGATGCGTTCCACATCGGCGGGGCGGCGGATGTGCCAGCCTTTGATGCCGTAAGCTTCGCCGAGCTTCACAAAGTCGGGGTTGCCAATGAGATCGACGCCGCTTTCACGGTTCTCAAAGAAGAGCTCCTGCCATTGGCGGACCATGCCGAGGTAGCTGTTGTTGAGGATGAGGATCTTGATGGGCAGCTTATGAATCGCGGCAGTGGCCAGTTCAAACAAGGTCATCTGGAAGCCACCGTCGCCGACGACGCACGCGACGAGCTTGTCCGGGCAGGCGAGCTGGGCTCCGATGGCTGCGGGGAAACCGAAGCCCATCGTGCCGGCACCGCCGGAGCTAAGCCAATGGTAGCTCTCATTGTTTTTGTAGAACTGAGCAGCCCACATTTGGTGCTGGCCGACGTCGGTAGTGATGATGGCTTTGCCCTTGGTGAGATGGTAGAACTCGTCGATCACCTGCTGCATGCGCAGGCCACCTTGCTTCTTGTAGGTGAGAGGGAATTTCTTTTTGTAACCGTCGAGGTGAGCCAGCCAGTCCTCGGTAGGCAGCTTTTCGACATGGGGAAGGAGGTCACGCAGCGCGGCTTTGGCGTCGCCTTTGATGGCAACGTCAACCTTGATCATCTTGTTGAATTCCGCAGCGTCGATGTCGATGTGGATGATCTTTGCGTTGCGGCCGAACATGTGCGGCTTGCCAATGATGCGGTCGTCAAAGCGTGAGCCGACGTTGAAGATGAGGTCTGCCTCCACCATCGCTTTGTTTGCGTATGCGGTGCCGTGCATGCCAAGCATGCCGAGGGAGAGCGGATGTGTTTCTGGGAAGACGCCCTTGCCAAGCAGGGTGGTCGTGACGGGGCAGCCTAGGGTCTCCGCCAAAGTGAGAAGTTCTTTGTCCGCGCGGGCGATCATGGCTCCCTGACCGGCGAGGATGACTGGGCGCTTCGCCGTAGCCAACAAGCGGGCGGCTTCCTTGATGCCTGCTTGATCGATTTTGAAATTGTCCTCGGGATGATAGCCTGGTAGATCCATCGGCTCGTCAAAAGTACCGGTGAAGGCTCCCTGACTGATATCTTTCGGGATGTCGATCAGCACTGGACCGGGGCGGCCGGTGGTGGCGATGTGGTAAGCCTCACGGGCAATGCGCGGGAGTGCATTGGTCTGCTTAACCAGGAAATTGTGCTTCACGACCGGAGCCGTGATGTTGAAAATATCCGCCTCCTGGAAGGCATCCTTCCCGAGCATCCAAGTGACCTGCTGGCCGCACAGGACGATCATGGGGACGCTGTCCATTTGGGCGGTCATGATGCCAGTGACGGTATTGCCAGCGCCTGGGCCGGAGGTGACGAGCACGACGGCTGGCTTACCAGTGGCACGAGCATAGCCGTCAGCCATGTGGACCGCCCCTTGCTCGTGGCGGACGAGGATGAACTTCATGTCCGTCTTCACGGTCTGGAGCGCGTCAAAAATCGGGATGGCGGCGCCGCCAGAGTAACCGAAGACATATTCGATGCCGAGGTCGGCGAGGGTTTTAATGAGGGCTTGTGCGCCGTCCATTTTAGGTGTGCTCATGAGCGTTGGGGTGAAAATTGCGATTTCTCAGCGAAGTTGCGGTTAAAATTTTAAACAGCAAGGTGAAGTTTGCTATTTTTTCGGGAAAATGGCGCATTTAAGCCGTTTCATATTTTAAAAATGCCATTTTTTGGGGATAACTTCCAGTTGGCGAGGTTAAGTTTTTCGGAAAGTCGTGTTTGCGTCGATTCTTGTCCTCCATGCCCAACTCAAAGCCTGTTTGTCCAGCGGCAAACTATGAAGCACACCTAGCAGGAGTGCCAAAATAGCCTTGCGACAGCGTTGGCTTACATGCATGGGCAGGCTCGAATTTACTCAAGTTATGCAGTTTGTTTTCCCCACGTATCTTCAGCTCGGTCATGAGCATAGTGAAGGCTTTCACCAAGAGCTGTTGCGTGGACTGACGCACAAGCTGAATAACCTTTTAGCGGTCATTCAGGGTTTCAGTAGCCTCATTTTGATGACGGAAGGTTTGGATGCGGGCATTTCGGAAAACATGCAGCATATCCGTGAGGCTTCCGTTGGTGTTTCTAACTTGAGCGAGCGCATTCGCGGGGCTGGTGGCTGCGCGAAGTTACAATCGCAGTCGCTGAATCTAAATGAATACCTTGGAGTCGTGCAGACCACTCTGCTTGAGCCTTTTACCAAAAACAACGTGCAACTAGAGGTGGATGTGACTCAAGGCCTACCGACCGTCAATGTGGACCCGACGAAACTCAAGGAAGTGCTGGTGGAGGTGCTGAAAAATGCTGCTGAGGCGGCAGGTCAAGTCGGGGGTCGCGCCATGCTCAAGATCGCGGGTCCAGGCGTCTTCACTCCCGCGGAACAGCGTCGTGTGGACGTCCTGGTCAGCAATACCGGCACCACCATCAGCCCTGACAAACTTCAGCAAGTCTTCCGTCCCTTTTATGGCAGTAAAACGAGCAACCATCTCGGTCTGGGGCTGACGATTGCCGCGATGCTTTGTCATCAGATGGGGGTGCAGATCGGCATTGCCTCTGAAAATAATACGACGACGGTCTGGCTGAGCTGCCCGATTGCCTGATGTTCGGGCTGGCAGATTCAGGCATTGTCAGCGTTACGGTTTTCTTATTCCCTGCGCAGCTGTGCAAGATTTTCTCGTCATCTCCCAGGTCACCAAGTGCTTCGGTCGCCATCGTGTGCTTGATGATGTCAGCCTGAGCATCCCGCGAGGCGAGGTTTTTTCGCTGTTAGGTCCTAGTGGATGTGGCAAGACCACGCTGTTGCGTTTGGTGGCAGGTTTTGATAGGCCAGATTCTGGCCGCATCTGGCTCGGTGGGCAGGATATCACAGATCTGCCGCCTGAGCGTCGACCCGTGAACACGGTGTTTCAAAACTACGCGCTCTTTCCACACCTCACGGTTGGTGAAAACATTGCTTTCGGCTTGCGCATGGCGCGCCGGAGCCGGGCGGAGATCAAAAGCAGCGTCGAGCGCATGCTGCGGCTCACTCGGCTGGAAGAGCAGGCGCGCAAGCGCCCCGCGCAACTCAGCGGTGGCCAGCGTCAGCGGGTGGCTATCGCGCGGGCCTTGGTGAATGAGCCGCAGGTTCTGCTTCTCGATGAGCCACTGGCCGCGCTGGATTTGAAGCTGCGCCAGCACATGCTGCAGGAGCTACACAGCCTGCACCAGCAGGTGGGCACGACTTTTGTTTATGTGACTCACGATCAGGCGGAGGCCCTGAGCTTGAGCCACCGGATCGCCGTGATGAATGCAGGGCAGGTCGAGCAGGTGGCGGCTCCGCAGGAGCTGTATCAGGCTCCCGCTACGGGGTTTGTGGCCAGCTTTATAGGCGATGCAAACTTCTTCATCGCTGAAGTCCAGGAGATGCTGCCAGGCGGCTTGGTTCTCGTTCAGGTTGAGGGCATCGGCCGGCCAGCGGTGAAGACCACTCGCGAATGGAGAGCGGGTGACCGTGTCCGCATCATGGTTCGCCCGGAGGTCATGCACCTAACGCATGAGCGACCCTTGGCCAGCGATCGAACGCATGGTTTCCAGGCGGTCGTGGAGGGCTTGACCTTCTTTGGAGATCACGAACGGGTGCAGCTCCGTGCTGGTTCCCAGCGTTTCCATGCCCAGCGCAGTGGCGACGCGGAGGCCATGCGGCTAGAGATCGGCGATTCCTGCTGGGTGCGCTTTTTGCCGGAGTCTGGCCGGGTCATCGAATCGCTTGTGATCGCATGAGCCCGCCGCAGGCGTCAGCGCTACTATGGTTGGGAAGCGGGCTTAAAGGTCAGCGGCCCCTCTTATCCAAACCGGTTCATGGATCGGCGGATCGACGTCGAAGGATAAGCACGATGTCGGAATAGCTGTCATCTAGCTGCCGGGGTGTCTGAAGATCATAGGTGAAGTCGTGGCAGGCTACTAGCTCCAGAGTGGGGGCGGAGCGCAGCAGACGCCGGATTTGCGCGGCATTGTAGGTTCGGAATTGCCATCTCGTTTCCTGTGTGTGGGTGCGGCTGCCTTGGGTGATTCGCAGCCGGGTACGCAGGTTTTCCTGCCGCGTCTGCGGGTCAGCCGGCCACGTGTGTGTGTCACAGACCACGCGGATGCCATCGCGTTCAGCCTTCCAGCGTTCATGTTCTTCCGGATTGTTGGAATAGCAGGTCAGGTGGACGCCAAGCACGAAGAGTCCGCCTGGCTTCAATGCATCCGCCACCCGTCGCAGGCAGGCTGCTGCATGACGCCCCGTGAGTAGGTATTTGAAGCTGCTGACCAAGCAATGGGCCATGTCATAGGGTTGGTGTTTGCCTGGGCAGAAACTTTGCATCCAGTCTTCCCAGAGTTCAGCCTTCAGCTTGGCGTTGCGCACTCGCTCCTTGGCAAACTCGAGCATCCGTAGATTGCCATCGAATCCGTCCACTTTCCAACCCCGCCGTGCCATCTCGAGCACGAGCCGCCCACTGCCACAGGCAGGTTCTAGAACACGACGGCTACGGCCTCCCAGCCCATGAAGCTCATGGACGGCTTCGAGAAAGTCTGCCTCACGGGGCGTGTCTGCATCAAAAATAATATCGTAGTAAAGGGGGGTGTCATACCAATCGCGAAGCTCGGGCATTGGTCCTAGAGCCTGAGGCCAAGGGTAGTGTCAATGGAAGGAACCCACATTTCCAAAGACGAACGATAGGGTAGCCCCCTTGGCGGCATTGTTGGGCTGAGGCATTTACAATGGGTAAGCTCTGGCGTATGCGCCGGAGTTATGCCACCAGATCTCCATGAGGACACAGCTGCCCACCCGCCCATTGCAGTAGGCGGTGCGGGTGTTGGATGGACTTGGCTGCCAGCCATGCTCGGGGTGCTGGCTACCTGTCTGGTTCAGGGCTGGGGCCCAGAGTGGCCGCCTGTTCGCCGGTTCCTGTTGCAGTTTGGGATCGATCTGTGCGTCCTCATGCTCTACTTGCGTGAGTTTGTTCGGCATGCCCCTAGCTTGATGGAGCTGAGTGGCTTGCTGCTAGTGACCGTCGGTTCGCTTTTTTTGGCCTACAAGGCCGCCTTGCTCGCGCTGGTGGTGATCCTTTGCCTTTCGTTTCTTTGGCTGCTGCTTGCCTGGTCGGCTTATCGTTGGCCGCTGCGCCGTGGTCTAGTGACTTTGGCTCTTTTTTTGACGCTGCTCCAGGGCTTGTTATCACTTCGGAATGGTTTGCATCCGTCGGCGGATAGTGCCTGGGCTGGTGCTGCTTTGTCGATCGTGTTGCTCGCGGTACTTTCGCTGAGCTTGCTCGCGCTTTCCCGGTCACAGCGGATTGTGCTTGCTGCCAATCGAGGGTTTTATGAGCGTCTATGGGCGGATGTGCTGGTGCTAGTGCTCTTTGTGCAGGCGATGCTTGGTTTTTTACTGCGAGACGGTGCGACTGACTTTTGGCGTAACTTTCATCTGTTCTTGGGCTCGCTGGGCACCCTACTCGCGCTAGTCGTGGCCTGGCGCGGGCGTTCTTGGCTGCTGGGCTTGCCTCGTCGTCGATGGCTCATGCCAGCGCTGATGATCATGCCCTTGAATCAGCTGGCCTTAGGGTTCTATGCGCGGTTGGGCGGCGATGCAGCTTGGCTCAGCCCGCTGCATGCAACGAACGGGCTTGCTATCTTTGTGGCGGCTTGTCTGCTGTCAGGCAGTCTGTGGTTTGGTCAGGCCCAGGACTCTTGAAACGGCGGCATGAGCCCGCGCTCGAGCTGGTTCGAGCACAGCGCTGCCCTCTGACCCGTCGTCAGCAATCGGCGTGTGGGTATGTGGCCGTGGGTGGATTTCCTCTGGTGTTTTTTGGCGTTGAATCATGCGCATGTTAGGCTGCCTCGGCGGAAAGTTGCGCCTATTGGCTAGAGCCTAGCTTTCAGTTGAGGTTCGGCGCTTGCGTGCGCTGGCGTTTCCTTCACCTTGCCCAACATGCCTGCTCGTTCCTCTCGTCGCTCGCGCTCAGCTTCGCGCTGGTGGTTCCTTGGCTTAGCCGCTGTGGGTTTGGTCGCAATCGCCTGGCTGCTAGCACCGATGTTCCTTATGAATTGGGTGCGTGGTTACCTGCGGCAGGAGAGCTTTCGGACAAAGCTGGAGTCCCTGGCCGGAGCAAAGCTCGCGGGGGCAGTGCAGCTTGCGCCTCTGCGCTGGACTGGCGATGAGGTGACCACGCGTGCCGTCTCACTCAACACCAGCACGGGCTGGAAAGCAGAAATGACAGGCCTGCATGTTGGGTTGGATTGGGCTGCCTTTCGGCAGCGCCAGTGGCGTCTTGTGCAGGTGGCGGCCGACTCACTAGACATCAGCCATGCAGCACCACCCGTTTCGGCAGGCCGTGTTTTGCCCCTAGCGGACGTCGAGCCTTCGGCTCAGGTTGCCTCAGGCAGCTCCGTGCCTGGCTGGTTGCGGGGTTGGTTGCCGGACCGTTTCATGGTGGATGGTGTCCGAGTGGATGCCTTTTCCTTCACGCATCCGGGCCCCTGGCGTCTCGCGGGTGCAAATCTGCGCCTTTCTTCCTGGCAGCAGGGAGAGGCCTCTGCCCAGCTCACGGTTCAGGGCGGTCTCCTAGAGACGCCTCTGCAGCTGCCGACCCTGCTGCACCCGATCAAACTGAACCTCGACTCCGCGACGATGCGCATCAGTCGCGAGGATCTCCGTTTGAGCACAGCGCGCCTGACTTGGGCTCAGGGTGGGGAAGTCAGCGCCAGGGGCCACCTGAGCCCCGTTGAGCGTCGTTGGGAGTTGGATGCGACGCTGGTCGGCCTTCCCTTGAAGGAGCTACTAAGCCCAGACTGGAAGCTGCGCCTCATTGGAGACATGGAGGGCGATTTGCGTATCCAGGCCCAAAGCATGGCCCAGCCCGAGGCCACCGGGCAGGTGCGGCTAAAAAATGCCGTACTGACAGCACTGCCCATCCTGGACCAGCTGGCCAACTTCACCCGTGTGGATCGCTTCAAGCGCCTTGTGCTCGACATTGCTCAGGCTCAGGTCAGCGGCTCAGGGCAGATGCTGAAGTTCGAAAAAATCGTGGTGCAGTCCGCGGGCTTGCTGCGGCTGGAGGGGGACCTAACGCTCCACGCCAGCCGTCTGGACGGGCGCCTCTTCATCGGGGTGACGCCCGAGGCGCTGCGCTGGATTCCGGGGGCAGAGCAGCATGTCTTCACGGCCAGTCGCCCTGGCTCACCTGCGGGCATGGTCTGGACGCCGCTTCGTATCTCCGGCACGGTGAATGCACCTGAGGAAGATCTCTCCGCGCGTCTGCTCAGCGGGGCTGGAAAAGCCCTCCTGAATGCGCCTGCCAACCTGGCTGGCAAGACAGGGGAGACTTTGCTGAAGCCACTGCTGGGTGAAGATTTGTCGAAAAAACCTGGCGAGGTGCTGAAAGGTGCCACCGAGGCGGTAACTCAACCTGGCGATGCGCTGAAAAGGGCCGGAGATGCGGCTGAAAAAGGCCTCAATCTGTTAAAAGGAATCGGTGGTGGATTGCTCGGCAAATGATGGCATCCCTGCCTGAAGCCGATGACTCTCCAGGAACGCCAAACCGAGTTGATCGAGGACTTGAACCTCATCGATACCCCGCATGAGCGCCTTGGCGCGCTCACCAGCTACGTCCACCGGGTGCTGCTACCCGAGGCGGAGCGTCTCGATGCGTTGCTTGTGCCAGGCTGCGTGTCCCGCGTTTGGGTGCATGGCGCGCTCGTTATGGGCAGGGCGCAGTTTCGCTGCGCAGCAGATAGTCCCATGGTGGCAGGGCTGGTGGCGCTCCTGTGTCATCTTTACAGTCAAGCCCTGCCGACTGAGATCGCCATGGTGGAGCCTGATTTGTGGGAAAAGTGCGGCCTGGTGAAGGTGCTGTCCCCGACGCGCTTGAATGGTCTTGCTGCCGTGCGTCAGCGTCTGCGGGCCATTGCAGAGACATGGCAGGTTAGTGGCGGCTGAGTGCAAAGGCAGGTTTCCTGTCAGTTTCGCCTCGCGGCCGCGTTCCCCGTTTCCTCATGCTTCTGCGTTCGCTACTGGTTCTCCTAGGTTTCGTTTTTCTTCAGGCCAATGCCGCGAGGCCGAATGTGATTTTTATCCTCTGCGACGACCTCGCTCAAGGCGATCTCGGCTGCTATGGCCAAAAGTTGATTCAGACACCCCACCTGGATCGCATGGCGATGGAGGGCACTCGGTTTCCCCAGCTCTACTCCGGAACTAGCGTTTGCGCGCCTTCCCGGTCTAGCCTGATGACGGGCCTGCACACGGGGCACTGTCCTATTCGTGCGAATCGTGAGATTCAGCCTGAGGGTCAAAAACCCCTGCCGGCCGAGACGCTGACCGTGGCGCAAGTGATGAAGTCCGGGGGCTATGCCACGGCTTGTCTGGGGAAGTGGGGCATGGGTATGTTCGATACCTCTGGCAGTCCTCTCAAGAAGGGCTTTGACCGGTTCTTTGGCTACAACTGTCAGCGCCATGCTCATAGCTACTTCCCGCTTTACCTTTGGGACAATGATCGTCGTCTCGCCCTGGATGGCAAAACCTACGCTCAGGACTTGATTCAGCGTGAGGTGGAAAGCTGGGTGCGGCTGCAGGCCGACCGGCCTTTTTTCCTCTATTACGCAATCACCTTGCCACACGGGAAGTTCGAGATCGACGACCTTGGCGTTTACCACGACAAGCCCTGGACGCCTCTCCAGAAGACTTACGCAGCCATGGTCACTCGCTTGGATCGCGATGTCGGTCGTCTGCTAGACCTGCTGAAGGAGCTCAAAATCGATGAGCAGACATTGGTACTCTTTTCGGGCGACAATGGCGCGTCCTTTGACCCGAAGTCTGAGGTGGGCCGACTCTTTGATCAAAGCATGGGTGGCCGCCTTCGCGGCTACAAGCGCAGCCTGTATGAAGGCGGGCTGCGGCAGGCCGGCATCGCCCGCTGGCCGGGCACCGTGCCTGCGGGGCAGGTCAGCCAGCAGCCATGGGCATTTTGGGATTTCCTGCCCACCGCTGCCGAGCTGGCCGGGGTCGCGCTACCCACTGATTTTCAGCCTGATGGCATTTCCGTGCTGCCTTTGCTGCGTGGTGAGGCAATGCCTGCGCGTGAGCTGTTTTACTGGGAGCTGCATGAAGGCACCTCTCTCCAGGCGCTGCGTTTCGACGGTCATTGGAAAGCTGTGCGAAACGGTCCCGCGAACCCGATTGAACTTTATGATCTGAGTCAGGATACCGCCGAAAGCCAAGATCTCGCGGCAACTAAGCCTGACCGAGTCGCAAGGGCAGAGTCGCTGCTGCGCAGCTCTAGACAGGATCATAGGGACTGGCCGCTGACCCAGCAAAGAAAGGGGAAGGCAAAAAGTAAGAAATAGGCCCAGCTCTACTATACTTTATAAAATTTCCATAAATTCAGGGTGCTTATTGGTTGGCATCCCTCGTGGTTTTTTGTTTTTAGTTTAGAGTGTAAAATTTTGATTATCAAAATTTTACGATCCTTCTATGATTATTAATCAATCGGGGATAATCAATAAATCCATATTGACGCCTTGGACTCTGTCTTTTAGCATATTTAATAGTCAAATTTGACACTCAAATTCAAAAGATATTATGGCGAAGCTAGTAATCATAGATGACGAGGCTGCGATCCTTGAACTGATGAGCAAGCTCTGCCGTGCCGCTGGGCACACGGTTTTTGGCTGCACCTCGGGCATGGACGGCATCGAGACCCTTCGCTCGCAGCAGCCTGACCTACTGATCGTGGATCTGAGGATCGGCGATGTCAATGGACTGGACTTGGTCAGCCTGTGCCGAGAGCGTTTTCCTCAGACGGCAGTCATCATGGTTACCGGCCACGGTAGCATTGAGACGGCAGTGGAGGCCATGCGACTCGGCGCATTTGATTACCTCACCAAGCCGTTCGATTTGGGAGACCTGATCAAAACAGTGAATCAGGCTTTAGCCCAGCATGGCAAGGCTGAGCCTAAGCTAGTGGCAGCCACCGCAGCAGCGGCCTTGCGTGGCAGCGTCGCTTCAAAATGGATCGGTCACAGTGAGGCCATCCAGCGCATTTTCGAGATTGTGCGTCGCGTCGCTGACAATGACAGCCCCGTTTTGCTCGAAGGGGAATTTGGCGTGGGTAAACACATCGTGGCCCGGGCGCTGCATGAGGCAAGCCGCCGTAGCAATGCCCCCTTCAAGGAACTGCAATGCAGTGCGCTGCCGGAGGAAAACCTGGAAGGCGAGCTTTTCGGCCACGGGGGTAGCCCGCAGTCTGGCATCTTCAGCCGCGCAGCGGGGGGCACTGTGCACTTGGCCGAAATTCATGTGCTACCAACACGCATCCAGGCGCAGCTCAATACCTTCCTCGAAGAGGCCATGGCTCGCCGCAGTGCCTGGAACCCGAACGCCAGCGACTTTAGGCTCGTGGTTAGCACCACCATTTGTCTGGAAGAAGCCTCAAAAAAAGGCCTCTTTCGTGAGGACCTGTACTACAAGCTCTCCGTCGTCCCGCTGAAAATTCCACCCCTGCGCGACCGTCGCGTGGATATCAAACCGCTGGTGGAGCACTTCTTGAAAGACCTAGCGGAACGGACTGACAGCAAGCCCAAGGGCATCGACAGCTACGCGCAGGAGTTTTTGGAAAAGTATCCATGGCCTGGTAACATCTCCGAACTTCGCAACGCGGTGGAGCGCGCTTGTGCCTTTGCGGAGGGCGACCGCATCCGCCCGAGTGATTTGCCAACCAAGGTCACGCAGCAGGTGGAGGTGCCCTCCTCGCATGGAAATGGGGCCACAACACAGTTGCCCATCGGCTCCACGCTGGATGATTTCATCCGCGGCCAAGAGCGTGTCTTCATCAATGAAACGCTGAAGTACAACAATGGCTCCCGGGAAAAAACCGCATCCATGCTCGGCGTCAGCATTGCGACGCTTTATCGCAAGATGGGATTGAACCAGGAGCGAAAAACCATGGCTTGAGGTTCGCTTCCGTCCCCTTCGTTATGCCACAAGCGGCAGATTTGGGTCCACATCGGTCTCTAGCGCGGAAGTCTGACCGCGCTGGAAACGCTGCGCAGCCGTGTAAGCGATCATGGCCGCATTGTCCGTGCTGAGGTCCGGCCGTGCCAGTAGGAGGTTCAGCCCTTCTTGATCGCAGCGCTTTTGCAGTTTCACCCGCAGGCCCCGATTGCAGCTCACGCCGCCGCTCACGGTCACCAGCGTCTCGCCAGTCAGACGCGCCGCCAGCACCAGCTTTTCTACCAAAACTTCGCAAATCGCCTCTTGCACGCTGGCGCAGATATCTGCCAGCGAGCTCGGGTCATGCAGGTTCAGCTTGGGAAGCTCATACAGAACCGCTGTCTTCAGGCCGCTGAAGCTGAACTCCAAGCTTCGCCCATCCAGAAAACTACGGGGAAAGGCATGCGCGTCTGGCCGGCCTTGCGCCGCGCGTTGGTCGATCTCTGGCCCACCAGGGTAGGGCAGGCCGATCATCTTGGCAATTTTGTCAAAAGCCTCCCCCGCGGCGTCATCTCGTGTGCGGCCCAGCAGGCGATAGGCTCCCACCTCGGTCATATGGATCAGCATCGTGTGCCCGCCACTTACGATCAGCGCCACGCTGCGGCGTGGCGGGCCATTTCCCGCCATGAAAGGGGATAGCAGATGTCCCTCCATGTGGTTCACGGCCAGGAAGGGTTTTTTTTCCGCAACGGCCAGTGCTTTTGCCATGCTGGTGCCGATCAGGAGACTGCTGACCAAACCCGGCCCGCTGGTCGCCGCAAAGGCCTCCACGTCGGCAAGCCGCACGCCGGCCTGCGCCAGCACCTGTTCTACCAGTGCCCTCACGTGCAGGATATGATTCCGCGAGGCCACCTCGGGCACAACCCCACCGTAGCGCCGGTGGATCTCAATCTGTGAAGCCACTGCTGCTGCTATGATCTCGCCATCCGCCGTGCAGAGGGCTGCTGCTGTTTCATCGCAAGAAGATTCGAGAGCGAGGATCATGGGGAAGGGAGATGAAGGATGAGAGATGAAAAAGCCTGAAGAACGAGGAAACAAGAACCAGAAACATCTCACCTTAGGTCCCCGCCATGAGTTGCACAAAGCGCATGCCCTCCAAGGTCAGCTTCCCCTGATTGCTCACTAAGCCACGGGTGCGGTAATACATCGGGATCGTGCTTTTCTCCAGCCACGTTAGCTGCACGTCGCTCGTTGGTGCCGTGTCGGCTGTCACTGCCAGTGGTAGGCCCCAAGCATTGCAACGAATCTTCCAGCTTAGCGGACGACCGGTCATGGTGCCAGTCCGCAGCCAGGGATAGTGCTTCAGTAGCTCCATCTGGGCTGAGCCTGGCACCGATATCTCAAACTGCGCCTCACTTTGCCTCAGCCAGGCCGCCACGGACAGTTCTGGCTGCTGCGCGTGGGCCAAGTACAGTGCCTGAAGGTCCAGGCCCAGCAGGTTCATTCCATTGTAGATGCCATGGTGATTGGGTGTGCGAAAGCCTTGCTGATACCAGGCTTCAAAGTCGCGCGAGAGCATCAGATTCAGCTCGACGTGAAGGTGCGCCCGACGTTGGTCAATGCCACTGCCCGTGTAGCCCATGAGCGCAATGGTTTCCCCAGCAGCCACCTTTTGACCCAGCCTGACCCGGTAAGCCCGAAGGTGCGCGTAAAGTGAAAAAAACGGCCCCTCTCCCCAGTCGTGAAGCACTACCACGTAGCTGCCGTAATTGCTCTTCCCTGGCGCTGCCACGTGAACCACTTCTCCCGGCAGGATGGCCCGTACTTCATCCAGCGGATCACCGCGCTCATCACGCCTCATGGGTTTCACATCCATGCCCTCATGAAAGCGCGCGTAGGCGATCCCGCCACCCGTGCGCCGAGGATCGCGCCAGAAGCCGAATTGGCCGCCCTCCCACGGATAGCTCACTTGACCCTCAAAGGTTCGGTCAACGAACTGAAAGTAGCCAGGCCCATCTTTCCTTAGCAGTGCCTGATTGTCTGTCGGCAGACGAAGGTCCAGCGCCACGGCAGACATCGGTAGCACAAGCAGGGCAGAAAAAAGACAGCACAGGGCAGACATATCCCCGCGATACCTGCGGCCATCGTCCGACTCAAGGGCGTGATTCACCTGTCAGGGACGCACCACCTGCAGGTCCGCGAAATCGGCATGGCAGGATCGCTGCGGAGCCCAGGATGGATCATTGCCACCATGAAAGGTCTCAAAATACAGACCATCTACGCCAAAGGTCGCCGCCGAGCGCCACTCTAGGTCATCGCGCACCACCACCGCTTGTTCTGCCTGCCCCGGTAGCGCGATCCATACCCGCAGCCGTCCATCCCTACTGCCGGGTGTGTTCATCCAGACAGCGATGCGAACCCTGATGGCCTGCCCCGTGGGAAAGCGAAAATCCGATGGAAAGGCAAAGCTCTCCCCATACTTCTCTGGCTGATGCTTGTGATACACGTAGGCCTCGCCCCGGCCCTCGCGCCGCCACATCAGGCGGGCAGAAAAGCCATTGGCTCCATTCGCCGGGCGCCCCCCGCTCACATTCTCCGGCCCTCCGCATAGCCCCGGTAGCTTTCCTCCCTTCACAAAGTCAAAGTCCCGGCCAAAGCGCAAGGTGTAGCGCAGCTCCGCTGCCTCCTGCCTGCCGATGGGCCATCTCCAACCCGCACCTCCCTTTTCGGGCCCGATCTGCCCCGGCACAAAGCCGACGCGCAGCCAGCGCACACCCGCTTCTTCCATCAGCCTCACGTGACCTTCTTTCACCCCATCTTCAAAGGCACAGCCTGGCCAGTCCCGTTTCCAATCTGCCACGGCATAAGCTCCCGATCTGCCTCCCAGCGTCACTTCCACCGGTAGCTCCAAGCCCTGAAGGGAAGGAACCAGACTGAGCCACAAACCAATCAGAGTAACCATCAATTGAGTCATAATAAGCAGGCGCATGTGCCATTTGATCCTCGCCCGCGATTCTGCCAAGTGCAGTCACTTTCTCTGAACCCTTTGTGACCTCTCCTCGATGAAAGCCATGTGCCAGAAGGAGAGACTTTCTATCGAAGAAGTATCTCCAGTTAGGCTACTTTTGCACCTTTCACGGACACTCATCAAACCAGCCATCGCCAATAGCATTTGCTGTGGTGCTCCAAACTTCTGATTGACTAGGTATTATTTTTATTGGCGGTCATCTATCCAAATGAGATGCATGGATCTTGCAGGTGGTGAATGCACCAATCCTACCATCGGCAAAAACAACGGAAACAAAGAGTTAGGCTAGCCTTGGAAAAATGCGGGCGAAGATAAGGTTCGTGGAGTGAGTGCTTGCGAACTGGGGGAAAAGCCCCAGACTCGCCCTCCCTCTCAACCTTTCCCGCCCATGTCTGCCAAAAAAACTGCTGTCGTCACCGGAGCTGCCGGCTTTCTCGGATCACACCTGACTGACCGCTTGCTGAAGGAAGGCTATCGAGTGATCGGCATGGATAATCTGGTGACCGGCAATGTGCGCAATATCGAGCACTTGGCGGGCAATCCGGACTTTGACTTTATCAAGCATGACGTAACGAAGTTCATCTACCTGCCTGGCAGTGTGGATCTCATCTTTCACTTTGCCTCCCCAGCCTCGCCGATCGACTACCTGCAAATTCCGATTCAGACTTTGAAAGTCAGTTCTCTGGGCACCCACAACGCGCTAGGTTTGGCTAAGGAGAAAGGGGCGACCTTCTTGATTGCCTCGACCAGCGAATGTTATGGCGATCCCCTGGAGCATCCACAAAAAGAGACATACTGGGGAAATGTGAATCCCATCGGTCCCCGTGGTTGCTACGATGAGGCCAAGCGCTTCGCTGAAGCAATGACCATGGCCTACCATCGGGCGCATGGGCTGGATACAAAGATCGTGCGTATCTTCAACACCTATGGCCCGCGCATGAGACTGGAGGACGGCCGTGTGGTGCCTGCCTTCATCGGCCAGGCGCTGCAGGGAAATCCGCTGACAGTCTTTGGCGATGGTTCGCAGACACGTAGTTTTTGTTATGTCTCGGATTTGATTGATGGGATCTACCGCCTATCGCAGAGCAATTATCACGAACCTGTAAACATTGGCAATCCACGGGAAATGACCGTGCTGCAGTTCGCGCAAGAAATTCTAAAGCACACCGGCAAAGATTTACCGATCATCCACAAAGAACTACCCACCGATGATCCGAAGGTTCGTCAGCCGGACATTGGACTTGCTAGCAAGTTGCTTGGTTGGGAGCCCAAAGTCGCGTTTGAAGAGGGGATCAGCCGCACGGTCGCTTATTTTCGTGACTTTCTTGCAATCAAATCTTGATGCCAGAGCTGGTTTGAGAATAAAAAGATAATTAATCACGTGCCCCCCGCGTGCGAACAACCCCCCGTGCCGAAGCTGTGACTACCCCCCGTCCCACCATGAAGTCGTCTCTATCTATTTTCGCCGCCTTGTTTTGCGTCGCGTTGCCCCTGCATGCGCAGTCGGGTGGCCCTGCTGCCAAGGTGAAGATCAGTACGCCCAAGGTGACCAGCATTCAGACCCCCATGTTTCAGGCCGCGAATACGCCGAACCGCAATTGGCGTCCGAAAGAATGGCTCGAATTTGACACTGAGCTCGCTGTAACTCTACCAGCTGCTGAGGGAGGGCGGAAAGGCAGCCTTTCTTCCATGACGATCAATTACTTTGTGGCGATGAACACGCAGACGAAGGACGGCAAGTATCCCATGCTCAAAGGTACCATCAATTACCTGGATATTCCGGCGGGCGAGCGTTGCCATGCATTAGCCTACATTAATCCTGCGACCCTGCGTCGAGTGCTGGCCAAGGATGGCTTCACGAACTCGGATGTCAAAGCTGCTGCGGTCGAAGTCGTGGTCGATGGCACCGTCGTGGCTGGAGAGACAACAATCCCGGGTCGTTGGTGGGAAAAAACCGATAGCTTCGAAGTGACGGAGAACGCCGTTCTCAGCCGCAAGGAGACTCCTTTCGATATCCTTTGGGGTGACTACGACCTGCCCACGAAAGCTAAATAAGTCCTGAGTGCTCTAGCAACACCTCAGCGGCTCCACCGATAGCTTAGAATCAATCAATAACAGCATGGCAGACAGCAAAAGCATTGCAGTCCTGAACCTGGGTTCCCAGCGCCTTTCAGGAGCTTTATTCTCCAAATCGGGAGGCGATTTGGTGCTCAAAAAATACGAATTTGTGGAGCTGGCCGGCGATCCGACCGTGGACGCCACTCGCATTCCACAGCTGAAGATTGGTCTTCAAGAGCTCACCTCTCGGCTCAAGCTGAAGTCCTCTGCCGTCTGGTATGCGGTCGCAGGTCACACGGTCTTTAATCGCTTTGTCAAACTGCCACCTGTGCAAGACGATCGTGTCGCTCAGATTGTTGAGTTTGAAGCACGTCAGAATGTGCCATTTCCGATCAATGAAGTGGTCTGGGACTATGAGTTTTCCTCGGAGGGTGGCATTGAAACCGAAGTGGTTTTAGTCGCCATGAAGTCCGATGCTTTGGATGAAATCGACGATCAAGTCGCTCTCGCCAAGCTGGCTACAACCGGCGTGGATGTCGCGCCTCTCGCGCTCTACAATGCCTTCCGCTACAGCTACCCAGATGTCGATGAGCCCACGGTGCTGATTGACCTGGGGGCTCGTTCCACGAACATGCTTTTTGTGGAAAGCGGTCGTTTCTTCATCCGCAATTTCTTGGTGGGTGGAGCCTCCATCACTTCAGCGATTGCCAAAGAATTCGGCATTGGTTTTGCCGAGGCTGAAACCCAGAAAATTAACCGTGGTTTTGTTGCTCCAGGGGGCGCTGTGCAGGATCACGACGATCCTGAAATTGCGGCTCTGTCTAAGGTGATTCGCAACGCAGCCTCGAACTTGCACACGCAGGTCATGCGCACGATCACATTTTATCGCAGTCAGCAGGGCGGATCTCAGCCCAAGCGCGTGTTTGTGACTGGTGGAGGTGCTCTGCTTGGGAACATGGTTTCCTTCCTTGAAGAAAAACTCAAGTTGCCTGTGGAGATCTTCAACCCTCTACGGGGTGTGCAAGTCGATCGTAGCCTTAAGGCGGATGCGGCCACCGCTGATGCTCCTTTCCTTGGCGAGTTGGTCGGACTTGCGCTCCGCTCCTTCAGTGGAGTTCCCTGTGAAGTGGAATTGGTTCCCACGAAGGTGGCCAACGCGCGAGATGCGGCACGCCGTATGCCTGTTTTGATTGCAGGAATGCTACTTTTCTGGGCAGCTCTTGGCACCGGCATTTTCTACTTCCAGAATACGGAAAGAGTCGTGCGTGAAAAGCTGGCGGGCATGAGTGCCGAAAATGCTAGTTTGAAAAACCTCGCCAGTCAGATTTCTGCTCTGGAACAACGGCAGGGCCAGTTCGCTTCGCTGAGTGAACAGCTCGAACAAGCCGTCGCCGAACGATCATTCTGGGTTCGTTTATTGACGGACTTGAATGCCAAGTTCGAGAACGACATGATCTGGCTCACCTTGGTGGAGCCGCTCAAAAATGGTAATTCCATCACCCCGCCTCTGCTGGGTCAGGAGTCCTCAGGTGAGAAGAAAGAAGAGGCTGCTGCAGGTAGCGCGCCGGCCTACAGTCTTCGTCTCCAAGGTCTCTACCGGAAGAACGAAGAAGGGGAACAAATCGTTTACAAATTCGCATCCGCCTTGGCAAAGCTGCCCTGGTTTGAGATCGCTGACTTTGAAGAGAAGCGCGCTCAATACGTCAGCGCGCAAAGTGGTGTCGAGGAAGACCGCTATGCCTACACATTCAAAATTGAACTGCCCCTCAAGCAGAGCATGAACTTCAAAGACTGATGAGCTGGATACAAGACAACAAAGGACCCGCAGCAGTTCTCGGACTGACTGGGGCAGGAGTGATCGGACTCGGCGTCATGCTTTTCAATGCATGGTCGGGAGCTTCGGCAGCGCAGGAAGAGTTTGATATGGTGAACGTCAGTCTTTCCAGACTGAAATCCACTCCTCTTGCACCCACGAACGATAACCTTGCCAAAAAGCAACAAATCGTTCAGGCCTATGAAACTGCCGTCGGCAAGCTCTCGCTGGTGCTGTATAAGCTTCAGCCCGAGGACAAACCGACCAGCAACACAGAATTCCAAGCCAAGCTCAAGAGCCGTATCGCCGAAATTAAAAAACTGGGCGGCGGTAAGCTGCCAGCAGAGTTCAATCTGGCCTTTGATCAGTATACCAGCGAGTTGCCAAAATCCGATCAGGTGGCGGCAGAGCTCTCAAGTTATTTGGACGCTGTGGAAGAGATCGTAAAACTCGTTTTGAAGAGTGGAGCGCAATCGTTGATCATGCTGGAACGTTCGCCTTTGACCGCAGAAAAAGGTGAATCTGAAAAGCCGCGCGTTTCTTCTTCGAAAAGTAAAGGCAAGGGTGCCATCGCTAAGCCTGCGGCGGCACAGACCGTTAACATCACGGAGCGCAAGCAAGTCAGGCTTGCCGTGCGTGCCGATCAAGCGGCGATTCAGACCTTGTTAAGTGCTCTCGCCAGCCCTTCAGAAATGCCATTTTTTACCGTGGCAAAGCTCGTCCGCATCGAAAATGAATCCCAGATTGGGCCTGCTCGTCTTCCTCAGGGCGGCGCGACCTCCGGTGCGACCGAGCCTGCTGTTGGCAATGAATCTGCGCCACCTGCAGCTACCAGTGGTGAGGCTGAAGCTAAACCTGGCCTCGCCCCTGCCGCTCCTGATTCACAAGTGGTGCTCGGCCGTGAGTATTTGAGGGCTTTCCTCGAAATTGATCTTGTGAAGTTCCTCAACCCGCAAACGGCTGCTGCAGCTCAACGCTGAGAGTGGTTCGTCATCAGCTGACACGCACCCCAATCCATCTCCATGCAGAAGAAAAACGGCAACTACGAGAAGACCCTGCTCATCATCGCAGCGGTTCTTGCGGCCGGCATGATTGCCTTCACCATCATCGACGGTCCCAAATTACAGGAAAGATTAGCCCTTCAGTCAGGGTCCTCTCCCAACAACTTCAATCCCCCTCCTACGGAGCGAGTCAATTCAGTGTTACAAAGGCTGATGGAGAAAGCCAGCTGGGTTTCTCCAGTTATCAATGGCAAGCCAGTACCGTTGAACAAATCGATTCTCTTGCTCCAAAAGGGAGATCAGCTTTTCGACCTTCAGGTCGCAGAGCCTGTATTGCGGCCTCCCATGAGCAACGAGTTCTTGGTCAAGAACGATTTACCTAACATCGAATCGCCTAACGTGGGAGCGTTGGATCCAGATCATGACGGGTTCAGTAATCAGGAAGAATTCGAAGCCAAGACCAATCCCAAGGATGAGCGTGACCACCCTCCAGTGACACGCAAGTTGTTCCTCAAGCAACGCATCAGCCACGATTACATCATCAAGCTCAATAGCAGCACTGCACCTTATCAAGTTCAGCGTATCGCCCCCGAGCCTCGTGCAAGCAAGTTCGTCTCATCAGGAGATGAGTACGGCTTCGATAAAGGTGTGATTCGCTTCAAGGCATTGGCCTTTAACCAAAAAGTGATGAAGAACCCGACCACTCAATTGGAGACTGATGTTTCCGAATTGAAATGCTTGGATATCTCGACGCAGAAAGAATTTGTGCTCGTCCGTGGACAAGAAACCAACCTTGCTGATTACGAAGCAGAATTCGAGTTCAGAATTGGCACTCCAGAACAAAGAAAAGTTCGGGAAGGGGAAACTTTCCAACTTCCAGGTCTCGGTGTGACCTTTAAATTATTGTCTGTCAGTGAACAAGATGCAGTGATCGTGCCAGTGAAAGGCGGGGTGCCGGATGGTGAAACCATCACGATCAAAAAAGGCTGACCAAAAAAAACAAAAAACATCTCGCCAAAACCTTTGGCTTCTTGCTAAACAATCCAACTTCTTGCCAATTTTTTCAGACTGTGTCCATGATCACCATCTCCCGAATGAAAAGAAAAAAAACCTCTCTCGCTTGGATTATCGCCGCCGCGATGCCTGTGGCATATCAAACGAATGCTCTTGCGGGCGAAGGTGCTGGCGAAGCTTCCAGTGTTCCAGGTATTGCAGAACGTGAAATCGCAAGACGGCTTGCACGCATTCAAGATGCGCAAAAAGCCATGCAACGTGGTGATGAACTGTTTGCTCAAGGAGATTTGGACGGCGCGCTCTCTCAATACCGATCGGCCAAGGAAATCTTCGACCAGCTGCCTAACGCGCCTTTCATTCAAGATTGGCGTGATCTCGGTAACCTCAAATTTGCAGACTGCTCTGTAGCTGTCGCCCGCCAGAAAGTGGCTGCGGGAGATTACGTTGCTGCAAGAAAGCTCATTGATGAGGCGAATGCAGCTGTGCCAGGTCACAAGAAAGCTCAACTGCTGGTCAGTCAGTTGGATGATCCTGATCGCTGGCCCGCGGCGCTGACTCCCGAGCATGTCGAAAACGTGGGTAAAGTTCAGAAGGGTCTTGTGACGGCCAACAGCTCCGTAGAGATCGGTAACTACGATAAAGCGCTTGAGGAGTACGAAGATGTGCTTCGCGTTGACCCTTACAACACAGCCGCTCGCCGTGGAATGGAAAATGCAGAACGCAAGCGTGCCGATTACCTCAAGACAGCTTATGATCACAACCGCATCCGCATGATCAATATGGTGACGGAAGCTTGGGAACACAAGCCGCCAGTCAAGGGATTCCAGGTTGAAGGAACGTCGGGTGGCAGCAAAGCCCCCACGGTTTACTTGAGCCAAAAGATGCAAAAGATTGTCTTCCCCCAGGTGCAATTCACCGGTGCTAGCATCGATGAAGCCGTAGAGTTCCTCCGCGTCAAAAGCCGCGACCTAGATACCTTTGAGACGGATCCAGCTCGCAAGGGAGTTAACATCATCCTCAAGGCGGGCGAAAATGCACCGACGGCTTCCATCAGTCTTGATCTGAAGGATGTGCCCATGATGGAAGCCCTGCGCTACGTCACGGAACTTGCGGGCATGAAATTTAAAGTGGAGCCGTTCGCGGTTCTGATCGTGCCGGTGACCGAAACCACCACAGAGCAGTTCACACGCATTTACAAAGTTCCACCTGATTTTGAAACCATGACGAGTGGTGGTGGTGACGCCGCAGCTCCAGCAGCAGCAGCTGATCCATTCGCCGCAGGCGGAGCAGCTCCTGCCGCCGCTTCCGGCTTGATCAAGCGTCAAAACGCTAAAGAGATCCTCAGCAGCCAAGGCATCGCCTTCCCTGATGGCGCTACGGCGGTCTTCAACAAGGTGACTTCCCAGCTGATCGTGAAAAACACGCAGCCCAACTTGGATCTAGTCGAAGCGTTTGTGGATTCGATCATCGGCCGAATCACCAAGCAGGTTTATGTGACCACGAAATTCGTCGAAGTGACCCAGAAAAACACCGATGAATTGGGTTTTGACTGGTTGCTTGGCGGTCTTGGAGTCAACGCGGACAACCTCCAAGTAGGTGGTGGTACCAATGGCAACTGGGGCGGCCGCGTCAATTACACGGGTTCGATCGCTGATCTCGTCACGAACGGACAGATTGCACCTGTGACTCGTGGCCTTAGAAGCGGCTCTCGTGCGATCCGCGGTGATAGCATCGATTCGTTGTTCAATTCATTGGATGCAACCTCAGATACGGTTTCCCCAGGCGTTCTGTCCCTGGCGGGTATCTTCACCGATCCTCAATTTGGTGTTGTGATGCGTGCTCTGTCCCAGCGTAAGGGCGTCGATCTTATGAGTGCTCCAAGTGTCACCACCAAGGGCGGTCAGCCTGCCACAGTGGAAGTCGTTCGCGAGTTCATCTATCCTACAGAGTTTGACCCTCCTCAGATCCCAACCAACGTCGGTGGCGGTGGCAATGGTGGTGGCGGCGGTGGCGGTGGCGGAACAACGATTGTTTCGATTCCTGTGACGCCAACGACCCCAACTGCCTTCGAGATGCGTCCCGTCGGTGTGCGCATGGAAGTTGATCCTGTAATCGGTGAGAATGGTTCGATCGATTTGAATCTCGCTCCTGAAGTCACTGAATTTGATGGTTACATCAATTATGGTAGTCCGATTTACAGTGTGTCTCCGAATGTGCCGATCCTCGACATTTTTGGAAACCTTCTTGGAACGATTCCCTCAAGCCGTCTGGAATTAACCCCGAACATCATCAACCAGCCGATTTTCTCGACACGTAAAGTCAAAACATCGGTGACGGTCTGGGATGGCCAAACCGTTGCTCTGGGTGGTTTGATTCGTGAGGACGTGCAAGATGTAGAGGATAAGGTTCCAGTGCTTGGTGACCTTCCTTTCGTTGGCCGTGCATTCCGCTCAGAAGTGGAAGATCACTTCAAGCGCAATCTCATGATTTTTGTCACGGCGAGTCTCATTGATCCAGCAGGTCAGCGCATCAAGCTTCAGGGTTCTGGCGGTTCTAGCGAAGAGGGAGCCGATCAGTCCAATCCTCTTCTGCCAGCTGTTGGCAACTAATTCACGTTGATTCACGTTAAGACAGGAGGCTAAACCAGCCTCCTGTCTTTTTTTATGAAATCATGGATCGTTACGGGGGGAGCCGCTTGTGGAAAGAGCGTTTTCATTCAAGCGCTTGAGTCACAACGGGGAAGTTCCTTGTGCTCTTTTTCCTGTGATCGCGAGGTGGGCAAGCTGATGGCCGATCGGCAGATTCAGGCCCTCTTGCTTCAAGCGTTTGGGACTCAGATTTTCGATTCAGATGGAGTGATCTGCAAAAAATTGCTTCGAGAGCTAATCTTCAAGGATGTAGACAAAAGGCGAGAG
Source organism: Verrucomicrobiaceae bacterium (assembly GCA_947507875.1). Lineage (GTDB taxonomy): Bacteria > Verrucomicrobiota > Verrucomicrobiia > Verrucomicrobiales > Verrucomicrobiaceae > Prosthecobacter. The sequence continues at coordinate 68,103 of CANNQP010000011.1, read as the reverse complement.
CTCGAAGCAATCTTGCATCCGCCTGTGATGCAATCTTTAGAAAGATCGAGGCTAGAAGCTAAGGCTCAGGGGGCGGAAGTTTTCCTTGCGGAAGTGCCGCTCTACTATGAGATTGGGTGTACAGTAGAAGCGGATCTGATCATCGTGGTGGCTGCCAGCCAAGCGATGCAGATTAGGCGCTTGATGGAAATTCGGGGACTCGACCAAGATATCGCTCACGGGCTGCTTGGTTCCCAGTGGACCATTGAGGCCAAGATTGAAAAAGCGGACGTGGTCATCTGGAACGATGGTGATCTCAGAGCTTTTTTGGATCAGGCGCTGACATTGGGAAAACAGATTCGGCCAGCATGAACCTAACCGCCCCCCCTGAAGCACTTTCTGATTCGATGGAAAAGCCACCTGTGGCTCCCTTGGTCGAACACTCCGAGCCATCATCTACTGGGGTGATCGAACCGGTTTGCGCGGAAACCACGAACGAGTCCTCCGATAGCACTCAAGAATTCGCAGAACGTCCATCTTCTGCCGAAAAAGCGCCAGTGCCTCAGGCCGAGCCGCCTTTTCCTATTGAGATCTCCCTGAATGAGCTCCACACCAAGAGTTTGGCTGATCTTCATGATTTAGCGAATCTTGTCGGCTACCGCATCAACGCTGCACGAACCAAGCATCAGTTGATCTATGATCTCTTGTCATGGATGGCTGAGCATCGAACCCGTGTTTTGGTGGACGGTATTCTTGAAGTTGGCAGTGAGAACTTTGGTTTGATCAAATACGCCTCCTTTAGTTTCGCCCCCCTTCCTGAAGATGTGTTTGTGCCGCTTTTCTTGGTGAGGAAGTTTAACCTTCGTGCGGGCAATCGTATCTCTGGTGTGGTCAGAGCTCCTAAAGATAGGGATAAGTATTTGGCCATTGATCGCATCACGCACGTCGATGGCATCGAAATTGACTCTTATGAGGCCCCTGTGCATTTCGATAAACTGACCGCGACTTTCCCGAAACAACGGATCATTCTGGAAACCGCCAAGCCTTGCCCAGTATCGGCGAGAATCATGGATTTGATTGCGCCGCTTGGGAAGGGTCAGCGTGGCTTGATCAATGCTTCGCCTCGTTCCGGCAAGACGATGATGCTGAAGGACATTGCGCGGTGCATTGTTCAAAATCACAAAGAGATCACGCTGATCATTTTGTTGCTCGATGAGCGTCCTGAGGAAGTTACCGATTTTGAGGAATCTGTCAGCGGTTGTGAAATATACAGCAGTACGTTTGATGAAAGCCCCAAGCGTCACTGTCAGCTGGCTGAGCTGGTTCGTGAGCGTGCTTGTCGCTTAGTCGAGCAACGCAAAGATGTGGTTATCTTGCTCGATTCCCTGACTCGTCTGGCTCGGGGTTACAATTCACTCATGGGGGGCAAAGGTAGAACCATGTCAGGTGGTATTGATGCGAAAGCATTGGTCAAACCGAAGAAGTTTTTTGGCGCTGCTCGCAATGTGGAAGAAGGCGGAAGTCTAACCATCATCGCTTCTGCTCTCATTGAGACAGAAAGCAAAATGGATGAAGTGATTTTTGAGGAATTCAAAGGCACCGGCAACATGGAGGCGACGCTGGATCGTGAGATCAGTGAGCGGCGCATTTTTCCGGCGATTCATCTACTCAAGTCCGGCACCCGTAAAGATGACCTTCTCTATCACCCGGATGAATTTCGCCGCATCATGGCCATTCGGCGTCAGTTGGCGCAGGTGCCAGCCGTGGAGGCCTTGGAGTTATTGATTCGGAACATTCACCGCACCAACAACAACGCGGAGATCCTGCTCACTGGCCTCAAATAATGGATCACCCCATGAACGAGGCTGCTACTCTAGAGAATGCGGAGACAAAGTCGCCATCAAGAGACTTTGAGTTCATCGACACCGCCGAGCACTTGCAGCGCTGGGTGAAAGAAAGCGCCGAGCATCTGCAAGCGATTCAGGAGACGCGCGTTTGCCTCGATACAGAGGCAGATTCGCTTCATCACTACAATGAGAAACTATGCCTACTTCAAGTGGCTTGTGGGGGGCGCTTTGCTCTGATCGATCCATTGGCGGTTCAGGATGTAAGCGCGTTGCTGGCTTTGCTCGATGCTCATGAACTCTGGTTCCACGGAGCGGACTATGATCTCACGATGCTCAAACGCACCTATGGCTGGGAGCCGCGTTTGATTCGAGATACGCAGATTGCCGCGAGGCTGGCAGGCGCACGTCAATTTGGTTTAGCCGCGCTCTTGCAAAACGTACTCGGCATCACCATCTGCAAAGCCTCTCAAAAAGCCGACTGGAGTCGTCGCCCTTTGCCTGAGCACATGCTCTCCTACGCTGTCGATGACGTGCGTTATCTGCTCAGGATCGCCGATCATTTCTTGGCTCTGCTGCGTGAAAAAGGCCGAGTCACTTGGTTCGAGCAGAGCTGCCGCGCACTTCAGCAAGAAGTCGCTCTGCGCAGTGCAGCTCCGCGGGAAGACCCTTGGCGGGTCCAGGGCAGCGGTCGCCTGCATGCCAAAGGCTTGGCTATTCTTAAAGCCATGTGGGAGTGGCGGGAAGGCATCGCTCAGGAAAGAGACATTCCGTGTTACCGGGTCATGTCGAACAAGCAGATGGTCGCCTTTGCCGAGATCTTTGAACAGGGTGGTGTCATGCAGCCTCCGGCTGGCTGGAGACCTCGCTGGAAAAAAGAATTCCATGACCTGATCGCGACGGTGTTTCGTCAGGGCCAGGCCGCATGGCCGCAGCGACTCAAGCGCGAGAAAAGCAGGATGACGGAAGGACAGCGTGATGCCGTGGATCGGCTCTGTGCGCGACGTGATGAATTGGCCATTGGCATGGATCTGGAGGGCAGTTTGCTAGGCTCACGCAGTGATTTGGAACAAATGGTCGTGGAGCCCGAGGCCAGCAGCCCGCTTATGCCCTGGCAGGAAGAGATCCTTCGGCCCGTCTTAGCCGATATCACCACCCCTTGGGTGAACTAAGGTCTGCCAACCCTTTCCTTGACCCATTCCGGTGAAAGCCACTGATGATCCACTTGAATCCAATGTGAGTCATTCAGGTGCAGAGATGACCTTGGCAAAGCTCGCTCAAGTCCTTGCCGCCGCAGGTAGCTCAGCCTTTTATCGTCAAAAGTTAGCCAAGGTAGGAGTCGTGCCTTCAGCGATTCAATCGGTGCGGGACTACATTCAGCGTGTGCCCTTCACGACCAAAGCTGAGCTCTTGGCGGATCATTTGGCCTATCCACCTTTTGGATCAAATCTGACGCAGCCTCTTGGTGCTTACACTCGGTTTTGCCAGACCAGCGGCACCAGCACTGGCCAGCCTATGGCTTGGGTTGATACGCCAGAGAGCTGGTCGGCCATGCTGCGTTGCTGGCGGCAGGTGTTTCATGCGGCAGGGCTTCAGCCAGGACTTGATCGAGTTTTCTTTGCCTTTTCGTTTGGCCCATTCTTGGGTTTTTGGACTGCGTTTGAGGCAGCGGCTGCCGACTTTCTCGTGATTCCCGGCGGTGGGCTGTCCAGCCAGGCTCGACTGGCAATGATGGCCCGCTATGGTGTCACGGTCATCTGCTGCACGCCGACGTATGCCCTGCGACTCGGGGAACTCTTGGGCACCGAAGGTGCGCCCGCCGCCTCAGCCTTGAGCGTGCGAAAAATCATCGTGGCAGGTGAGCCAGGGGGGAGCCTGGCCGCCGTCCGTTCGCGCATTGAGCAGCTTTGGGGGGCTCGCGTGTTCGATCACCATGGCATGACCGAGGTCGGTCCGGTGAGTTACGAAAGCCTAGATAACCCAGGCTATCTCAGCCTCATGGAGTCATCCTATTTTGCGGAGATCATGGATCCTGCCACAGGTGTGGAAGTCGCAGATGGAGAGTGCGGCGAGCTGGTACTGACCACGCTTGATCGCCTCTCTTGTCCCTTGCTGCGCTATCGCACGGGGGATTGGGTTCGCAAAAGTACTTCCAGTGGCCGTCTGCTCCTTCTGGGGGGCATTCTGGGGCGGGTCGATGACATGGTCGTCGTGCGAGGGGTGAATCTCTATCCCAGTGCGATTGAGGCGGTCGTGCGTCAGTTCCCCGAGGTCGTCGAGTTCCTTGTGGAGCAGAAAAAAATCGAGGCCATGGACGAGATCGAACTCCTCGTGGAGGTTTCTATCCCGCAGGACTCTGCCGTCATTGCCGCGCTGGCAACTCGCTTGCGCGATGCCTTTTCTCTTCGCATTCCAGTTCGCGCTGTGCCCATTGGCAGTCTGCCGCGTCATGAGTTCAAGTCACGCCGCTGGCAGCGTGCTTGACGCTTGATTCTCACGCCTCGGCTCGTTCATATCGTAACGTGCAGCTATCTGTCCCGCGCGTATCCCAGCCATGCCTCTCCTTACCCTTTCCCACATTTCCAAGTCGTATCAGGAGCCCGGTGGTGGACCCCCGGTTTCCGTTCTTCACGACATTAGCCTCCAAGTCCAGGCGGGCGAATCCCTCGCCATCGTCGGGCCTTCTGGTTGTGGCAAGAGCACCCTGTTGAACATCTTAGGCACGCTCGATCGTCCCGACTCAGGCACCTATGAATTCGAGGGCACCTCCCTCTCCGACCTTAGCGTGCTGCAGCTCGCTACCCTGCGAAGCCAGAAGATTGGCTTCATCTTCCAGCTGCATCATCTCATGCCTCAGTGCAGTGTTTTGGAAAATGTGCTGCTGCCCACGCTGGCCCTGCCACAGCCCGATCCGACAGCGCACGAGCGCGCCCAGGCCCTGCTCCATACCGTCGGTCTGCAGGACAGGCTCACCTGGCGTCCCACCCAGCTGTCGGGGGGGGAAAGGCAGCGCGTGGCCGTGGTTCGCGCTCTCATCAATCAACCGCGTCTCATTCTGGCCGATGAGCCAACCGGCGCGTTGGATGAGGCCAATGCCGAGCGACTTACTGCCTTGTTGATTCAGCTTCAGCAAACCATGGCAGTCAGCCTCATCCTTGTTACCCATCAGGCAGCTCAGGCGGAGCGCATGGGGCGCGTCTTGCGCATTCAGTCTGGTGGCCTTCTGGAGGAGTGACGGGTGGTGACGCTCCATGGCTGCGCTGGCGCTCGACGCGTCAGGGATCGACAAAAAAACTTCTTTCTGCATCGGGAATGATCTTGTCCGCGCTCACGGATGCGTGAGATAGTGTTGCCTTCTTCCATGAAAGAGTACGCCTATATTCATGACGACGGGGCCATCTTGCCTCCGCTGAAGGCTGTGCCGTTCCTCAACAGCTTTACCGATGAGCAACTTGATGAAGTGCTCAACTCCTCCTCGCTCCTCCAGTGTGACCCCGGGGATGTCATCATCCAGGAGGGCAGCATCGACACGCGCATCTACGTCCTGCTCAGTGGTGAGCTCGAGGTCCGCGTCGGTGGGAAAAAAGTCGCTGCCATTGCGCGTCCGGGCGATGTCTTTGGCGAGCTCGCTCTCGTGAACCAAGACAAGCGTGCCGCTTCGGTTATCGCGGGAGGACGTGCCCTCTGCCTTGCCGTGGATCAAAAATTCCTGCAGGACATGCATCCGCGTGAGGAAGACCCTGCCTTTCACGCCGCCTTGTTTGAGTTCGTCGCTCGCCTGGTCGCGAAAAAGCTAGATGCCACCTCGCGTCGTCTCGCTGAGGTCGAAAAGGAACTTCGTGCTCTGAAAGAAGCTACTGCTTCGGATCAAGCCTCTCCCTCAGTCGCTGAAGGCGCAGAGGACAGCATTCGCCGCTCCAGTCGGCGGAAGCAGCTGGCTTGAGCCAAGTGTCTTCGCCTTCAGGCCTTGGTCCTGGCGCGTTCTTTTTCGGGATGAGTTCCTTGGATGGGCTCTCCGTTTGATTGGCCAAGAACCCAGTGTCAGGCCGTGTTTCAACAGAAGGCGCGTCAACAAAAGTGTTCTTTCGTTAACTGGATTCAATGGTTAGGCTCAGCGCCACCTCACGGCACTCGCTTGAACTTCTTGAAGTTAGGCTTCCGTTTTTCGACAAAGGCGGTTTTGCCTTCCTTGGCTTCTTCGCTCATGTAGTAGAGGAGGGTGGCATTGCCGGCCAGGTCGAGCAGACCCATCTGGCCGTCGCAGTCGGCATTGAGTGAAGCTTTGAGGCAGCGGAGAGCGAGGGGGCTGTGCTGGAGCATTTCGCGGCACCACTTCAGCGTTTCTTCCTCCAGCTTTTCCAGCGGGACGACGGTATTGACGAGGCCCATGTCGAGCGCTTCCTGAGCGTTGTATTGGCGGCAGAGGTACCAGATCTCCCGTGCCTTTTTCTGGCCGACGATACGGGCGAGGTAGCTGCTGCCAAGACCGCCATCAAAGCTACCAACCTTGGGGCCGGTCTGGCCAAAGCGGGCGTTGTCGGCGGCAATGGTGAGATCGCAGACAACGTGCAGGACATGACCGCCGCCGATGGCGTAGCCTGCGACCATCGCGACCACGGGCTTGGGCAGGGTGCGGATCTTGCGCTGAACGTCGAGGATATTCAGGCGTGGCACGCCATCCTCGCCGATGTAGCCAGCATCACCACGCACCTTTTGATCGCCGCCAGAGCAGAAGGCGAGGGGCCCCTCACCACAGAGGACGATCACGCCGACGTCGGGATCTTCGTGCAGGATTTCCAGAGCGATGAGCATCTCCTTGACCGTCTGTGGGCGAAAGGCATTGCGCACTTCAGGCCGGTTGATGGTGAGCTTGCCGATGCCGTCCTCGGTTTTTTCGAGCTTAATGTCCTGGAAAGTCTTGATCGTGGTCCACATGGTCGCAACGCTTCAATGGGAGAGGGGGGTGAGAATGCAAGAAGACTTACGCCACGAAGCTGGTGTAGCGCTGCAATTCCGTGAGACGACCGGCGATGTCGGCCTTTGTGACCTTTTGCAGTTTGTGGGTGCTGAAAGCTTCGCAGGTGTAGCTGGCGGTGACGCTGCCATGGACGACGGCCTGGCGAAGGTCTTCGAAGGTGGGCTTGGTTTTGCCCTGGCTAGAGAGCCAGCCGGCCATGCCACCAAGGAAGCTATCGCCTGCGCCGGTGGGGTCGAAGACGGAATCGAGCGGGTAAGCGGAGCAGGAGAAGAAGGCGTCGGGCGTCTCGCCGAAGAGGTAACTGCCGTGTTCGCCGCGCTTCACCACGACGAAGCGAGGGCCTTTGGCCTGGAGCTTGCGGCCTGCTTCCACGAGATTGGCAGTGCGGGCGAATTCCTTGGCCTCGCCGTCATTGATCACGAGGAGGTCGATCTTTTTCAGCACATCATGCAGGCGCTCATTGGCGATGCTGATCCAGAGGTCCATGGTATCGGCGATCACAAAGTCGGCGTCGGCGCATTGCTCGAGGGTTTGCAGTTGGTTATCGGGGCTCATGTTTGCCAGCACAGCGATTTTAGCCGCCGCAGCGCTCGCTGGCACCTTCGGGGTCCAGCTTTCTAGCACGTTGATGCCGACCGCGTGGGTGGTGCGGTTGTTCATGTCTTCGTGGTATTCGCCACTCCAGGTGAAGGAAGCGCCGCTGCTACGCTCCAGGCCTTCGAGGGTGATGCCCTTGCCGCTTAGCAAGTTGAGGTGGGCTTCAGGAAAGTCATGCCCGATGATGCCTACGAGGTGTACCGGCTGGGTAAATATGCTGGCTGCGAGAGCGGCATAAGCGGCGGAGCCGCCCAGCAGGTTATCCTGGGAGTCCTGCGGGGTTTTGACATTGTCCAGGGCGACGGTTCCGGCGATGACGACTGACATGAGGCGTGGTGGCTTTAGGGTTGGGAGATGTGAAGGAAGGATTTCCTTCTTGCCTCCGGGGCGTCTTGGGTAGCAGATTCCAACCGGAGGGCGCGGAGTATCCGTGGTCGCTCCGGTGTGTCAATCGCTCATCCCCGCCTCTCTTCCATGCGCTTGATGGGTTTGCTTTGCTTCATCGGACTCATGCCTGTGCTGATGTGGGCCCCCGCTGTTGGTTCGAGAAGTGGCCGCTGCCGAAAGCGCGGGTGTGGTTGCTTGTCTCGTTTTTGATCGAGTGGGGCGCATCCTGAGCAGAAATTCTTCCGGTCTCCTTTGATCCTGTGCCCCTTAGCGTTAAACTTCCGTCTGCCTAAACCCTGAGTTTTGAAATCTTGATTCCATGATTCCCGTGCCCGTGCCATGAACATCGAGCTGCCATCTCTCGACTCGGAAGCCATCCTTTACATCCTGCAGCAACGAAGTGGGATTGTCGGGGGCATCAGTGTGTTGTTTTTCATCCTTGGCGTTGGCATCGGCGCTGTGCTCTGGGGGAGATACAAAAAGCAGCTCGCCTTAGCGCGGCAAGAGATGGATGGGCAGCGCGAAGAGCTCACGCAGGTAAAGCAGCGGCTCACAGAGCTGCCTGCATACCCTGCCGCGATTCCCCTGGCTGGGCCAGCATCTACTCCCGCGCCTGTTGAAGACGCCAAGGTTTCTGTCGCTCCTGCCGCCGCTGAGTCTGTGACGATTCCTCCAGAAAGGGCCGTTCTTCCTGAGCTAGCTCAGGCGACTGTGTCCACTGCGCCTTCCTGCCTTGAGCCTTTGCCTGAGCTGGCTGTCAGCAGCTTGCCGGCACTCCCAGAGGTCGAAACAAACGCCCCAGCCTCAGAAGTCACGCGTTGGGAATTTCCCGAGTTAGAGGCAACGCCCCCTACAGATTCAGCCACTCCCCCTCCACTGCCTGCGCTGCAACAGGGAGAGTTTTCCCCGCCGCGACGTCCGATCATCCTCGCACACCGACACAAGTCCCCTGTGTCTGTTCCCGCTGTCGCAGCTCTACCTGCTCTTGAGTTGCCGGCCGTTTCGCCAGAGCCTGCTTCTGACATCGAGGCTTTCGGATTTCTCCTTGGAGAGGATGATCAAGAAAACGAACCGAACGTATCGCTTTCGACACTCGCAGCCATTGTCCAGGGTCATGTGCCTGCTCCCGAACTGCCCAAGCCCTTGCCTCGGGTTGACGCTCCTACGCTGTCGGGTTTAGGCACGAACTTGCCGACAGCCATCGGTCCAGGGGTGCCGCCTTTGCCCGAGCCTGCGGACATGCCTTCGTCGATCGAACCCATCCTACCAGTGGCCATCGAGTTCGACCGTGACCTGGGTCTGATTTATCGCAAGTCCCCGCCGGTTGTGGATGATTTGACCCAGATTCGTGGGGTCTCTGGTGCGCTGGCGGTCCGCCTGAACGAGCTCGGGGTTTACACCTTCCGTCAAATCGCTGCCTGGGATGAAAATCAACTGCGCGAATTTTCTCAGCGCCTCGCTTTTAAAGATCGAATCACGCGTGAGCAATGGATCCAGCAAGCCCGCAGACTTAATGAGGCACGAAATCAGATCCTGGATCTCGTCGATCAACCCCAGCCGCACTTGAGCGATGGTGCTTCATGAAATGACGAACCGGTTGTCTCTTGCGTGGGCTTTGGCTGGCTCGCGCGGCTGCGCTTGGAGAGAGAGGTGGCTTTTGACCAAAAGGCTTGGCCTCGTCCTTGGGTTCTTTGCGTCGATGGAATGGGCCGGTCAAATGGCTGCTCAGGAGGCGGCGCGACCTTGGTCTGAGCGCGAGACACGACTGGCGAATGAATACCTGTCCCTGCTGGTCACTCAGCCGGAGTATGGCCGCGTGGTGGATCTGGTCTGGGCGCTCTACGAGAAGCATGAGGCAACCGCGCTGCTGATGCAGAGCGTGGCTGCGCAGGTGCAGTCCCAGCGGCATCCCGCGCTCGTGCTGGTGCTCGGGCACTTTCAGCGCAAGGCGGGAGATTTAAAAAAGGCAGCTGCCTCTTACGAGCAGGCGCTGAGCAGCGCGGAGCACAAGCCGCTGGCTCTGCAAGCCCTAGCGGAGGTCGCCCAGGAGCAGGGCGATCCTGCCAAGGGCTATCAGTGGATGGGCCAACTGAACGCGCTGCTGCCAGACACGGACGGGCGCAAGGTGGAGGTGCTGCTGCGGTTGGGCACGCTGGCTCTGGCCGCGCAAAAGAACGAAGACGCGGTGCGTGCCTGGGAGCAAGCGGCACGGCTGCGGGCGGGTGATTTTGCCCTGACGCGTCAGGTGGCGGAGCTGATCTTACGCGCGGGTTTTCCGGAGCGAGCAGCTGCCTTTTACACAGCACTGGCGGATCAAAGTGACCCCCAGAAGCGGCTGGATGCGCTCTACGATCTAGCGCGCATTCATGAGCACGCGGATCAGTTTGAAAAAGCGGATGCTGCTCTGAAAAAAGGGCTGTCCCTGCTGGACTTTCGCGATGGGCGCTATGCGGATTTTTTCCGCCGTCGCGTGCGTTTGCATGAGCGCTTTGGCCTTCTGGAGGAGCTGCGTCTGGCCTTGCAAAAAGGCACGGGCGAGCAGGCACTGAGGGATCTAGCGCGCTTTCATGAGATGACCGCGGATGCCGATGCGCGCGTGGAGGTGATGCAGGAGTTGGTGAAAAGGGCACCGCAGGTGGATGATTACCGCTGGGAGCTGGTGCGGCTGCTGCTGGATCACGATGGCACGGCGGAGGCAGCCAAGCTGCTGGACGAGCGTCTGAAAGGGGATGGCAGCGACCTACCGGCCCTCATTTTTCTCCGGTGCGAGGCCGATCTGCGCGCGGGGCAGCAAGCAGAAGCTGTGAAACGGTTGCGCAAGCTGCTGCAGACGACGGCGGGCAAGGCAGACCTGGAAAAGCAAGCGTTGGCCTTCGCTCAGCAACGGGCGCTGGATGAGATCATCGAGTTCATCCTGAAGGCGCGAGTGGAGCGCGAGCCGGATCGTACGGAGGCCGTGTTTGAACTAGCGGCCTACCATCGGGTGCGCAAAGACATGGCCGCTGCAGATGCGCTGCTGCGTCGCTTCACGGCGGGAGCGGCAGATGAGCAGGAGCGGCAGCGTCGGCTGAATGAAGCCGCGTCTTTCATGGCGGCTGGCAGTGATCTGGACACGGCCATCATTCTGGCGCGTGAGGCCGTGGCGAAGCCCAGCGCGGGGCGTGAGGAGTTCTTGCGTCTGGCTGATCTGCTGGCTGAGCAGGCCGAGCCTGAGGAGGCAATGGACTGGCTGGAACGTGCTTGGAAGGCCTCCAAAAACGAGGAGGAAGGGGTGGATGTGGACGAGCGCATTCACTCGCTGCTGCTGGGGGGAAAGAAAAAGGAGCCGACTCAGTCACGTGGCACGGGAGGCGACTTCCAGCTTCCCGATGTATTCACGGGAAAGGGGTTTGGCACGACCGACACGTCCGCCACTGCCGAACCAGAGACGCAAGCGACGGAGCAGCTGATCGAGCGGGCTCAGCAGTTTTTTTCTCAAGCGATGCCATCACGCGTCGATGCACTGCCGACCATGACATCTGCTGCGCGGCTCGAACTATTCCGCGCGGCCTGGTGGGCGGTGCGCGCTGGTTTGCATGAGGAGGCTTACGCGGCTTTTCGTCGGCTGGAGCAGGTCTCGCCGGGGCAAAGTCTGCCGCTGGAGGCCGAGAAGCTGCTGCTGGAATTGACGCTGGAGGACAAGAACACTGGGCTAGCGCTGAGGGTGCTGCGTCGCTTGATCGCCAAGGATGCTTCGAATCCCATTCGCTACACGCTGCGCCTCGCGGAGCTGCTGCTGGAGGATGAACAAGCGGCGTCGGCGGCCATCAATGTCGGGCTCTCCCACGAGCGCACGGGCTGGCGTTTGGCGAATGAGCCACCCCCGCCGGGGCGAGCGGCCACGCTTTTGCTAGAGCGGGCCTACCGTGAGGCGCCGGACTCGGAGCCTTTGCTGAATGCACTGACGCAGTGCTACACACTCCAGCAGCGCCCGGATGATGCGCTCAAGCTGTGGCAGCAGGCGATTGATCGCGCCACGGGCAGCACGGCCGTCCTGCTTTTGCAGCGTTATGCGGAGATGCTGCTGCAGCGGGGAAAATTGCCCGAGCATGTGGCGGCGCACCTTCGCATTGTGGAGACAGAGACGGAGGTGAAGCGTCGTCGCGAGACCTTCAAGCGGTTCCTGGATCGCCTGCTGTGGGCCGGGGAAGGTGGCGTGGAGTTGCCCAAGGAGGTGCTGCAAGATCGTCTGAAGCTGATTCGCGATTCGCTCCAGGCTTTGGTGAAGAAGCATCCCTTCGATGGCTTTTATCATGAGGCCCTGGCCGGTGTGCATGAGCGTGCAGGAGATGCAGCGCAGGCCTTCCGGTCGATGAAGCTGGCCTACTACACCGCACCGGACACGCCCTTTTCGCTGGATCAACTGCGGGAGGCTGCGCTGAAGGCGGGTGACCTGAAGGCGGCGATTTATTTTCAAAAGCAAATCGCGGCGAGTTCGGCCCCTGCTCAGGCAGCGGAGGAATCGCGGCGTCTGGTCGAGATGCTGGAGCAGACCTTTCAGATCGCGGAGGCGGATCGGGTGCGGCGTCGTCTGGAGAGTCGGTTTGCTCAAGATGCCACGGCGCTGGAGGCACTGGCTGAACATTACCGCAGCACGGGACAGGATGAGGCGGAGCGGCGTGTCTATGAGCAGATCGCTCGCGTGCGGCCATGGGATGCGAGGTCTGAGCTGCGGTTGGCCCTGAAGTGCCTGCGCCTGGCGGATGAGGACGCAGCGCGGCGCTACCTGAACGAAATCCTTCGCCGCACCCAGGCTCAGGCGCTGATGCCTACGCCAAGCCAGAGCGTGACACGTCTGCCGCTGCCCCTGGCGGAGCAGAGAAAGTCCGGCGTGCCAGGACCGGTGACGGAGATTTTGTCCGATCTGGATACGGTGCCAGGGCTGACCAGCGCGGAGGTGGCGACGCTGCGCACCTTTCTCAGCCTGCCGCGGCCGGAGTTTGTGGAGCTTCCCGCAGAGGTGCCGCACATCCGCCTGCGTGCGCTTGAGGAGCTGGCTCGGCTGCATGAGCGGGCGGGCACGACACAGGCTTGGCAGGCTGAGGTCAGGGGGCTGAAGTCGCCCGTGGATCGTCTCTGGGCTTTGTATTTTGCAAAGTTAGGTATGCCGTTTCGTCAGGAGTTGAATGCGCTGATGAATGGGCAGGGGAAGGGTTCTCTGGGCCTGGAGCAGCGTTTTTGCCACACCTGGCTGACGGTGCGCACGGGTGGCATGGAGCAGGCGCTGTCCTGGGCCACTCAGCCTGCGTTGCTGGGCGAGCTGCTAGAGTCACGCCAGCGGATGCTGCTGGCCGTGGCGGCGACGCTGGCGGACATGGAGGATTACCGCTTTGCCAAAGGTGAGCTGGAGCGCCTCGGCACGCTGCGCAGTGTCTCGGTGCTGGATATTTTGCGGCGGTTGCAGGATCAGCAGCGCTACCCTGAGGCGCTGGAGCTGGGCGAAAGCCTGAGCCGGCACAATCCCGCGCTGGGCAGTGCGTTTGTCTTCTCCTTGGCCCGCATCGCCGAGGCTGCGGAGCGCTGGGATCTGGCGCGCGATTACCTGGGGCGTGTCGTGCGTGGCAGCGTGCAGCCGGAGGCCTACCGTGGCACTTACGATCCCTACCTCTTCAGCCTGAGCGCGGCGAATCGACTGGCCACGAGCGCGGAGGAGCGCGAAAAGAACCTGCGCTCGGCCTGGCGGCACCTTCAGGCCACGCCTGCTTCGGCAATGACCAGCCTGCGCAAGGCAGCGGTGGTAGGTCTGGCCGGTGCGCCGGAAAAAGCTGCGCAGGAGATGGTTACACTGCTGACGGGAGATTTCCTGCCTGCTCGCCAGATCGGGGAACCACGGGGCATGCTGATGCCGCAGGGCTCACCACGCTGGGAGGAGCCGATGCATCTGCGCTCACTTTGGGAAGAGACGCGCGAGATCCAGGCGCGGTTCAGTCATGAAGGCTTGGGCGAGGTGGTGCGCCAGGTGAACGACCAGCTTTCCTCCCGCTGGGGTGGCATCGCGCTCAGTTCGCGCTCAGGGCTGGAGTTTGGCGAATGGCGCTTGGGGCATCTGATCCGCCGGATGCGTGCTGCGGACTACCCGACCCGCCTGCGGATGCTGCGGGAGCATCTGGCCAGCGTGGACATGCGCCAGGAAGTGTCCGTGGACACGCTGAGCGAGCTTGGTGGGCGCTTGGAGGCGGCTGGCATGTCGCGCGAGGCCATCGAGGTCTATGGCATGTTGCCTGGCCGCGCTCCGGCGAATCCCGAATATGCGCAGCTGCTGATTCGCGTGGCTGAGGCCTCGCTAGACACGCGCACGGGGCTGAAGTTCACGCTGCAACTGCTAGAGGCTGAGCCACCCTACAAGCCGCCGCAACCTGGAGATGAGGTGCTGCGTGAGAAGCATGCGCATTTCCTGGCGTTGGAGTATGATCTGGAGGCCCTGAAGCAGCGCGGCTATCTGCCTGCGCCCACGAAGGTACTGCAGGGCCGCATTCCCCACGAGGTGCCCTATCTGCGTGAGCTGGCTTTGCTGTGTGAAAAAAGAGGCCTGGATGAGCAGGCGATGGAGGCCTGGACGCGCCTGCATGAAGCTTTTGAGGCTAACCAAGAGCGTGGCATCCAGCCGGATGCGGAAAGCTGCGTGCATCTGGCCCGGCTGCGCGTGAAGCAGAAGCAGCTGCCGCAGGCGCTGGCTGTGCTGCGAAAGGTGCCGCTGGTGGAAAAGTCAGGAGAGCAGGGCAGGGAGGCTCTGAAGCTGCGTGCCCAGCTCGCGGCTGAGACAGCGCTCTGGGATGAGTTTCGAGAAATGATGAGCATGGCGGTGAAGCTGCGTGCGCTGGATGCCATCACCCACATCGCGGATCTGTGCCGTCGTCACGCGCGGCAGCAGGACGGGTTGGACTTTCTGACCCAGGCAGAACGCACGCTGAAGGAGGATGCGGAGCGCTTCACCCTGCGTCTGGAGCTGCTGCGTCTGCTGGCAGCGGACCCGGCCTGGACTCCCACGGTGGGGCGTGCGCAGGTCGCGGCGTTGTTCCGCGTGCGGCATCGGGGGCGCGAGGCGCTCATGGGTGTGATGGATTGGATGACGGCCGAGGCGGTGGGCAGGAATCGGGAAGCATGGCTGCCCGTGTTGCGTGCGGAAGTGCATGCAGGCACGGATCGCCCGCTGGCAGCACTCGCGTTGAGTGCCTTCGCCGCAGCGGAGGTGCCGACTCTGGCTGAGGATCTCGACCTCGGTTGGCAGGGGCTGACGGATCAGGACCGCGCCTGTGTCGAACTCGCCGCCGAGCGTCTGCTGAAAGTGGGGCGTGCTGATCTGGCCTGGCAGGCCTGTCAGGTGCTTCAGGAGCTGCCCTCCATGCGCTTGGATAGCCGGAAGCAACCGCTGATGCTGCGCGTGGCCCATGCGCTGGGTGATCGTGTGCGCGTGCAGGAGCTTTTTGCTGAAGTCGTTCGCATGCCAGTGCCAGGCGGCACGAGGATGGTGGAGTGGGCTCAGGCGCTGCGGGAGTGCGGCGAGTCGGGCCTCGCGCGTGAGCTTTATCAGACGGCGCTGCAACGCCTGGAAGCTACCGGAGGGGCGCAGCCTGAGATTGTGGCTGCTTGGGCCCGGTTCCTGATGAGTGAAAAACAGCACGAAGCGGCCGAGGCCTTTTTGCTCAGTGAGGTCTGGCAACTGCCCGAACAGGCAGCGGCGCTGCTCTTTGATCTCTATGGTTCATGGGGCCGATTGGCGCAGATCGACCGTGAGCTGCCCAAGTTTCACCTGACGCAGGGCATTGAAAAGGAAGTGCTCCATCGCGCCTCTGAAGCACGTGCCAAGGAGAATGCCCTGCTTGAGCCTTAGCGCTGGGGATCGCGTGGTGGGCTGAAGTCAAAAGAGCGCACTCGTTCGGGGCGCAGCGGCGTTCGGCCGCCATTTTTCTGCCGAAAGCCATCGAAGGCCATGTCAGAGCCGTCCACTTTCATCTGATAAACCATCTTCAGTAGGGTGCCGAGGCGTCCCTTGGGGAACCCGGCTTTGTTCGCGAACCATGCCAAGTATTCCACCGGCAGGTCGTAGATCGGCACGCCATTCGGAGGGCGGAATTGAGGGCCAAATTTACCGAAGGGCATGTGCGTGCGTCCGATCTCCACAAGATCGCGCTGCATTTGAGTGGCGAGGTCATCCACGGCGCGCGTGACTCAGGGGACGGGATTGGCCTTGCTGCCGATGCACCAGAGGGATTTTTCCGTGCGGACGTAGAGGCGGCCTTCGCCAATCGCAGGGCTGGCATTGATGGGTGCATCCAACTTGGTCGCGCTGAGCTGCTCGAACTTGGGTCCTGCCTTCAGGATGATCAGGTCGCCCTGCTGGCTGCCGGCGAAAACCTTGCCATCTCCCGCGACGGGGCTGCTGAAGAACTTGCTGCTGCCAGCACTGCCGTTGACGCGCTCTTCATACAGCATTTTTCCGGTCTCAAATTCGGCCACTTTCAGGATGCCGCCATCGCCCAGCAGGTAAAGCAGGCCATCCATGACGAGCGGAGAAGGCACATAAGGTAGGCCTTTGCTAAATTCAAAGGGCAGCGGCTTGGGCTCTGCGCCGCTGATGTCGATGGCGGCGAATTCCTTCACCCCACCGCCCGTGCCGAAGGTGCAGAAGTAGCGCTCTCCATCGAGCACCCCCGAGCCCAGGCTACGCTGGCTGAAGCCGGGATTGTATTGCCAGTTCTTTTTCCCCGTGCTGGGGTCGATGCCCATGACGCCGCTGGCGTTGTTTGTGCAGACGACCTCCTGTTTGCCATCGGCGCGCTTGTGCACGACGGGAGTGGAAAAGGTGTTCAGGCAGTTCGGTAGATCTGTTTTCCAGAGAGGTTTTCCGGTCTTGGCATCCAGGCCGACGATGCAGGCTTTCCAGGCCTGCTGCACGGGGTCTTCGGTGTAAACTTTGCCATCGCGCTGCCAATCGAACTCACTGCGCACGATCATGACGCCATCCACCACGATGGGCGAGATGCCCGTGCCGTGCTCGTGGATGTAATCGGCCACGTGATCGTTGCGCCAGAGCAGCTTGCCCGCGTGATCCAGCGCCAGAGCCTGGATGGTGGTGCCGGTGCACCAGTTGATGTAAATGCGCTCCGCATCCACAAAAGGAGAGCTGCTCGTGAAGCTATTGAAGTTGTGCTTTTTGTGCTCGGTGAAGCTCTCCTCGTGCCGCCAGATTTCCGATCCATCTTTGGCGGAGAGTAGCATGACCGCTCGCTTGCCAGGTGCGGTCTCGGCAGTGACCACGACCTTGTCCTGCCAGAGCACGGGAGAGGACCAACCTTTTCCCAGCTCCACCTGCCAGACCGTGGTTTCTGGCGCGATCTTGTCCGGCAGCCCGGTCGTCTTGGCCACGCCACTGCCGTTCGGTCCGCGGAAGCGATTCCAGTCCGTCGCGGCCTGTGCAGCGAAAGAGGAACAGAGGAGGAGGGAAGCTAAAAGGCGAATTTTCATGAAGCGACAGAATGACAGCCGGCTCAATCGTCGGCGAGAAGTTCTTTCTTGCGTTTCATTTCTGTCTTCAGTCGCCTTAGGTCAGGAACTTGGCATTCTTTTCAGCTCAAACTTGCTAAACGAGACGATCACGCGAAGTCTGACGCGCTACGATCCGTAAACTCATCATGGCACGTCCTTCCTCAGCCAGCCTTGTCGTCGTCGGGTCCCTCAATGTGGATTTCATCGCTGGCGTTAGCCTTTTGCCCAAGCCAGGGGACACCGTTGTAGCGCACCAGCTGAGCAAGCGCTTTGGTGGAAAGGGGGGCAATCAAGCGCTCTCCGCAGCGCGCCATGGCGCTCAGGTGATGATGCTGGGTTGCCTGGGCGATGACCCCGATGGCCGTGACTATCGCAATCATCTGCGCCGGGAGGGCGTGAACTGCAGCGCTCTGAATACCGTGCGCTCGGTCACTGGCTGTGCGCACATCACTGTGGACGCGAAAGGGGAAAATCAAATCGTCGTCATCCCTGGAGCGAACGGCACGCTGACGGGGCCTTCGATCAAAATGCAGCGTGCTCGCATTGCGGTTGCTGGGCTGCTGCTGGTGCAGTTGGAGATTCCCATGGAGTCGGCGGTGGAGGCCATTAAGATCGCCAATGAATCCAAAGTGCCGGTCATTTTGAATGCGTCACCTGTGAACCCTGACTTCCCCTGGAATGAGGTGCGTCTTGATGCGGTGATTGTGAATGAAAACGAAGCACGTGAGATCTTTGGCCTGACTCCTGGAGCCGCCGCGCAGCATCTCGACTCATGGAAAGAGCGCCTGACTGCGAAGCGGATTCGCCATCTCGTGATCACCCGTGGGGCTCATCCCACGCTGCTGATCAGCAAAAATGGCGTGATCGAGGTGCCTGCCCATCCTGTGCAGCCGGTGGATACCGTCGGGGCAGGAGATACCTTTGCAGGCGTCTTTGCTACTCAAATGGCTGAAGGCACAGAACTGCCAGAAGTCATCCGCTGGGCCAATGCCGCGGCGGCGCTTGCCACGCTGAAGCACGGAGCCCAGGAAGGCATTCCCTACCGGGGAGATGTCCAGAGCGCTTTGACGGAGATGAAGTCGTCCAGTCGCACCCGGGCCTGATCGCATCAGGCTGGAAAGGGGTTGCCTCCCGAGAGGCGACATGCTAGCAAGCGCGCCCCTCAACCCAACCGATATGAACGCCCAGCAACTTTTTGAAGCCGTCGGACCTGAACTGCGTGCCCTGATTCTAGGCTACCTCCAATCCGATGAGCGGCCTGCCTACCGGGCCATGATCCAGTCGCTGGCTGCCGCACGCAAGCTGCGTCCTCAGTTCATCTTGGAGAAATCTCGTGCCCAGCAGCAGGAGTGGGTCCATGGCCAGCTGAAGCTGAAGGGCAATGGCCCGGTGCTTGAGCAGTTGATTCAGATCTGGCTCCTGAAGTCGCAAAGCCCCATGCTGATCACCTTCCTTGATGCGCTGGGCATTGAGCACGATGACAAAGGTCAGGTGGAAAATCTGCCTGAAGAGATCTCTGAAGACAAAGCCACCGCGGGCATTCAGGCCTTGCTGGCCACTTATCCAGCGAAACAAGCCGCCCTGTATCTGCATATGTTTCAGCTGCAGCGTCCTGGAGGTTGGGATGGTCTTGGAAAGGCCATCCAAGCCGCCGAAGCTTTAAAGCTGTAACTTAGAAGATCTGCCTTCAACGCAGCTCCGGTGGGGCCTCGGTGTTGCTTGTCATTCAACCGTAGCGCAGCTCAGTTCCTTGCACTCCTGTGGCTTCTTCGTCAGGCCGTCGATGGGGCCCATGAGTCTTGGGCTGGATTCAGAGTACCCTGCCGGAGAACGCGGCGAGGTTTTTCAAGATTGGGCGGCTCTAGCCAAAGCACGCCTTTTGCCCAAGGAATGATTTTCGAAGATGGCGTGAGTCACTTTTCCTGCACAAAGATTGACACTACAAAATCCTCGCGCGTAATCCCCTATCCTCTTTGCCAGCTCTATCCATGCGTACGCCGCCCTCTCTGCTACCCGAGAAAGCTTTTGTTTCCCATGCTCCAGGCTTTTGGAAGGACAAAGGTGTGTCCGCTGAGGAGTGGAATCAGGCGGCCTGGCAGATGCGCAACCGTGTCACCACACTGGCACAATTGGAAGAACACCTCGTCCTGACTGACGAAGAGCGCGCGGGCGTGCTGCTCAGCGGCAAGAAGCTCGCCATGGCGATCACGCCGCATTACTTCAATCTTATTGATCCTGAAGATCCAGATTGTCCGATTCGTCGTCAGGTCATCCCGAGGATTGAGGAAACCTGGGACGACCCCGATGAAATGGCCGATCCTTGTGGAGAAGATAGCCACATGCCTGTGCCAGGCCTCGTGCATCGTTATCCCGACCGCGTTCTCTTCTTGGTGACCGATCGTTGCGCCAGTTACTGCCGTTATTGCACACGCAGTCGCGTCGTCAGTGGGGTAGGGGATCAGGAGTTGCACACCGATTACGAGGCTATTTTTCGCTACCTGGAGCGGCATGATGAGGTGCGAGATGTATTGCTCAGCGGCGGTGATCCATTGCTGTTCAGCGATGCGAAACTCGAAGGTATCCTGAAGCGCCTGCGAGCTATCCCGCACATCGAATTCATTCGCATCGGCAGTCGGGTTCCGATTTTTTTGCCGCAGCGCATCACGCCAGAGCTCTGCCAGATGCTGGCAAAGTATCATCCGCTCTGGATGAGCGTTCACACGAATCACCCGCGTGAATTGACCACCGAGGTTCGCGCAGGCCTGGAAAGGCTCGCCAATCATGGCGTTCCTCTCGGAAATCAGAGTGTGTTGCTGCGTGGGGTGAATGACGACGCCGAGGTGATGAAAAGCCTCATTCAAAAGCTGCTCATGTGTCGTGTGCGGCCCTATTACCTCTATCAGTGCGATTTGATTCAAGGTTCCAGTCACCTGCGCACGAGCGTGGCCACCGGGGTGGAGATCATTGAGCAACTGCGCGGCCACACCACGGGTTATGGCGTGCCGCAGTTCGTCATCGATGCGCCTGGCGGAGGTGGCAAAGTGCCCGTGAATCCGGACTACGTCTTGCTGCGCGATGAACAGCGCACGCTGATCCGCAATTTTGAAGGTCGTAGCTTTGAATATCCCGAGCCTGCCTTGGTCAGCGCCTGACTCGGCTGATTTGCCCTGGGCCAGCCTTCGATGGCTGTTTTCCATTTGCGCAGTAGCAGCCTGGACGGCATGTCCTGATTTCCCATTCCATGAACGACGCTGAAATTCAGTCTGCCATCCTCGAGATGGGCCGCAAGGCCCGCGCTGCTTCGCATGAACTGGTCAAGCTGGGAACGGAACAGAAAAACGCGATCCTTTTGGCCATGGCAGATGAGATCGATGCCCGCGAAGCGAGCATCCTCGCGGCCAATGCGAAAGATCTGGAGGGGGCACGGGAACGTGGACTTTCCAACGCGATGATTGACCGACTGACGCTGGATGCGAGGCGCCTTGCCGCCATCTCAGCGGCCGTGCGTGAGGTCGCTGCCCTGCCTGATCCGGTGGGAGAAGAGCTCGCCGCCTGGACTCGGCCCAATGGGCTGCGCATGATCAAAAAGCGTGTCCCCATCGGGGTCATCGGCATCATCTTCGAATCGCGGCCGAACGTCACCACGGACGCGGCTAGCCTTTGCTTCAAAACGGGCAATGCCACCCTGTTGAGGGGAGGGAGTGAGGCCATCCACTCCAACGTCGCCCTGGCTGAGGCGCTGCAAGCGGGCGGGGAGCGGGCAGGCCTACCCGCGAATAGCATTCAGCTCATCCCCTTCACCGATCGGTCCAGCGTCGAGCACCTGGCGCGCATGGATCAATACATGGATCTGATCATCCCCAGGGGTGGCAAAGGACTGATCGAAAAAGTCGTCTCCACCGCGCGGATGCCGGTCATCAAGCACTACGACGGCGTCTGTCACATCTACGTGGCGCCTTCGGCGGATCAGGCCATGGCCATCTCGGTCATTTTGAATTCCAAAACGCAGAAGCCTGGTGTCTGCAATGCCTTGGAGACCTTGCTGGTGGATCAGCACGTCGCGGCCGAATTTTATCCAAAGCTCGCCGAAGCGCTGCGTGCGGCTGGCGTGGAAATGCGGGCTGATGCAACCGCGCTGCCGCTGCTGGGCTCAGGGGCGATTCCTGCCACTGAAGAAGATTGGCGCACGGAATACCTGGAGCGAATTCTTTCCATCAAGACCGTGGCCTCGCTGGCTGAAGCCATCCAGCACATCAATCACTACGGCTCACACCACACGGATAGCATTTTGACCCAAGCCGCGTCAGAAGCCGCGCGCTTCATGCATGAGGTGGATAGCGCCGTCGTGCTGCATAACGCGAGTACGCGCTTCAACGATGGTGGCGAGTTTGGTTTCGGTGCCGAGATCGGCATCAGCACCGACAAGCTCCATGCCCGGGGGCCGATGGGACTCGCCGAGCTATGCAGTTACAAATACCTCGTCCATGGGCAGGGCCAGGTGCGCTGATCTTTATGAGCATGAACTGGCTTCAAGATTTCCTCCCGCTGATGCGCTGCCCGGACACGCATCAGCCTCTTCGGCTGGCCACAGCGGCAGACCTGCAGCAGCATGGGTTGCCTACGGATCAGCAGGCGCTGGCACGGCAGGATGGCACTCGCCTGTTTCCCATGGACCAGGGCATTCCGATTCTGCTTCCTGAAGAAAAACCGTGACCACAGGCCTCGGTCAGCCTTGCTCTGTTCTCTCGTCTCATGGCTGATATTCCTCAGGTCGCTGTTCTTGTGGATACTTCCCGCTCTTATGGGCGAGACATCGTGCGCGGCATTCGCCGTTACGTGGCGGAAAAAGGTCCTTGGTCGCTCTACCTGGAGCCGCGCGACCTGCGTTCTCGCTTTCCCCTTTGGTTAAAAAAATGGCCGGGCGATGGCATCCTGGCCCGCACGGTGGACGCTGAACTGCTGCGCCACCTGAAGGCGACGCGGCTACCGGTCATTGAGCTGCGCAGTACGATCCTGAATCACTCGTTTCCCTTCGTCGGCATCGACAATCAAATCCTCGGGCGCAAGGTCGCCGAGCATGTGCTGGAACGCGGTTTCCGCCGCTTTGCCTGCTACCTGGACCCTTCGGAGCGTTTTTTTCTAGAGCGCAGCCGCAGCTACATTGATACGCTCGCGGCAGCGGGTCACACTTGCTCAGTGCTGGAGACGCAGCCGGGCGGCGAGCATGGCATGAGTTGGGATCGGCATCAGCAAAAGCTGGCCGATTGGCTGACCAGTCTGGAGAAGCCCTGTGCGGTCTTTTCTTGTCACGATCAGATCGGCTTTTGGCTGCTGGATGCTGCCCGCCGCGCTGGCATTTCCGTGCCAGAGCAGGTCTGCGTGGTGAGCGCTGAGAATGACAAGACGCTCTGTGAAACCGCCTGGCCTCCGCTTTCGAGCGTGCAACTGCGTGGTTCTCAGGTCGGCTTCATGGCGGCGCAGTTCCTGGATGTGTGGATGCGTGAGGGAAAGCCACCGCCTGCACAGACTCTGCTGCCACCGGGAGAGGTAGTGGTGCGGCAGTCTTCAGACATCGTGGCGGTGGACGATGTCCGCATCGCTCGTGCCTTGCAGTTCATCCGCCAGCGTGCCACGCAGGGCATTGGGGTGAATGAAGTGGCGCGTGAGGTGGCCTTGTCTCGCAGCATGCTGGAGCGGCGCATGAAGGCGAGCATCGGCCGCAGTCCAGGCGAGGAAATCATCCGCATCCGTTTCAGCCATGTGGAGCAGCTGCTGGCCCAGACGGATCTCACGCTGGATGCCATCGCGGAGAAAGCGGGATTCAAGCATCCGCAATACATGGCGGAGGCTTTTCGCAAACGGTTAGGCCTGACGCCCGGAGAATTTCGGCGCAGGAACAAGCCTTGATGCGGAGAACTCGACTTTAGCCCACGTAATCGCTTCCTGTGATCGCCTTCCTTTTCTCACGCCGGGGTTTGATGGATCTTCTTCGACTGCTGTCGCTCGGGCTCGCCACAGGTTGGGCTCAGGAGCCCGACGCGCCTCGCGTGCAGGGTGTGTATGAAGCGGCGACGCGTCAGCTCCACGTGACCACGGCGCAAGGCCGGAGGTTTCGTTTTGGCTTCAATCCTGGCGGTGCGATCTGTTCTGTGCGTGACCTCGACCTCGCGCCTGAGGTGGAGATGGTGGGGGATTCTTTCCAGGGCGAAACCACGGACCGTGTCATTCAGTGGACTTATTGGAATGAACGCTATCTCGCGGCGCCCCATGAGGTCGGTGACAAAAATCGCCGGGCTAATGTGACGATGGAAGGCTGCTACCACGGTGCTGAGGTCTGTGAAGTCTTGGAAACTCCGCCAAGTGGCCATGCCACGGAGCTGATCTTTCGCTCGCGCATCACGCATTGGTTTTATGCTGAACTGGATCGCCATGGTCGGCCTGATTTTGAGACGACCTCCCGCTATCAAGTGCTGCCGGATGGTAGTCTGCGGCTACAGCGTTCCGTTTTGCGCCGCCCATGGGTGCTGAAAAACGTCACCGCCCGGACTTGGCAGCCGCGGCAGCAGACCTGGCTGGATGTGGTCCACGAGGAAGTGCGACTGGAGGCACGACATCTGTGGCCAGCGTCGATGACGTCCTACTTTGAGGCCTGGACACCGCTGCGTCGAAGCGCGTTGCCACGAGTGCGGCATGAGAAGGCTGTTTTGGAAAAAAGCGGCTACCTTTTCTGGCTACCCCAGGACATGGGCGGCTGGGCCATGGCCTATGGAGAAACCTTGGCCCTCGGGGTGATCTTTGGCACGGCTCATCCGGCCAGCCCACCCCATGCCATGCGGTCGGTCTTCAACACGATGGATGTACCTCACCACAACTTGACGATCCTGCTGCCAGGGGTGGAGCTGGATTGGCCGGATGAGGCGACGCTGGTGCAGACGCTGATCTTTGCCGTCGGTAGCCCGAAGGAGGTCGAAGCTAGAGCGTGTCGCCTCGCGCCTGAGGTTCCCGCACCGCAGTTGCGGCTGAAAGCAGCATCGAAGTGAGTGGTCAAAAAAATCTCGGGGCGATCAGGCCCCGAGATCAGACAAGCCCGCTTGCGTAACAAGTCGGGCTCCAGCATGCGCTTGCCTCACTTCTTCTTGCTGTCCTCGCCCCCACCTGCGTTGGCGATGGCCTGCTCTTCCGGGGGCAGGAAGGCTTTGAAGCGACCTTTGTCGATGGCTTTCATGTAGGCCTCCATGGGGGTGATGTAGCCATCGCGCAGTTTTTGCCAGATGCTGTCGTCCATGAACTGCATGCCCAGCGCTTTACCACCGATGATGACGTCGTAGAGCTTCTGTGTGGCACCTTCACGGATGATCGCGCCCACGGCTGGGGTGGAGATCATGATTTCATTCACGGCGGCACGGCCTTTGCCGTCGGCCTTTTTCATGAGCAGCTGGGCCACCACGCCTTTCAGCGAGGCGGCGAGCATGGTGCGCACTTGGCTTTGTTGTTCCGCGGGGAAGACGTCGATGATACGGTCCACCGTCTTGCGGGCATTGTTCGTGTGCAGGGTGCCGAAGACGAGCAGACCCGTTTCCGCAGCGGTAAGGGCGAGGGAGATGGTCTCCAGGTCACGCATTTCCCCCACGAGCACGATGTCGGCATCCTGACGCAACGCCGCGCGCAGACCATCGGCGAAGGAAGGGGTCTGAATGGGCACCTCACGCTGGGTGATGATGCTCTTTTTGTTGCGGTGAACGAACTCGATGGGCTCCTCGACGGTGATGATGTGGCGCCGGAAGTTCGTGTTGATGTAGTCCAGCAGGGCCGCGAGCGTGGTGGACTTGCCCGAACCCGTGGGACCGGTGACGAGTACAAGCCCGCTGCGTAGGTGGCCGAATTCCTTCACCACTTGGGGAATGCCAAGCTGCTCCAGGCTGGCGATTTTGGTCGGAATGATACGGAAGACGCAGGCATAGCCATTCTGCTGCTTCAGGTAATTGCAACGGAAGCGGTGCTCAGCATCCATCTCGTAGGCGAAGTCGAGGTCGCCCTTCTGCACGTAGCGCTCCCAGCTCTTGGGGTCGCAGATTTCCTGCATCATGAGCTCCATGGTTTCGGCGGTCAGGATGTCGGAGGCGATGGGCTTGATGCTGCCGTGGACGCGGACTTTGGCCGGCTGTCCCTGGCTGAGGTGGAGGTCAGAGCCGCCGAGGTCGATGAGGGTCTGGAAAAGCTGGTCGATGACTGGCATGATCGTGAAAGACGGAGTTAGCGCGTGGGGGTGGTGGGCTGCGGCGTGCCTAGATTACTTCAGGCTATCAAAGAAGAGCTTCATCTGCTGCTTGTCTTCGGAGCGGGACTCACATTCCTCGCGGGTGATGAGGCCTTTGGTGTAAAGATTGCGCAGAGAATCGTCCATGGTGATCATGCCAACGTTTTTGCCGGTTTGCATGACGCCATTGAGCATGAAGGTTTTGCCATCGCGGATACAGGCTGCCACGGCTGGGGTATTCACCAGCAGCTCCAGCGCCATCGCGCGCCCATTGCCATCGGCTTTGGGCACGAGCTGTTGGGATAGGATGCCACGCAGGGATTCGGACACCATGATGCGGATCTGGTCGCGTTGGTCGGGGGGGAACACGTCGAGCACACGATCCAAAGTTCGTGCGGAGTTGCCGGTATGCAGAGTGCCAAGCACCAAGTGACCTGTTTCCGCAGCGGTGATGGCGAGGGAGATGGTCTCCAGGTCGCGCATTTCCCCCACCATGATGATGTCCGGGTCCTCACGCAGAGCTCCGCGCAGCGCTGCGGCAAAGGATTGAGTGTGCGTGCCGACTTCGCGCTGGTTCACGTGGCAGCCTTTGGGCTCAATGACGTATTCGATCGGCTCTTCGAGGGTGATGATGTGGTCCTGGCGCTCTTTGTTGATGGCATCCACCAGAGCGGCGAGGGTCGTGGATTTGCCGCAACCCACGGGGCCGGTGACGAGCACGAGGCCGTTGTGGTAGCGGATCAGGGTGCGGACGGTTTCAGGCAGGTCCAGCTCCTCAATCGTGCGGACATGGGTGCTGATGATGCGGAAGGTGATGTCGATGCCAAGGCGCTGATGGACGACCGACGCACGGAAGCGGCCGAAATCGGTCGAGTAGGCAAAGTCCACGTCACCCTTCTCTTCCAGGCGTTTGATTTTATCCTCACTCAGGAAGCCGTAGGCGAGGCGGCGTGTGTCTTCGGCGGTGAGCAAG
Organism: Verrucomicrobiaceae bacterium; assembly: GCA_947507875.1. Classification (GTDB taxonomy): domain Bacteria; phylum Verrucomicrobiota; class Verrucomicrobiia; order Verrucomicrobiales; family Verrucomicrobiaceae; genus Prosthecobacter. The sequence goes on along the minus strand of CANNQP010000011.1, from coordinate 41,563 downwards.
GCACCATTGTGCCAGATGGGGCCGAGCTGGCCGTAGCGTCTCCAGATGGGCTGGCAGGCAGTGGCCAGGTGCAGGTCAGAGGCGTCATACTGCATGCAAAAGCGCAGGTAGTCATCGACGGAGCCCAAAACGGGCACGAGGTCTTCGGCAGGGGCGGCGGCTTGGTCAGACATGGGCTGGGGGATCTTCGGACGTGGGGGGCATAGGGGCCACGTGCTTGGAGAGTTGCTGGGTCAGGTAAGTTTGCAGGAACTGGGAGCCGTACTTCAGCGCAGCTTGGCGGGCGAGACCGGCCATGGGTGCGAAAAGCAGGGCCATAAATCCATTTTTTCTATCGGATGCACCGGCGATGTCACGATCAAATTTCCCAGGGCGTGATGGCAGCAGCAGCTTCAGCAGCAAGAGTCCGCTGACTCCAGCGGCAGCGGTCCAGGCCCAGACATGCTTTTGCACTGAATGCCGCAGCAGCAAACGCGGGTTCCAGGCTTCGGAGGCGAGTTGAACGTGCGCACCGATAAGGACACGTGCCGCATCAAGATCACGCAGAGCCTGTTGCTTGGGCGTCAGTGGGGTGGGGGTGGATTGCTTCCTAGCCATTCACGGTCGTGCTGAAATTGTTTGAAGGTCTCTTCAAAAACCTGAAGCCTGCATGCCAGATGGCGCAGACGCAGCAGGATGATGAAGCCAAAGAAAAGATGCAGTCCTGCCGCGCCAAGGGCCACTTTCCACCAGGGCCAGCCCTGCGTGTGAGCCACCAGCCAGACGAGGGCAGGGGCGGCCAAGAGCCAACCACAGAGCAGAAAACCTGCGGTGATGCAGGCCAGTACGATGAGGCTGGTGAACTTCACCCCAGCCTCCTGTGCTTCAATTTGGAGCAGGCGTCCGCGCGCCTCTCCATAAAGCGCCAGTGCGCGCAGCAGAGATTTCAGGCGTGAGACTTCCAGATCCATCATGGTGTGCGGCTTTGGGCAGAGAAATGAGGGCAAAAGAGAAGGTTGGGGGCAAATGGATTAGGAGTTGGCATGCCGAGCTCCATCCTCTCAACCTAATGCAAGAGGGCGGAAGGCTCAGCGACGCAGCAGCAAACCGACCACGAGACCGATTCCAAACGCAGTGATGAGAGCTTGGCGGGGTTTTTCCCGAGCTAGCTTTTCTGCCTCGGTCATGAGGGTTTCATACTGCTGTTGAGCCTGACCGAGGGCTTCATCGGCAAAAGCGCGTAAGTCATCGGACTTGTCCTGCAGCTCGGTTTTCAGCTCGGAGGCCTTTTGTTCGGCGGAGTTTTTCAGCGTCTGGGCGCGTGCCTCGGCCGCCTGGCGCAGTTCGGTTGCTTTTTGGGCGGCAGCGGCGCGAAGTTCCTCGGCTGCTTTGAGCGCACTGGCCTTGGCCGTTTGAAAGGAATCATTTGAGGGGGGAGCGCTGAAGTTCGACGGAGACACTGGAGAAGTTTCGTTCATGACGCAGAAGGGAATTTGGCTAGCGCGCATCTAAATCCTACGGCTTCTTCTGGCGAGGGAAAAAACACCACCCTAGCTCGGTCCGGGCTTGGCAAAAGCCCCTGTGGCTGATGATACTCGATAAATACGACGGTTGCCTTCCGTCTCCCTCAAATCCTCCACCTCCGAACACGCCATGGCCCGCAAACTCAGCCACATCGCCCCCGACTGGTGGGACTACACCACGCTCGACCATTCCCTGATCAATGACGCGGCCCGTCTGACGGAGCGCGATCTTCGCCAGCTCTCCCGCCCCGGATTCAAAGTGGTCATGTATGACACGCTGGAGGAATTTTATTTGGCCGAGGCTTTGGAATACATCCACGCTTGGCGTCAAGCCACGCCGGACAATCCTGCGGGCATCTGCGGCCCCATCGGCCCGACGGAGCAGTTGCCTCTCGTGGCACGTCTGGTGAATGAACTCGGCCTCTCCATCAAGGACGGACACTTCTGGGGCATGGATGAGTGGTATGACCCGGATACCAAAAAGGAGGTCAGCATGGATCACCCGCTGTCTTTTGAGAAAGCCGACCGTGAGCTGTGCTTTGACCGCATCCAGAAAAAGCTCGTCATGCCGGACAGCCAGCTGCATTTCCCCAAGGCGGACACCAGCGCCTACATCAAAAGCTGGAGCAGCGGCGTGCGATGCATCGTCATGCAGGGCGGCCAGGGAGACATCAAGCACTGGGCCTTCAACGATCCTGTGAAGCGTGCGGGGAAATGGAAGAATGAACCGCCTCCTGCGGCCGAATACCGCAAGCTCGGCACTCGCATCGTCGATTTGCACCCCATCACCCTGGCGCAAAACGCGCGCACTTCCGGTGGCGGTAACATCACCATGGTCCCGCAGATGGCCATCACCGTGGGTCCGAAAGAAACCTGGATGGCGGAGAAGGTCAGCATCTGGCACGCGGGCATGCACGACAACCCGCTGGGGCAGCGCCTGACCGCGCTGATGATCTCCAAACGCATCGTGGACAGCAGCGTGCCGATGTCACTCCTGGCGGATCATCAAAACGTGCAGTTCAACTACTACCGCAAAGGCCTCGGTGAGGTCGCGGTGGAAATGCACTGAAGATCGGCGCATCTCTGCCAGCCTGGGTTCCGTTCATTTGAAAAAGCGGAACCTAGAGGTTGAGCATCGCTGAGCATGGTTTAAGCGTAAGCGTTCATTTGAACGCATGGAGCTTACCCGCAAACTCGAAATCCTGGCCGATGCCGCGAAGTATGACGCCTCGTGCGCCAGCTCGGGAGCGGCACGGAAAGATTCCCGAGATGGCAAAGGCATCGGCTCCACCGGTGGCATGGGCATTTGCCACAGCTACACGCCGGATGGGCGTTGTGTGTCGCTGCTCAAGGTCCTGCTCACCAACGCCTGCCTCTACGACTGCCACTACTGCATCAATCGCCGCTCCAGCAATGTGCAGCGCGCGCGCTTCACGCCGGAGGAAGTCGTGCAGCTCACGCTGGATTTCTACAAGCGGAACTACATCGAAGGCCTCTTCCTCAGCAGCGGCATCGTGCGCAGCGCGGACTTCACCATGGAGCAGGTCATCGAGGTCGCCCGCCAGCTGCGCGAGGTGCATCACTTCCGGGGTTACATCCATCTCAAAACCATCCCGGAAGCCTCGCAGGAGCTCATCGAAAAAGCCGGGCGCTACGCGGACCGCATCAGCATCAATGTTGAGCTGCCCACGCAGGAGGGCTTGGACAAGCTGGCTCCGGAAAAGAATCTGGCGAACACCAAGCAGGCCATGGGCGGCATCCGCGCGAAGATCGAAGAGACGGTCTCCGCACGCAAAGAAGCGAGCCAGATTCGCAACGCACCACGGGCCAAAGCGCCCGTCTTTGCCACCGGCCAGAGCACCCAGATGATCGTGGGCGCCGATGAATCCAGCGATGCTTTGGTGCTCGCCCGGGCGGATGAGCTTTACCGCGATTACCGCCTGCGCCGCGTGTATTACAGCGGCTTCAGCCCCATCCCCGAGCCCAGTGTGCTGCTGCCCATCAAGCCGCCGCCGCTTGTCCGCGAGCACCGCCTTTACCAGGCCGACTGGTTGCTGCGCTTCTATGGCTTTGACGTCGGTGAACTCCTGCCGCGCGAGGACCCGAACCTCGATCTGGAGCTCGATCCCAAGCTCGCCTGGGCACTGCGAAATCGGCCTCTGTTTCCCGTCGATATCAACCGCGCGCCGCGTGAGCTGCTCTGGCGCATCCCCGGCCTTGGCACGGTGAATGTGGAGCGCATCGTCGCCGCCCGCCGGCATTCGCGGCTGCGCCTGATCGACCTCCAGCGCATGAGGGTCAGTCTGAAAAAAGTGCTGCCCTTCATCATCGCGGCCGATCACACGCCGCGCGTGGCGGTGCTGGAGGCTGCGAACCTGCGGCATCGGTTTCTCCCCGCGCCGCGCCAGCTCGAGCTGAACTTCAACGCGCCGCCTCCTGCCACGCCGCAGGACGCGCTCATGGCCCTGAGCGGGCAGCTATGATCACGGCCACCATCCAGCCGACCTTTTCCGCCTGGCGCGGCCAAGCTCGCGAGCTTCTCCAGCGTGGCATTCGCCCCGAGCACGTGGATTGGTGCGATGCCACCCAGACCCCGGCGCTGCTCATGGAAGAGCCCGCCGCCTACACGGCCCGACCGCCCACGGACATCAAGGTGCCTGCGGAGTTCCTGAACCTGGCCGCCAGTGTCTGCGCGCATACCGATGCACGCCGCTTTGCCATCCTTTACCGCCTGCTCTATCGGCTCACCTGGGGTGGCGAGCGCCATTTGCTCAGCCATCCTGCCGACCCCGACACGCGCCAGTGCCAGGTCTGGGCCAAGGCCATCGGGCGCGACATCCACAAGATGCATGCCTTTGTCCGCTTCCGGCTCATCGGGGTGGATGAAGCCACGCAACGCGAGCAGTTCGTGGCTTGGTTTGAGCCCGAGTATCGCATCGTCCAGCTCGCCACGCCGTTCTTTCGCAAGCGCTTCGCCAGCATGGACTGGTCCATTTTGACCCCGCACGAATGCGCCCACTGGGACGGCCAGGACCTCACCTTCAGCCCCGGCGTTTCCCAAAGCGAAGTGCCCGATGCCGACGCGCACGACGACCTCTGGCGCACCTATTACCGCAGCATCTTCAATCCCGCGCGGCTGAAGGTGCAGGCCATGCAGTCCGAGATGCCGCAGAAGTATTGGAAGAACCTGCCCGAGGCCCAGATCATCCACGAGCTGATCTCCAGCAGCGGCGAGCGCATGAAACAAATGATCGCCACCCCCGAACGCCCCGTGAAGCCCATGCCGGACAACGCGTATCTGAAAAAGCTGCATGGCCGAAAGCGGGGTGCGGAGGGGGAAGGTTGAGCGTTGGGTGTTTTCCTCGCTGACAGATGGAGGATTCAGCGGTTGTTATGTCTTTCCACCATGCGCCTGACCGCACCTGCTTGTTTCGTTGTTGCCCTGATCTTTGCCTGCCTGCCTTTGGCGGCGCAGATCGTTCATCTGGATGCCAAGGGGCAGCCTTCGCCCTGGGGAGAGTGGGTGGAGTCGGACTTCCCCTTCTTCAGCAGCGTGCTGGACGGCCGCGAGCTCGGTGAAGGTTTTCCCAAAGACAACCTGACCCCGCGTGGCCTCATCCTGAACCTCGGCCACAACCTCTGGGCCTGCTTTGACACTGAGCTGCTGCGCATCGCCTGCATCTGGGAAAGTGAGCCCGGCAAACCGCCTATTACCCCCGATGCATTGGCTCCAGGCTCGTATCATGTGGCGGGTCAGAAAACCAAAGACGGCCAGGAAGACCTGCCGAAGCCGCTGGGGAAAGTTTGGCTGGCGAATGGCATCTACCCCGGCTGGCAGGCGGGGGACAAACCGAGCTTCACCGATCCGCGCGAGCCTGCGCCGAGTCTGGAGGAAGTGGGACGGGGGCCGATGCCTGGAGCCCAAGGGCGTTTTGTCAGTGTGCGGCCAACGAGCCTGGGAGCGCTGATCCGATATGAAATCGGCGGCACCTGGGTGGAGGAGATCATCGCAGCAAGCCGGGTCAATGACTTGACGGTCATTCATCTGAGCATGCGATTCGGAACCCCCGCCCCCGCCATGATTCGTCTGGTTGGTTTTCCATCTCCTGATTTGCTGCCCGACGAAGGTCTGGCCAAGACCTCAGGATGTCTGACGATGAAGCTCCGTGGTGACGCATCACCAGGCTGGAAAAACCAGCACCTGACTCTGGCGGGAAAGTCTCCAGCAAAAAAGGCAGCCAAGCCTGACGATCATCAAGATTTTGTGAAGGCCTTGGAATCCTTCGACCCGAACTCGCCCAGCAAGGCACGGTGGAATCCAACAGTGGCAGCCAAGGGTGATCTCTCCACCGCCCAGGACGCCTATGTCCTCGACTCCATCCCGCTGCCGGTGCCGAATCCTTGGAAGCGGAATGTGCGGCTGGCGGACATCGCTTTCCTCAATGATCAGGGCGATGCGGCGGGGGTGACTTTCGATGGCGATGTCTGGCTCATCTCCGGCCTCAAGGACGATCTGAAAAGCGTGACCTGGAAGCGTTTTGCCAGCGGTCTGCATGAGCCGATGAGCATCGTGGTGCGCGGGCCAGATCAGAAATCAGGAATCCAAAGTCAGGAATTGCTGGTCTTTGACCGCGGCGGCATCTGGAAGCTGATCGACACCAACAACGACCGCGAATGCGACCGCTATGAGATGTTCTGCAATCTCCCAGCGCAGACGGCGGAGACGCGGGAGTTTCCCAACTCGATGAAGCTGGGGCCGGATGCAGCGCTCTACATTTCCAAAGGCGGGCAGGAAGGCACCACGCGCGGGAAGCACAACGGCACGGTCATCAAGGTCGCGCCTGATGGCAAATCCTTCGAGGTCATCGGGTATGGATTGCGGCAGCCTTTCATCGGCGTGCATCCGCGCACTGGACTCATCACAGCGAGCGATCAGCAGGGGCATTACGTGCCGTCCACGCCGCTTCACATCATTGAGAAGCATCACTTCTACGGTCATTTGCCGACCGTCGCGGAGAAGGAGAAGTATCCCGAGTTCATTGCTGATCCCTGGACTTGGATTCCGCATCCGGTGAATCCCAGCGGTGTCACGCAGACCTGGCTGCTTGGCTCCAAAATGGGGCCGGTGGATGGAGAGCTGATCCACATCGGCTACAACCGGCCGGAGCTGTTCCGCGTGCTGTCGAGTCCCCGCTTTGCCAAGCCCCAAGCAGCGTTGGTTAGCTTTTCGCGCGACTTTGATTTCCCCACGCTGAACGGCATTGTCAATCCGGCGGACGGCCAGCTTTACGTCGTCGGTTTCCAAGTCTGGGGCACCATCGCGCCGAAGCTCAGTGGCCTGGCCCGCCTGCGCTACACGGACAAACCCCGCGTGCTGCTGAAGGAAGTCACGCCGACGGACAAAGGCGTGCTGCTGCGCTTCAATGCGCGGCTGGATGCCAAGCTCGCCACCGATCCTGCCAGCTACAGCGCCGAGCGCTGGAACTACAAGCGTACGCCCGAATACGGCAGCCCGCACCTGAAGCCCGATGGCAGCGCAGGGCAGGAATTCATGACCGCCAGCAGCGCTTATCTGAGCCGGGATGGCATGACCGTGCTGGTGGCTTTCCCCGACATGAAAGCCGGCGTGAGCCAGATGCGGATTGGCTGGGGCCTGAAGAGCGCGGACGGACTGAAGGCGGAGAACACGGCCTATTTCACCCCCTGGGAACTGGCGAAGTTCGAAGGAGAGAAGGAGGGCTTTGGCAAAATTAGCGTCGATCTCACCCCACGTGCCGCTGTCGCCGCCAACTTGGCCAAACCAACCGCTGAGGAAGGCGCGCGGCTTTACCAAATGTTTGGCTGCATGGCCTGCCACAGCACGGATGGCAGCCTCGTGGGCAAGGTGGGCCCGAGCTGGAAGGGCCTGTATGGCAGCGAGCGCGAGATCGCCAAGGGCATGAAAGGCAAGGTGAAGGCGGACGCCGCCTACCTGCGCGAATCGATCATCAATCCTGGAGCGAAGGTGGTGAAAGGTTTTGAGAAGTTCGACACCGGCATGCCGATCTACGCGGGCATCCTCAATGACTCGCAGATCGAAAGCCTGATTCTTTTCATCCACACCCTGAGGTGAGCCCGGACCGTTTTTTACACCTCCTGAAGTCTTGCGCTCAGTGCGGTCCAGACAAGGATGAGCCACATCAGGGCCTGGTAACCCTGAATCAAAAGGCGACGGCTACCTCGGCGTCGTGCCCGGCTGATGAGGGCCTCCGCTGCCCAGGCAAGGCTGAGGGCGATGGGCAAAATCAGCGCACGCGCATAACGCACCGGTAGCACCTGGGCATCCCAGCAGGCGGTGATCAGGCAGCTGAGGAGCGCCGCGCACGTGAAAAGAACCACAGTCGCGGTCTCGGGGTGCAGCTTTTGACCTGCATGACTGGCCGCAGCCACACCGGTTTGTAGCAAAACGGCCAGCAGAAGCACCACTGCCAACATGCCAGCCAAAGGTCGCAGTGCGTCTGCCATGGGGCGTGTGAGCAGCCAAGCCCCACGCCGCAGTCGCTCTAAAATGTGCGGTAGGCTCTCGCTGGAGAGCGTGTTCGTCATGCTCGGGCGGTCCAGCACTGGCACACGCCGTAGGCTCTCGGCATCTCGATGGCTTTCCATCCAGTCCTGGGCCGATTTTGCATCCGAGAGCCAGCGTGCATGGTCCGCGTGGGTGAAAAAGGCATCGCCAAAGCGCTCGTGAGCATCGGAGAGACGCGGCCCCGCCACGACGAGAAAGGAGGCGACGAGCATCAGCGAGCCTAGCCAATGATTCCGCCAAAGCCAGAGCGAGCGACGGGGCTGCACGGCAAAATGCGCCGCAGCCCAGCCCCAGACAGCACGCAGGGTGGCCACGATCAAAAACACCAGGATGATGGGCAGGACCAGTCTTGCCTCGCTGAGCCAAGCCACCGCTCCGATACCGCCGATGGCTGCATAGACCCACAGGGAATTTTGCCGCATGGCCTGAAGGCAGGCGAGCCAGAGAATGACGAGCGTGATCTGGTGCAGACTTTCTCCGGTGAAGTAAGGCAACACTGGCAACAGCCCATGAATGGCCCCCATGAGCACGACCCAGAGTGCGGCTGGCAGGGAAAAAAGGCGTGCGCAGATGATGCCGAGCAGCAGCAAGAATCCGCCAGCCATGCCAAGCCGGAACAGGCCGGTGCCCTGCATCACATTCACCAGATCCGTGCCATCTCCCATCCACGCCGCCATCCAGGGCCACAGAGGCTGCACGAGGCCATCGGTGCGATGTGGAATCATGCGCCGCAGAGGTTCAGAAAAGCTCAGGGTGAAGTCTGGGTCGAGATCAGCCTGCGTCATCGACATCAGCTCCAGGTTCTGCATTTCCACCTGAGTCAGTCGTTCAGGGCTACGATGCTGAATCTGTGGCACAGCACGCGCGGCAAAAAGCCCTAGAATGATCCCCAGCGAGACGACCACCGCGAGGCTGCGTAGCCAAGGCAAGCGATGGATCGGGAGAGCAACAGCCATGGGAGGAAGGTAGTGCCTGAAAGGCGAATTTTCAGGACTCTTCAACCCGAATTCCTGAGTCGAGTTCAGGAATTTCTCTCGATTCCTCTACTGGCGCAGCTTGGCAAAGGCCTCCCCACCACGTCGAGCTCCCTCCAGGTAGCGGCAGAGCGCCATGAGCTGCTTCGTGATCAGGCTCGCATCGATTTCAGCGCCCTCCATCCAGATGCCTTCGGGAGTTTGGCTTTTTAACGCGCTGTTCACTTTGCTGGCGACACTCTTGGCTTGGCTGGCCCAGCTCTTTTCGCTGCTGGGCGCGCTGCGTTTTTGCAGCAACTTTTCCCGTGGCTGCAGCAGCTGCTCTTTGAACTTGGCTAGATCACGGCTGATGTGGTCGAGCTTAAAGCCGTAGTGCGTCGGCAAGTTGTCATCGGCATAGGTCAGTTCGTAGCTATCTTTGACGAAGTAGAGCGGGCGGTTGGTGCGCAGTTCATAAAAGCGAGCGTAGAGGCCGCCAGGCAGGCTGGATCGCTCATACCAAGCCACCGCAGCGGACAGAGGCTTCAGGTATTTCTCATCTCCCGTCACGACATGCAGCAGGTGCAAGGTTTCCATGGCCCCCAGGCTTTCGCCTCCGGTCACGCAGGGTGGTTCAAATTTGCGTGCCCAGACGGGTTCCATTTCAGCGTTGTATTGCTGCGCCCAGACGGGTTGCGGCTCGGGCATCTGCGCCAGGATGAGAAAGTCACCGCCTTTTTTGGCACTGGCGAGGTAGCGCTCGTCTCCCGTCAGCTCATGCGCGCGCAGCAGCAGCTCCACCGCCCGCTGGTGATTGCCATCGTTCAGCGTGTAGTAGGTCGTGTATTTTTCCTTGGGCCATTGGCGTGACCAATCGGAGGGATAGCGTGCCGGTTTCACGGGAGTGCTTGGGTCTGCTGGGCCACTGAATTGTTGGGGCCAAGCTCCATTCGGGTATTGCGCCGCGATCAGGCTATCGAGCCCGAACTTCAGCGCTTCTTGCAGCACTGCATCGTCTTTGCATTCAGGCAGGTGCGCGAGCTCCAGCAAGAATAGCAGCGCGGATTGGGTTTTGTTGTCATCCAGCGTGCTGGTGTTTTGGCGTTTGCCGGCGTCACGATCGCCCGCTAGCTGCGCTTGGTGCAGCCAGTGCCGGGCTGCTTTTTCTGGGGCAAAATCAAAGTCATCCGTCCAGCCACCGCTAGCCAGTTGGCAGGAGATCAAAGCCTTGCCCGCAGCTTTCGCGGCCTCCAGGAATTGGCTGTCGCCACTCCCTTGCCAAGCTTTGACCATGGCCAAGCCGATGGTGGTGGTGCCTGGAGGTTGGATGGAGATGACGGTGCTGGATTGGCTGTGCTCTGTGATGCCGTGGGCCAAGTCCCGTGGCCAAGCGGAGGCATATCCCCCCTGCACCGCGAGCTTGCTCGTGCAGAAGGCAGTGGCTTTTTTCATCGCCTTCATTACAGCGACGGGATCGGGCAGGGAATCCTCGGCGATGGCGGTCAGGGGCGCGGCAATGAGCAGCAGGGTGCGAAAGGTCTTCATGAAAAAAGTGACGCACTGGCAAACGCAAGGCCACGGGGGTTGCTTTCGCCGGAACACGAAGACCTCAGCCGTCTTCGTTGCCCTGGGCAGCCGCGCTGCGGCTGCCAGCGCCAATGGTGATCCGCTTGTCTGGGATGGGAGATTCGATGATGCCTTCGGAGGTTTCTTGCTTCAGCCGCAGTTGTCCACAAGCCGCGGCAATGTCGTGCCCTTTTTCCAACCGTAGGGTCGCGGTGACACCGCCCGCCTCGAGTGTGTCACGAAAGGCAATGCATTGCGCCTCGCTGGGCCGCACCCAGGGCAGTCCATCGACCGTGTTGTAGGGGATCAGGTTCACCCGGGCATCAATGGCGCGCGCGCGTTTGGCGAGCAGCCGTGCCTGCTCCAGCATATCGTTCACGCCTTGGATCAAAATGTATTCCAGGGTGATGCGCTGCTTCCTTTTGGAGCGCCAGTATTGCAGGGCTTCGAAGAGTTCGGCGATGTTGTGCTTGTGGTTCACCGGCATGATCTGGCTGCGCACTTCATCGCTGGCACCATGCAGGGAGATGGCGAGGCGGATCTGGAGCGGGAAATCGGCGAGTTTTTTGATCTGCGGGGCCAGTCCGCTCGTGCTGACGGTCATGTGGCGTGCGCCGATGCCGATGCCCCACTCGGCATTGAGGATCTCGATCGCTTTGACCAAATGGCTGAAGTTGGCCAGCGGCTCGCCCATGCCCATGAACACGAGATTGTCCACCCGGTCTTGGGCATGGGCCTCGGCTTGCACGATCTGCTCGACGATCTCTCCAGCGGTGAGGTTGCGCGTGAAGCCGGCGAGGCCGCTGGCGCAAAATTTGCAGTCATAGGCACAGCCGACCTGACTGGACACGCAGAGCGTCAGGCGATCCGAGCGCCCACCGTAAAGCGCTGGATTGGCGGGGATCAGCACCGTCTCCACGTAGCGACCGTCGTGCAGCTTCAGCAGGAGCTTGCGAGTGGTATCTGCCGATCCCGTGCTGCGTGCGAGGACCATGCTGCGTGTCAGGAATCGCTCGTTCAGTGCTTGCCGCAGCGGTTTGGACAGGCTGGACATGGACTCCACATCCATGGCGCGTTTTTTGAAGATCCACTCGACGATCTGCTTGGCTCGAAAGGCTGGCTCGCCCAGGCTGCGCACGATTTCAGCCACTTCCTCAGGAGTGACTCCGAGCAGCGAGTGGCGGTCAGAGACAGGGCGAGATGGGCTGGGCTGGCTCATCGGCGGCAGGATCACTCGGCGTGGAAAGCACGGATGACTTCTTTGACCCTGGGGATGCCTTTGGCATCCTTGGCAAAAATGACTTTCCGTTCGTGATAAAACTGGGTCAGACCTTTAGGCAGCGCATAGAGCCACTCGGTGTCGTTGTTGCGGCGCTCAAAGGGCACGCCGAGGTGCTGAAAGACCTCTTGGCCGCCCATGCCCGGCCTCACGAGCGCGAAGTGACGGTCCGTGTATTTCATGGCGTAGCGTGTGCCTGACTGAAGAAAGTGGCGGGTGGCCTCGACGGCCTCATTCACCGGATAACCATAGCTGACGATGTAATAACCTAGGATCAATGCGGGCATGCCGATGATCGCCAAAGGGGTGAAAAGATACCAATTTTTGCGGAACATAGTCGAAATGAGTGGCCTGGAGAGTCCCGCAGCCGCTGCCTGCCTGCAAGAAGCAAATCCATCCGAAGCGGGAGTTCCGGGTTTCCTTGGATCAAGGCGACTTTGAGTCCTCGAAGCTTGTCATTGGCGCTGCAAAGTCCGTGGGTTGAAGTCAGAAAGCATGATTTGGATCGCGCAGCATTCGTGTAGGTCTGGCCAAGACAGTGATTGTCGCACCTTCAAGGCGTGCCTAGATTGTCTGGATGAAATTTCATTTCTCCGCCATCGGCCTTGCTGTTCTGATCGTCGGTTGTACAGCTCCTGATCAAGGGAGCGAGACCAGATTGCCTGGGCGCAATGTTTTGTCTGAAGCTCAGCTGCGCGCTGCCCGTGAGGGGCAGGTGAGTTTTACCGATCACGTCAAGCCGGTCTTGGAGGCCAAGTGCGCGATGTGCCACAATGCAGTGGCCCAACCGGGGCGGATGAGTCTCGCCAGCCACGCTGAAGCCATTCAAACGGGAACGCTAGGGAGCTGGATCATTCCAGGCAGGCCAGATCAGAGCCGATTCCTCACCCAATTGAAGTCCACTCACCTGGGGGTGAAAGCCATGCCTCCAGTGGGAGAAGTTTTGACGCCGGAAGAGCTGAGTTTGCTACACCGATGGATTGCTCAAGGTGCCTCCTGGCCAGCGGGTCAGAGGGGCCGATTGATCACAGTGCCTTGATGCTTTTGCGCCACGTCGTCTTTTCCTTATCACATGGCTTGCTCTCCACGGATGTTTCCTTTCCAGGTCAGTCTATGCCTATTGGCTTTCGTTGGTTTAGCCTCGTGTGAGCCAGAGCGACGTCGGGCAGACTTGGTGTTTTTGCAAAGTGCCGAGCCTGAAACCATCGACCCTGCGCTGGCTTCCGATCAGGTCTCCATGCGACTCGCCACGTCTCTTTTCGAAGGCCTGTGCCGTGTGACGGAGGATGGTCGTCCTGAGCCGGGCATGGCAGAGCGTTGGGATATCTCTGCGGATCAGCGCACCTACACCTTTCACCTGCGCCCGGGGGTAAAGTGGTCAGACGGACAGCCCGTCACCGCAGATGATTTTGTGCAGTCCTGGCGGCGGGCTCTTCTGCCAGAGACAGGCTCAGACTACGCGACACTGATGCATGTGATCCGCGGGGCACGCGCGTTTTCGGAGGGGCTGAGCAAGGATTTTTCAACGGTTGGGGTTCGTGCTCTCGAACCGCGGACGCTGCGCGTGGAATTGGAAAATCCCACGCCATACTTCATCGACTTGTGTGCGTTTGTGACCTTTTCCCCAGTGCCGCAGCGTTGCCTGGATCGACATGGCAGTGCCTGGATGAAACCTGCCAACATCGTGAGCAATGGTGCTTATCTGCTGGAGGACTGGCGGCTGGATGATCGTATCCTGCTGCACAAAAATCCGCACTATTGGGATGCGGCGAACGTGGGCATGAGAACGGTCGAGGTGAAGCCTGTGCAGGATGCCAATACTGCGCTGAGCTACTTTTACACAGGACAATGCGACCTGATGATGGACAAGGGCATGGTGTCGCCCTCGCTCACGCAGCGTTTGAAACAACAACCCTGGTTTCACACAGGCCCGTTTTTGGGCAGTTGGTTCATTCGGGTGAACGTGACGCAGGCCCCTTTTGATGATCCGCGCATTCGGCAAGCCTTTGCCTATGCGGTGGATCGACGCCGAATCGTCGAAAAGATCACGCAGCTCGGTGAGCCTGTGGCCACCAGCATGACGCCACCTGGAACGGGTCGGGGTTTTCAACCGCCTGCGGGCTTGCCTGATTACCAACCGGAAAAAGCCCGTCAGCTGATGGCAGAGGCAGGTTATCCTAGTGGCAAAGGGTTTCCGCGGGTGGAATACCTCTATATCCCGCTGCCGATCGAGCGTAGCATCGCCATTGAGCTGCAGAGCATGTGGCAAGAAGCGCTGGGCGTCACGGTCAGCCTCGTGAAACAAGAGCAAAAAGTCTGGCTAAAGTCGATGCGTGAACTCAGCTACCAGCTGTGCCGTTCGAGTTGGGTGGGTGATTACAATGATCCGAGTACTTTTCTGGATCTATTCACCAGCGGGAATGGTCAAAATCGCACGGGTTTCAAAAACAACGATTACGATGCGCTCATGAGTCGGGTGGCGGCTGAATCGGATGAGCAGGCTCGAATGCGCTTCTTTCAACAAGCCGAGTCCTTGCTCGTAGGATCGCAGGCTGCCGTGATTCCTGTCTATCACTATGTCGGTGTTCAGTTTTATCACAGCGACCGTTTGGCTGGGGTTCGACCGAATCTGATCGATGACCATCCCTTTCGCTGCATGAGGTGGCGTTGACCATTGCCCAAAAAACAAAACACCTCCGCGTGATCAGCGCGGAGGTGTCTCGAACGTCAACAAACCAACCACAGCAAGCCCATCGGGCTCTGCCGCCGTCGGAAATCTGGATCACGCGTCGTTCTGGACGACGTCTTTGACCGACATGGCTTCCTTGCCCTGGCGTCCACGAAGATAATGCAGACGTGCACGACGGACGCGACCCGGTTTGGTCACTTCAATCTTGGCAACTTTGGGGCTATGAAGGGGGAAGACGCGTTCCACGCCTTCGCCATAGGAAATTTTGCGAACCGTGAATGCCTCGTTCAGGCTAGAACCTTTGCGGGCAATCACAATGCCTGCGAAAATCTGGATACGCTCTTTGTCACCTTCGATGACTCGGGTATGCACTTTGACGGTATCGCCGACGTTGAAGGAAGCCACTTCCTTCTTGGTTTGCTCGGCTTCGATTTTGGAGATGATATTGCTCATGGTGACAGTCAGGTTTCCCATTCGCCACACAGTTCCCTGGAGGGGCCGAACCGGGCGGAGGGGCGTGCATAATGCAGGTATTGCCAGGTTTCGCAACCAGTTTTTCCACACTGAGTCCGGCATCTTCAGGAAGCCGTCTTGACTCACTCCGTAGCCTTGCTTTGGATAACTCTCCTTTTTTGATCTTTGATTCTCCGCTCCATGGAACTCTCCGCCATCGTTGAAGCTCTCCTCTTTGCCACGCAGGAGCCGCTGCCGCTTTCGCAAATGGCTGCTGCAGTCAAGGAAACTGCCAAAGATATTCAAGAGGCGGCCAATGACCCTTCTGAAGTCCCCGCCTACATTGAGCCCCTGCTCTCCGTGGATGAACTTTCGATCCGTGAAGCCATAGATGCTTTGATTGCTCATTATGAAAGGGATGGGCGTGCTTTTACTCTTGCTGAAAGACCGCATGGATGGCGACTCTGCGCCAAGTCGGATTATGCCGAGTGGTGCCGCTCACTGTTTCCTGGCAAAAAGGTTCAACGCCTGAGTCAACCTGCGCTCGAAACACTCGCCATCATCGCGTATCGCCAACCCATCACCAAAGCTGGGATTGAAGCTGTGCGCGGTGTCAGTGTCGATGCCATGGTTCAGCAGCTCGTGGATAAAGGGCTGATCAAGATCGAAGGGCGTGCGGAACTACCTGGCAAACCTTTGCTCTACGGCACGACGGACGCCTTCTTGGATCACTTCGCTGTTAAAAACCTCGATGAGCTGCCCAATTCCCAGGAGCTGCGCCGAGTGAAGTTGCCTTCAGCTCCCGAAGAGCATTCGTCTCCAATTCCTGAAGAAAAGCAGCTGTCGTTGGAGCCTCAGCCTCAGTCGAGTGATTCAGACTAACGTTCATTTTCGATGCCTGAGTCTTTTCCACCACTCAATCCAGCCGATCCCACTGACCTTAGTGCCACGCTTGATTTAAAAGCCATTCGCGATCACATCGACGCCATAGATGAGCAGTTGATCAGGCTTTTGAACGAAAGGGCCGAGCTTGTGCTCAAGGTGGCTGAAGTAAAAAAGAAAGCAGGTCTGGACATTTACGTCCCAGGAAGAGAGGAGGCACTTCTCCGCAAACTTTGTCAGATCAACACTACACAGCACGGAAAACTCACAGAAAAAGCCATTCGCTCGATTTTTCGTGAGATCATGAGCGCAGCCCTGGCCCTAGAGGACAGCCTCAAGATCGCATACCTTGGCCCCGTCGGCTCATGGACACATCAAGTAGCCGTCCATAAGTTCGGCAACAGCGTCGATTATCTACCAGTGGACGCCATTCAGGGGGCGTTTGAGCGTGTCGCCACGCGACAAGTGGACTATGCCGTTTTGCCTATCGAGCACAGTACTGAAGGCGCTGTGCATCACACCCTCGATCATCTTGTCGATTCAGAACTCCAAATTTACGCTGAGATTCTCTGGAAACTAGAGACGGTCGTCATGGCACAAAGCGGTGAACATCCGCCCCATGAAATCTATGGTCACCCTCAAATGTTGGCCATCTGTCGCGCATGGCTTGCCCAGACATTTCCCGGAGTTCGTCTTCATGAGACAGAATCATCCAGTCTGGCAGCTTCTTACGCGGAAAATCGTTCCGATTGCGCAGCTTTGGGCACGCCTTTAGGGGCAGAGCTTCATGAGCTCAAGGTCATCGCCGCGAGTCCGCGAGACCTCTCCTGCCGAGCGCGGTTCATCATTCTTGGCCGTCGCAGCGGCGATCCCAGCGGCAATGACAACACCATGCTCATGGTCCATGCGCCCGACCGCGTTGGAGCCCTGCTGGAAATCCTGCAAGTTTTCGCACAGCAAAACATCAATGTGCGCCAGATCGAAAATCGCCCCGTTCCTTGCGATGCGACCAGCGCACAAGTCAGATTTTTTCTCGAAATCAGCGGTCATCACGAAGACCTCGTGTTCCAAGCAGCAATCCAGGAACTCTCCACCCAAGGCTCAACCGTAAAAATCCTTGGTAGCTACCCCGCGCCTCGCTGGATCGAGGAGAGGTGAACTCTTAAAAGAGTCCCGCTCCAATGGCTCGGCAGTGTAAATGGAATGCTAAATCAACGCGTGATTTATTGAGCGAATTAAAAATCATGTTTTCGTTGAGACATGGCCCATGAAAAGCAAAGCCGCCGCCCATGGCGCCCTGGATAGCATAGCCGTCGAATGATTGAAAAGATCTCAAAATGAGACAGCTCCAGCAACTCGTTCAAAGGTTTCAACATTTGTATTGCCAGAGAAGTGTATTTCGGTCAAAATTTGAGAATTGCATTTACACCGCATTTACAAAATGAACTCCCGCCGCCGCTCATGAAATTGAAAAAGACTTTTTTTGTGGTCGCCTTGTCAGGCTTGGCTGCAGCCCTGCTTGTGGGCCTCTCTCTCCATGTTCCACCACTAGACCAAACCGGCCCAATACAGGTTGCTAGTGAGAAAAAGCTTCAAAACTCGATCAATCTAGATTCGCTCTCTGCACAATTAGGGAGTGGCGTTGCATCTGCTAAACACAAAGCTTCGCAGCCCTTGTTTTTTCAGTTAGCACCTGTTGCTAACTTTATCGTAGAGCCTGCCAAGCCAGCGGACCCGAAAATGGGTGGTGCTCGAATCCCGGCAACCTACAGCATGAGCTACCTTCAGCCTTCTAGTCTGCCGGATTTAAGCAAAATGCGTAAAGGTATGCGTGTTGGCATTCCTTTGAGTGATGGTTCTTCTTATGATGGGGTTGTGAATTTAGTTAAATCAGGTAAAGACGGCTCTATTCGTATTGGAGGTGGGTTAGATGGTAGTAGTGGCGGCTTCTCACTCGCTAAGACCGCAGACGGATTTCATGGCCTTGTTAGGCTGCCAGAAAACAAGCGTGCCTTCTTCATTCGTCCGCAAGATGGCAGGATAGTCATGAAGGAGCACAATTTAGATGAATGGCAGTGTCTTGGTATGAAACGTATGCAAATTGCACCGCAAGCTCTGCCTGCGGCCGCTCAAAGTTATACCAAGCCCGTTATACCGATTTTCGACACCAAGCCCACTGCAACAGCAGTCATTTACCTGGACTTCGATGGCGAGTTAGTCACAGACTCTATCTGGAATAACGGCAATGAGATTGATGCAAGACCCCCGATCTATTTGGGGCAGCCACTGTCTGATTCACACATTGAAACCGTTGTGAATACAGTCGCCCAAGACTTTGCTCCTTTTAATGTAAGCGTCACTACCAATGAACAGCGCTACCTAGATGCCGCTGCTGGCAGTCGCGCACGCTGCATCATTACAATCACTGACCCAATCACGCTCGGTGAGAGTGCAGGTGTCGCTTACCTGAATAGCTGGAATCTAGCTGGGACAACCTTTGATGCGGATGTGCCCTGTTGGTGCTATGGTATGTACACCCCTTTGGATATGGCACTGGTGATTTCCCATGAGGTAGGACATACTTTCGGCCTTAGGCATGATGGCCGGGGAGCCTCAGAGTATTACGCAGGCCATGGCGGAGCAGGTGGTGTGACTTCTTGGGGGCCAATCATGGGTGCGCCTTATGGTCGTGAACTGACACAGTGGTCGATTGGTGATTATGATGCGGCAACGAACACCGAAGACGATGTTGCCATCATTGCCAGTCCTTTGAATCGAGTTGGAGCCGTCGTGGATGACATTGGCAACACCAACGCTACAGCGGATCAAGTAGTAGCTGGTACCATCAATGGCGCGTTTGATACATCTAGCTTTATCGGAAACAGTGCCGACCAAGACTGGTTCAGGTTTGTTCATGGTGCAGGAGCTGGCGGAGCAAATGGTGGATATAATTTTGGCGTCGCTCCTGTAGGTGCCAGTACTAACTTGGATCTTGGTTTGGAAATCCGAGATAGCACAGGTCTAGTGGTGAACGCTAGTAATCCAAACAACTCACGCAATGCTAATGTGACTGGGACTTTACCTCCTGGAACATACTACCTTGTGGTCCGCGGAGCAGGTGAACCTTTTGCCGGTGCTATAACGGCTGGTTTTACAAATTATGGAGCTATGGGTGCATACAGGATTAGTGGTTTCTTTACTCCTGTGCCTAGTGTGCCAAGGATTGATGTGAATCCTCAAAGTATTGCTGCGGTAGATGGTAGCACCATCACGCTTTCCGTAACAGCCGTCGGTTCGGGCGGACTAACCTATCTTTGGTTCAAGGATGGAGTACCAATGTCGGCCGAGACTCGGAATACGCTAAGGCTCACTAACATGAGCAAAGACAAGGAGGGTAGTTATGTTGTGAGAGTGACAAATGCCACAAACACAAATCTATCAGCATTAAGTACCGCAGCGGTTGTGACGGTCAATTTTCGTCCCAAAACAATTGCTCTAGCACCCACTGGAACCATCAAGTTAACTTCTGGGCAATCACTCAGTGTAACAGCAACCGTTGACGCGAGTATTTCGCCACTTTTCCGGGCTACGCCCAATCTGACCTACACATGGCAAAAAATTAGACCATTGACTGCAAATGTAAGGACATTCACCTCCCCAAATTTAACGGATACTTTAGCAATCAATCCGGTTGGATTTAATGATGCGGGAACCTATCGGGTTCTTGTGACCAATCAGACAGGTGTTGTGGTAACTAGCACTAGTTTTGTGGTCAATGTTGACTCGCCTCCTGTCGTTCTTACCCAGCCCCTTCCCCTCAGCGTTATTGAACAAGGACGCAGTGGCAGGTTATCTGTTTTAGCAGGTGGGCTAGCTAAGCTAAATTATCAATGGTACAAAGTTGATCGAACTGTCACCCCTAACGTTGAAAGTTTAGTCGGCACGAACAGTCCTACACTCAATATCGTCGGCCAGCCATTGAATGCGGGAACATATTTTGTCCGTGTGAGCAATTCCCTGACTGCTACCCTCGCTGGTGGAACTGCTGCCCAGAGTGCCGATGCTATTGTGGAAGTCGATACCCGTCCCACGATAGTGACTCAGCCACCGACTCGCAGTGTGCTAGCTGGAGACGCCGGTGTCACTCTCAGCGTCGTGGCCGGTGGCACTGCTACGGGACGCACCTTCCGTTGGTTCAAAGATGGCAGACCATATTTAGGTGCAGGATTTAATACGGACACGCTGACCTTTGCGCCAACCATTACATGGCAAGACCGAGGTGCCTATTCTGTTGAAGTCAGAAATCGTGTGGGTTTCGTTCGTAGTGTAGTTGCTAATTTAAGAGTTTCATCCAAACCGATCATCTTGACTCCTCCGCCTCTCACCGTGGTTGGCGCGACGGGGGGCAGTGTAAGATTCGGACTGGTTGCAGGAGGTGACACTCCGTTGAAATATCAATGGTTTAAAGATGGCCTTCCTGCACCGACACCCGTGACTGCAGTAGTTACCAGCCCCATTCTGAATCTTAGCAAGCTCAGCATTGCGACTCATGCAGGGAGTTATTTTTGCAGAGTCAGTAACGGCCATCCTGCCGGAACGACGGATACTGCCCTGGTTACCCTTGCTGTTGAAGATCCGCCCAAGGTGACCGCCATTACCACTAACTTTTCTGCCAATAGTCATCGTGCTGCCGTCGGCAGGGATGTCACTATCACCCCAAGCTTCACCGGTACTGCGCCCTTTAGCTTCGAGTGGCAGAAGGCAGGTCGGCGATTTACAGGTGGAACAGTGAACCCTGTCACAGGTGCCTTAACACTGACATCCGCTCAGACTGGGGATTCGGGAGCTTACTCCGTTGTTATTAGTAATCGCACTGTGGATGTTAACAATCGTGCGATCACGTCCAAGAGCGCTTCTCTTAATGTATCAATCCTAATCCCTCCCACTGTGACACGCCCCCCACGTGACCAAGCAGTGACCGAGGGTACTCCAGTGACCCTTTCTGTGGATGCAGCCGGCAGCCCAACACTAAAGTATCAGTGGTATAAAGTTGAGAAAGATCTCTCTAATAACGATATTGAGGTTCTGGTTGCCAACCAAACGAGGAATGTTTTGCAGTTCAATAGTCCTTTGGCAACAAATTCAGGCAGATATCGCTGTGAGGTCAGTAACTCTGTGGGTGCTGTCAAGAGCCCGATTGCGACCCTTTCTATCGGGCCTACTCCCCCACCGACGATTACTCGGTTTCAGCCTACCAAGGCGACCAAAAATGAGTTGATTCTATTGACCGGTTCAAATCTTCAGTATCTGGTTTCGGCAAAAGTCGGAGATAAAGCCGCAGCGGTAACACTGATTAGCAGCACACAGGCTTATGTGAAGGTTCCAGTTGGCTTGACGAATAATTCACAGAATACCATTGAAGTAACATCAAGTGGAACTGGCGGTAAAACTGACAGCCTTCCCAGTAAACTTGTTTATTCAGATAAAGTTGCCAATGATGCCTTAATCGACGCCGTCATTCTTACTGGAACGAATTTTGCATTTCAAGGGGACAGCACAGGGTTTTCAAATGGAGATCCTGTAGACGCAGAACACGCATTCCTTGCGTCGGCATGGCATTGGTGGACCTCTCCAGCTACTCGAAGATACACGCTCAGAACCAGAACAACTTTTGATATTGCGATAGCTAGGTATCGAGGAATTCCTGGCGGGACGCTTACCCGTATCGGTAACTTTGTGGATAGTGCTAGAATTACAAATGATGAAACGATGACATTCACCGCAAATGGAGGAGAGAGTAATGTCTTTTTCGTGGGTGGTTATAATTCAAACGGTTCCTGGCGTAGCGAAGGGCAGTATGGATTAATTTTGGAGTCTGGTTCCCCCATCCCAACATTTGAATCCGCCAGCACGCCTCGCGGCAGTCAAGAATGGGTTGGATATGAGGGTAATGATGGGAGCATTAAACCAATCGATGATCTGCAGGAAGTGGATGGCGTGATTAAGATTGGAGGTCACGGCAAATCCATAGAGCTTCCGTTGTTAATTTGGAATAATAGCCTGACGGCACCTGAGACTTCCAAGACGACCGTGGCATCTGTGAAAATGCAGTTGGAACTTCCCGAGGAAGGCAGCAATGACCGTTTTGGATGGACAGCTGTAGATGCTGAAAAAGCTCCTATGGCTGCCCTTTGGGTCGATGCGCGAAACGGACTTCTGAATTATACTTCGGGCAATGGTGTTACGACAGCATTGAACCAGCGAATGATCTCTGGCAGTCCGGTTTCGATTGAGTTCTTGCATGATGCTGTAGCCAACCAGCTGAAAGTATTCTACGAGGGCGTTGTCATACACACCGATACCACCATTCGATCTGGTTCATCCTTTAGCACGATCTCGGCCACCTACCAGCCGGCACAGGGAATTGCTACGCATGGCACCATGATCTTCAGTGATCTCGATGTGAGGTACGAATGACCTGAAGCGAACTAGCCTCCGAAGTTTTATCATCCCCGTTGGACTCAAAGCCCAGCGGGGACTTTTCTTTGAGTGCTGCTTTTGTGAGCAACGAGATCACTTTGAAATGCTGTGAATGGCTAACTCAAAGACTGCAGGTTTTATTCTCCAAGTCCGCAGGCAGTGGCACGCATTTCGCCATCTTCATCCTCGAATAGGATGCGCATGGGGCGGCAGCAGACCTCGCAATCATAGTCGACATCACAGGGCACTTCAGTGCTGTGAGGGCAGGGCACTTCAAATTCCTGGAAGCAAGAGGGGCAGATGACGGGGGTTGTCTCAGTCATGAGGAAAAGGTGGTTAGACAGGCATGAAATCAAGGCAGCTCTTGGCCAACCGCGTTCACCAAGTTTTTGCTTTCGTGCGGATTGGTAAGTTGCTCCAATCAGTCTAAGAGTACGTCATGTGGAAGTGCATGGTTGGATCTGTTGTCGCCTGAAATGGTGTGATTTAAGGCGAATCAAAGCCGCTTGTTGATGGGCTTGGGGATTCTCGATGTTATCCCTTTCGGTTGTTTCATGAAATGCTTGGTGAGAAGTTGAAGGATAAAATCTTTTCGCTGATGGCAGCTCTTTCGCTGACAGAAATCATCCAATCAATCCTTTGAGCCTAGGTAGCAGGGGTATTGCAAGTCATTCAGCTTCAGGAACGCCAGGAAGCATTGAGTGGGCTGAAAGGCAGTGGAAGCAATCGAAGAGAAGAAGCACAACGACTCCTTCAGGTAGGAAAGGTTCACGGTCTGGATCCCTGCTTTCGGGGGCTGATCAGATCTGGAGAAAAGCTCAGCTTTGTGCCACTGCGTTGGTAGCTCCTCGCATGCAGCCTAGGGAACCATTCGATCCATTCTTGCGTTTGCTGTTGACGAAAAGTGTTCTCCATTCAGCCATCAGCCAAAGGCATAAGCCCCAGCGAAGAAACCTGAAAGCGCTGAAGTTAGGAGAATAACTTTGTGCCAAAGTTAGATCCATCCCTGTGTTCCAAGTGCCATAGGTGCCTTTGGCCCAGCGCTTGTCGGCCATGGCGGCTAAGCGCCGATTGTAGAATGCCATGAATTTGGCAAACAGATGGCCGATAGGACCATCATAAGGTAGGCGGTTCCACTCATGCTTAGGGTCTGTGTAAACAAGACGAACTGGACCGATGAAGTAACTTCCCAAATCCATGATGAAGGAGATACGCATCAACTCAGCATCGCCCAGGTAGCAGTATTTGTTTTTATACAGGCTTTCAAACCATAGGCGGTAACTTCGCTGATAAGCTCCTCGGAGATAATCTAAGTTTTCACTGATGTTCTCACCTTTGGCATGTTTCAGGATCATCTGAGTCACCGCATAAACCGTGTGACCGCAATAGTCGAGACCTTGGCTGTAAAGAGGGTCGATGAACCCAGCGGCATCACCAACGATAGCCCAGCGATTGCCTACCATCTGCTCAGTGTAATAGGGCAGTCCCTTGTAGTAGAAGGTGTCATCCTCAATAGCTTCTGCCTTGGCAAACATCAATCTGCCGATCGGATGGTTCAGAAGGTGAGAGTGCAAGCGCGCGGTCAAAGTTGGCCCGTCGGGCAATTCAAAAATGGAACGATCCCACACCACCCCCACGCTATAATCACCATGCGATAAGGGAATGAGCCAGATCCACCAACCTCGCCCCATCAGATGATTGGTCGCACTGCTACGAGAGCCGTTCACTCCCTTCATGAGTTTAGGATGCAGACTTCGGCTTTTGTAACTGTCTAGCGGGTTAACATTGCGATAACGACACCAGATGGATGAAGTCGGGTGTTCGATACCTAGCGGACGATGCAATCTTAACTTCTTGGCTAGCAGAGCGCTACGGCCTGAGGCATCGATCACCCATTGCGTGGTGTGCCGACGAGTTTCGCCATTGGCGGTCGTAAAACTTACCTGATGATTCTCTGCATTTTCAGATAAGTGAATTTCACGCACTATTGCCGGCCGAACCAATTCAGCGCCAGTCTCAAGAGCGAGTTCGAGAATGTGTTGGTCGAGTAATGCTCGATCGAGCTGAAACGTGGGTAAGCGGCTTTGAAACCTGGGGCCTAGCTCTGTGCAATCGTCCACGGTGTCTTCGGCATTTTTGCAGAACCACATGCGTAAACCATGCTTCTGATAGTGGTGTGCGCTCAGGTAGGGATTCAGGTGCAGCACGCTTGTCAAAAAGCACCCAGCAACCTCAGAAGTGCTTTCGCCGACCTTCCGATTGAAAGCGGTTGTGCGCTCCACAATGAGTACTTTTAAATTGGGATTCTCTCTTTTTAACAAAAGGGCTGATGACGCGCCGCTGAATGCACCGCCCAAAATGATCACGTCATAATCTGCTTTTTCAATTTGTTGGGTGAAGGCGTCGGTATGCATGTTTTAACTCGACGAGAAGCTAGAGAAATCCTAGGGCAGTTACCGTGCGAATGACACCAAAGATAACCGCCAATCACGCAGCATCGCAAGTTCCACCTCGTGGAAACATTGGTTTGCATGGTGCTTTTTGGACACGATGTCTGATCTGCGTTCTTCGTATTGTTCCACGCCATCTGGCCTTGATTCTCGTTTGGCCTATTACCTTCGCAATTTACCTAGCGGTGAAAGTCCAGCGTAGAGCTGTTTTATCCAACCTCCAGGCTTTGCGACCCGATTTTGGGCCGATTCAACGATGGTGGGCAGGGGCTTTGGTGTTCGTGAATTTTGCGCTCACTTATCTTGATCGTCTGTGGGTGCTTCATTTTGGCAAAGAGATCGAGTGGGATGTGCCACATCTCGATCGGTTTGAGCAGCTACGTGCATGTTCAAGTGGCGTTTTGATCTTTACCATTCATAGCGGCAACTACGACATTGGAGCTACCCTCTTCGCTCGGAAATTCGGGCGTCGTCTCCACACCGTGCGCGCACCTGAGCAGACGCAGGAACTTCAAATGTTAAGAGAAGAAGAGCTGCGCAGGACGGAGCAAAGCGATCCGATGCTGCGGGTGCATTATAACTTTGGTGACAATCACCTCGGCATGGAGTTATGCCGCGTATTGAGGGCAGGTGACGTTGTTGCAGTACAGGGGGATCGGGTGCTCTCGGCGGTATCACCCATCGTGCTGATGCATGAAGATTGCCTCTATCAGATTCCTAAAGGTCCTTTGGTCCTAGCGGAGATTTCGCGTGTTCCTTGCCAGCCTATTTTTCTGCAACGTATTGGCCCACTGCATTATCGGATTCATGTGGGAGAATGCTTTATGGAAGGGAATGCCAAAGTGCGTGTCGATGACATTGGGCGAAGATGGCTTTCCGTACTGCATCGCTATCTTCAGGAACACTGGGATCAGTGGTTTGTTTTCGAGCCACTTATCCAACAAGTCCGTTCATTTTCGCCTTAGCTTGGATCCGTATCAGGAAAGGGAAGCTTAGGCTCGTGTCGATTATGGTTCCAACGTTCGAGCCATCCCCATCCTAAATAAGTGAAAATGTAGGCTGCTGGAGCTAGCGCTGCACCTAGAATGACGCCGCCAAAAAGCATCACAGGTGCATGTTCGCGTAAAGCCAGCCACATGCCCGCCACATCCTGAGGCAAATGATCAGGAAAAGGGGTTGTTGGCACTTTGGTCAGCATTCCGAGTACCCATTTGCCTAACTTGTACTCGAGCGGAACCAGAGCAGCTAACGTGAAGGGGTTGCTTAGCCAGCACATGACGAGTGCGATGGGGATATTGACCCTAAAAATCGCTGCTAGAACCGTTGCGGACGGCATTTGAATGGGCAGTAACTGCAAGGTGATGAAGGTGCCGATGGCCATGCCGCCGGACAAAGTATGCTGCGTGGGTTTCCATACTCTTTTGTTGAGGAAATGCAGCGCAAACCAGCGCATCACACCACTTTGCTTGAGCTTTCGTGGGTGCTTCAGAAAGCGGATGGTTTTAAAGACCGTGCGACGAAAGTAACCCTGGGCAAATTCAAACATATGCTGTCCTCAGGTTTAGGATCAACGGCCAACTCCAGTGCTTAGCGTAAGCAACAGAATGCCTAACAGGATACGATACCAAGCAAAGCCGACAAAACTATGGCTCTGCACAAAATGAATAAGCCACTTCACGACCAGAAAAGCAGAAGCAGCAGAAGTGATGCTGCCAAGTGCTAACATGCCCCAATCAATCCTTTCGGCTTCACCATTCAAAAAAGCAGAAACGATTTTCAGGCCGCCTGCGGATATCAGGGTGGGAATGCCTAGCAGAAAGGAAAACTCGGTGGCCGCAGGGCGTGCCACACCGAAGGCCATGGCCATGAGAATACTTGCCCCAGATCGCGACGTGCCAGGAAAAACAGCGGCGAGCAACTGAGCAGCTGCAATGGCAGCTGCGATGGACCAGCTGATGGATGTAGCGCTCTTTTCTTCCTTTTGCCCTCTCTCCAGGATGAGTATTAAAATTCCACCAATCAGAGTCGCCCAAGCCACGGGTTCAATGCTTTCGGGCAGTTCGATATCCATCTTTTTGATCACGAGTCCACCTGCTGCCGTCAGGCCAAACGAAAGGGCTAGTTTTGCTAGATAGTCGCGAGTGCTTGTCTCCTTTAGCGTCGAGCCAAGGTGGTGCACGCGTTTCATGAAAACCGCCAGGACAGCAAGAACCGCCCCACTCTGGATCACCACATCAAAAAGATCCCCTTGCTTGGGTAACCAGCCCAAATTTTGTGGAATCAGCAAATGTCCCGTTGAAGAGATGGGAAGGAATTCAGTAACTCCTTCAATAATACCAAGGATGATGACGGCGAGCCAGTCGGGCATGGGCAAAAAAGAAAAAAGGCGAAAAAATCTAATCCGACTCTCGGGCGCAGTACAGGGAATGCAACCGCCCATGCCGACTAAAAAAGCGACAAGCACGACACATCTGCTCTTTAGGTCAAAGTAATATTCATTAAAAAATAATCCGCGCTTTGATGAGTTTAAGAACGCTAAAAAGCAGTTTAAGTTTCCGCTTAGTCATAACCTATGAAACTTCCTAGACCTCCAGGCGATAAGCAGATGATTGCACTGATCAATCCTCGGAAGGGGATTTATAGCACGGCTGGTATCTTTGCCGTTGTGTCCTCTCTAGGCTGGCTTCTTTACATGCATCATGATCGTCAGGTCATGCTTGGCTTCATTGCCTTCATGTTTCTAACCATGTTGCCATTCATGACGAATGTCTTTGGTGCTCTATTTGTTCGTCCCTTTGACATGAAGGCGCATGATCGCTTACGGCAAGAGACGGCGGCTCGAGAGCAAAAGTTAGCAGTTGATGTGCTTATTCCCGTTTGCGGGGAAGAAATTGAAGTTATCCGAAATACACTTCATCATGCACAGCAACTGCGTCAGGCCAATGAAGGGGGGCGTTATCAAGTCAGGGTTATCCTCTGTGATGATACACGCGATCCCCAGCATGCAGCATTGATACAAGAAGAGGCCACCTTGCAGCATGGAGTCACTTATGTTCGCCGACCAGATCCTGGCGTTGGGAAAAAATCGGGCAACCTGAACTATGCTCTTCGCAGTGGAGCGACAACAGCGCCTTTTTTTACCATCTTTGATGCCGATTTTTGCCCGCGTACGGACTGGCTCCAGCATCTCATGCCATACATAGAGCAAGATCCTCGTGTCTCGATCGTGCAGACGCCGCAGCATTTTACTACTGAAGGAATCAATAACATCCAGCGTGCTGCTGCTTACAATCAGGAGTTGTACTATCGTATCGTCCAGCGTTTGCGCGAACGTCTGGGGCTAGCAGGTTGCAGTGGCAGCTGCGCTGTCTATCGCCGCCAAGCGATCAATGACATCGGTGGATTTCCGCTCGTGGAGTGTTCCGAAGATATCAACACGGGCCTCCTGACCCTCAGTGCGGGGTATCGCATTCGCTACATCCCGCTCATTTTGAGTCAGGGACTTAGCCCTGCTCGGCTACAGACTTTTTTCACGCAGCAGTATCGTTGGGCGTTGGGGGGGATTGAGCTCATGTTCACTCGTCGTCTCTGGTCGCTGCATGGATTGGGACGCAAGCGTTGGCTGTTCGTTTTTCTGAACAGCTTCTATGTTTTCAATGTCATTGGTGCGCTTGCCTTTCCTGCCGCTGTCGTCACGGGCTTGACTCTAGCCCAGGGCGCTGTCAATCCGGCCAGTTGGCTTGCCCTGGTGTTTCTTTGCCTTTTTAGCTATGTGCTGGTGCCTTTTTGGAACACTCATCGAGCCGGTCTCTTTGTTCTGCCGCTTTCCTTCATGTATAGTTTCATTCACGTGCAGGTGTTTTTGGACTTTTTGATAGGGCGTAAGATGGAGTGGATCCCCTCGAATGCTCAGGTCCGGCGCAATGCTCGCTTCGAGCGCTATTTGGCTTTTCTGTTCTTTTACCCCTTTTTGTATCTTAGTCTCGTCATCGCTATCCTTGCCAATTACCCACAGAACTTTGGGCGAATGTATCCTGCCTTGTTGCAGTGTCTTTTTATCTTCAGTGCTTGCCTCTCTGCTTTTGGGTTAGATGGCCGTTTTCGAGAAAACCTAATGACCCTCCGCGAAGCCATCCGTCTTCGTTTTCGTCTGGGGAAAAATCAGGTAAGTTAATGCTCTCTTGGTTTTCGACTCTTAATGTCAGACCCTCATGGGGTGCTGTTCGCGGATGGTTCACGTCTCCAAGAATCCATACCGTCAAGGGTTGCTTTCTGGGGAATGATGGGGCTTTTTTGGTCGTATGAAAGGTATCCTTTGGTTCAATGGGAAACTGCTGACGGCGGCAGAAGTTCGAATTTCGCCGTTTGATCATGGCTGGCTTGTCGGGGATGGTGTTTTTGAGACGCTGGTGGCAAGGCGTGGGGTACCGTTTGCTCCGCAGATGCACTACGAGCGGCTGGTGAGGTCGTGCGAATTGATGGGACTGACGCCAATTTTAGAGTCGGACTTCCATTCGGCCTTGGTGGCAGTTCTTCAGGCGAATGAACTCACAGAGGCGAGGCTGCGTGTGACTTTGACAAGCGGGGAGGGGCCTTTGGCTGCAGATCGTGGTAAAGAGCCGTGCACGCAACTCATCACGGCTACGGCCTTGAAGGCCTGGCCTCCAACGGAGCGCGTTTGCACGGTGCCTTGGTCCAAGCATGAGGCTGGAGTGTTGAGCGGTGTAAAGTCCACCTCATATGGAGAAAATGTGGTAGCACTGGCTCATGCGAAAGCCCGGGGAGCAGGTGAAGCTTTGATGGCGAACACACGCGGAGAGCTTTGTGAGGGCACAAGTTCGAACGTCTTTGTTGTGGTCGGAGGCCAACTCATGACACCGTCTTTGGCTTCAGGCTGTCTGGCGGGAGTCACACGTCGCCTCGTGCTCGACGCTTGTGGTGTGGCAGGCATTATGTGTCGTGAGGGTGATCTGCCACTGTCCGTGCTGCAGCATTGTGAGGAGGCTTTTTTGACCTCATCGACCCGCGAGGTACATCCGATCGATCTGATCGATGGACGTCCGTTAACTGCACCCGGGCCGATTACCCAGGCGGTTCAGCAGGTTTTTGCCCTGCATGGGGTCAAGGCGGCGCGTTGAGTGTTCTTAGGGTTTGCATGAGTGCCAAGGTGAAGGTTGACGTGGCCAAGTCTGCTGAAGCTGAAGCTTGGGTAGATGCTGTGCTCCATGAGATAAAAGCGAATGAGGAAGTGCAGCAAAAACCCCAGATTCAAAGGGTGAGTGGGGCTGCGGAGCGCTAGTTCTTGTGGCCCACAAGTGGCGCGTATTCGCTAGAACAGGGATAGCGAGAAAAAGCTAAGCCTTGAACCTCGTGACTTGAGTAGATTTAGGCATGTATGAATTGTTGGTGAAAAGCTTGTTGGGCATGAAAAAGCCGCCGTTTTTGGTGGACGGCGGCTGATGCGGCAGAGGCGTGATTACTTGAGGTTGCCGGCGGTGCCGTCACCTTCAGCAAGCTTCAGCGCCCAACGAATGCCGCCCAAGATGTGTTCTTGATAGGTCTTGGCGATTTCAGGGGAGTTTTTGCGGTCTTTCGTGCCTTCTTTCCAAGTTGGGTCCCAGACGTCTTCACGATGCCCGAGCGAGGTGTAAAAGACCCGCCCCTGACCGAATTCCTTGCACCAAGAAATGGGGAAGTAGCGTCCTTGGTTCTTGGCTTTTTCTTCGTCGGTCAGTTGGGCGAGGTTCGGGTGGTCATTCAGACCCATGAGGGAGTGGACCTTCTTGGGGTCGTAGCTTTTGATGATGTAGATCTCATCATAAACTTTGAAACCGCTAGGAATGAGACGAGTCGCTGCATGGGCAGGGTCGTGCAGAATAGGCTGAACTTCGACCTGAGCTTTGTGGGTTTCAAATTCACCACCGAGCATGTCGATGTAACCACGGAAGGGATGGTAGGTGTCGGAGCCGGAGTGCATGGCCACCAGCGCTTTGCCGCTTTGGATAAGTTTCACGAAGCCTTCCCGGTCGGGGAATTGAAGGTCGCCAGTGGTGTTAGCGAAGATGAAGCCGTCATAGTTTTTGATTTTCTCGATGGCCATTTGGTCGGCCATGTAAGTCTTCACTTGATCGTTCCATACTTTGTTCGCGGCATTGAATTCGGCAAGTGCTTGGCTGTAGGCTTCTTGTTTGGCCTTGAAGGCTTCGTCGCTATCGTTGGGTTTTTTTTCGGGAGGTCGACCTGGGTTCTTGGGTTGGCCTTCCGGCTGGTGGACGTAATCCACGGTCCAGGCTCCTGATTTTTCGCCGAGGTCTTTGAGGACCTTTTCGGCTGTCTCGATGGAGGAATGGCGGAAGCCCGTGGTGACGGTGATGACGAGGAGCTTTTTCGGAGCGCTCCAGACGAGAACTGGAGCGGCGATGGCCAGGATAGCTAGGGTAGAACGGAGCAGGTTGGAAACGGTCATGGGAGCCGCAAGGAACGCAGCTAAAGGGCGGCTGCCATCAAGAAAAGAGTTGGATTCGCTGTGCCTACTTCATTTTCCATCCCACAGGAAGTGCTCCAGACGGATCTTGGTGGCGCGCTGCCGAGCTTCCGCGGCACGGTCGCCTGCTGTAGTGGCTAGCTTTTCCGCTAGACGAGCCGCGGCTTCCCATTGCTTCATGTCTTCAAGGAGGTCGATGCCGAAAAAACCTGCCCGGTAATACCAAAGAGCTTCAGCGGGATCTGCTTTGGGAGTCAGGCTGGCGGATTGCACGACATCGTAGCAGGCCTCCAGGGCTTCCGATTGTCGGCCAGCGGAGCGCAGGGCAACCGCAAGTGTGTAGCCAGCACGTGCGCGCCAGAGCAGAGAGAGTTCCGCTTGCTGCAGTAGCTCACGTAGTGTGTTGGCTGCGGTTTCTAGCTGAGTCGGTGAGGTCTTGCCCAGTAACATCAGAATCTCTGCCTTTTCACAGAGCAAAGAGCGACGCGTCTGCCGTGGCAGTTCTTTTTCCTGAAGAAGAGAGTCCAGCAGCTTCAGAGCTTCTTCTTCCTGCCCAGCGCGGCGCTTGGCTTGGGCCTGCTGCTGACGCGCACTGATGGCCAACGGGCCTCCGCGCTCGGCGAGCTGTTGCCAGAGATTGATGGCTGTTTCGCGACCTTCATTGCTCAGCATGGAAAGGGACGCCATGCCTGCGAAGTAGAGTGCTGTATCGGCAAAAGGTGAACTGCTGTGTTCGCGGGCTACGATCTCATACTCGGTGCGTGCTGCGGCGAAGTTTTCCTGCCGGTAGTAAGCGTCGGCCATCTTCATGCGTACGAGAGCCGCTTGGGCATTCGTGGGCCAGCGGGTCAAAAAGTCCGTGCCTGCTGTGGTGAGGTCTTTCAGCTTGCCCTGACGCTCCAGGCTCCAGAGTCGAGTGAGTGCGAGGCGCTGAGATTGACGCTCCGAAGGAGCTGCGGCGGCGGTGTTTAGGGCTCGTTCCACGGCGGCAAAATCTGGCTGGGGTTGTGTGAGCAAGGTTTCGGCCAGTGCAGCCTGGGCCTCTGCGGCACGCGCGTGAGTGCTATTTTGCTTCAAGAAGGCTTCCAAAGCTGCTCGCGCGTCAGGAGATTCTTTGGCCGCGAGCTCCAGCGCGCGATCCAGCTCCAAATCAGCGGCTGTTATGCGGCGGCTCTCTGCCTCAGCATCGCTACCGGTGGCTGCCAACTGAGCCAGAAGGCTGGGATAGGCTGCCAATTCAGCGGCGCGCCACGCAGAGAGGGCGGCGTTGTAGAGTGCAGAGCGTCGGCTCGATAGACGGGTGGCAAGACTGGCCGCCGTCTCAAAGAGCTGCATGGCGCGTCGATGATCGCCACGGCCATAGGCTGCCTGTGCGCTTGCGAATTCAACGCGGGCGGATCCACCAGCTGCTCGATTTTGCCAAAGTGCTGCGAGAGACTCCAGCCGTCGTGCTGCGCCGATCTGTCCATAGAGGTCTGCGGTGAGGCTCATGGCATCGTCCAGAGATGGATGCTGCGGCGTCAGTTGTAGAAAAGCTTCCAGCAGACCGAGCGCCTCCATCGGACGCTTCTCAGTGGCTAACCATCGAGCCAACAAGAGTAGCGCATGACTTTGAAAAAGACCCTGGCTCTCCAGATCCTGGCTGGTGGCAGCGGATAATGCTGTTTTGGAAGGGTTTAACCCCGCTGCCCATCGTGCTGCCTCATCGGGTGGTGGCTGACCGGGTTGGGCCTGCTGGCAGGACCACAGTAAATCAAAGGCGCGCTGCCAAAGGCCACTGGCGGATGTGTTTTCCAGAAATTGTACAAGCACAGTGGCAGCCTCGGCAGGATGGCCTTCATCGCGCAGTGATTCCGCCAGCAGCACTGCCGCACTGTGGTGCAGGTCCTCGCCACCGCCAGAGCCTGCCAGCAAGTCACGCAGCAACGTCTGGGCTTCGGCGTGGCGCCCTTCTCGTGAGAGTGCCTGAGCTCGCAGCAATGCTGCGCGCGG
This sequence comes from Verrucomicrobiaceae bacterium, assembly GCA_947507875.1. Lineage (GTDB taxonomy): Bacteria > Verrucomicrobiota > Verrucomicrobiia > Verrucomicrobiales > Verrucomicrobiaceae > Prosthecobacter. The sequence continues at coordinate 8,268 of CANNQP010000011.1, read as the reverse complement.
ATCAGCCATCATCTCTGGGCGGGTCAGGGCGGAGATCACGGATGCTGTGATTCCCTCACGCAGATCTAGCTCGGCCAGCAAAAGGCGAGTGCGGTGGATCGCGTCGGCATCTTGTCCTTCCATCACGGGGGCCAGGACGGCCCGCGCCTCGGCCAAGTGACCGTTGCGGCTGCACAGTTGGGCGTAAAGAAGTCGCTCCTGGCTCGTCGCAGCGTTTTCTGCCAGACGGCGTGCCAATCGTTGCTCTGCCCCTTCCAGATCACCGGCATAGACCCGAGCTTGAGCCTCCCAGAAGTCGGCATTGGGTACTTTTTCCTCGTGCAGTAGATCCAGCGCACCTTGGCCATCTCCAGCGCGCACCTTGGCCTCCACCACCAGAGCAGCCAGGGTCTGCCGCTGGATGGACCCCGGCGCGGCGGCACGCAGCATGCGCTCGGCTTTCACGGCTGCCACCGCAGGCAATCCATCCTGCAGAGCCTGACGTGCTGAGAGGTAGCTGAGATCATCCTCCAAATCGATCGCCACTAACCGAGCAGCGAGGACGATCGGGGAGAATAGCGCACAAAAGCGTAAAAACATACACGTCAGCATAGAGGGACAGACCGCCCTGGCAATGCGGCCCTTGCCCGAAAACATCGCTCACTGGAGTCCCTTTCGCGACAGGGACCTAGGATAGGCGCTCCTGATAAGCTCTCGCTTTAGGCCAGCCGTGCTGGTAAAAGCATTGCGAAAGGTGTCGATCCGTTGCTGGGCGGATTGCAGCTTGCGCTTTCGCCATCATCGGCCTATGTGACTTTGTCAGGGGCCGCGGATGTCCAGCTTGTGAATCCCGCCAGGTCCTGACGGAAGCAACGGCAGCATGCCTGTCCATGCTGCGGTTCCCTGACACTTTCGTCCCTGTCTTTGGGGCGCTTTGATCGCCGTGAGCGGCACAGCGGCAGAATCATCAGCGTGCTTTTATTTTTTCAGTTGAGCAGGTTTGTGAGTCTTCCAGTTCTCTTCCGCGGCGTTTAATGGACACGCCTGCGAGATTTGCACCACTCCTGACAGGACATGGAAAGGGCATGCATTGGCCTGAGGCTTGGATAGGAGTTCACTGCGAATGATTCTATGTGTGCGTTTCGGCTTGTCCGCTTGAAGCGCTGCGCCGGCACCGGACGAGCAGGACACGAGCGGCGCATCTCCGCATTTGCAGGTCGGGCTAGGCTCGACACGTTGGAGGCTGCTTTTCTCATGGCTTCTTCGCTTTCTCCTCATTCCTCTTCTTCCGGCATCTGCTACCTCGTGGGAGCTGGGCCGGGTGATCCTGGCCTGCTCACGATCAAGGGTAAGGAGTGCATCGAGGTAGCGGATGTTCTGGTCTATGACTACCTGAGCAATAACGACTTCCTCCGCTATGCAAAAGAGGGGGCGGAGAGAATTTATGTTGGCAAAAAGGCGGGCGACCACGCACTGCCTCAAGATCAGATCAATGCGCTGATCGTGAAATTGACTCGCGAAGGTAAGGTCGTGACACGGCTGAAGGGCGGCGATCCCGTGCTTTTTGGCCGTGGGGCTGAGGAAGCGGCTGAGCTGGCGGAGGCGGGGGTGCGTTTTGAGATCGTGCCGGGCATCACCAGTGCGATCGCGGCTCCGGCCTATGCAGGCATTCCAGTGACGCATCGTGACCATGCCTCGCAGCTGACCATTTTCACAGGACATGAGGATCCTTCCAAATCCGAAACGAGCTTGGACTACGCAAAACTGGCGGTGGCGGATGGCACGAAGGTCTTTCTGATGGGCGTGGAGCGCATGGCTGAAATCACGGGCGAGCTGATGAAGCATGGTGCCGATCCTGAGACGCCAATGGCGCTGGTGCGCTGGGGCACGCATGGCAAGCAGCAGACCCTGGTGGCCACGCTTGGCACCATGGCGCGTCGTGTAGAGGAGACGGGGTTCAAAGCGCCCGCCGTGGCGGTGGTGGGAAATGTGGTGAAGGAACGTGAGCGGATCAATTGGTTTGAAAGTCGCCCCCTTTTTGGGAAAAAGATCGTGGTGACCCGTACGCGTCAGCAGGTGGGCGTGCTGAGTCGAATGCTGCGCGACCTGGGGGCCGATGTGATTGAACTACCGACCATCCGTATCACGGAGCCGAAGGATCGCCTGGGCTTTGGTCAACTGGTGCAGGATTGCCATACCTATGAATGGATCATTTTTACCAGTCCTAATGGGGTTGATGCGTTTTTCCGTATGTTCGACAAGCTGTACAATGACGCCCGCAGCATCGGTGGCGCACGCATCGCCTGCATCGGGCCAGGCACAGCAGAAAAAGTGCGCGCGCGCCATCTGGCCGTGGATCTGATGCCGGAAAAGGACTTTGTGGCAGAAGGGCTGATCAAGGCGCTGGGCGAACACCAAAACATGGAGAACGTCTCGGTGCTGTGGGTGAAGGCTGAGGAGACACGCGAGGTGATCACCAAAGAGCTGACCCGCATGGGCGCGATCGTGGATGAGGCCATTGCCTACCGCACGGTGCCGGAGAAAGAGGATAACCTGGAAGCACTCGCTCGACTGAAGAAGGAGGGCGCGGACATGATCACCTTCACCAGCGCGAGCACGGTGGATCACTTCATGGATCTGGGGGTGCCTCTGCCAGAGGGCTGCAAGGTGGCCTCTATTGGTCCTGTGACGAGTCAGGCAGTGAAAAAGCATGGCCTGTCGGTGGATGTGGCTGCGACCCAGCACAGCATCCCTGGGCTGGTCGAGGCGATTGCGCGCCATTGGTCTCGATGAGGCGTTTACCCCAGGCATCCTGCTTGACGGATTCCTCGGTCGAGCGTCCCGATGGGAATGAAATTTGAATTTGCCACAGCGGGCCGAATCATCTTCGGCTGCGGAAGCTCAGCCGAGGTAGGCCCCATTTGCCGTGCCCATGGCACCCGCGCCTTGGTCGTGACGGGGTCTCGACCAGAGCGTGCAGATTTTCTGCGCAGCCTCCTCGCGTCAGCAGGGGTGAATTCGGCGGTTTTTCCCACGCATGGTGAGCCCACGGTCAAAGAGGTCAGTGAAGGGGCGGAGCAGGCCCGCCAAGTGGGAGCGGACGTCATCGTAGGCATCGGCGGTGGCAGTGCGGTGGACGCAGCCAAAGCCGTGGCCGCACTGGCCACTCAGCCGCAGGGGGTGATGCATTATCTCGAAGTGATCGGGGCCGGGCATCCGCTCGAACAAGCCCCGCTGCCCGTCATCGCTCTTCCCACCACTGCGGGGACAGGTGCTGAGGTGACGCGCAACGCGGTTCTCTCCAGCCCAGAGCATCAGGTGAAAGCAAGCCTGCGCCACGCAGCCATGCTCCCACGCGTCGCGATCCTCGATCCAGCGCTCGCGGTCACTTGCCCGGCTGAGGTCACCGCTGCCAGTGGCATGGATGCGCTGACGCAGTGCCTGGAAGCCTACGTCAGCTCTCGCGCGCAACCGATGACCGATGCCCTTTGCGTCGAAGGCATTCAGCGCGCGATGGCCAGCTTGGAGCGGGCCGTCGTGGAGGGTGCCGATCTCCAAGCGCGGGAAAATATGGCGCTCGCTGCGATGCTCAGCGGCATGGCCTTGGCAAATGCCGGACTCGGTGCTGTGCATGGTTTCGCTGCGCCTGTGGGCGGGCAGTTTCACGCCCCCCATGGAGCTGTCTGTGCTGCTCTGCTGGCACCGGTTTGGCAGGAAAATGTGGCGGCTGTAGAGGCGGCGGGCACCGAGGCCCAGCGTGCTCGTTTTCAAAAAGTGGCCGCCCTGCTCACTGGTAGGCCTGAGGCATTGGCGATCGAGTCCGTCGCCGTGCTAGACGGACTCGCTACACGATTGTGTATTCCAGGGCTGGCGACTTATGGTCTTGAAAAGCATCACATCGAAGAGTTGGCAAGGAAAGCCGCGCAGGCCAGCAGCATGAAGGGAAATCCCGTGCCGTTGCCGCAGGATACGCTCGTTTCTATCCTCCAGCGTGCCCTTTGAACAAATACCTCTTCCTTCCGCTCGCCCTTCTATGATTGAGATCGACAGTCTGACCATGCACTATGGTGCTCTCAAGGCCCTGGATGGGTTGAGCCTAAGCATCCGCCCGGGGGAGCTCTTTGCTTTTCTCGGCCCAAATGGCGCGGGGAAAACGACCGCCATCAAGCTGCTGACCGGGCTGATGCGTCCAGATGCAGGTAGCGTCAGGTTGTGTGGCATTGACGTGCAGGCTGATCCGCTGCGGGCACGGGCGTTGCTGGGCTATGTGCCGGACGTGGCCGTGTTTTATGAAAAGCTCAGCGCGCCTGAGTTCATGCAGTTCATCGCTGAACTCTTCGGTATGGAGGCCAAACACGCTGCGAACCGCACGCGAGAGCTTTTTACTCAGTTCGCGCTGCATGAGCACTGCTGGCAGCGCATTGAAAATCTAAGCCACGGCACGCGCCAGCGGCTGGCCATCGCCAGTGCTTTGTTGCATGAGCCTCAGGTGTTCGTGATTGATGAGCCCATGGTGGGTCTGGATCCGGTGCACGCACGTGTGGTGAAAGAGGAGCTGCGCCGCCAAAGTCGAGCAGGAGCCGCTGTGCTCATGAGTACGCACCTGCTGAACATCGCAGAAGAGGTCGCCGACCGCATCGGCATTTTGCACCGTGGGCGCCTGCTCTTTGTGGGCACTCTCGATGAACTTCGTGCAACACGATCTAGCAGCGGCTTGAGCCTAGAGCAGATATTTTTGGAAATGGTGAGCTGAGGGCAATCGCACCGAAGGTGAGGGCTATATTTTGACACTGCTTGAGTTACTCCACCACCATCTCTCCCTTCATCACCAGCCAGTGCCCCGGAAAGGTGCAGATGTAGGGGTATTTGCCTTTCGCAGTGGGCGCGGTAAAGCGGAGAACTTCGCGGTCGCCTTGGTTGAGCATCTTGGTTTTGTGCAGGATCTTCGGGGAGTCGGGGATGAAGCCTTTGGCGAAGCCGTCGGGCGTTTTGGCCATCTCGTTGCCGGCCATGCCGACTTCGTCCGCGGCACCGGGCTGGACGATGAGGAGATTGTGCGGGGTGACGTCGGGATTTTCGAAAACGAGCTTCACGGGGGCTCCGGGGGCCACTTTGAACTCGCGCAGGTCGTAGAGCAGGCGTTCAGGGATGGTCTTGATGGTGATGGTTTGCAGGCCGGGCTGGTTGTCGAAGGGGTTCGGCGGCTCAGGCTTCTTCTTTTTCGCCATGAGGGCGGGTTTGGTGGGCTCGCTGTCTTTGAGGAATTTTTCCAATTCGGGATGCTTCTGCATGAAGGCAGTGTTGCCCTTCCAAAGCGGCTGTAGCGTGTGGCTGTCGAGCGAGGTGCGCAGCGCGTAGGTGAGGTAAGGGTCCATCGGGCGCTTCAGCAGATCGAGCGCGGCCTCCAAGGCTTCCTGCGTGCCGATGTAACTCGCTGCGATGGCCGCTTCGAGGCGGACGAGGCCGGACTTGTCGTTTGCTGCGAGTTGAAGCGAGGATCGGCCAGATGATTCAAGTTTCACATGATTGAACTGCGGTGTCCAACGGAGGTGCCGGATAGCCGCAGCTCTTACTTTGGGGTCTTGGTCACAGAGAGGGAAAGCCACAAGCCCGAATTTCAAACCTCTGGCATCGTCATCAGAAAGAAGGCCATTATTCCGCCAAGCTCCGATGCTGGTTAGCACCCAGTCCAATTCGATGCTTCGCAGGTTCTCATCGGACTTGTCGCTGGGTAAGCGCAGTTTAGCAGCCTTGATTCCAGATATGACCTCTTCTGGCTTCCTCTCCCTCAACGCCACCTTCGCGCGATACCGCGTGCGGTAGTTCTCGCTCTTCAGCAGCTCCAGCAGCTCGGGGATGCGCGCGCCGGTGATCTTCGGTGCTGCTTCGAGTTTTTGATCCTTCGCGGTGATGCGCCAGATGCGGCCGGACTTTTTGTCGCGGCGGGTGTCGCGGAGGGAGTATTGGGCGTGGCCTTTGACGGGGTTGTACCAGTCGGCGATGTACATCGCGCCGTCGGGGCCTTGCTGGATGTCCACGGGGATGAAGCTGAGGTTCGTGCTTTGGAAGACGATGCCGACTTTCTTTTCCTCGAAGTGGGTGTCGTGCTCCACCCACTCGTGCAACTCGACTTCGTTGGTGGGCTTGTAGCGCACGCGCATGAAGTGTTTTTGATCGCGCAGCTCCTTGGGCCAGTGGCTGCTGGTGAGGAATTCCTGGCCGCAGGTGCCGCTGTAAGCAGGAAAATAGTTGCCGGCAGGGATGTGGATGTCGGGGTAGGGCGCATTGAGCGCGTGGACGGCACTGGCGAAGACGGGATGGCTGCCGACGTGGAAGCCCCAGTCGTCAAAGGTGATGCCCCAGGGGTTCGTGCTCATGTAGCTGCCAAAGGCGAGCAGCCTGCCGGTGGCGGGCGTGTAGCGGAAGAAGCTGCTCTCGCGGGCGCGGACGGGGCCGTAGGGCGTCTCGACCTGGCTGTGATGGAAGATGCTCTCGCGGAAGATGAGATCGCCCTCGGGGCTCCAGACAAAGTCGTGCAGTGCGTGGTGGCTGTCCTCGGTGCCGAAGCCGGTGAGGAGTTTTTCGCGGTGGTCGGCCTTGCCGTCGCCATCGGTGTCTTTGAGGAAGGTGAGATGCGGCTGGTCGGAGACGAAGACGCCGCCATTCCCGAACTCGAAGCTGAGCGGGATGGCGAGCTTATCGGCCCACACGCTGCATTTGTCCGCGCGGTGGTCGCCATTGGTGTCTTCGAGAATGAGGATGCGGTCCTGCGGGGCCTCGCCGGGCATGATTTGCGGGTAAGTGGTGCTCGTGCTGACCCACAGGCGGCCTTTGCCATCGAATCGGATGGCGATGGGCTTCACGAAGAGCTCCGGGAAATCCTCTTCGGAGGCGAAGAGGCTGACTTCGAAGCGTGGATCGATTTTGAAGGCCGCGAGTTCATCGGCGGGAGAGACCCATTCGTTGATGGGGCGGTCTCCGGTGATGACGGGGAGGGGATCGGTATGGGAGTCGTCTGGGGGGACTGGATTGACTGGCGTGACCTGATTGACGGAGGCCCAGATGGCCTCGTCGCGTGCTTCGGTCATCTGGAGGAGCTTCTTCAGCTCGCCGGGGAAATTCACAACGCCGTAGGGCTCCATGCGGCCGCCTTTGATGTAGTAGTAGTTCAGCGGGCGGTAGTGCTGGAAGAACTTGTCCTCCTTTTCGACGACGGCAGCGCGGACGGCTTCGTTGAGCTTCGGCGGGGTTTCTTGCGTGAGCTGGTTGTAGAGACGCTCGGCGAGAGCGGCGTAGCCGGCGGTGTTGAGATGCACGCCGTTGGTCGTCTTCGGGGTCAAATCGGTGAAAACATCCGCAAAGGCCACCTTCTCGGCGGCGGCGACCTTTTTCATTGCGTCGGTGTAGAGCTTGATTTGGGCGTTGAGATGCTTGTGGGGCTTCTCGGCGGCGGTGGGGCTCACGAGGACGATTTTCGGCTCGGAGGTACCGTTGTAGCGATGGGCCTTCAGCTCAATGAGGAAGGCCTTGAGGAGTGTTTCGAACTCGGCGAGGCCCTTTTCGCCTTTGAAGCTCTCGTTGAAGCCGAAGGCGGCGAGGATGACGTCCGCCTGGTGCTCGGCGAGGTGCTGGTTGAGGTCGCCAAAGCCATCGGGGCGCGGGCGCAGGGCCACTTCATCGGCGGACCAGCTCAGGTTGCGGAACACGAGCTTCTCCTTGGCAAAGCGCTGGTGCATGAGCGCCTCGAACTGGCCGTCGTCGCGCATGCGGTCGAAGAGCGAATTGCCGATGAGGGCAATGCGCGTGTCTGGTTTCAGTTCCAGCGGGAGCTGGGCGAAAGCCGAGAGCAGGGGGCAGAGAGCGATAACGAAAAGTAATGAAAGTAACCTGATCATAAGATTGTCGATGAAGACGAGCCCACGCCAAACGCTCGAACCGGACAAGACATTCACACACGAATCAATGGAATGTGCCGAACGATTGTTGGTAAATTAATATCCTTAAAGTTAGGCTTTCTTTCAGTCGACAAAGGCCGAATGATTTCAAAAAGAGACGCGCTGAACCCCTGTAAGTTTCAAAAACACAACACCGTTGGTCACCTCACAGACCCCAATTTGCGCAAAAACTTTTGAAAAAGAAGAAAAACAAGTTGCGGGGGAGGGGAGATGTGGCAGACTGCCCGTCCGCCAGCGAAAAGCGGCGGCTGACAAAGCCAACGGGATCACGAAGTGAGCCTTAATGAGTGGAGTTAGAATTGATCTTTCAGAGAACAGGTTTGGAGGCTAGGAA
>CANNQP010000010.1 GCA_947507875.1 Verrucomicrobiaceae bacterium | reverse complement strand
TACCCGACGACCGATCTCGTCACGGGGCCGGACATCATCTTCTTCTGGGTCGCCCGCATGATCATGGCGGGCTTCGAGTGGATGGGCGAGCTGCCGTTCAAGAACGTCTATTTCACCGGCATCATCCGCGACAAGCAGGGCCGCAAGATGTCCAAATCGCTCGGCAATTCGCCCGATCCGCTGGAGCTCATCGCGAGCTACAGCGCCGATGCGTTGCGCTTCGGCATCATGCGCAGTGCGCCGCTGGGTCAGGACATCTGCTTCGACGAAAAGAACGTCGAGCTCGGCCGCAACTTCTGCACCAAGCTCTGGAACGCCGCGCGCTTCCGCCAGATGCAGGGCGGCGCCACCGAGACCGAGATCAGCGCCGCGCTGCTCAGCAGCGACGACAAATGGATCCTCCTGCGCCTCAACACCGCCATCGCCGAAGTCAGCACCGCGCTTGAAGAATACCGCTTCAGCGACGCCACCGCCACGCTCTACCGCTTCTTCTGGAGCGAGTATTGCGACTGGTATGTCGAGGCCTCCAAAGCCGTCCTCCAAGGCACCGACGAGAAGCGCAAAGCGAACACCCTCGCCGTCATCGACTTCGTGCTCGGCCACACGCTGCGTCTCTTCCATCCCTTCCTGCCCTTCATCACCGAGGAGCTGTGGCACGGCATGGGTTTCAACGCCGACCTTCCCGAAAATCAGGGCGGCAAGAGCATCATGTTCGCCCCGTGGCCGAAGCCGCTCGATGCGGATGAACTCGCCCACTTCGGCATCCTTCCCGAGGACGAAAAGGCCGCGAACGACAAATACGAGACGGTGGTCCTGGGCCGCGGCTTGAAGAGCACCTTCAACATCAACAAGAGAGTTCGCTTTGTCCTGAAGCCCAACCAAGAACTGCCCGCGCACGAGGTCGAGGTCCTGCGAATCCTGCTGAATGCAGAACCGCTGGAAGTCGATGCCGAGTTCTCGCCCACGAAAGGCACTCCGAGCGCTCTCACCCCACTGGGCACGATCTTCCTGCCCCTCGATGGCCTGATCGACGTCGAAGCCGAGCGCACTCGGGTTTCCAAAGAGCTGACCAAGGTGATGGGCGAGTTAGAAAAGGTGCGTGCTAAGCTGGCGGACGAAAACTTCACCTCGAAGGTCCCGCAAAAGGTGCTCGATGAGCACAAGCAACGCGAGACGGACTGGCAGGAGAAGGCTGCGAAACTGAAAGAAATGCTAGCCGCCCTGGGCTGACACTCGTTTCCTGCGAGGCACCATGGCGGATCTCACGCTCACCTTTCTCGGCACCGGCACCTCGGTGGGGGTGCCGATGATTGGTTGCGATTGCGAGACGTGCCGGAGCACTGACCCGAGGGACAATCGAATGCGCTCCAGCGTGTGGATGCGCACGCCAGAGATGGCCTGGGTGGTGGACACAGGCCCTGACTTTCGCAGCCAGTGCCTCAGGGCGGGTGTGCGGCACCTGGATGCCGCACTGTTCACCCATCCACACATGGATCACGTGACGGGATTCGATGAACTGCGTCGCTTCACGATTCCCGCCGAGGCCTTCATGCCCGTGTATGCCCTGCCCTCTTGCCTAGCCGTGCTGGAACGCATGTTTTTCTATGCCTTCAACGGCGAGAATCGCTACCGGGGCTACCTGAAGCCGTTCCCGAAACCCATCCACGGCTCCTTTCACCTGGGTGAAACGCTAGTCACACCGCTCCCCGTGCTGCACGGCAAGGTGGAATGCATTGGCTACCTTTTTTCGCGCCATGGTCGGAAACTGTGTGCCTACATCCCCGATGCGAAAGTGCTCCTGCCCGAAAGCCTGGACGCTCTGAAAGGGGTGGACACGCTGATCTTGGATGCCTTGAGGCACACCGAGCACACCACACACATGAACTTTGCCGAGGCGCTGACCCTACATGAGCAGGTGCGTCCTCGCCGGACCTACTTCACCCACCTTCAGTGCGAAATTCTGCACGCACGGGAAGAACCCAAGCTACCCGCAGACGTGCGGATTGCCTATGATGGCCTGGAATTGAGCTGGGAGCTCCCCACGTGATGCCCAAGCAATACTGAGCTCCCCTTACCTTACGGCAAGCGTCTCATTTTGAATTTCGCTTTGCAGGCAAGCTCCAAGATAGACGTAGGGCTTACGGCACCACCTCACCCGAACCCGTGTAAATCCATTGCTGGACAACACCATTCTTGATCTGGGCCTGGGCCTCCGTGTCGAATTTGCCGAACATGGTCATGGTTTCATACTTCACGTTGACCTTCCAGAGGTCACCTTCGAGCACGGGCTCTCCCCACTCCTTGATGGTATCTAGCTTGATTTCCGTGACCTGACCTGACTTCATGCTGGCGACGAGCAACGGATAGGTTCCGTCCTTGTCTCGGGTGGGTTTGTCATTGCCAGCGGCAGCCTTAGCCGCCACAGGAGCGTTTTTCGCTGCCTCAACTGCGGCCAGACGGTATTCGTGCGCCTTTTTCAGGCGTGCCAATTCACCCACCTTCCAGTTTTCGTGCCAAGCAGTCAGCGACTCTTTCAAGTCAGTGTCGTCCAAAGCGACCACGCCACGCATGGGAGACTCTGGTGAAGGGGCCACGATCAATCCATGGCTATCATGCCCCACGGCGAACATCTTGCCGCCGGCCTTGACGGAAGTTTTGGCCGTGTTGGCACCCATGCGCAGGCTCAATTCTAGGTCACGCTTGAGGGTGATCTGACGGGCTGGTTTGAAAGCATTCGGAGGAATGACAGTCCATCCACGAGTGAGATCCGCCATGCTGGGCAAGGGAGGAGGCACAAACGCGTTGGGATCGACCACTGGCTTTGGAGCCTCGACCACCATGGGCTTAGGCGCGGGCTTAGGTGCCTCCATGACCGGCTTGGGTTCTTCTTTCGGCATCGGAGGTGGTGCCACCACGACGACCGGCTTTTTGACGGGTTCTGGCTTGGGGGCGACGGCGACGGCCTTCTTTTTCTCAAACTTCACGTAAGTGGCCAGCACGGGGTAAACGTATTGATACGAGAGGTAGCCCACAGCAGCAGCGAGGATCAGGACGAGGATGCCTTTCATGGATGGATAGCGGGATGAAGAGTAGGGGGGACGGGGGGGTGCTAATCGCGTGAGAAACGGACAGCAACGTCAGCGTCTTAGCAAGGGCTGAATTGTCATGCTTCGCAGAGACGCATCGACATGCCAGCCGCCTTCTCTCTGCAAGATGCCATGCAGTTTCAGGGGAGGTTTGCCACCCAAAAAAATCTCTGCCCTGACCAAGGAGAGGGTCAAGCTTCCGTCGGGGTTGAGGCGCACCTGCTGCTCTTGATCGCTATTGATCCAACCATCCTCGGTAAAAAAAACCACTTGGGGCACTCTCCCCGGTGCAAAAGGCCGGGCTTCAGAACGAACGGGCCGCAAGGTCAGCATCACTTTCATGCCATCTTCTTGAGCATCGGCCAGCCAAGCAGCGCTGGGTTGCGCATAAGCGGCTCGCTCTTGGGCAAAACGGGCTGCCCACTGCGGATGAGATTCGGCAGACTGGGCCACCGGCAAGCGAATCTGGAGCTTCATGCTCCCAGGGTGGCAGGTTCGTCCGCAGCACATCCACGCAGCCTTTCCAGATAGGATGATGTCGGAGCCTGGCACGAGATGTTGCGGTGGTGTGATGAGCGTCTGCAAAAGCACGTCCCTCTCGTAGCCCTGCGCTTTGATGTGAAACATCATGGTGGCCTCTGGTTCAGGATACTCCAGCGGTCCGGCCTTGAAGCCCGCAGGCAAGTCCCAAGTCATCGTCGTCGGCACGCCCACGATACCAGGTTGCCGCCAGTAGGTGTGCCAGCCAGGCTCGTGCTGAATGAATAGCCCGACGCGAAAAGGTCGGCCAGGAACCACGGCGGTGTCCTCAGGCACGAGTTGCATTTTCAACCCGGTCTGCGCCTGCGCCATGGATAGACCTAAAACTAGCCCCAGCGGGGCGAGCCAACCGAGAATCAACTTATGACCCAAAGATGAACGCATGAAGCGAGAAAGCATGAACCACCACTAAACCAAGCAGCGAGAGGAGAATATGAATTTTGATAATCCTGTCTTGTCTTCGTTAGAATCAACAGGGCATGCAATCGAGAGCAACGGAACTTAGCCATTCCGCCAGCTTTGAAGAGACAGGTCGCTGCCGGTCACTTCGGCAGCATGGTGAAATACTGGGTTTCCAGCTGCTTGACCTTGGCACGCTGGGGCTCCAGCTGAGGCTCCAGCTTAGCAAGCTCCGCCTTGATCTCCGCAAGGTTCTTCTCGCGAACGGGCTGGTCCTTTTCCGCCGCGGCGATGGCAGCTTCAGCGCTTGCTTTCTTCGACTTGGTGGCCTCTAGCGCTTCGGCGGCTTTGGCGACTTCAGCGTTTTTGCCATCGACGATCTTGACTTCAGCCTCCAGCTTAGCGCGGGCGTCAGCAAAGGCTTTTTCTAGCGCAGGCAAACCTGCCTTCAGGGAAGCGATTTGATCATTCAATGGCTTGGCTTTGGCGGCAAACTCAGCTTCGAGAGCAGCAGGAATCGTGAGCTTTTCCGACTTCGCTTTTTCCTGAGCGGCGATTTCTTTACTCAGGCTATCTTGCTGACTGCGCAGAGGAGCAGCGGCCTTCTGGGCAGCCTCGAGATCAGATTTTGCTCTGGCCAGAGCAGCCTCTGTCCCCTTGAGAGCATTGGTGCTGTTTTTGAGTCCATTTTGCGTTTTTGCCAAAGCTTGCTTAGCCGCGTAGAGAGCTTTTTCGGCTTGTTCACGCGCTTGGCGCGCATCGTCACGGCTGCTTTGAGCACCTGCCAATTTCATCGCCGATTCAGCGGCAGCTTTTTCGAGTTCAGCCAGGTTGAATTTGGCATCCGCGAGTCTCTTTTCCAGCTCAGGCGCTGTCTGATTTTTCGCCTTCGCTTCATTGAGGGCTTTTTCGGCCTTCGTGATCTCTTGACGTGCGGGCTGGATGCTGCGTCCAGCTTGGGCTGTTGCGCGCTGGGTCTCCTCCAAGGCTTGTGTCGCTGCTTCGACCCGAGCTTTGGCCGTGGCAAGGGCTACATCTGCCGTTTGAATAGCTTTTTCCTGATTCGGCAAGGACGCGGTGAGCTCGGCGGATGCCTTCTGGGCAGTTGCCAGTTTCGTTTCTTGAGCCGTGACATTGGCCTGGCGGCTCTTCACCTGTTCCTCAGGTCCTTTGAGTTTGGCTGCAACTTCTCCCAACTTTTTCTTCAGGCCTTCGATGGCCTTAGCAATGTCGTCGGCGGACTTTTTCGCGGCAGCGCTGCCTTCGTCGCGGATTTTGGCAAGGGCCGCGACTTCAGCTTCACGGGCTGCCAGCATTTTTTGCGTCTCCTCAAGCTTGGCTTTTGATGCAGCGTCCGCTGTTTGAGTGGGCTTGATGGCTTCCTGAACGCCCGCGAGTTCGGCCTTCAGCTTGTTCAAGCTAGCTTCCTTCTGCGGCAGCTGATTGATGGCCTCGGCGATGGCTTTTTTCGAAGCCTCAATCTTCGCTGCATTGGCGGTTTTGGCTTCTTCGTTTTCCTTCTTCGCAGCCATGTAGTCGTTGAAGGTTCCTTCCCATTTGGCGAGGTTTTCTTTCTCGGTGAGCACACCGACGTTGAATTGGGCGGCTTTTAAAATGGTGGGCAGCTTCTGCAGGACAGCGATTTCATCACTCGCCGATTTGGCCGCGAACTGTGCTGCGGCGAGCACGGTTTTATCCTGATTCAGGGCGGCTTCCGCAGCTTTCACCCGATCAGGCCCTGCTTTCACGAGAGCGGGCAGCTTGGAAAGCTCCGCTTTCTTCGCAGCGATCTCTTCCGTCAGCGGTTTCAGCTTGGCGGTGGTGTCGGCGATGATTTGATCGAGATTAGCGACAGGGGCTGGCGCTGCCCCAAGCTGAGCTTTGGCTTTTTCGACCGTAGCTGCGAGCTGATCGGCCTTGGCTTTGATGGGCACGAGCTTTTGTTGACTTGCCTTGGCAACGCTGAGCTTCGCTTCGAGCTCTTTGACCTTAGCAGCCAAAACGGTATCGTTAGCTTGGGTGGCGAGCTCTTTCTTGGCGGCTTCGAGTAGCCCATTTGCATTCGCCACAGCTTGATCGGCAGCAGGCAGTTGGGCAGCCTCGGCGAGAACTGCCGACAGTTCCTTTTGTTGCGTCGCAAGCTGGGCCGACTTCTCGAGATGGGTCTTGATGGCAGCGAGACGAGCCGTTTTGTCGGCATGGGCTTTCGCGAGGGCTGCCTTGGCTTCCGCAAGGGCTTTTTCAGCAGCGGCCATCTCACTGGGGTAGGCTTTCGTGCGGCGCTCTTGTTCGGCCAATTCGGCACGGACGGCTGCGAGACGTTCCTCGCGTTTTTTCACATCGGCTTCGGCTTTTTGAATGGCTTCCAAGAGACTTGGCTGCTTCGCCACCAAATCCGTAGCGCGTTTTTCCGCCTCAAGTATGCGCTGAGTGATGAGTGGTGGATTGCTGCTGAGCTGTCCGATTTCGGACATTTTTTCCTGAAGGGTCAATATCTTGATTTCTCCACGCCAGTTCGAGCTGACGCAGCTTTTGCCATCGTGCAGCGCGACCACTTTGGCCACGATGTCACCTTGGCTGGCGAACTCTCCCTTCTTGTTTCCATTGATGTCCCAGAGACGCACCAGGCCGTCATCACCACAGGAAACGATCATGCCTTCCGGCGTGAAGGAGACGGACTGAACACCGCCGCCGTGTGCCGACCAGTCTTTGACTTTTTTGCCCTCCGTCATCTCCCAAACGGCGATCGTGCCATCTTTGGAGCAGGACGCGAGTAGGTTGGAGTCAGCGCGCCAAGCGAGATCGTTGGCAGGCCCTTTGTGCTGGCCGAGAATGTAGAATTCACCGCCGTTGCTGGCCTCCCAAACCATGACATTGCCGTTGCGGTCACAGGTGGCCAAAAGAATGCCATCCGGGCTGAACTTCGTGCCCAGAAGCCACTCGGTATGCTTGCTGATCGTGTAAAGTTCCTCGCCTGTGGCGCTGTCGTAGCACTTCACTT
This sequence comes from Verrucomicrobiaceae bacterium, assembly GCA_947507875.1. GTDB lineage: Bacteria > Verrucomicrobiota > Verrucomicrobiia > Verrucomicrobiales > Verrucomicrobiaceae > Prosthecobacter. The sequence continues at coordinate 98,898 of CANNQP010000010.1, read as the reverse complement.
TTTTCGAGGTACAGCCCATGACCACCATTTTGTGATCGGGGCTAATGTCAGCCGCCATGACTTGGTCGAATTCCTTGCCGACTTCGATCATGCGCTTGCCGGTTTTCACATCCCAAACGACCGCATGACCGAATTTGCCACCACGGCCCCCTCCCATGACGAGCAGGCTGCCATTGCGGCTGAACTGTAGCGAGCGCGCGTAGCCCTCAGTGTAGGGAAAAATGCCCGCGAGCTGCTTCGTGTCGGTATCATAGAGTAGGATTTGCTTCGGAGCGGCTAGGGCGACCAATGAAGTCCATGGGCTGGCTGCCATAGCCACGATGGCTGTGGTGCGTGGCGTGACGATCACGGGCTCGAGCAGAACATGCTCCGGTTTGGCGATGGGGCCTTCTGGTTTGCCGCTCGTGACGGCCACGGCCATGTCCACCTTGGGCTTCGTGGATTTTTTCGCGAGGCTGCTCTTGGTTTCGAGTAGTCCGCCAGTGACCCATTTGGCTAAAATTTCCAACTCCTTGGCATTCAGAGGGGAACCCTCGGGTGGCATGAAGGGCTCTTCTTTTTTCGCGCAAGTGGTCCAGAGTCGTGAGCCATCGACATTACCCGAATCGACCACGGCCCCGCCCCCACCTCCAGCCATCACGGCCCCGAAACTGGTCAAATCCAAGTCGCCTTTTTTCTTATCAGGATTATGGCAAGAGAAGCATTTGTTCTCCAGCAGCGGCTTGATGTGATCCTCATAGGTAATCTTTTCCGCGTCCTGAGCGATCAGAGCGGAGGAACTGAGGGAAAGCGAAGCTAGTGTGGTAAAAACCTGGCGCGAGGTCATGGGGGGTTATTTTTCAGTCAAAATTACGCCGCCAGTTGCCCGAGCCTTTCGCACAAGCCTCAAGCCTAGCAGCGGAAAGCCTTACGCCCCGTCGAGTGTCCCGGGTTGTGTTCACCCAAACATGCGGTGAGATCCGTCTTTTCGAGCCATGCTTGGCATAAAAAACACGGCTCCCTGGCGAGAGCCGTGTTTATCAAAAAAACGTGAGCAAGAAAGGCTTACCAGCGCTCGCTGCGGCCACCGCCGCCGCCGCCACCGTAACCGCCTTTGCCGCCGCCTTTGCCAGCGTAGCCACCACGACCACCGCCACCGCCGTAGCCACCACCGCCGCCGCCGCCACCGTAAGCTGGGCGTTCTTCCTTCGGACGAGCTTCATTGATGGCCAAAGGACGGCCCATGAAATCTTGTTCATTCAGGCCTTTGATGGCCTCTTCCATGGCTGTGACCGTGTCCATGGTCACAAAGGCAAAGCCGCGAGGACGGCCGGTCACACGGTCCATGGGCAGGAACAGGTCCGTCACGGTGCCGTATTGGGAGAACAGGTCGCGCAGGTCGGATTCCATCGCGGCGAAGGGCAAGTTGCCCACATACATTTTCGTATTCATAACTTATCTTGGATATCATCAATCCGACGACGACAAAATGAGCTCCAAGGGCGGATTTCAGAACACCAAAGAATCCGGGGAGTCACCTGATGAACGGCTCTGTCTTGCCTTCACAGGTTGACGGACACTCCACTCACCCAGTTTAGAGGGGGACACAAGTTTTGTTTTGAAAAGATTAACAATTCTTTTGCTTTGGGCCACGTGGCCCAAAAAAGCCGAGCACACGCAGGTGCTCGGCTTGAGGTCTAGGGGGGACTGGAAAAGAGTTCATTCAAGCAGCCAATGCATGACCACGCTCCTCACGGATGCGCCCTCGGAATTCGGTGGGAGACTCACTCGCGATCCGGCGGAAGCTTCGATTGAAGTGAGAGAGGGATTGGAAGCCCACGTCGTAGGCCACTTCGGTGATGCGGGCATCAGGCTTCATCAGCATCCGCTTGGCTTTTTCCACGCGAGCACGGTTCACAAAGTCAGTGAACGTTAGGCCAGTGGCACGCTTGAAAATTTTGCAGAAGTGGAAGGGGCTCACGTTCACCGCGCCTGCCACCTGCTCCAGCGTCATCGACTCCGCCAGATGCGCATGGATGTAGATCTTGGCGTTTCTGACGGCCTGGGGTTCATTCGTCGTGTGAGCGAAGAGCATGCGATGCGCACACTCACCTAGCTGGAGGGCGAAGGAACGCAAGATGGTGATGGCCGCCTGGTAGCGGCTGGGAGACATGACCGGTGCCTGATTGAAATGAACCCGAGCCCCATGGATCTCGGCAGCGGTGCGATCATCATCCAGCAGGGCATTGGCTAGTGGGGCAAAGCTTTCCGCCGTGGCTGCTTCTAGACGAACTCCGCCCGTCTCCAGTAGGGCAACCGGCGTCTTACCCACACGAACAGGCACCGAAGAGCGAACCACCCCGGCGACACCTTTACGAGTCATCACCTCTTCGACAAATTCTTCATCCTCCTGAGCCCGTAAATTCAGCGGCAATCCGGTCAGGGTGTGGAAAGCCGTCTGGTAACCACGAAAGAGGTCACTTTCTGCTAGAGTTTCGATGAAACGCTGCTGGCCGTTGTGCTTGGAGATCGGAGTTTGCATGTCGTGTGTGGTTGTTAAGTTGACACACGGATGCTAGGGGCTGTGCGTGGATTGCACTATTCGTGGCGACCACGGCGCAATTCATGAGGACCAACCGCAAGGCCTGCGTAGTGGAGTCCACTAGACGGCCATGGGGTGGGGCTCACGCTTTCTTGCGCGCAGCGGCCTTTTTCGCTGCTTTTTTGGCGGGAGCCTTGCGCGCAGCTTTCTTCGTCACGGCTTTCTTAGCCGTCACCTTTTTCGCCACCGCTTTTTTGGCAGCAGGAGGCAGAGAAGTCTCTTCCTGCCAGGGTAGAACAGGAGCGTCTCCCCAAAGCTCTTCCAGCGCGTAGTACTCGCGCTTTTCTGGCGACTGAATGTGAACCAGCACGTTGGGAAAGTTCACGATCAGCCATTGGCTCTCGTAAGAACCATCGACAAACAAGGGCTTCTGGCCATGCTCCTTGCGCATCTGTTCCACAATCTCATCTCGAACGGCTCTTAGCTGAGGCGAAGAGACAGCAGAGCAGATGACAAAGAAATCCGTGACCGGTGACAGACCACGAAGGTCTAGCAGCACGATCTCTTCGGCTTTTTTATCATCAGCATATTTCGCGCAAAGGCGGGCGATTTCGAGGGCATCCATGAGGTCAGACTTTGAGTAATCTCTTCCCAGAGCCTACTTTCACCTCACGTGCAAGCTCTCAAGCATCCAGGAAGCCCACAGCCGATGCTTTCCTTCACGATGCGTAGGCTGGTTTTACTGCTTGCCAGAGAAGCCGCACTCCTGATAATGCGCGCCCGTTTCCCGCCCCATGCCTGCCCCGTCTCCCCACCCAGAGCTGACTCTCGAACAGGCGATGTCGCGCCTGGAGGACGTGGTGGCTGACATCGAGCAGGAAGGCGCGACCCTGGAGGTCATGGTCGCCCGCTATGAAGAAGGCATGCAACTGCTGAAAGTCTGCGGTCGCATCCTCGAAACGGCCCAGCGGCGCATTGAGATGGTCACTCGCGCCGCCAATGGCGAGGTCACGCTCACGGACTTTGAAGCAAACAGCAGTCCTGAACCGATGGAATCCCGCCCAGCCGCTGCGCCGACCAAGCGCAAATCCCCCGCCTCTGCCCCGACCCCTGACGCCAGCGACGAAATCCGACTTTTTTGATCTTGCTCAACGTGGACACAGCTTCCCTGCCCCCCATCACCTGCCCTGCCGACCTCAAAGCCCTGCCTTTGGAGAAGCTGCCCGCTCTTGCGGAAAAAATTCGTCAAACCCTGATCTCCACCCTCGCCGAAACGGGAGGCCACCTCGGTCCTAACCTCGGTGTCGTGGAGTTGACGCTGGCCATGCACCGCGTTTTTGACACACCTACGGACAAGTTCGTCTTTGATGTGGCCCACCAGGGTTACGTCCACAAAATGCTCACCGGGCGCTGGGACAAGATCGGCACCATCCGCCAATACGAAGGCCTGAACGGCTTCCTGCTGCGCAGCGAAAGCGAACACGATTGCTACGGCGCAGGCCACGCAGGCACCTCCGTCGGCGCGGCACTTGGCATGGCCACAGCTCGCGATCTCAAGGGCACCGATGAACACGTCATCTGTGTCGCGGGTGATGCCGCTTTTACCTGCGGACCCGTATTTGAAGCGCTGAACAACGTCGCCGCACACACGAAGAAGCTGATCATTGTCCTCAATGACAACGAATGGAGCATCGACAAAAACGTCGGTGCCATCGCCAGCTACTTCAACACGATCGCCACGCATCCTGGCTTCGCGAATCTGCATGAGAAAGCAGCCAAGTTTGTCGAGTTCATGCTCGGCGATGGCGCGCGCAAACTCGCAGAACGTGTGGAAAAGACCGCCAAGGGCCTGCTTCTTCCGCAAAGCGAAGGTCCGCACAATCGCAGCACGCTTTTTGATGAGTTCGGCATTCGTTATTATGGGCCGATCGATGGTCACAACTTGCCGCTGCTGATCCAGACCTTTGAGTTCCTGAAGAACCAAAACGAGCCTGTCATCCTGCACATCCTGACGGAAAAAGGTCGTGGTTACAAACCCGCGCTGGAAGATCCGCTGAAGTTCCATGGCCTCGGCAAATACAACGTGGAGACTGGCGAAACCGCTAGCACGGACAAGCCCACCTACTCCCAGATCTATGGGCGCAGCGTCACCGACTTCGCCAAGGAAGACAAAAGCATTGTCGCGATCACTGGGGCCATGCCTGGTGGCACTGGCTTGATCGTCTTCAAAAAAGAACTGCCCGAGCGTTACTTCGATGTCGGCATTGCGGAGGAACATGCGGCGCTCTTTGCCTGTGGTCTGGCCACGCAGGGCCTGAAGCCCTTCCTGACGATTTACTCGACCTTCATGCAGCGTGCCTTTGACATGATCGTGCATGACATGGCCATCCAAAATCTGCCTGTGCGACTCTGCATGGACCGTGGCAGCCTCAGTGGCGATGATGGCCCGACTCACCATGGTTTGTTCGACATTGCCTACCTGCGTGGCGTGCCTGGTCTCGTTCACATGCAGCCCAAGGATGAGGATGAATTCGTGGACATGCTGTGGACGATGGCGAACTACGAGCAAGGCCCGATCGCCATCCGTTACCCCCGCGGCAATGGCCCCGGCGTCACACCAAAGCAACGCCCTCAGGTGCTAGAAATCGGCAAGGCCGAACTCGTCGCCGACGGCAGCGATGTTGCCTTAATCGGCCTTGGAGAAATGTTCCCCATCGCTCAAAAGGCCAAGCAAGAGCTAGAAGCCAAAGGACTTTCCGTCGCACTGATCAACCCACGCTGGATCAAGCCCCTGGATGGCGCTTTGATCGAACAAATCGCCGCCAAGGTGAAGGTCGTCTGCACCTTGGAAGATCACGTGCTGATGAATGGTTTTGGCTGTGGTGTGATCGAGCACCTGAACGACGCAGGCATCAAAACGCCCGTCGTGCGCATCGGTTGGCCCGACACCTTCATCGAGCACGGCAGCGTCTCGGTTCTGCGCCAGAAACACGGGCTGACCGTGGAAAACTGCGTGGCGAAGGTGATGGCCAAGCTCGGCTAATCGATCCAGGCCATGGCTCAGCTTCACGTCCGTGTCACGCCTAACGCACGGCGTTCTAGCGTCATGAACTGGGGGAGCGATGAAAAAGGCAGACCCGTGCTGCTGATCAAGCTGGGCGCTCCCCCTGTCGAAGGCAAAGCCAACGATGAGCTCCTGCGCTTCCTCGCCGAACTACTTCAGGTGCCCCGTGGCAGCCTGGAACTCATTCGTGGCGAAGGCAGCCGCCAAAAAACCGTCGAGATCCCCGACGAAGCTGTGGCGCGCCTTCCTCTGAAGAACTGATGAACCGTTTTAGCTCACCAACGTGCGGAGGTGAGCTTGAATGGCCTCACGCAAATCAGGGTGCTGGAGCGCAAAGTGCAGGTTCGCTTTGATGAAGTCCAGCTTGTTGCCGATGTCGTGACGTTGACCTTCGTAGCGCAGCCCGTGCAGGGCCTCTTCCTTCATCAAGGACGCCATGGCGTCGGTGAGCTGAAGCTCTCCACCTTTGCCTTTGGGCGTCTTTTCCAGATGAGCAAAGATGGCCGGAGACAAAACGTAGCGGGCGCTGACGGCAAGGCGCGACGGTGCCTCTTCAGGACGCGGTTTTTCCACGAACTGCGTGGCACGGATGACGCCAGGAGCAATCTCCTGACCGCCCAGAATGCCATAGCGGCTCACCTTTTCTTCAGGCACCTGCTGCAACGCCACAGCAGAACCGCCATGGGTTTCCACCAAGTCCGCCAGCTGGCGCGTGACCGGACGACTCGGATCACCCGTGGTGACCACGGTGTCGCCCAGCAGCACGGCAAAGGGCTCCGCGCCGACATGATCACGTGCATACAAAATGGCATCGCCCAATCCACCCATCTTCGGCTGCCAGATGTAGTGGATGCGCGCCATGGACTGCATCTGCCGCAGCGTCGTCAGATCTTCCGTGCGGCCTTTGGCCTCCAGCTCAGCCTCGAGTTCATGAATGGGGTGAAAGTGCTCCTCAATCGCCCGCTTGCTGCGGCTGATGACGATCAAAAGATCCGTGATGCCTGAAGCGACCGCTTCCTCGACGACATACTGAATGACGGGCTTGTCCACGAGTGGGAGCATCTCTTTGGGCACCGCCTTGGAGATCGGTAGGAAACGAGTGCCGAAACCGGCGGCAGGGATGACAGCTTTGCGAACTTTCGGGAGCATAGGAACAGATAGGCAGTGAAGGCGTGGCGGCTACTGCGAGAGATTCGTTTTTTGAATTTCCCCAGCAGGCACCTTGAGTTGAGCTGGAGCCAGGCGCATGTCGTCCACATCAAGACGATACATGAGCTGATTGTAATCGTAGCGCGGCGTTTTCACCGGCTGTCCGCTGAAGGTCTGCGTGTAGGTGCCCTCGAAGTAGAGCACACGTCCGTCTTGCTGCTGGAGAAAGGGGTGCTGACGTGGGTTGTAGAAAGAATAGCGCGGATGGCTGGCGACCTTCACCGCCTTTTTCCAAGGGCCTGAGGGCGTGGCTGCCTCAGCATACCAGACCTCACCCAAATGGGATTCTTCTCCAGCCTCCTGTGTCCCAATCATCACCCAGGCGCGACGATGCAGATTCCAGGCAACGCTGGAGCGATGGATGCGCACCGCTTTGCTCGTGAGTGCATCTTGCAGCTGCAGCAGGGCGCGTTCTGCCGGCATCTGATTCGCGGCCAGCAGCGCTGCCTCGGTCGCTTGGCTCACCGGTGGCAGGGCTTTTTGCCACCGATAGTCCTTTTCCTTCGATGACCAAGCGAGTGCTTCATAGCTGCCCGGATTCATGACATCCGCATAGGTGGCAGCCACTCGCGTGGTGGCAAAGGCACTGCCAAAGTAAAACCAGTCGGCACCAGCTTCCGTGTGGCGGAAAGCATTCCCCTGCGGGTGCTGCCACTCGAATTCATCCCCGAGAAGCACCATCGGCACAAAGATGCCCTGCGCTTCATCAAACTCGCAGATGCCGTGTTCGAGTCGCGTGCCCAAGTCCTTGTAGCGGCCGTAATGGCCCACGAGATGATCTTTCCCGTCCGCATCAGCGACGACCAGCAGGCCGAAGATCCAGACGGCTCCTGGCTCCTGACTGGGCATCATGTGGCGGAGCTTGCCTTGATCATCCGTCAGGTATTCGAGATGAATGCCTTCCTCCACGCTCAGGCCACCTTTTTCAATGAGGTCAGACCAGGCGCAGGTGGAATGAAAGTGGCCCAAAGGGTAATCGACCCGCTCCGTGTCGCCCCAGAGCCAAAAGACTCGATTTTTCCACCGCACTGCCTGCACACTGTCCTGGCCCAGGACCTGATTGAAATTGGCCCGCGGCAGCGGCACGGGCTGGCCAAGCAGCGTGGAGTCTCGATAAATGCCCTGGCCGGTGATGCGATACATTCGCTCGGCAAGGTTCAGCCGCAGGATCGGCACCTCGACCTTTTCACCGAGCTTGGGCGTCAGTTTGATGCCAGCATAACCGAAACCGTCTTTACCGATGCTGTAACCTGGAGAACTGACGTGAAAGAAAACCTCACGATCCATGAGACCAGGCTCATGAAAGGCGATCCAGCCCGCACTATCCGTCGTGTAGGTGATCTGGTTCACCGTGGTCAAGGTGACCAACGGCACGCCACGTCGGGTGGACTCATCCACGACCTGGATGCCAAACCACTCCTTCGATAGAGCGGGTAAGCCTGCACAGCCAAAACACAGGATCAGCAGAGTCAGAATCTGGCGAGGCATCGTGTCGCAAACGTGAGGTGGAAAAACCAAGCGAAGCCAAGGCCATGAGCGCAGAGGATCACTCTGCCCCTTCTCCAGTGCGACGCTGAAACACGCTCGGCGTGGTCATCGCAGTCTTTTTTGGCTTCGGCGCTGGCTTAGGGTCGAGATTCGCGGCCAGTTCCTCTTCCGTGACTTGAGATTCAACACCGCCTTCTGGCACCTCGACCTTGCTGACCCACAGCAGCGCATTCAGTACCGTTTTGCGAAAATCGGCATTACCCCAGTTTTTGTGGAAGTGACCTCCCGTGAAGCCAAAGCCGCGACCACCATCGGCGCGATCCAGACTCCACAGGGTGGCCTCCGGGGCTCCCTTTTCCGCCTGGATGTGAGCATACGGGCCTTTGGGGTAAACATACGGGCCATCACGCACCGCATCCGAAGGCGTAGCGACCAGGATCGGCACAAAGCTCGCCGCTCCATCTTGAGCCGGCACGATGCCATCCTTGAAGGCGGGGCGGAAGCGCATGTTGAAGTACCATTCATCCTCGATCTGGAAAGGTTTCACCCCACGCGTGATGGGATGCTGCGGTAGGTTGGCAAAGTGTGGCTGCCAGATCGGATTGCAGGAAAACGCGTTCTCGTAATGCCCACCGAGCCAAGCCTGAAATTCCTTGCCAGCTTGCTCGGCCACGACCTCCACACCATAGTGCATGCAGCCAAAACCGACGCCTTTTTCCATGAGTCCCCGCAGTGTTTCCAGATGGCCATCCACGACCGCAGGGTGCTTGCCTCCGCCATCAGCGTAGATGACCACCGCATCGGCATCAGCAAAGGTCGCCTCATCTTTGACCCAGCCCATCTCGTGGCGATCCACCACCAGACCCGGCACCGAAGCGAGGCATTTTTCTAGCAAGAGCGTCCCCGCCCGGAACTCATGCATGCCAGGGGGGTGTGAGGGCTTGCCCGCGATGAGGACGAGCTTGCGCTTGCCATCAGGCGTCAGCGCTGAGGCAAAAGTGAGACCAACCAGTAGAAACAGCAGCGTGTAGAGGGAGCGCATGGGGCAGGAATGACGAAAAAGCAGGCGAGTAAGCAAGAACATAAGCCAAAAGATCGCGCATTTATCACGCCTCCGGCAAGTCTTGCCCCTGAGTTTCAGGCAAGAACCAGAGCACCGCGAGCCCGATGAGAAACAACCCAGAGAGCAGCGTGATGGCGACGGGCAGCTCCACGGCCGCCTTGATGTGTCCTGAAAAAAACAAGATCGGTGCAGCCAGCAAACGCCCTGTGTTGAAGCAGAAGCTGGCCCCCGTCGCGCGCAGATGATCAGGAAAAAGCTCTGGAAAATAAACCGCGAACCCCGCGTGAATGCTCAGCGTGACAAAGCCAAAGAGCGGCAGCGCCAGCAGCAGTTGCAGATGGGTTTGCGGCAGAAAACAAACCGCAGGCACGACCATCAGCGACAGCCCCTGCATGAGCGCAAAGGCACGCCGACGACCGATGCGCTCGCAGATCGGGCCAAAGGCTAGCATTCCCAACCCCCCCCCCGTGGCCTGCACGATGCCATAAGCAAACTTGGCCTCTCGTTCGACCTGATCCTTGGCCATGCCCAGTCGTGTCAGCAGGTCTGCCATCAAGTCTTGCCCCGCCACGGTCACGCCCCAAAAGGTTCCCAAACCGACCGCAGCCAAGGTCATGCCAGCCAAAGCACGCCGACGCCACCTAGGATGGCCAAACAACTCGCGAAAACTGCCCACCCGACTGCCCAGGTTGCGCTGCGCACTTTGCAAACGCTCAGGCTCGCGAATCGAAGCACGCACCCAAAGCGTCAACAAGGCTGGCACAACGCCAATGACATAAGCCAAGCGCCAGTCAGGCCCAACCCAAAGTCCGGTCAATCCGGCCAACCAAGTGGCTAGCACACTGGTCGCATGAAAAAGACCACTGGCCCGCGCCCGAGCCTCACGGGGAAACACCTCAGCCACCAGCGCCGCGGCCACAGCCCACTCCCCCCCGACACCCATCGCGACGAGGAAACGCAAAGCACAGACCTGCTCTAGATTGTCCGCAAAATAGGTCAGGCCAGAGAAGACCGAATAAAAGAGAATCGTCACGATCATGGTGGGACTGCGCCCCCAACGATCGGCCAATCGGCCAAACAAGGCCCCACCCACCGTGCCTCCCACCAGGAAAAAGCCGAGCACGATGTCACCCCAGGCTTTCACTTCTGCCGAATCCCCGGGTTTTCCAAGGATCTCGGACAACATCGACTTGCGAGTAAGATTGAAAATCTGTCCCTCAAACGCATCAAACACCCAGCCCAACGACGCAACCAAGAGCACCAGCCATTGATAGCGAGTGACCTTTGAATACCATGGGCGTGCTGACGAGTTGAACATGCAATGAGGGAAGAACAATCTTACCGTCCCATCCTTACGCCAAATTGTGATTTCCGCTGACTAAAATCCCGAGACCAGAACGTAGCGCCCCTCTTGAACCCGCATCTCAGGAGGCTCTCTGGAAGTCTCAAACGAACACCAAGCCGGCCAAAGCTCAGACGACCAAAATTCATGCCAAACATGGTCTCTTGCCGCATTAAGCCTGGCTACCGTCATTCGAAACGGAAAGATCTGCACCTGAACCTCAGCCTGCCCCTGGGCGATAGCTTCTGAAACCAGTAGATAAATTTCTTCCATCCAAAGATCCGTCATGGCCAAGCAACCGACGCTGACCGCCCGGCCGTGAATCATGATATAGCTGCCTGTCCGCTGACGCTGACGATCGTATTCATTCGGGTAACCCAGATTCATGGCCAAATGGTAGCCGCTGGCAGGATTCAACTGCGCTGCGTTGATGCGGTAAAACCCCTCAGGCACTTGCCCATCCCCCTCCCTGAGCTTCGGACCGAGCTGCCCTGAAGCCGCGGCGATGATATAACTCCGCCACAGTTGCCACTTCGCCCCGACCTTGAGCCAGAGTTCGAGGAGGCGCTCCTCCTTCATGACCCGCAGAAAAACCGGGGCTCCCAAATGAACACCCCGTGCTTGGAGCGCTTCGATCAGCTTAGGTTTTACCCGCTGATTGACACTTTGAATACGTTGCTCCGGCATCCAACCATCCCACAACGAAGCCTCCGGAGGAGCCGCATAGTCAGTATCGCTTTGTTGGTAAAAGTCGAACATGGTGGTGAGATCAGGCAAAAGGTAACATCTAGAGCAGCTTTCCCCAACGCCATGCTTCATGACAAGAACCACGCTCCCAAATGCTAGAGCCGCTAGCATGAGCAAAAGGGTGGAGGGTTTCATGACAATAACAGATTTGGTTGGGTTCTCACTCTGTTCACATGAAATTTGTCAACGAGTCGTGACTTGGCTACTGCGGCGAACATAGCGCCTACGATCGAACCAAGCTGCCTATTTCGTTGGCATCTTGGACTGCATGCGGGCCGTGCTGCAACCGTCTTGTGGTACCAGGTTTTTTACGGATTGAGCCACCAAAGCGTCACATTCAGCAGAGTCGCAAAGGACACCCACAGCAAGTAAGGCACCAGCAGCAAACCCGCAGAACGAGACACCTGCCAAAAGGCCCTCAGCGTCAGCACGATGGCCAACCACAAGCAGAACATCACGAGCAGAGCGAGACCGATCTGATGCGCTCCGAAAAAAACCGGCGTCCAGGCCGCATTGAGCGCCCATTGAATGATGTACCAGCGCAGAGCTCCTGAGCGCATGCCCTTCTTCCAGACCAGCCAGGCAGCCATCGCCATGCCGAGATAGAGTAGTGTCCACACCGGAGCGAAGAGCCAAGTCGGCGGGTTCCACTCTGGCTTTTGCAGAGCCTGATACCAGGCTCCCGGCGGCGTGAATGCACCCAGCAAAGGCGCTAGAAAAGTCAGCAGCACCCAGCCGATCAAGGCCGTCACTTGGCGAAAAGGGGAAATCGTCTCAGACATGCTGATTTCACGCTACGCGAGACACAGAACGATGCCATTCAGGAATGCTCACTGCGATAGGCAGCCGGTGAGGTGTTGCGATACTGACGCATCATCCGGCTCAAGTAGTGCCGATTGAGTAAACCACAGCCCTCCGCGATGGATTCGATGCTTTCCGCTGTATGACGAAGCCGGCGGCAGGCCTCATCCAGTCGATAGTCGAGCAGAACCCGCATCGGCGACTGCTGCACTTCCTCTTTGAACAAATGGTTCAGATTCCGAACGCTCAACCCCGAATGACGCGCCACCTGCTCCGAGGTTAGCTTAAGCCCGAGGTGCTGGTTCATGAACTCCATCGCCTTGAGCACACGGGAATCCAGTCGCTGCTGTTCCCAAACCTCATTGGGCAGAGCTTTCACAAACTCGGCCACCAGTTGCAGGCTAGACCAGGGGTAGAGTCCAGCCGTTGAGCGCACACTCAACTCAACCAGCTCACGCAGCATCGTTTGATGATGAGCCAGCACAGGGAATGCGTAAATCCCCGGTGCCGCGCGATCGGCAGCAGGCCCGAGATTGAAGTGGCAATACCACTTGCTGAAGGGACGCCGTGTTTTCGTGCTGAAGGTTGTGCGCGGCGGAATCAAATACACCGTGCCAGGACGTAGAGCGGTACTTTCGCCATCGATCTCGACGATACCGCCTTCTCGCATGGGCCAGTAAAGTCGCCAGTATGGATCATTCAGTCGCCGCAACTCCCAGAGTTCCAGCTCAATCTTGCGCGTGGTCAGAATATCCAGGGTGACCCCCGGTAGCGCCACCGTGCGCTGGCCCAGCACCCGATGCGCCGCGCCGATGGGCACAACGCTATGAAGAGTTGAAGAAGCGGTAGGCATACCACTCTACCCCTGTCAAAAACAGGCCTCTGAAGCAAGCCTGGGCTCGATGAAAAAGGCCTAAGTTCACTCACCCTGATGCGCCACAAGCCATAGAGAGTTTCTGCCACTTGGCAGCCGAGCACTAGATGGCTGCGTTTGCAGTGCCCCCGCTATCGTCCTTTGCAAAAACACAACTTTGCCATTGTAAGCGAAGCAAGTCCAAGCATTCAACCACCTGAGGCACTCATCCCAAAGATGCAGCGAGCTTGGCTTGCATCTTGCCATGAGCCGCATGAAGATCATTCTACACAAGGCATGGTGCGCGCACTTGGTCACTCCACGATTTCCCTGATTCACAGCTTGGGGGAATTTGCCTTGTTTACGCTGCAGTCGCTCGGTGAAACTTGGCGCTGCCGAAAGCTCGGACGGAGAGTTCTCCGGGCGCTCTTCGAGCAGGGCGTGCGCTGCCTTCCGGTGATCTTGATCGTAGGCGCTTTCACAGGCCTTGTGTTAGGGTTGCAAGGGTACCACGTGCTGAATCGCTTTGGCTCTGAAAGCCTGCTAGGCGCCCTGGTGTCGCTGAGTCTCGTGCGTGAGCTTGGCCCCGTCCTCGCTGCCTTAATGCTTGTCGGACAAGCAGGCTCGGCCTTAGCCGCTGAGCTAGGCATCCAAAGAAATTCCGAACAAATCGCCGCTTTGGAAACGATGGGCGTGAATAGCCGCGGTTATCTCGTGACGCCGCGCCTGCTTGCCGCCCTGCTGGCTTACCCCATGCAAACAGCACTGTTTGTCAGTGTCGGTCTCTGGGGAGGGTGGCTCTCAGGATCTCTCATGCTCGGCCTGGAAGCAGGAGTGTATTGGTCATCAGTCGAGCGCGCGGTTGAGCCTGCGGATGTGCGGGAATGCATGATCAAAGCAGGCGTTTTCGGCCTACTCACCATCGCTGTATGCTGCTACTGCGGTTTCAATGCTCACCGAAACCGAGCCGCAACAGGCGCCCGTGCGGTCAGTGCCAGCACGACACGAGCCGTCGTGCTTTCCTGCATTTTGGTCTTAGCGGCTGACTACGTGATCACTTCCTTCTTGATGTGATGAACGACCTCGCCTCACCAGTCCCTCTTCTTAGCATCCGTAGCATCAAAAAATGCTTCGGCGATCAGGTGGTGCTTTCTGATGCCAATCTGGTCGTGCATCGCGGACAAGTCGTCACGGTTCTAGGACGCAGTGGCACTGGCAAATCCGTGCTCCTCAAATGTCTGGCAGGCATCGAGACCCCTGATGGAGGCAGCATCTGGTTTGATGGAAAAGAACTGACGGATCGTGATGCCCAAGCACGCGCCGAATTTCGCCGTCGATGCAGTTACTTATTTCAGAGCAACGCCCTTCTGGATTCGCTGACAGCTCTGGAAAACGTGGCGCTACCTCTTGAGCAAACCACCGCACTATCCGAGGTTGAAGTGATGAAACGCAGCCTGGAGGCACTGCGCCAACTCGAACTGGACAACTTTGCTGACCGCTACCCTAGCCAAATGTCAGGCGGCATGCAAAAACGCTTAGCGCTGGCCCGAGCGATCGTGACGCGTCCTGAACTGGTGCTTTTTGACGAACCCACCGCTGGACTGGACCCGCAGCGAAGGAATGCTGTTTTTTCCATGATTGTGAAGTACCAACGCCAGTTCGGCTTCACGGCAGTGATTGTCACGCATGATGTGGCAGAAGTCTTGGTCATCAGCGATCACGTGGCCCTACTGGATGCGGGGACCATGCGTTTTGAAGGAAAACCCGAAGCCTTTGCCAAGTCCGACGATCCTGTTGTGATCGATTTTCGCGATAGCCCTGCCGCCTTGCGTCAACAAATCGAAGGACTGCGCCAGGAACCTCACTTTTCTGAACCTGTTGTGACTTCATGAAATCAAGCCGTCTCGAATATCCTGTTGGTTTTTTTGTACTTCTCGGCCTTGCCGCGGTCTCTTGGCTTGCCATCAAGGTTGGAGCTGGTTCCCTCCTAGGGGGACCGACTTATGTGATTGAGGCACGTTTTGCCAATGCAGGCGGCCTGAATCCTGGCAGCAATGTGATGTGCGCAGGAGTCACGGTCGGACGGGTGGAGTCGCTGCGCATGGACCCCAAAGATTACAGTGCCGTAGCCACACTGCGCGTCATGGAGGGGCTTCGGCTTCCGGTGGACACCATGGCGTCCATCAAAACCACAGGCCTTATCGGTGATAAATACGTATCGCTCGCTCCAGGTGCTGAAGAGGAATCCCTCAAACCTGGGGCCCAGATCACCATGACAGAATCTTCGGTCGACCTTGAATCGTTGATTGGCAAAATGGCCTTTGGAAGCGTTAGTAATGGCACTAACAGTCAGGCTAACGAAACTGGAAATCCCCCCGCCCCGTGAATCGTCGTCTCCTCCTCACTCTTTTTTGTTGTCTACCTTTAGGCTTAAAGGCAAGCCCCAGCGAAGCCGAAGCCAAGCTGCGTAGCGCTATTAACGAAGTCCTCACCTTGGCTGACCGAGCCAGCACGAACACGGCATTAACCGTCAGTGTCCGCCCCGTTTTGGTGAGATACGTTAGCTTTGAAACCATGACGAAACGCGCCATCGGTGTGGGCTGGCGCCAATTCACTCCTGCCCAACAGCAACGTGCGACGGATCTTTTTACGACCCTCGTGATCCGCACTTACATTGGCAAATTCACCCCGGGTGAGCGGCCTGTGATCGATTATAAAATCGCCACGACGCCCGCAGCGGCCCGCGTCGATGTCCCGACCTCTTTGATCTACAAAGGCAGCCGCTATGCTGTCACCTACCGCATGGAACAAATCGGAGGCTGGAAGATCGCTGATGTGGTGATCGAAGGCGTCAGCATGATCGCCAACTATCGCTCCCAACTCGATGCCACCTTCAAACAGAGTGGTGCTGAAGCAGTCATCCGTTCCCTTGAACAATCTGTCTCCCGCTAATCATGAACTCGAAGCTGCATCACCTTGTCCTTGCTGGAACCCTGTTATGCCTCGCGGCCTGCACCAGCGCCAACCCCAACTCAGCTCGTGCAGACACCACCAAAGCCGATGATCAAGATGACTACGACGTGGCCACTCAGATTTCTGATCCGCTAGAACCGGTGAACCGAGTCACTTTTTTTATCAATGACCAAATCTACAAGTGGGCGCTAAAGCCTGTTTCCAAGACCTACACAACGGTTTTGCCAAAAGGTCTTCGGGAGTGCATCGACAACGTTTATGAGAATGCCAAATTTCCAGTGCGCTTCATCAACAGTGGCCTGCAGGGAAAATTTGATCGAGCAGGCAAAGAACTTCAGAAGTTCGCGGTAAACACCTTTGCCGGATTCGGGGGCATCATCAAACAATCGAATCGCATCCCTTCCCTCACGGGTGTTCCCTCAGAGGACACAGGCCAAACACTCGCCAAGTGGGGACTGGGTCATGGCCCATATATAGTTCTTCCCTTACTCGGTCCTAGCAGTGCTCGTGAGTTGGTTGGCTTCGGCGGAGATTATGTGCTTGATCCGATCAACTGGGGCTTTTTCTTTGAAGATGCCGATGATTGGGCCTGGATTCCTTCGACAGGAAATACCGTCCGCGCCTTACCTTTGCAGCTACAGCGCTATGAAGACACCACCGCAACGGCCATCGACCCCTACACAGCGGTGCGCTCGACTTTTGTGCAAAACCGCAACTCAGCCGCCACCGAATAACTCAACATGCAATCCTCCCAGGATCGAGACCTCTCCAGACTCGCAGCTCTATCTTGCTTTGCAGCGGTAGCACTTGGGGCAATGGGTGCGCATGGCGAGGTGCATGATGCTTTACTCGCCTCAGGAAATCTCGCCTCATGGGAAACAGGGGTGCGCTATCACCTGCCGCACTCCATGTTTCTCTACCTGTCTGCGCTATTCATCAATCGTGGTGACAAGGCGGCCAAACTAGGCTGGAATTTGCTATTCTTTGGCATGCTGCTGTTCAGCGGTTCGATTTATTTGCTGGCGTATTATGGATGGCGCTGGCTTGGACCTGTGACTCCCTTGGGAGGCCTTTTGCTCATGGCAGGCTGGCTTTCTCTGGCATTGGCGCGCTGGTCACAACCCAGCGCGCTTTCGACTACAAACTCTGAGCGCTGACCATCAGCGGTCATTCATCAACTGCTCAATTTCCTCGGCTTCAATTGGAGTCGAAGCCATCAGATCGATGTTACGATCAGGACCAATCACGTAATTGTTCTCGAGTCGCACCGCGAGACCCTCCTCACGAATGTAAATACCGGGTTCGATGGTGAACACCATTCCCTCTTGTACTGGCAGCCAGGTCAGCCCTACATCATGAACATCAAGGCCTAGAGGATGACTTGTTCCATGGGGAAAATACTTTTTGTAAAGAGGCCTATCAGGATCTTGCTTTTCCACAGCATCACGATCGAGCAATCCTAGCCCCATGAGCTCAGAAGTCATCAATTTGGCCACTTCTTCCTGATATTCGCGAAGGATGACCCCCGGACGGAGCATTTGACGACACTCCCGCAGAACCTTCAGCACCGCATTGTAAACTTGGCGCTGACGTGGCGAAAAACGGCCATTCACAGGAATCGTACGCGTCAGATCGGCATTGTAATTTCCGTAGCATGCCGCGACATCTAGCAAGAGCAATTCACCATCCAGGCACTCGCAATGATTGGTATTGTAGTGAAGCACACAGCCGTTAGCTCCGCTGGCGATGATGGGATGATAGGCAAAACCGCGCGCCCGTTGGCGGAGATACTCATGCGACAATTCAGCCTCAATTTCAAATTCGTGAACGCCAGGGCGCACGAAACGTAACAATCGTCGGAACCCATCTTCAGTGATGCGTACGGCCTCACTCAATGCGCTGAGTTCAGCAGGCTGCTTGATGGCCCGCAACTGATGCATCAACGGAGCTAGTCTCCGCAATTCATGAACCGGATATTCCTCGCGGCAGCGTTGGCTAAAGCGCATCTCACGCGTCTGCGTCTGGATCACAGCACGCGGATGCTCATTGGAATTTAAATACACCTGCGCGCACTGGCACATCATAAGGCGAAGGTGCATTTCAAAGTCTTGCAGCCAGCGCACACGCTCGATGCCTGAACGCTTGGCAGCATCCTCCTGGGTCAGTTTTTGCCCTTCCCAGACGGCGATGTGCTCATTGGTTTCACGCACAAAAAGCAGCTCTCGCAGCTTGGGGTCTGGAGCATCAGGAAAAAGCACCAAGATCGTTTCCTCCTGATCGATGCCCGACAAATAAAAAAGATCTGAGTTCTGCACGAATCCCATGGAACCATCCGCATTCGTCGGCAGCACATCGTTTGAATGCAAAATGACGACCGAGCCGGGTGGCAGCAAGGCATAGAGACGCTGGCGATTGGAGTGAAAAAAGTCAGCTGGCAGAGGAGTGTAGCGCATCACCTCTTATTCAAGACGTTGAATGAAATGCCGCCAAGAACGAATTCATCGATTGATTGGCTTGGCCGTCCAACCCACGATTTTGGAAAAAGTCGAGTGCGGGAAGCCCCCTCTGCGATGACTGCTGGTGAATACCCAGCCCGGACGCTTCATCTGCCGGAGCGAGACAAGAACAACCGTCGCACCAGGAAACCAAGCCCTGAACTCGAATCTGAAAGCTCGTTCGACGGCTGAGCTCGTCAGATCCATCCACACACTTAACCAAACAGTGCTGCAACCGGCTTGCCGCCATCAGTAATCGGAACAGGACGGGTCCCATCCATCAGTTCCTTGGCTGGATCGATGCCCATCGCCGCGTGAATGGTGGCGTGGAAGTCCACCAAAGGCACTGGGTTTTCGACAGGCAATTTGGCCAATTCATCCGTCACGCCATAAGCTCCGCAATGGTTCAGGCCACCACCGGCCAAAACCATAGAAAAAGCCGTGCCTTGATGACCGCGTCCACCGCGACCATCAAACTGCGCCGGACGGCCGAACTCCGTTCCGACAACAATCAGTGTTTTATCCAGTAGCTTTTGTTGTTTCAGGTCACGGATGAGCGCGGACAGGGCTGTATCGAGCTCCTGTATCAGCAGGTGCTGATTCTTATAGCCTTCATTGTGAATATCCCACCCCGTTCCATTCATGAAGTTCAAGTTGTGCGAAACCTCAATGAAACGAACCCCAGCCTGAACAAGACGACGGGCAAGCAGACAGCGCTGCCCGAACTCACCGCCGTAATCATTGCGAAGCGACGCGGGTTCTTCCTTCAGATCAAAATGTCTCATGAACTTGGGTCCCGAGAGATGCAAGGCTTGTTCTTGAGCCTGAATGTAATCCGCAATGGAGGAATCGCGTGGAGCACGTGTCATCAAAGGCTTCAACAATTGCTCACGCTTGAGCGCACGCTTTTCATCGACAAAATCAGGCCGGGTGAAGCCTGCGGGACCCGTGTTCGTGTCGGTAAGATAAACGTAGCCAGCCTTAGCTCCTAAAAAACCAGGACCACGGCTGACATTAGGATAACCAATCAGAATGTAAGGTGGCATCTCCGGATTAGCCGCGCCTTTTTCATGAGCGACAATGCTTCCGATGCTAGGATAAATCGTATTGCCGGAAATCATTCGCCCCGTGTGAACGATGTTCGTCGCAAAAGCATGTTCATCAACCACGTGATGGTTCACAGTACGCATAGCGGTGACGTGCTCCATCACTCGCGCCGTTTTCGCCAGATGCTCGACGAGCTGCACTCCTGGCACAGAAGTCTCAATGGCCTTGTAAAGGGAGCCTGCCACCTTCTGCTTGGACTCATTGTCCCCGAGTTTTTTAGGATCAAAGGTATCGATCTGCCCCATGCCTCCACCAAGCCAGATGAAGATACAGTGCTCCGCCTTCCCTCGGGGTTGATGAACGGGCGTGTTATTGGCCCACACTGGCGCCGTACCGACGGCTGCTAAGGAGGTTAGAAAGGAACGGCGTTTCATGGTTTTTGACTTCTCCGAGCATAAAACGCCAAAACGAGCTACTTTTCACAGGGACTCTTCCTCACTTTCGTGGGGGTGTACCTTGCGGAACACACCGCGGCGTTATGAAAAACCTGCTGGACAAAGGGAGATCCGCACGGAATTCGGCCTCATGCTCTCACGCACACTCCTCCAGCAAGCAAGGCTCTATGGCATTTTGGACCTAGGCTATGTTCAGCCCTCGGCCATCGCCCAAGTCACGAAGGCCTTGTGCGTTGGAGGAGTCGATCTTCTCCAACTGCGTGCCAAAGGGAAATCTCCGACACACATCGAACGTTGGGCTGGAGAAATGTTGCCGATCACGAGATCATACAACGTGCCACTCATCATCAATGATCACCCAGAAGTAGCGGCTAAAGTAGGCTGCGAGGGTGTGCATGTCGGGCAGGAAGACGACTCCATCGCACGAGCACGCGAATGGGTCGGACCAGATGTTTGGATTGGTAAATCAACCCACAGCCTCTCCCAAGCCTTGGCTGCTCAAGAAGAAGGCCCAGACTACATTGGCTTTGGACCGCTTTACGCCACTGGCACGAAGCCAGATTACACGCCGGTGGGGCTAGCCGATGTCCCGGCGGTGCATGCGCAGATCAGACTGCCTATTTTTTGCATCGGCGGTGTGAACCTGACTCGGATTCAGGAAATCGTGCAAGCTGGAGCGTGTCGAGTGGTCGCGGTTTCAGCCCTTTTGCTCGCCGCAAAGATTGAGGACGAAACCCGTCGATTGAAAGCAGCGCTGCCTTGAAGTCGGGATGATTTGTACATCGCCTATCATGCCTCCCTTTGCTCGCATTCGCCGTTTAGGCCTGTGGCTTTCTTGCCTTGCGCTATTCGGACTCAACTTGACTCTCCTCCGTCACGATGCGTTCTCACAAGCCATCTCTTTACCCAAAGCTACCCCACCTCTGCCTGAGGCACTGATGGCCTGGTCCCGACAGCAAGCTACCCTGCCCGACATCGCCGTGACGTTTCGCCAAACGCGAACGATTCCTGCCCTGAAGCAACCCGTCTCGGCACATGGCTGCTTTTGGCGTTTCCAAGACGGGTCTTTTCGCTGGGAACTTGGCAGTCCAGCAGAGACCGTGCTCGTTCATGATCAGAAAGAGTTCCGGGTGCGCGAGACACCTCAAGGTGAATGGAAAAACCTATTGGAAAACGATGTTCGTTATCGCATGTGGGCGCGGTTTCTCAGTGGTCGCGAAGCTTCGCCCCAGGAGATGACTCGTCACTTCATCATTCAGCAGAGCGAAGACAGTCCCGACGCGACCACGGTCACGCTGCGTCCCAAGGCTCCGATGGTTCGTCGTCATCTCCGCCAACTCGATCTTCAAATCAGCCGCAGCAACGCACGCTTAATCCAGCTGAGAGTCATTCAGGGAGATTCATCTACCTTGTTGATGCAATTCGACGAACCACGAAACTTACCGTCTGGGGAAAAGGCTAAAATTTTAGCAAAGTGATCCACGCCAACTCCGTGATGTCATTCCACATCGCCAAAGCCTGAATTCACGAGTTCTTCGAGATCGTTCATCGCGTCTTCAGCATCGGCACCATCCGTGATCAGGCGGATCGTTTCCCCACGGCCAGCCGCCAACATCATCAGGCCCATGATGCTTTTGCCATTCACCGGCTCATCGTCTTTCTCTACCCAGATGTCGCATTTGTATTTGCTAGCACGCTTCACAAACTGGGCAGCTGGCCTAGCGTGTAGGCCCATCTTGTTGCGGATGGTGAGGTCTTTTTGAAGCGTCATGGAGAGATTGCGATGGGGCGGCTCACTCGGTGGAAGGAATGAAATCATCCTAATTGATCTTGTGCCATCTTTTTCAACAACCTTTGATCAAACTCTACAGCGCTATTGTAGCCAAAGGCACGCAATTTGTAATTGAGCGCTGCCAGCTCGATCAACCCAGCCACATCACGACCAGGAGCGACAGGCAGATCGACTTTCGACACAGCGACGCCCATCACATCCACCGTTTCTTCTTCCTTACCCACCCGCTCAAGATCTTCAGCATCCTTAAGAAAAACAAGGCGCACGATAAGATCCAAGCGCTTGCTCATTCGCACACGACCAACACCAAAAAGAGCCGCGACATTCAGGATACCCAAGCCCCGGATTTCGATCATGTCGCGTGTTACATCGGGGGCCGTGCCGACAATTTCTCGATCTTCGACATTTCTCAGGCGCACGGCATCATCCGCGACAAGGCTGGCCCCACGCTGGAGCAGGCCGATCACGCTCTCGCTTTTCCCCGTGCCACTGTCCCCCTGGATCAGCACGCCGATGCCCTGTACGTCCACCAAACAGCCGTGAACTGTGGTGGATGGGGCAAAGGCAGTGTCCAGCTTGATCGTCGCGATATTCAGGAACTTCATGGTGAGCATGCTCGTCTGAAAGATCGAGATCCCAGCCTCATTGGCCAGCTGAACGAGATTCTCCGAGAGCCGATGGCTGCGGGCCACGATCAGGCAGGGAATCTCCCAAGAGCAGAGCTGGCTAAAGCGCGCCTCTCTCAACTTGGGGTCCAACGAATCCAAGAAAGACAACTCCGAGTTCCCAATGACCTGAATGCGCTTGTAGGCGAAGTAGCTGAAAAATCCGGACAAGGCCAATCCTGGACGATTCACCGAGGGTTCGAGGATTTTGCGGCTGAATCCAACATCGGTCCCCACGAGTTTCATGCGCAGACTTTTTTCATTCTGATGGAAGAATTCACCGACCGTGATGGAGGTGGTCCGCTTGATCTTCATGGGAGGGGCACTCATGGGTAGGAAGGAAGGAAAGGTGAGAAGCGCCAAGACCTCAATGAGCTAGGCAGCCATTTCTCACACGGCAGGAGCAAACTAGCAAGCACGTCCCGGATCGGGTTACCTTGCTCCGTGCAGGCTTGCCCTCTCGTAACCCATGGTCTAGGCATCCGTCCCCCTCCTCCATGCGCATCCTTCACCTCACCCCTGGCACAGGCAGCTTTCACTGCGGCAGCTGTCTTCGCGATCATGCCCTGATCCGCGCGCTGCGCTCAAGGGGGCATGATGCGCTCATGGCTCCGCTTTATCTTCCTCTGGTGACCGACCGCGAGGCTAGCAATCCCGAGCTGCCTGTTCAGGCAGGGGGTATCCGTCTTTACTTGCAGGAAAAAATGCCATGGCTGCGCTACGTGCCTCAGTTTCTCCTGCCTGGGCTGAATTCCCCTGCCCTGCTCAAGTTTGCCTCCCGATTCATGGGCATGACCAGCGCAAAAGACCTCGGCCGCATGACCTTGGGTGCCCTGGCAGGGGAGCAAGGCAATCAATGGCCAGAGTGGAAACGCACCCTGGATTGGGTTCAAAAGGAAGCAAAGCCTGACGTCATCTCCCTTTCAAACAGCCTGCTCATGGGTCTCTGCCCAGCGATTGAGCGAGATCTTCGCCTTCCAATCATCGTCTCCTTGCAAGGCGAGGATTCCTTTCTCGATACCCTGATTGATCCCTACCGCGAACAGAGCTGGGCCGCGATGCGTGCGAATGCCCGCAGCGTGACCCGCTTCATCGCGCCCAGCCAATACTACGCAGACATCATGGCCAAGAGGCTTGAGGTCAGTGCCGAAAAGATTCATGTCATTCACAATGGCCTCGACGTCACCGCCTTTGCCCCAGCAAAGCCTGACCCGAACTGGCCCATCATCGGTTACTTTGCGCGCATGATTCATGGCAAAGGTCTCACCACCCTAATCGATGCCTTCATCGAACTAACCGGACGCGGCACCCTCCCACGCCTCAAGTTGAAAGTGGGGGGAGCTAAAACTGCTGCTGATGAAAAATACCTCGCCGGGCTACGAGCCAAACTCGCCGAGCACGGACTGCAAGAAAGAGTGGAGTGGCATCCCAACATCAGCTTTCACGACAAAGTGAAATTCTTCAGGGATCTCACCGCCTTCTCCGTGCCTGCTACTTACGGGGAAGCCTTTGGGCTCTACGTGATCGAAGCCATCGCTAGCGGAGTCCCCGTGGTTCAGCCAAGGCACGGCGCCTTCCCTGAATTGATCGAAGCCACAGGCGGCGGTGTGCTCTGTGAACCCGACGATCCCAAAGCCCTGGCCGATGCCCTGGAAGCCTTGATCCTAAATGGCCAGCAGCGTGAAAAACTCATCTCCAGCGGCACAAGCAAGGTGCGCAGCGAATTCACAGCCATGCGGATGGCGGCTACATTTGAAGAGGTTCTCCAGCAAGTGCGGTCCTGAGGCCTGCATGCAAGCAACGCATCCGGCACCATCTCTTCTTGCCCAATGGGGCATTCCGGCCATGCTCGCCCTCTCCATCTTCTCATGCGCGTCCTTCTTACCACCACGAGCTATCAAGACACTCCGGGCGATCACCACGCTCTTCTGGAATCACAGGGTTACGAAATTCATCGCGAACGTGGTCCCCTGCCCGAGAGCCGAATGCTAGAGCTGGCAGGAGATTTCGATGCCTTTCTCTGCGGCGATGATGAAATCACCCAAGCCGTCTTGAACAAGGCATTGCCACGGCTGAAAGTGATCAGCAAATACGGCATCGGACTCGACAAAATTGATGTCACTGAGTGCACTGCACGAAAACTACCCGTGCTATTCACTCCAGGCGTCAACCACACCACCGTGGCCGAACACACCTTCTGCCTTCTTCTCGCCTTGGTAAGGAACTTGGTCGATAGCGCTAATGCCGTCCGCGAGGGACAATGGAAGCGCGTGACAGGCAACGAAATTTGGAACAAAAAAATCGGCATCGTCGGCCTGGGCCGCATCGGCCAAGAAGTCGCCAAGCGTGCACTCGCCTTCGGCATGGAGGTGCATGGGATGGATCTCTACTGGCCAGAAGCTTTTGTGAAAGATCACCCCGTGAAGCGCCACGACACCATCGAAAGCCTGATCGCAGAAATCGACGTTCTCAGCCTGCACGCAAACTTGAGCGAGAGCACCCGCCATCTCGTGCGCGCTGACCGCATCGCTCTCGCGAAAAAAGGCCTGCTCGTCGTGAACACCTCACGCGCCGAACTCGTGCACATGCCCGATATGATCGAGGCACTCAACCGTGGCCACCTCGGTGGTTACGCCACCGATGTACTGGATGAAGAACCACCTGCCGCCGATCACCCCTTGCTCAAGCATCCGAAAGCGCTGATCACCCCGCACATTGGCAGTAGGACCTATGAAAGCGTGCCGCGTCAGGCCATGCGCGCCACCTTGAATTTGGTGAACTTCCTTCAAGGTGGTCAAGACGTCATCCAGGCAAACTCCTTTTGATCAACACGACCTGCTGTTCATCACACGAACAGCAGCGACGCGACGCCGCTGATCCCAACCTTCGAGGGAGTTCACGGAAAGGATTTGGCATTTTTCGTAGATACTCACTAACTTGGCTTACATGTCTCAAACAAGCATCTTTTGGATCCCAGGGGCCCTAGCGCTCAGCGCTTTGGTTTCCTGCGCCACCGTCAAAAAATACACACCCGACGTCTCGCTGCCCAGCTTGGAAAGCCTGAAAAAGATCACGCCCGACATTCCGATGCCGAGCTTCTCCGCGCTGAAAAAGATCACGCCCGACATCCCCATGCCGAGCTTTTCCACGCTGAAAAAGATCACCCATATTCTTCCCGGCATGCCGGGAACTGACAAAGCTTCAGTCGAAGATCCCCAGGTCCCCTTCAACGCACGCGGAACGCTGGGCTATGGTCATACGCTTCGACTTCACGTTTATGAAGGAGCACGCTCGCCGAAGCGTATTTTCAATGGCGTGGTCATGGTCGATGAAAAAGGCATCGTTCAGCTGGGCAAAGCAGGCTCAGCTCGCATCGGTGGAACTTCTTTAGCCCAATCGGCAGAAACCATCGCAGCCACATTCCGCATTGGCTTGGCCCTGGGACGCACGGTCACCGTTCACATCTTGTCCGTTGAAAACACCCCCGTCGTTTCGATCCGAGGGGATGTGATGTCCGACCAATTCATTCCTGCGTGGGAAGACATGACTTTAGAGCAGGCGGTTCGGGTCGCTGGCGGTCGTAAGGTCGGCTCAACACGCCATGGCATTTACCTCATCCGCGAGGGAGTCCGGCGCTACTTTTCCACCATCGACCAGGCGAATGAAGAAGAACCTGAACCCGGTGACATCATCGAATTGTCCCCTGATATTTAATTCATCATGCTCGACTACATCGGCGGCCATCCTCATAGCCCCACCAACCCTTGGTCTGGCCTATTCAAAACCATCGTCGTGCTGAGAATCGGCACGGGTGTTCTGCTCAGCCGCCACGCATGGAGCGGCGCTCAAGGAGCCTATGATTTTGTCTGGAAAGAAAAGGCCTGGGATTGGGCTCGACTCTTTGTCGAAGCCGGAGTGCCCTACCCACAGTTCACGGCACCTGCCGCTGCCGTACTCCTACTTGCGATTTCCATCAGCTTCTGCCTTGGCTTCTTGACCCGCCTTTTTGCGCTCGCCCTGCTGCCCATCGTGGGGTTGTTTTTGTTTTATGCCGGAGAACAGGGGTCCGTTCATATCGAAGCAGCATGGCTCTACTTGCTGGTCGATTTCACCCTACTCCTCTTTGGTTCAGGAGCCATCTCCTTGGATAAACTGTTTCACATCGGCGAAAGCTGGGCGAGTCGGCCCAAGAAAAAGAAAAACGCTTGGTAACTTCCTTACGCCATGGCCCGCGTCACTGCTGCACAACTCAAACGCGTGCTCGCTAATGCTGCCAAGTCTGGCAGCCGTGTGACCGACCGGGCTTCCAGTTCGCCGCACCAGATCGCGCGAGCTACGCCCCTAGCATCCAGTCCAAAAATCCGCGTCCTCGCCATCGACCCCGCCTTGCGCAACACAGGCTGGGCCATACTGGAAAAACACGGACGCGACTTACGCGCCATCGCCTGGGGCGTGATTTCCAACCCAGCGAAGCTGCTCCACTCAGGCTGCCTCGTCGCCATTCGAGAGCAGCTTCAGGCGATCATTCGAGATCAAAGTCCGGACGTCTGTGCGATCGAAACCACCATTTACGTGCAGAGCTACAAAACGGCGATCGTGCTAGGCACTGCGCGCGCGGCCTGCCTCATCGCTGCTGCTGAACATGGACTGCCCATCTACGAATATGCGCCCCGTGAAGTGAAACAGGCTGCCGTCGGACGAGGCGCAGCCAAAAAGGACCAAGTTGCCTTCATGATTCGGTCACAGCTTCAACTCCAGGAAACTCCCCCTTCCGATGCAGCCGATGCCCTCGCGGTCGGCATCACCCACTTTCAAAATAGCGAAGCCGGAGCTGCGCTCGGGCTTGAAGCTCGACGCGTCTGAAACGCCACATCATCGCTTCAGCCGACTCAGGCCATTCTCTTAACGTCGAGCAGTTTCACCACCTTGACCAAGGCCAGAATCTATCCGATTGAGCCGCATCCATGTCCAAAAAACCTGTTGTTCTCATCATTCGTGACGGCTGGGGCATCAACCCTGGCGGCAAAGCTCAAGCTCAAGCCAATGGCGATGCCACGCTGCTCGCGAAGACACCCTTCCACGATCATCTCTATGCCACCTATCCTCGCGGCACCGTCAGCGCTAGCGGCGAGGACGTGGGCCTGCCGGAAGGCCAGATGGGCAACAGCGAAGTCGGTCACCTGA
This sequence comes from Verrucomicrobiaceae bacterium, assembly GCA_947507875.1. GTDB lineage: Bacteria > Verrucomicrobiota > Verrucomicrobiia > Verrucomicrobiales > Verrucomicrobiaceae > Prosthecobacter. The sequence goes on along the minus strand of CANNQP010000010.1, from coordinate 71,199 downwards.
ACCTTGGCGCAGGCCGCATCGTGTATCAGGATCTCACCCGCATCAACAAGAGCATCCGCGATGGCGAGTTGGCGAAGATGCCCGTGCTCGTCGAGGCCTTCGAGAAAGCGAAAGGCAAGCGCCTGCACTTCCTCGGCCTCATCAGCGATGGCGGTGTGCATTCGCATCAGGATCACCTCGCCGCGCTCTGCAATGCCGCGAAAGCCGCAGGCGTCACCGATTTGATGGTGCATGCCATCACCGATGGCCGCGACACCTCACCGACCGGCGGCGCAGCCTACATGGCCAAGCTGGAGGCCGATTTGAAGCCGAGCGGTGCGACGATCGCCACCGTCATCGGTCGCTACTACGCGATGGACCGCGACAAACGCTGGGAGCGCAACAAGCTCGCTTGGGATGCCATCGTGCTCGGTCGCGGTGAAGTGCGCACCGATCTGCCGAGCGCCGCCGTGCAGGCCGCGTATCCGAAAGACCCTCGCGGTGATGAATTCATGCAGCCGATGATCTTCTCGAACGCCAACGAGCAGCGCATCCGCGATGGCGATGTCATCCTGTGGTTTAATTTCCGCGCCGACCGCGCCCGCCAGCTCAGCGAGGCCTTCCTGAAGGCCGATTTCGCCGGCTTTGAGCGCGAAGTGACGCCGAAGACCGGTTACTACACGCTCACCGAGTATGACGCGACTTATGTTGATCTCGGCGCTCGCGTCATTTTCGGCACCGAGAGCCTCAGCAACAACCTCGGCCAAACCATCGCCGCCGCAGGCCTCACGCAGCTCCGCGCGGCTGAAACGGAGAAATACCCGCACGTCACCTTCTTCTTCAACAGCGGCGTCGAGGAGCCGAATCCTGGCGAGGATCGCTACCTGGCCATTTCGCCCAAAGAAGTGCCCACCTACGACAAAAAGCCGCAGATGAGCGCTCCAGATCTCACCTTTGAGGTGCTGCGCCGTTTGGAAAAATACGACGCCGTCATCATGAACTACGCCAATCCCGACATGGTCGGCCACACGGGCGTCGTTGAGGCCGGCGTGCATGCCTGCGAGACCATCGACTTCGGCGTGAAACTGATCGTCGAGAAGGTGCTCGAACTCGGCGGCAAGCTCTTCATCACCGCCGACCACGGCAACTGCGAGCAGATGCGCAACGCCGACGGCTCCCCACACACCGCCCACACCACGAACCTCGTCCACGGCATCTACGTCGCCGCCGATGCCGCGAACGTCACCGTCCGCAACGGCATCCTCGCCGACATCGCCCCGACGCTGCTCGACATGCTCGGCGTGAAGCAGCCTGCGGAGATGACGGGCAAGAGCTTACTGGTGAGGAAGGCTTGAAGTGATGCGGGCACTCTTGCCCGCAACCATGCGCTTTCATCTGCGGGCAAGAGTGCCCGCATCACTTTTCATTGGAGCAGCCATCGTTGCTCATAGCTGAATGATTCCGGTTTCAGGCCTGCCTTCACCGGATTCTGCGCGATGTACTTCTGAAACTTCCTCAGCGAATCCATGCCGCGCACGATGTGGTCGAAGGATTCGTCCATCCAAAGCGCTCCACCGCCTCCCTGCCGTTCGTTGATGCGTCGGGCGCTGGCTCCTTTGACGGGACCGAGAAGTTTGGAGATGGGGACCTCGATCAAAGGTTTCAGCAACACATGCACATGGTTGGGCATGATCACCCAGTCCCCGAGTTCGAAGGCCTTGCCGTCATCGTGCTGCAAACTTTTGGCGACCTCCGCCCGCAGGTCGGAATCATTCAAAACACAAGCTCCATGCCCCGCATCCAGCCAGCGTTCGAGGCGCATGGTGAAGCGTCGGTGATACTCACGTTCGCGATCGGCCGTCCAAGGTGGTGGCTGGGCGGCAAGCCATACCGCTTTTTCTTCGTTCCACCTTCGTGAGACCGCCATCGGCACCGAATCCGCCAAGCGGAAGGTCACGAAGTAGATCGCGCCCGGCTGGGTGAGATGAGGCAGGCGTCGGCGATACGACTTCGCGACCGCTTCCCAGTCAAAAGGCCGAAAATCTTGTGCCGTGATCGTATTCACCCGGCAAAAGTGATGCGGGCACCCTTGCCCGCAACGAAGTTCTTGGGACACTCGATCTGCGGGCAAGAGTGCCCGCATCACGACAAACAACATGCGCCTTCTCTTCCTCTGCTCCCGCAACCACTGGCGCAGCCCGACGGCGGAGGCGGTGTATCAAAACGATCCGCGGGTGGAGGTGCGCAGTGCGGGCGTTAGCGCTTCGGCGAGGCGGCGGGTGTCGGAGAAGCTACTGCGCTGGGCGGATCTCGTGCTCGTGATGGAGGCCGCGCATAAGCGGAAGCTTCGGGAGGACTTCCCGGAGGTGGTTCACGACCTTCGTGTCGAGGTGCTGGACATCCCGGATGATTACGAATTCATGGACCCGGCGCTCATCGAGCTGATCCAAGCCAGTGTGGAGCCGCTGCTGGTGGAGTCCGTTTGAAAACATCCGCGCCAGAACGCAAGGCAGCCTCTAGCGCCAGCGGACCGTGATGCGCTGAGTGGGTTGTGCGGTGAGTTCCAAAACGCGAAGATGGGCCACGTGATGCAGAGTGGGAAGCTCTGGCATGAGCGACCAGGTTTGGAAACCTGACTCGGTGTTCAAGCGGAGGCGGAGGTTCACGCCGAGCTGGCTGTTGCCATTGTCCAGCGCCCATTCATGCAAGTAAAGGTAACTGCGGGGAAGGATGAGTTTGATCTGGTAGCGATCAGCTCCCAACGGCGTGAACTCAGCCTTGAATTGCTCGAGATCGAACACGGCGGCGTAGCCTGTGCCAAAGGCCCAGGGCTGGATGGCATCGACTTTGCCTCGTGTCTTTCCGGAGGCCGTTCCATGTGCCCGGATCGGCCATGTGCTGCCTTCTTCCAGACGTTTGCCGTAGCTGCGAGCGTCCAGATAAGCCTCCATGATCCAGGCAGGGCTGCCTTCTGCGGAAGGCAATAAAATGCTACTGCCCGCGACTTCAGCGATGAGGCTGAGATGACTGGCATCAGCTTCGGCAGAAAAGGTGACGCGCCCTGCTTGCGTCGGGTGTGCAGGCAACATGGGCACTTGCTGCTTGAGGCCTATGTTTCGAGCGATGATTAACGCTTTGCGGTGCTCCAAAATCAGCTCGCCCATCTGAAGCTTCAATTTCACCTCCAGGCTTTGCGTCGCTTCTTCCAACACAGCCGGGGTCAAGGTAGCGTCCAGGGACATGCCTGCCCCAGGCTTGAGCCGGATGTCACCCGATAGCTTCGCCCCTGCCCCTTCGAATTCCCATCGTCCCACAAGATCTGCCCCGCTTTGATTCAAAAGCTGAGCTACCGGGCTAAGCTTGCCCTCTTGGTTGAAGTTCACGCTAGGCTCCCAAAGCACCGCCACCGGTTCGAAAGTGGCACGTAGGGTCTGCGTCCAGACCTTGCGACCATCGGAGAGCAGCCATGGCAGGCGCACCTCAGACTCCTGGAGGTCATTCGCCGCTTCAGATGGAACGTAAATCGCAGACAGAGTCTGCTTTGTCCCTGGGGCTAGAGTCCGTTGACTCTGCGCATCGCGCGGACGCCAGCCACGACTGATGAGCGGCAGCGCCGTCAGCTCCAAGGATGACGAAGTTTGCTGAGCACATTCCCAGGAAACCTCCAGCTCCCGCGCTTTTTTCCAAACAGCCTGTGCTTTCGAAATCTTGATGGGCTGGCTAGGGGCAGGTGCCATCAGACGGTCATAAAGGAGCTGACCGAGACGCTGATGCAGCTTAGCCCGCGGCAAGTACTGCCCCTGCGATTCCTCATGAAAGAAGGCTTTCCAAGCATCTACCAGTCGCGCAAAACGCTCGCCTTCGTTGGATGCATCGTTCGGCGGCAATTCAAACCCATCCAAGCTGGATCCCAGATCGACGGCGAACCAGCCTTCGTCTTCTGCCGCTTCTAGAGCGATGTCAGCCAGGGGGCGAGTTTGTCCGAGACTGATTTCAGGCAGCTCGCCAAAAGCCATCCAGGGCGTGACCACGATCACATCGGCCCCGAGTTCACGAACGGCCTGTCCAGCCTGCTTCAGCGACCGACTGAACTCAGCAGGAGAGAGCCCGGCTTCAGCCTCCGCGAAACCATGGCACAGCAGGACGGCATCGACCGGAGCCTGACGGGCGACAGATTGCAGGATGGAGGGCGCATCGACGAGCGATTGCCCCTGTTCGGCGATGACACGCACCGAAATTCCTGGAGCAAATGCATCTGCGGCGGATGGCAAAGAGGTCCTGACACCTCCTGTCATAAAAAAACGTGAGGCGAGGGCCTTGGCGAAGACCTCCGTCAATGGCTGATCAGCACTGAGCAGGCGATCCGCAGGGTCGCGCCAGACTTCAAGGAAACGTGGTTCTGCGAGCACAAGGAGGTGGGCGTTCTCCCGTTGAGACAGCTTTTGCCAGAGGGCTGGCACGAGCTTCTTGAGCCGAGCTTGGCTTTCTTCGGAAAGATCAAAGCGATCATGTCCTTGAGGGGTAGCGGGACGCGGAAGTCTAGCTTCCAGCGCCGCCACTGAATCAGGAGATGACGGCTGGGCGGAGCCATGGACCACGCCGAGAAGGAGCAGTTGGCAGAGAAGAGAAGGGACGCGCAAAAACGAAAAGGGCATCACCTCTCACTTCGCCACTCTGTGCGCATTTTCCAGCCGAAAGAAAAGGAGGTGTCTGCCAGGGTTCATTTGGCCAGCAATCGACTCAAGAGCGGCAAAACAGCACGGAAATGGGTATTCCCGCCTGTGCGACTTAACTGAGCACTGATCAACTCAGAGTCCGTGACAAAATCGGCCGGCAGCATTTCTTCCCGCACGATACCGGCACAGGAGGAATGGGTATGCACGTAAGCTGAGCTGCCCTGACGGGTCACGGACAGCTCCAGGCAGGGAGCATGCAGACGCAGACTGGATAACGCGACTTCGGAAGCGATTGGCTGCAGTTCAAGCGTGATCCGACTGCGATCTTTTCGCTCAAAAACAAAGCCCGCCTCACCCTCGATGAGCTCAGCATCGAGACGTTGGGCAATCCAGCCACCAAGAAGCAGAGCCGAACAACGTTGACCTGGCGCGTGAGTGATTTCGATTTTATTGAGGCTCGTGAGCTGCTCACGCGCTTTCACATCTTGAAAGGCGGCGGCAAGTGCGGTGCGCATGAAATGGCTGCGCGTCCAGCTGAGATCACGCACGTCGAAGCGCGAGACTTGGCGCGCTTTTTCCAGACAGGCGAGCTCCGTGGAGGGTTCCTGCCAGGAACTGCTGTCGATGATCAGCGTGTGAAGCCGCGAATACAGACGCTCATCGAAATTTCTGACCAGAGGACCCTGCCACCAGATGATCAGCGGAAGGTCGGAGTCGAGGTGAGCGAAGACGATGTTTTGCAGCTGCGCCGCACTGCCACCCTCCAAGATGAAACTGATCTGCTCACTGCACACCACCTGCCGGCCCTGATACGGACGACACAGCGCATTGATCCAGGCGCGAGCACGCTCGGGATGCACCCGAGGAACGCAGGTGATCAAAAGAGCACGGCAGGAGTGATCTTCCGTGATCTTTTTCAACATCTCATTGTTCTGCGCGAGGGCCGAAGGGTCTTCCGAATAAATGGCAAAATTGATCAAGGAAGCCCGCGTCTTGGCCTCATCGCTAGCCCATAGTTCCTGCAAGGCGTGATCAATTTTCGGGAGCGGCACCTCAGTGCCTAGCATGGAAAAATCTAAGGCGGCAGAATTCATAACAGAATGTCAGAGCATGGCATGTACGCCTGCTTTCACAACTGGAGAGCATGCTTCATCAGGCTCAAACATCACAAACCATGGCCGCATGCCGCAACGCGAGGATCGGATCATCCCAGGTGGGGATGAATTCATGGGCGACAAAGTCATGATAGCCGATCTCCTGCACCGCTTTCATCACCGCCGGGTAGTGAATCTCTTGGGCATCATCCAACTCACAGCGACCGGGATTGCCAGCCGTATGCAAGTGGCCGATGTAGTCTCGATGCAGTCGCAGACGACGAATGATGTCTCCATTCATGATGCTGACGTGGTAGATGTCGAACAGCAGCTTGAAGTTGGGGCTTCCGACCTGCTTGATGAGGTCCACGCAAAAGTCCACGTCATCCCCAAAGTAGCCTGGATGCCCTTTCATCGGGTGACTACTGTCTCTGGAATTCAGGTGCTCTAGCACCAAAGTGATGCCCTTCTGTTCGGCCAGCGGTAGCACGACTTTCCAGGTCTCTAGGCAATTTTTGACAGCTTGATCATGATCCATGCCCTCAAAGCGCATGCCTGTGAAGGTGATGACTTTTTTGGCTCCTACCTGAGCGGCAACTTCGATGCCTTCGGTGAGTTTCGCGATGACCTCATCCCGATGCTTGGGATTGCAAGGGCCATTGGCAAAGCCGTGGCCGCTGACCAGCGAGATATCTAGCCCCATTTTTTTGATTTCGGGATAATACTTCCGATCAATCCCTTCGATCCCTACCAGTCCGATTTCTTTAGCATGCTTGGCCAACTCCAGTGTCTCCATCGGCTTCCAGCACCAGCCCATCAAACTGTGCTTGATGCCTTGGTTGCGGATTCGATAGGCAGGGTCCACCGCATCCTTGGCGGTGCGAACACTGGCTGCCAGGGTCCGAGTAGCAAGGCTTGCGGCCAAAGTGCCTGCCAAGCCGACTCCGGATGATTGAAGGAACGCACGACGAGTTTTCATGATGCTCTAAGGAACGGTGGATGAAGCTTGCCACACAAGTTGAAAATCATCGAGAAGTCATCTTCCCCGCTCCAAGCAGTCCAATCATTACCAAAAGGTAAGGTGTCGTTTGGTAGGGGGCTTGATAGGATTATTTTAATTAAATAAAAACTAAATCGCGACATGCCCCGGCGCTACCTTGTCTTCTCTCTTTTAGTCCTAGTCCTGGCTGCCGGAGCCTCATGCCATCTCGCGAGCGTTTTGCGTCATGAAGAGCGTTTACGTTTGCCATCGGCAGACCGCGATGTTGAGCAGCGCTCTGAAACAAACCTTTCTGGAAGATCCATCGCTCCGGGGGGGGCTGGTGGACGCCAGTCGTAATTCCCGGCGGTGCCTGCGCCGACCAACCTGCAAAGGCACCGCCGGGATTACTCCCTCCGTTCAACGAGTTAGTGAATTCATTCGTTCATCATGAACGACTTACACTCTCAGAAGGGCATTCAACGGCCACCAGGAATTTCCGTACTGGCCCCACCACCGAGCATTTCGCCATCCGCTAGATCATAGCCGACGACCTCCACTTCGCCGTGGCGAATTTTCTTCTGAGCCATGGCCACGGAGATCCAACGGAACTCGTCATTATTGTCCAGAAGCACCTTGAACACCATGGTCAGTGGCACCGCCATGAACATGCCAAGAGGTCCCCAGAGCCAGCCCCAAAAAACAACCGAAAGCACAACCACCAAGGCGGAAATGCCAAAGCGCCTGCCGAGAAGGTGAGGTTGGACAAAATTATCGAGGCCAAAATTGACCAAGCCGTAACCAATCGCCACACCGATGGCCGTGCCGGTGCCTTGTTGAACCAGGGCCTCAATCACTGCCGGGATACTGGCCGCGCTCGACCCCACCGCGGGAATGTAATTGAACACAAAGGCCAAAATCGCCCATAGCAGTGGGTACTGAAGGTCAAAAAACCAGCACCAAACGCCGGCCAACACCCCCGTCAGAGCACTGATCAAGGTCTTCACCCCCAGGTACTTCTGAATATCCGTGGCGCTGCGCAAAAGCCCACTCAAGTCGGGACCACCCGCCTGACGCACGGCGTGCAAGCGACGTTCCGTGCCCTGAGCCTCCATCAGGATGAACATCATCAAGATCAAAACCATGATCAGGCCCGCCAAAAAACTGGCGACAGTGCCAAACGTGCTGCCGAGCATTGATCCCAAGCGCGTCACGACATCTTGCTGGGTGACATAGCTAATGAGCTGATTCCAATCGAAGAGCGTATCAATCGCCACCTTAGCCTCCGTGACACCGTTGTCCTGAAGCCAACCGGCAAACTCATTGATGTAAGTCTGCAATCCACGGATGTAGCGCGGAAGATCTTTGTTAAAACTCATCAACAAACGCACCGCGAGCGTGATCATGCCAGCGAGGAAGCCCAGGTTCACGAGCAGCGTGATGGCCAAGGCCACAAAAGAAGGAACCTTTTTTAGAACCAACCAGCGGAGGAGAGGGAAGCTGAGCACCGCTAAGAAAAAGGCATACACGACAGGCACCAAAACCCCAGCCGCCTGCTTCATGCCAGCCAGCACGATGATCAAGCAAGCCAAGGATAGCAGCATGCTAGAGCTTTTTTGCCCCCAAGGAATGTCTTTGTCCGATACGTCGCGCTCTGAACTCATGCGTTTCAGCGGCAACCGTCTCTGACAAATGAGGCAGGCACAAGGAAAAAGACCTGTCACCTTGAGTTCATTTACCGTCTTTCCAAAAAGCGGATGCCATCTGCGAGAACGCCGCTAGGACTGCCATCCACGATTTTCATGAAGCCCGAACGCCCTCCACGCCATTCCAAGCGCCCTCCCCATGAGCCGTCAGGCCCGTTCCGAAAACCGACTGCCGCTTCGCAACGCAACCCAAACGCCAAACGCGATCTAAGCCAAGGCGGCACCTCTTGGGAAAAATCAGCCGACTGGTATGATCGAATTATCGGCGAGAAAGGCTCCGAATTGTATCAAGAGGTCGTCATCCCCAAAGCCTTGGACCTTTTGCGCCCAGCTCGGGATGAAACAATCCTCGATCTCGGCTGTGGCCAGGGGGTCTTTTCACGAGCGCTCGCCACCTCTGGGGCCATGGTCACAGGAATAGATGCCTCGCGCTCCCTGGTGGAAAAGGCACGCAGCTATCCCGCACGAAATAAAATCCGTTATCTCGAGCGAGATGCAGCACAGCTCCAAGGCCTAAACGATTTCGACGGCATCTCCGCCATCCTTTGCCTACAAAACCTGGAGCACTTGGATCAAGTCTGCGCAGCGGCTTATCAGACCCTCAAGCCAGGAGGTCGCATGTTATGGGTTCTAAACCATCCCGCGTTCCGCATACCTCGGCAATCCGCCTGGGGCTTCGAAGACGAGCGCAAAATTCAATACCGTCGCATCGACGCCTACAGCAGCACGCTGACGATCCCCATCGTCATGCACCCTGGAAAGGCGAACAGTGAGACGACCCTGAGCATCCACCGCAGTGTGCAGGAACTGACGCGCTGTGGCTTCGAAGCGGGATTCATGCTTTCTGGCCTGCAAGAATGGCATTCCCACAAGCAAAGCCAACCTGGACCCCGTGCCCGTGCTGAAAACCGAGCCCGTCAGGAGTTCCCGCTGTTTTTGGCCTTGCTCTGGACACGCCCAAAGGGCTGATTTTTCGCACTCGGCCCCCTGCCTTTGCCGCCCCAATCATCCCTAGCTCGACTCAACAGGCTTCATGCGCCACCGGTCCCGATGAAAAGGCGGTTGCCAGCCTAACGTGACCCGCTAAGATCGCCCGCCCTTTTCCCAACCCACCCAACCTCAGCCACCAGCCATACTCCCCGTGAATCCGTCATTCCTTCTCACTCAGGGCATTCCGATATCCCTCGTGCTCGCGCTCGTGGGCCTCGCCTTCGCCATTTTGTTGATCCGCCAGATTTTGGCGACCCCAGCAGGCAATGAAAAGATGGCAGAGATCGGGGGGGCGATTCAGCAGGGGGCGAGTGCCTACCTGAACCGCCAAATCCGGGCCATTGCCTTGATCGCCATCGTCATTTTTGCGGCGGTCTATTTCGTTCGTGGCGGTGTGGCCAGTGCAGGTTTTGTCATCGGTGCTGTCTGCTCTCTCGCCGCAGGATACATTGGCATGACGATCGCCGTCAGGGCCAATGTGAGAACCGCTTGGGCCGCTCGTGAAGGAGCCCACCCCGCCCTGAAAGTCGCCTTCAACGGCGGTGCCGTGACGGGCCTGCTCGTGGTGGTTCTTGGATTGCTCTCCGTCGGCATCTTCTTCTTGGTGGTGGAAAAAATGTCTGGCACCAAGGCCGCGATTGATTCTCTCATCGGGCTAGCGTTGGGCAGCTCATTGATCTCTGTCTTCGCCCGTCTTGGAGGTGGCATTTACACCAAGGCAGCCGATGTGGGCGCTGACCTGGTAGGCAAAATCGAACAGAATCTGAATGAAGACGACCCCCGCAACCCCGCGACTATCGCGGACAACGTGGGCGACAATGTGGGTGACTGCGCGGGCATGGCGGCTGATGTGTTTGAAACGTATGCCGTGAGCTTGATTGGCGGCGTGCTGGTGGGACACCTCACTGCACCTGAGGGCAATCATGCCGTGCTCGTCTATCCTTTCGTTCTTTGTGGATTGGCCATCCTGGCCTCCCTGCTCGGCATTGCTTGGGTCAATTTCGTCAAACAAAAAGCCACCCCTGCCCTGGTGGGCGGAGTGGCAGTTTCTGGCATCGTGGCCGCCATCCTGTTCAAATGGGCGACTGGGGCCATCTTCACCGCTCCGGTGACCATGGCAGGAATGACGGTGACTCCCTCTGCGATCTTCTACTGTGCCCTCATCGGCCTAGCCCTTACCTTCGCCGTAGTTTGGATCACCAACTACTTCACCAGCACGGCACACAACCCTGTCCGCCGAATCGCCAAAGCCTCCGAAACCGGCCACGCGACCAACATCATCGCAGGCATCAGCGTCGGCCACCACGCCACCCTTCTGCCCGTGCTCTGCATTGCCGCTTCCATCTGGGCCTGCTGGGATCTCGCGGGTCTTTATGGCATCGCCATCGCGGTAGTCTCCATGCTCAGCCTCAGTGGCATCATCGTTTCCCTGGATGCCTTCGGCCCCATCACTGACAACGCAGGCGGTGTCGCCGTCATGTCGGGCCTGCCCGAAGACGTACGCAAAATCACCGATGAACTCGACGCCGTGGGCAACACCATGAAAGCCGTGACCAAGGGTTATGCCATCGCCTCAGCGGGCCTAGCAGCGATGGTGCTTTTCGGCAGCTACGTGGAAGAAGTGAAGGCCTTCCTGAAGATCAAAGAACTCGTCTTTGATCTGATGAATCCCCAGGTCATCATCGGCATGTTCATCGGCGGTTTGCTCCCCTATTTGTTCACAGCTTTTGGCATGGATGCCGTCGGCAATGCCGCTGGAGCGGTGGTGCGTGAGGTCCGCCGCCAAATCGCCGCCAAACCCGGCATCCTGACTGGCAAAGACACGCCTGATTACGGTCAATGCGTGGACATCGTCACCAAAGCTGCGCTTCAGCAGATGATCGTTCCCGCCTTGCTCCCGATTGTTTTTGTCGTCGGCGTTGCCTTCCTGGGTAAAGAAGCCTTGGGCGGTCTGCTCATCGGCACCATCATCACCGGTCTCTTTGTGGGCATCGCGATGACGAGCTCTGGCGGAGCATGGGACAATGCGAAAAAATACGTCGAAGAAGGTCATCACGGTGGCAAAGGCAGCTTTGCTCACCAAGCCGCCGTCACCGGGGATACCGTCGGTGACCCCTACAAGGACACTTCTGGTCCGGCCGTGAACCCGATGATCAAAGTCGTGAACGTACTCGCCATCTTGGTGATCCCGATCTTCTTCAAGTAAGCTCGAAAAAGCTTCGGTTTGCCTCAACGGGTGCGATCTCCATCGCACCCGTTTCTTTTGCCCCCCTAGCTGACAGCCACCGCCAAGGACGGCGGAGGATTGGTCGTAACCGCTGCCGAGTCGTTGGTCTCCTGCTGAGCACGACCAAACGTCAAAGCCACGATGCTCAAGGTTACCACCGAGCTGAGGGGCATCAAAATCGCAGCAGCGAGTGGGCTGAGGTGCCCCATCAAGCCGGCGATGACCGTGGCGATGTTGTAGGTCACGGAAAAGGCAAACACCCTGCGCGTGGCCAGCCGATGCTGTCGGGCGATGTCCAGCAAGCCACGAACAAAGCGAAGGCTATGCCCCAGGAAAAAGAAGTCCGCCTTTTGCTCCAAAAAGCTGCGCCCGGTCACGGGACTGCCCGCACACAGCGCGGCATCAAAGGCGAGGCTATCGTTTGCCCCATCGCCGATGTAGAGGGTGTCTTCCGCATCGTGACGGCGAACCCAGTCGGCTTTCTCTTCGGGGCTCATTTCTGCCTGCCAATGCGTTGCCGCCAAGCCTAACTGCTCGGCGATGCCTTCCACCTTCTGGCGACGATCTCCACTGAGGATCGAGACCAGCAGGCCTTTCTGGCGCAGAGCCTGCACCTCCTCGACCGATTCGGCGCGCAATTCATCACGAAAACGGAAACCTGCCAGGGCTTGGCCATCACGGCACAACAGCGCATCCACGCCGGCACCGCGTCCCAGGGACCACTTCACGCCAACCTCATCGGTGAAGGCCAGCCCCTGACCGATCCTCTCCTGCACTTCGGCGCCCCCGCACGCTTCCCCCGGACCGATGGCGTCGAACAAGCTGCGGCTGACGGGATGCAGATTGCCGGTGACCAAGGTTCTCAGCGCCCTGGTGGCCTGACCCTCCAGTTTTTTCAGCACCTCAGGATTCTCCAACATCGGGTTTTCTAGGGTCAGCGTGCCCGTTTTGTCAAAAATGACCTGCCGCACACGCAGAAGGCGCTTCCACAACGCCAGCGAGCGGACAAAAACGCCCATCTTTTCCGCACGAGCGCAAGCGAGTTCCTCTGCCAGTGGCACGGCGACGCCCAGCGCGCAGGGACAAGACACCACAAAAATGGAAATCATGACCTGGAGTGCTTCATCGAGGCCAGCGCCCTGCATCAACCAAGCAGCAGCCCCCGCGATGCCCACCAAAACCACCACAGCCAAGTAGCCACGAAGCAGTCTTTCCAGAGCTCGATCGCGAAACTCTCCAGGACGGCGAGCTTCCAGCAAGCGATGCAGGGTGCTATCTTGCCAGCTTTCCAAAGCCTCGGCCTCCAAGGATTTCAGCCCGATGTTCAGCGCCCCCGATGGCAAGAGCTGCCCTTCGCCTCGCCGCTGAGCCTCGCTTTCGCCATTGATCCATTCCAGGCTGACCGAGGCACTGGGGCTGATCAGTCGGCTCGCCACAGGAATGGATTGTGCAGGTTTGATCACAAAGCGCACGCCCGCCTTCAGCACACGCAGCGGCTTGGGCTCAGCCTCACCGTTCACCCAAATGACCTCAGGGATGGAGGTGTCACGCATGAGCTTCCGGCGATTCCGCTCCACAGCGGCCTGTTGGGCCCAGCGCCCGACGAGCATCAGAAAGATGAAGATGGCCACAAAGTCGAAGTACTTCAGTCCCTCCACGCCCAGCACCCAGCCACCAATGGACCCTGCGTAGGCAGCGATGATCCCCAACGCAATCGGCGTGTCGATGTGCAACAGGCCCGCCGAGAGACTGCGCCAAGCTTTCTCGATGAAATAGCTGCCTCCGACCAGCATGGCCAAGGTCGCTGAGGCGGCTGCGATCATGTCAAACCAACCCGCAAACGCAAAATCCGCCGGCATACCAAAGTAGGCAGGCAGGCTGAAGGCCATCGCATTCATCGCAAAAGCCCCACAACCCCCCATGCGCCGTTCGAGCCCGGACGACTGCTTTCGCTCTCTACCCTCATGCGGCGGGCCGACGAGGTAACCAAAGGCCTGGAGATCTTTGGCGAAAGCCACGAGGTCAAACAGTAGCGGATCATAGGTCAGCAGCATCTCGCCATGCACGACATCCACATTCACCCGCAATCCACCAGGATGCCTGGAGAAGACCCTTTCGATGAGCCAAACACAACCCACGCAAGAAATGCCCTGCAAGGCTAAGCTCAACTGCCCTGCGGGCAGCACGGTCTGACCAAGCTGGACAAGCCATTCATAATCCCTCTCACGCAAGCTATGGGGAGAAACCGGCGGCAGGGCCAAGGCACCTTTCAGATCATAAAAATGATCCAGGCCCTGCTCGTGCAGCAAATCATGCACATAGACGCAGCCCGCGCAGCAGAAGCCATCGTCACGGTTGGCAGGGACGGGCGAGCCGCAGTGGTGGCAGGTGGAAGACATCGGCCTCACCCATTCGCGAAACCAGGGCAGCTCGCTTGCCAGCTCTTGCGTGAATTGCGCCTGGATTTGCCTTGGCAATCCCACACCAGCCAGGATAAGCGAAGCCATCATGCGCATCCTCATCGCCAGCGACAAATACAAAGGCTCTCTCACCGCTCCGGAAGTGGCAGCCATCTTGAAGCGTGTGCTCGAAAGCCAACTGCCGGAGGTCAGCTGCGATGTTTGCCCCATCGCTGATGGTGGTGAAGGCACAACGGAAGCGATGATCACTGCCTTGGGTGGCGAACGCATGCATGTAGCGACGGAAGATGCTCAGGGCCGTGCCATCCCAGCGAGCTATGGCATGATTCAGCGCGATGGCAGAAAGCTCGCTGTCATGGAAATGAGTGCCGCCTCTGGCTTGGCGAAGGTCAGTGATCGACCGCTCGACCCAATGACCGCCAGCACCTTCGGTACAGGCTTGATGATGCTGGATGCAGCTCAGCGCGGGGCCACGCAGCTCATCATCGGCATCGGAGGGAGCGCGACCAACGATGCAGGCTGTGGCATGGCCAGGGCTCTGGGCTGGCGATTTTTGAACCCCAATGGCCAGCCCATCACGACCATGCCTCGAGACCTGGACCAGCTCAGCCAAATCTTACCCCCGGCAGCGCGATTGAGCCTGGAGATCCAGGTCGCCTGCGATGTGAGCAATCCTCTGCTCGGCCCAGAAGGCTGCACGCGCGTTTATGGGGCACAGAAAGGAGTCAGCGATGCCAGCGCGCACGAGAGACGGCTTCAGCACCTGACCGAAGTCGTGAAACGTGATGTCAAAGACCAAGAACTGGCAAACACACCTGGCGCAGGCGCTGCCGGTGGCCTGGGTTATGGCCTCATGGTGTTTGGTCATGCGCACTTGGTGAGTGGCTTCGACCTGATCGCGGAAGCCATCCAACTCGAACAAAGAATCGCCAAGGCCGACCTGATCATCACGGGTGAAGGCAAGCTCGATGGGCAAACGCTGCATGGCAAAGGCCCGCTTGGCGTGGCCCAGATGGCGCGCCGTCTCGGCAAAAAAGTCGTGGCTTTTGCCGGAGCCATTGAGCCTTCCCCTGCTCTGTTGGCCAACTTTGATGCCATGCACGCGCTCAAACCCGCTGAAATGCCCGTGGCAGAGGCCATGGCGCGCGCTTCTGAGCTTTTGGAACACTCTGCGCACCAGGCACTGCCCATGTTGCGACGGATTTTGGCCCGTTAGCCTGCATTTTGATGCCAGATGATACGCCAAATCGGTTGCACAGCCGCAAAGTGCTTCTATTCTCCACCTCTCACCGCATTACCCCGTGGTGTAATGGTAACACAGGAGATTTTGGATCTCTTATTCAAGGTTCGAATCCTTGCGGGGTAGCCAATCGTGACCATGACTCGATTCCGCCCCTGCATTGATCTCCATTCCGGTCAGGTAAAACAAATCGTCGGGTCCACCCTCACTGATTCGGGCCAGGGATTAAAAACCAACTTTGTGAGCGATCGCGATGCCGCTTGGTATGCCAAGCTTTATCAGCAAGACCAGCTGTCTGGAGGTCACGTGATCATGCTCGGACAAGGCAACGACCCAGCGGCTAAATCTGCCCTTTCCGCCTATCCGGGTGGGCTCCAGATCGGGGGTGGGATTCGTCCCTGCAATGCCGCCGAGTATCTCGAAGCGGGAGCCAGCCACGTCATCGTCACCAGCTATCTTTTCGAAACGGATGGCCGCTTTTCCCAAACACGGCTGGACAAAATGGTCGCAGCCGCCGGTCGAAAGCGACTCGTGATCGACCTCAGCTGCAAAGCCACAGCCACCGGCTGGACCGTCGCCATGAATCGCTGGCAGACGCTGACGGACCTCCAGGTCACACCGGAGTCACTCCAGCACCTCGCCAGTCATTGCGATGAGTTTTTGATTCATGCTGTGGATGTGGAGGGCAAGTGCGAAGGCATCGATGCCGCTTTGGTCGAATTCCTGGGGCAGCATAGCCCGGTGCCGATGACCTACGCGGGCGGCATTCACTGCTTAGCCGACTTAGAAAACATCCATCAACTCAGCGATGGCAAAGTCGATGCCACCGTGGGCAGCGCCCTCGACCTTTTCGGTGGACAGGGCGTTCGCTATCAGGACTTGGTTGCGTTCAATCGACGCCCTGCGTGATTCATTTCATCTGCATCGAGATGGTGCGCGGTGCAGGGTTCGAACCTGCGACCCCTGCCGTGTGAAGGCAGTGCTCTACCGCTGAGCTAACCGCGCGGTGAATGGGAAACGGGCTGTGTTCATAGACGAGCTGAAGGGCATTGCCAGTCCTTTTTTAAAAAACACACCTGAACGGCAAATGCCTACTGGCAGGAATGGTTCGGCTTGGCATTCTGACGACATGACCCGCGAAGAAGCTGCTGAGATTCTGGAACGCATCGCTCTCCTGCTCGAATTGAAAGGAGAAAACCCCTTCAAAATCCGTGCTTACAAAACTGGGGCCGAGGTCGTACAAACCCACCCCGGCGACATCCTGCAACTCGCACGGGAAAACGCACTGGACGGCATCAAAGGTCTTGGTGATGCCTTGCGCGACAAGCTGCATGAACTGGCCACCACCGGACGCTTGGAGTTTTTTGAAAAGCTGAAGGCAGAGTTCCCCGAAAGCCTCTTTGAGCTCTTCGAGATCTCAGGCCTAGGTCCGAAAAAGATCGCCGCACTGCATGCGCAGCTTGGCGTGAGTTCTTTAGCTGACCTTCGGCGAGTGTGTGAATCTGGCGAGGCAGCCCAACTCAGCGGCTTTGGCGCAAAAACCGTGGAGAAACTGCTGGAGGCCATCGCTTTTCGCGAGGCTCACGCCTCCGAGTTCCGATTGGATCAGGTCTATGCCCTTGCCCTAGAGCTGCTAGAGACCTTGCGCAGCCATCCGCGGGTTTCACGAGCGGAGATCTGTGGCAGCTTTCGCCGTGGCAAGGAAGTCGTTCACGATCTCGATTTCCTGGTGGCCAGCAAACATCCGCAAGAGGTCATGGCCGACTTTGTCCGCCTGCCCCAGGTGGACAAAATCATCGCTCAAGGAGATACCAAAGCCAGCATCTATACGCCGGGTGGGCTTCAGTGTGACCTGCGTGTCGTCACTAGCGCCGAGTTTCCCTTTGCGCTGCAATACTTCACGGGCAGCAAAGAGCACAACGTGGTCATGCGATCGCGCGCCCTTGATCGCGGGTTATCGCTGAACGAATATGGCTTCAAACCCAGCCAAGCTGGAGCCGCGCTGCCCGAGGAAGTCGCTGAGATTGCGGAAGAAAAGCAGATCTACCAGCTGCTCGGGCTGGATTACATCGAGCCTGAACTGCGGGAAAATGCAGGTGAATTCGAAGCCGCTGAAAAAGGCCGATTGCCACGCCTGATCGAGCTGGAGAACCTGCGGGGTGTCTTTCACAACCACACGACGGCTAGCGATGGCAGTGCCAGCCTGCGCGAGATGGCGGAGGCAGCGATGGACCTGGGGCTGCAATACCTGGGCATCGCAGATCACAGCCGCAGCAGCTTTCAGGCAAATGGATTGGATGAAAAAAGACTGCGCGCACAGATCGCCGAAATCCAAAAGCTGAATGCGGAATTCGAAGGCAGCTTTCGGATCTTCACAGGCAGTGAGGTGGATATCCTCAAAGACGGTTCGCTCGACTTCCCGGACGATCTCCTGGCTGAGCTCGATTACGTCGTGGCCAGCGTTCACAACGTGTTCAACCTGCCCGAAGCCGAGATGACCGCACGCATCATCCGCGCCATCGAAAACCCCTACGTCACCATGCTGGGGCATGTCACAGGCCGACTGCTGGCCCAGCGTCCCGCTTATGCAGTGAATCTTCCAGCGATCCTCGATGCAGCAGCCCGCACGGGCACGATCATTGAACTCAATGCCAGCCCCTGGCGGCTCGACATGGACTGGCGCTGGTGGCGACTCGCCGTGGAAAAAGGCGTGAAGTGCAGTGTGAACCCCGACGCACACAGCACGCGCGGACTGCAGGATGTCATTTTCGGCATTCGCTCAGCGCGCAAAGGTTGGCTGCGACGCCAAGACGTCGTGAATTGCCTTCGTCTCGAAGACATCGAGACCGAACTGCTGCGGAAACGCAAAACGGGGGTTCATTAGTCCCCCGCGGAGCCCTCAGCAGTCCTTCAAATGCTCCTTGGTTTCCTGGGCAACGACGCGGCTCAGGCAAATCAGGCAGATCAAATTCGGCACGGCCATGAGGCCATTCGCCGCATCTGAAAAATCCATGATGGCGGCAGCAGGCTGCACCGAACCGACCAGCACCATGATGACCCACAGGATGCGGTAAGGCTTCACCGCGCGCGGGCCGATGAGGTACTCGGCCGCTTTCTCGCCGTAGTAACTCCAGCCCAGAATGGTGGAAAAAACAAACGTCGTCAGACCAAACAACAACAAGGGCGGCCCCATGCTGTGCAAATCGGCAAAGGCCGCGTGAGTCAGGGCCTCTTTCGCCAAGCCATCCTTCCAGTGACCACTACTGACCAGCACGAGGCCGGTCATCGCACAAACAACAACCGTATCCCAAAACGTAGCCGTAGAGGAAACCAGCGCTTGGCGCACCGGATTCCGCGTCTGCGCGGCTGCCGCCACAATCGGCGCGCTGCCCAGGCCTGACTCGTTCGAAAAAAGCCCCCGGGCGATGCCTGCCTGCACCGCCTGGCGCAGCGTGGCACCGACAAAACCCCCGACGGCTGCATGACCGTTGAATGCACCTTCAAGGATCTCTGAAAAAGCACCAGGCAGCAGCGCCGCATTTTTGATCAAGAGCAGCAGACAGCCGATGACATAACCCACGGCCATGATGGGAACGAGGTAGCTGCAAAAACGCGCGATGCTTTTGACCCCACCCAAAGTCACCGCAGCCGTGATGGCCGCCATGATGAGCCCCGCCGTCCAGCGAAGCGTCGCCTCTGATTCCGCCGCGGGTTTGACCCATTCCTTCAGCGTGCCGACCACGGAGTTGGCTTGAAACATATTGCCAATGCCAAAAGCGGCGATGCAGGTGAAACTGGCGAAGACGATGCCCAGCCACTTTTGCCCTAGCCCGCGCTCGAGGGCATACATGGGCCCGCCTGCCCAGGAACCATCGGGCATCTGTACACGGTACTTCACCGCGAGCACGGCTTCAGCATACTTGGTGGCGATGCCAAAGATCCCCGTGAGCCACATCCAAAACACGGCACCGGGTCCACCCGTAGCGATGGCACCTCCGACACCGATGATATTGCCCGCTCCGATGGTGGCAGCGAGGGCCGTCATCAGAGCCCCGAACTGCGTCACATCCCCCTCTCCCTCTTTTTCTTGAGAAAAGGAAATCCGAATGGCCTTACCGAGGTGCTTTTGAATAAAGCCAGTACGTACCGTCATGTAGAGATGCGTGCCAAAGAGTAGCGTGATGAGAGGAAGCCCCCACACGTAAGCGGAGAGTTCAGAAGCAAATTTGGCAAAGTCCATGAAACCTCTTAGCGACACGAAGCTACCCACGCCAAGCCTGAATTTCAAAGAGCCCCAATAAGAGGAACGAAACTAAAATACTCCATGTGCCACTGAGCAGCAGCATTCATGAGCTTGAACCTTTGATGTGTCTCAGGCTAAGCTTGTCAGGGCCTGCTTCGATGCCATCTTCACGACCTCAGTTCATGAAATCCCCTGCCCCCCAGGCCCAGCTTGATGAAATCCAGCGGCCTCACGGCCCAGCTCAGACCGCAGCTAAACCGATGGGCAGACCACAAAGGCATGACACCCAAGTGGCCCGCTTTCTGGCCAAGTGGCTGGATGACTTCCTCCGCATTCCTGGCACTGACTTCAAAATCGGCCTTGATCCTCTGCTAGCGATTTTTCCAGGCATCGGTAGCGCACTCTCTTCGGCGGGGGGGGTTGTTATTCTGATTGAAGCGATCCGCAGTCACGTGAGCCCATCCGTGCTGGCACGCATGGGAGGCAACATGCTGCTGAACTCGCTTCTGGATTCACTGCCCGCCATCGGCCCCATCGCCTCCGCCTTCTTCAAATCCAACCTGCGTAACCTGACACTCTTGCAGACCTGGCAGTCAGGTCGGCAGGAAGAAGTGCGGCGCAGCACCCTGCGCCTCTGGCTGGCGCTAAGTCTGCTGCTTTTCCTTTTTGGATTCATGATCCTAGGGCTACTCGCGGCGAATCTTTATTTACTAAAAATTCTCGTCTTCAGCGCAACTTAGCTGACGCCATCTCCGCTAGCCGTTATCTTTTGACGAAACTCCATGCCCTGAAGGGCGTTGCAGTGCAGATTCTTTTTCTCAAGCTCTCTTTTGATTCTCATGGTCGCTACGATTTCCGATGTCCTCCTCACTACGGCTCAAAAAGTCGGTTGTCGGGATCAGTCCAAGCTCCGCCACACGCTTGATGAAGCCACAGACAAGAGACAGCCGCTGATCGAAGCCGTGCTGGATGCAAACTTGGTCGATGAAGAGCGGTTCTTTGCTGAACTCGCTGAAACTTTGCGCCTGCCCTATGCCGCGGAGGATAAAGAACCCCAAGAGGGCCTGCACCATCGTTTCCCAGCCAAGCTCGCCCTACGTCACCGCATCTATCCCGAACATGTCAGCACCCAAGAGGCGGTACTGCTCACCTACAACCCTTTTGATCTCAGCGCACGCCAGGCTGTCGGTCAGGAACTGCGCAAACGCGTCCACTGGAAGATCGCTAGCCGTCATCGCATCCTCGAATCTCTGCACCAGGGCTACGGGGTCGGTGCTGAAAATTTCGAGGAACTGCTAGAAGGTCGCGAAGGACAGCAAGAGGACGACGACCTGAAGCAAGAAACCACTGTACTCGACGAGGCTGACGAAGAAGCCACCGTGATGAACTTCGTGAATCAAATCTTTCGTGAAGGCCTCAAGGAACGAGCGACCGATATTCATGTCGAACCGCTGGAACGTGATTTGCGCATCCGTTACCGAGTCGATGGCAAACTCATCGAAGTGCCTGTGCCACCTAACATGCGGCTTCTGCAAAACTCCCTAGTCTCGCGTCTGAAAATCATGGCGCATCTGGATATCGCCGAGCGCCGGCTGCCGCAAGACGGCCGCATCAACCTCGAACTCGATGGTGAGCCCATTGACGTTCGCGTCGCCACCATCCCTAGCGTCAATGGGGAATCTGTCGCTCTCCGTTTGCTCACGCGGAAGAAGTTCGACATGGCTGCGATCGGGCTTGATGCTGACACCGAAGCCAAGTTCCGTAAACTCATCGCCTACCCGAACGGCATCATCCTCATCACGGGTCCCACGGGTTCCGGCAAAAGTACGACTCTCTATACTTTGCTCAAAGAGCTAAACACCAAAGAGCGCCGTATCGTCACCATCGAAGACCCGGTGGAAAACAAGCTCGACGGCATCATCCAGATCGCCGTAAAGCCTGAGATCGACCTCACGTTTGCCACCGGACTACGCTCCATCCTGCGTGGCGACCCGAACGTCATCATGGTCGGAGAAATGCGTGACCAAGAAACCGTGGAGATCGCCATCCGTGGTGCCTTGACCGGTCACTTAGTGCTCTCCACCCTGCACACTAACGACGCCGTTGGCGGCATCTCCCGCCTGCTCGACATGGGCATCGAGCCCTTCATGGTCTCGTCCTCTGTGCGTGCTTTCCAGGCACAGCGCCTCGTCCGCACTCTTTGCCCACACTGCAAAGCAGCCGCTCACCACGAAGACGCCTATTTACAAGCCATCGGCTTCCCCATGGAATGGAAAACGCGACTCTACCGTCCTGTCGGCTGTCGCTCCTGCCGCAACACAGGCTTCAGCGGGCGACTCGCCATCATGGAAATCTGCATGATGAGCGAAAAGCTCCAGGAGAAAATCAACTTACGTGCCACAGCCATGGAATTGAAAGCCCAAGCCCTCCAAGACGGCATGGTGCCCATGCGCCAGTACGGCTTTCGCAAAGCCGCCGAAGGCATCACCACCCTCGACGAGGTGATGACCGTGACCGCTGCCAGTGAATGATCCAAGCACTTGAGGCTGTTTTGAAAGAATGGGCGTGTCGGCAACGACTGTTGCGCCACCCATGAAACTAAACGCGCTCTGTGCTTCGACACTTCTCTTCCCCCTCCTGGCGTCTGCCGATGATGTGAATGTCCCACCGGGGGGCTTCACCGCCTTGTTCAACGGCAAGAATCTCGCTGGCTGGTATGGCTGGGGCACACAGGACCCGATGGATCTCGCCAAAATGTCACCCGAGGAAAAGGCGACCTACCAGACCCGCTCCATCGAAGGCGGTCTGTTGGACGCGAAAGGCGTGGACAAAGGCGACCATGTGAAAGCGCACTGGAAAGTCGAAAACGGTGAACTGGTGAACGATGGCAAAGGCCTCTACCTCACCACGATGAAGGACTATAGCGACTTCGAACTGCGGGTGGACTACAAGATGCTGCCACTCGGGGATAGCGGCATCTACCTACGCGGCACCCCCCAGGTGCAAATCTGGGACTACACCGAAGAACCGAAATTCAAGTTAGGCGCAGACAAGGGCTCCGGCGGTCTTTGGAACAATAAGCATGAGGAAGGCAAGCACCCTCTGAAGCGCATGGACAAGGCCTTTGGCGAATGGAATCGCTTCGACATCAAGATGATCGGGGAGCGGGTGACGGTGAAGCTGAATGGTGAGGTGGTCGTCAACCATGCCCCGCTGGAAAACTTTTTCGCCAATCGCAAGGCAGGCTACCTAGCCTATGGCAAAAATGCGGCCAAAGACGCTAACCCAGCAGCCAACCCAGCAGCCAACCCAGTGCCGAACGGCTGGATGCCAGATCCCGTGTATGCCCGTGGTCCGATCCAGCTGCAGACACACGGCAGTGAGATCCGCTGGCGCAATGTCTTCGTTCGTGAGATCAGCGCCGAAGAAGCCAATCGCGAACTCGCTGCGCGTGAGGCCGATGGCTTTGTGGAAATGGTGAACGGCAAAGACCTGAGCAACTGGCAAGGCGCGGTGGCAAACTACGAAGTCGTGGATGGCGCTATCGTATGCAAAAAAGGCAAAGGTGGGGATCTGCTGACAAAAGAAGAGTTCGAAAACGGCATCATCCGTGTCGAGTTCAAGCTGCCTGAAGCAGGAAACAATGGCATCGCCCTGCGCACCCCACTGGGTGGCCATTCCGCCTCAGATGGCCTGGAACTGCAAGTCATCGATAGCGATGGCTACAATGCTCGGCAGGCAGCAGCAGGTAAAAAGGGCTTGGAGCCATATCAGTATCATGGCAGCCTTTACCACTGCGTGGGGGCTAAACACGGCTACCTGCGCCCCGTGGGTGAGTGGAATTTCCAAGAGATCGAGGTACGTGGTCAGCACATCAAGGTGACGCTGAATGGCACCAAAATCTTGGATGTGAACCTCGACAAACTGGATCGCAGTCAGATCAAGAATGCCCCCAAAGGTCTGGACCGCCGCTCCGGCTTCATCGGCTTTGCCGGACACAGTGACCCTGTGGCTTTCCGCAGCTTTAAAGTGAAGCGCTTCTAAGCTCAGGACGTTCATCAACATCCTTCTCATCTCAAGCCGTGGAGCTTCTGAGCCTCACGGCTTGTTTTTTTTACACCCACGAAGGCCAGAAAAGCCCCCGGACTAGTCGTGGTCACCCAAATGACCTGCGAGGTGCTTGCGCAGCTCCAAGCGAGCACGGAAAAGCAGGCTCTTCAGCGCGGGAAGAGACATTTTCAGGATCTTGCAGATCTGCTCGTAGGGCATTTCTTCGTGACGACGCAGCACAACGGCAAGGCGCTGTTTTTCCGGCAAAGCCGCGATGGCTTTCTCCAAAGCCAATTCTAGCTCATCATGCTGCACGTGCTGGTCGGGCGCAGGACTTGTGGCGTCGATGTATTGCCTCTGCGGAGTGTCATCGCTGTTAGGATCGGTCTCCAGTGCCACTTCCTTCCGCCGACCACGACGCCGGGTTTCATTGAAGACAAGATTCCTCAGGATGGTGAACATCCAGGTCGTGAACTTCGCCGTGGGTTCATAGCGCGGTGCACTCTTCCAAATGCGCAAAAAGAGCTGTTGGGCGATGTCATGAGCGTCATCCACATTGCCCAACATGCGTGTGGCCGTGCCAATGACCATGCCCTGATGCAGTTCGACAAGGCGCTCGAAGGCGCGAATATCGCCCTCTTTCACTCGCAGCATCAGACGAACGCTTTCCTCATCGCACGAAGCAGCCTCCCCGCCGAGGGCGGGGGCAGAAGCGAGGGGGGACCATTCCGGTTCCGGCATGAGAAGTTCGGGCAGGAGACCGGCGATGCTAGCGGCAGTCATGCGGAGCTTCAACTCCGAGGGCGGGCCTCGGTTTCAGAAGAAAATTCTGCCCTGAACCCAGCCCAGCCGATTAGGCAACGACTTTCTGCTGATCCAGCCGCCCCGAGGCGTAAGCCTGGAAGACACGGCGGATCTCATCGCGCACGCGGCGAAAGACCTGCATCTGCTCTTCCTCCGTGCCTGTGGCATGGGCGGGATCATCAAAGCCCCAATGATGGCGATTCACCTGCCCTGGAAACATCGGGCAGGCCTGATCCGCATTGCCACAGACGGTGATGACGGTTTCGACCGACTGAGACAGGAACTCGTCGAGGTGCTTGGAACGATGCGCGCTGATGTCGATGCCGATTTCAGCCATGGCTCGGATCGCCAACGGATGAACATAACCGGCTGGTTTCGAGCCTGCACTGGCCACTTGAAAGGCAGGACCGAGCGCTTGGCGGAGAATGCCTTCGGCAAGATGAGAGCGGCATGAATTGCCAGTGCAAAGGATGAGGATGGTGGGTGTCATGAGGAGGAAGAATCTGCAAGGCAGCAGCAACCTGCTGGGCGGCAACCGATGCAAAGTGGTATGGCGGCGAGAGCTCCCGCGACCGGTGCGACCAGGTAGATCCACAGGTGCTGAAGGTGCCCAGAAACGAGGGCAGGAGCCAAGGAACGCACAGGATTCATGGAGGCTCCGCAGATCGGTCCAGCAAACATGGCCTCTAGCGCAATGACGCCTCCGATGGCGATGCCAGCGGTGATGCCTTTTTCCTGTGCTCCGGTGGACACGCTCAGGATCACCAGCATGAGGATGCAGGTGAGCACGACTTCCAGGATGAAGCTCTGCATCACAGGACCACTGGGCAGCGTGGCCCCCAGCTTGGCGGGTAGGTCGGGAAAAAGAAGCGCCAGCAAGCCACTGGCCAGCAAAGCCCCCATGCCCTGGGACAGCAGATATCCAGGTGCCTCACGCCAGGAAAAACGCCCGGCGACGGCAAAGGCGACCGTCACAGCGGGATTCAAATGCGCCCCGCTAGTGTCGCCAAAGGTGTAGATCATGGCCATGACCACCAAACCAAAGACTAAAGCGATGCCTGCGTGAGTGATGGTGCCACCGCTAGTGGCATTGATGACGATGGCTCCCGTGCCTGCAAAGAGCAGGATGAAGGTACCGAGCAGTTCCGAGAAATAGCGTTTCATACAAATGAAGGCCTAGCAGCAGCCCGAGCCAGGCTTGCACACCGAAGCTGCCTTGGGGGCAGGCGCACACTCACCTGGAAGACAAATGCCACGCGCAAGGCAGTCGGTGTGTTTTTGGCCCAAACGGAAATAGAGCACGCCATCGAGCAAGAGCGCAGAGTCCACGGGAAATTGCGCCACGACACCGTCTTCGTGCTCCACTTCCACCGGTAGATCATGATGTGGCAGAACATCCCCTGCCCGGTCGAAAATGGTCGCTAGCTTGCCAGCGAATAGACGATGATCCACATCCTCATGCACCCAGGTCTGAAGCAGGCAGGTCTCCTGCGTTCGGCGAGTTCCCCCGCAGTCGATGAAGCGCTTCATCACATGACCCACTTCGGTGATGTGGAAGTGAGGCTCAATGCTACCGCCATCCGGCAGCAAGAGACCGAGTGGTTTTTCAGCATGAGCGCGGAGATGCGAGAGGAATTCAGTGATGGTCATGGGAATCAGCAGCAAGATTTTTGGCGAGGTCGGGCCGGGGTCATCTGGTCCACGCAGCGAAGGAAATCCCCCAGGCAGCCGCAGGCGAGTCGGTAATAAATGTTCAGCCCGCGTTTCTCACAGACTAGCACTCCGGCGGAACGCATGAGGCTCAGATGCTTGGACACCGTGGACATGTCAGCACCGACCAACTCCTGAAGATCACAGACGCATTGCTCACCATCGAGCAGGGCTTCTGCAATGAGCAGCCGCGAGGGATGAGCCAGCGCCTTGATAACTTGGGCGCGTTTTTCAGAGGTTGTTCGGCTGGCTGGCATCTATTTGGCGAAATAGCCAAATAAGACCTCAACGCAAACGAAAGTTCTGAAACAGTCTTGCGATGATGCGGTAGGCTAAACCCCGCTCACAGCAAGCTCTTCAGGCCCGTCCAGCGCTTGCGGCTCTCTTGCTTGCGAATGGCCAGCTCAAGCGCTTTGGGAGCGCCCAAGAGGATCGCCAATCGACGCGCTCGGGTCAGACCTGTGTAGATCAGGCTGCGCTCAAGCAAAACGTAATGCTGCGTGCTGACAGGCATGACCACGCAGGGAAACTCGCTTCCTTGGCTTTTGTGGATGGTCATCGCGTAGGCGAGCTGGAGTTCATCGAGCTCTCCTGGCTCATACTCGACCAGACGATCCCCATCGAAGCGGACGCTGACGCGCAGAGGATCGGTGTCGATGCTGACGATGTGCCCCAAGTCGCCATTGAAGACATCTTTGTCGTAATTGTTGTGCGTCTGAATGACCTTGTCACCCGCACGAAAGGTGATGCCAAAGCGTTCCAATTCAGCCTTGAACTCACTGGCAGGATTGAGAGCTTGTTGCAGCCGCTGATTCAACGCCTGAGTGCCCAACTCACCGCGATTCATGGGGGTGAGGACCTGAATGTCACGCACAGGATCAAAACCATACTTGCGCGGCAAGCGACGCTGAACGAGGTCGGTCAGCGTTGCGGCGATCTGTTCAGGCTCCTGAGCTTCGAGGAAAAAGAAATCCGCATCCCGAAGGGGACGCAGGTCGGGCACTTGGCCGCGATTGATCTGGTGAGCGGTCGTGATGATACGACTGCTGGCCGCTTGGCGAAAAATCTCCGTCAGCTGCACGCAGGGCACTTTGCCACTGGCGATGAGATCCTGCAAAACCATGCCCGGACCGACGGAGGGAAGTTGGTCAGCATCTCCGACGAGAAGAAGATGTGCGTTTGCTGGCAATGCCGAGAGGAATTGAGCCAGCAGCGTTGTGTCGATCATCGAGCATTCATCCAGCACAAAGACATCCCCGGTCAGGGGTTTGCCACGGTGCCTACCCCACTGACCAGGGCCTTGATACTCCAGCAGGCGATGCATGGTCTTGGCCTCAAACCCAGTACTTTCGCTGAGTCGCTTCGCTGCACGTCCGGTAGGCGCTGCAAGGACCAGCTTTTGCTTTTCCCAAGACAGCACGGTCAGGACGGTGCGCAGGATGGTGGTCTTGCCGACCCCCGGCCCACCGGTAATGATCAGGCAACGATGATCCAAGGCCGCGCACACGGCATGCTCTTGGCTAGGGGCCAAAGCCTTGCCAGTTTCTTGAGCAGCCTTGGCCAGGGCCTGAGTTCGATCGATGACCGGATAGCTGGGCGCGGTGGCGATGAGCTCTTGCAGCCGACGGGCGATGGTTTGCTCAGCAGCTCGCAAGGACGGCAGATAGAGCATGGAGGTGTCTTGCAGAGCATGGCGCTGGATTTTTCCCTCTCGGATCAGTTTTTCCAAGGACTCGGCGAGCTGGATCTCTGGACTCTGAAGCAGTTCTGCCGCCATGGGCAAAAGCTGCACCTCAGGCAGGCAGGTGTGTCCACTCTGGGCTGCACTGTCCAGCGTGTGCAGCAGGCCTGCCTGCAAGCGCTCCGGCGCATCTTCACACAGCCCCACTTGGCGGGCGATCTGGTCGGCGGTGCGAAACCCAATGCCATGAATGTCTTGCGCGAGGCGGTAAGGATCGCGCGTGAGCACGGCCATCGCTTCATCTCCGTAGGTTTTGTGAATGCGCAGGGCTCGCGCAGAGCTAATGCCATGCTGATGCAGGAAGAGCATGATGTTGTGCACGCTCTTCTGCTTCAGCCAAGACTCACGGATTTCTTGGCGGCGCTTTTTGCCGATGCCTTCCACGCCCTCCAGCTTCACGGACTCGTTTTCGATGATGTCAAAAACGCGCGAACCGAACTTTTCGACGATGCGCTTGGCGTAGGAAGGGCCGATGCCTTCGATCAAACCAGAGCCCAGGTAGCGCTCGATGCCCTCGATGCTGCTGGGTCGGCTGAGCTTGAGCGTCTCGGCCCGAAACTGGCGACCATAGTCACGGGTGCTCTCCCACTTTCCATCGGCCTGAAATTGCTCGCCTGCCACCACTCGCGGCGCTTTGCCCACGAGACTGACGGGCTCACGCGCTCCTTCGGGCAGGACTTTCAAAATGCAGTAGCCAGTGTCCTCCGCATGATAGGCCACGCGCTCGACGAGACCGCGAAGCTGAACGGATTCCGAGGGGGTGGACATGGAGAGCTTTTTATCCGCAAGATGCCGAAAGGACAAGGCCGCGAGATGAAGGTCGGCGTCTTGGTGGGCACTTAGCCCAAGACCATGCCAGGGAGGATTCGCTCTCCACAGCAAAGCAAAGGCAAGCTGATCCTAGTTTGCACCAGCTGAGGTTTTCGGTATCTCGGGCCATCATGCAGCATTGGGATGTCATCGTCGCAGGAGGGGGCAGCGCGGGTTTCGCCGCGGCGCTAACTTGTGCACGTGCAGGGGCACAGACACTGCTCTTGGAGCGGCAAGCGATGCTGGGAGGCATGGGGGTGAATGCCTGGGTGCATACCTTTTGTGGCCTTTTCCACCCTGATACTTCTCAGCCCTGGACCTGGCTGAATCCGGGCATTCCTCAACAGGTCGGTGAGGCGATGATGGAACGTACCCACCAGATGCAACCCGATCTGATGGGCCGCGTGTTCGTGCTACGCCAGCACCCGAGTGTTTTTGCCACACTGACGGATGAATGGTGCGCCCGTGAGCCGTCTCTGACCCGGCTCAGTGGCGCGGAATGGAGCGGGCTGACACCAACCGATGATGGATGGCAGATTGAGTATCTATCCCGGGGAAATCGGCTGCGGGCCCAGGCACGATCCATCGTGGATACAACAGGCGACGCGACCGGAGCCCGCTGGTTAGGCGCGGCTTATTGGGACCAAGCCCCGCCGGAGCAGCTCTACCGCCCCGCCTACATCTGCCTCCTACCTCACGTGAACGGCCAGCATGGCGAAAGCTGGCGTCTGCAACTGGCAGCGATGCTGGTTCGGGCAGTTCGGGATGGGAAGCTACCGCCGAGCGCGCTCGGCGCACAGTTTCGTGACTCAACCTATGCGCCCGAGGTCTTCATGACGATCGACTTGGAAGCAGGAGGCGGCGGCTGGGACCCCCTCAATGCTGCCTGCCGTGCTCAAGCAGAGATGGATGGGCGTGGCGCTGGCATGGCGATCTGGCAATTTCTGCGCAGCGCGCACGCTGATTTTCAACACTGCCCGCCCCCTGTCTTTCCTGCACAAGCTGGCATCCGTGAAAGCGCGCGCTATGTGGGAGATGTGATTCTTACCGGAGAAATGCTGGCCTCCTGCACGCGTCAGCCTGAGGATGTGGCCCTGGCAGGCTGGCCCATGGAAAAACGAGAAACCGCACGTGGGCCAAAGTTCCGCTATTTTGACCGCCCAGAGCCGGCAGGAATCCCGGCCGGTTGTCTTCGCCAGCGTGCCCTGCCCGGTCTCTTCTTCGCCGGACGCTGCCTTTCCGCCGACCATGAGGCACTGGCTTCAGTGCGTGTCATCGGCACCTGCATGGCCACGGGGCAGGCTGCTGCTCAGATGGCGCTGGCTCATGCAGGCAAATGATGTTTGATGATGATACCTCATGCGTTTGTTGTTCATCTCCAATCTTTTCCCTGACACGACTCAGCCCTGGCGTGGCTTGGACAATGTGACCCTGCTGCATGCCATGCGGGCGATGAAGCCTGAGGCCGATATCCGTGTGCTCTGCCTGCGACCTGGCCATGGCGGATGGTATGGGGCCCCCTGCCCTCTGCATGCGAGGTCTGAAGATGAAGTGTTTCATCCGCACTATGCGTGGGCACCCTATGTGCCCAAATGGGGCGGACTGAATGACAGACTTTTTGCCATCGCTGTGCGACGAGCCCTTTCGACGCTACCCAAGGGTTGGAAACCTGACGCGCTGCTAGTGCCTTGGCTTTTCCCCGATGCCAGTGGCGTGCATCGAGTACCAGAGCTGGCCGGGCTGCCGATGGTATCGGTGGCTCAGGGATCAGACGTTCATCGTTACCTTGACATGCCACAGCGTCGTCAGGCCATTTTACAGCTAGCCCAGAGAGCTCACATCATCACACGCAGCGAGGATCTAAGAAACCGCCTGATCCGTGCAGGAGCCGCTGCGACACAGGTGCAGACGGTTTACAATGGGGTTGATCCAGACACCTTTTACCCTGGCGATCGTCAGCAGGCCAGAGCGGCCCTGAATCTGCCCACTGAAGGCAAGCTGCTGGTTTTTGTGGGCAATTTTCTACCGGTGAAAGGCCTGGATCTGCTCATCCGCGCTCTAGCCCTAGCTGCGAAAAGCATGCCTGAAAAGCTGCGACTGGTGCTGATCGGCAGCGGGCCGCTTCAGCAGGAACTGACGACCTTGGCGGAGCAATGTGGGCTGGCCCAGGATGCACTGATCTGGGCAGGGCGCAAGGGGGCAGCCGAGGTGGCACAATTCATGCGTGCCGCAGACGCGGTATGTCTGACAAGCCACAACGAGGGTGTGCCAAATGTGCTGCTAGAAGCACTGGCCTCGGGACGAGCCTTCGTGACTACCGACGTCGGAGGCATCGGAGAAGTGCTGAAGCAAGCCCCCTGCAGGGGGCATCTCGTCTCTGGGCGAGAGCCTTCCGAGTACGCCACAGCCTTGGTGCAGGCCCTACATCATCCCCCCGAGCCGGAGACTCTCCGTGATTACATGAGCCGCTATGCATGGCCAACTTGCGCACAACTCTACTGGAAAGCCCTCAAAGCTTGAGCTTGTATTATTTTTAAAAAGGAAAAACTATGATAGAGAGCATCGTTAGCCCTAGCATTATGCTGTTACTGTGACGAGGCAGCCATTTTTCCCGACCTGACGTGAACTCGCTCTCCAACGCCCATTGGTTTACCATCGCTCGCCGAGCTGGCAGGGATGCGTTGATCTTCATCGCATCGTTTGCCATCGCCAATTACATCCGTTTTGAGGGGTTCTGGAATGTCGACGAATTTCTAGTGCCCTCCATGGCAGGCATGTCCGGACTGTTGATTACGTCCTACATTTTGGGGCTTTATTCCTTAGAGGCTCGGGGAAAGACTCGCTTCTTTACTCATGGCTTCCTCCTGCTTGGAGCCTTTGCCGTGGGTTTTCTTCTTGTGATGCTGGTTGGCTACGTGGACTTCAGCTCTCGGATCGGACGCGGTTTCATGGCGATTGGCACTCTTTTGTGCCTGCCTAGCCTCATGCTTCATCACTTGTTGATGTTTCACAAACAACACTTTGCCCCTGTGCGTGTTGCTTTCGTCGCCGAGTCGCCCGAAGAGCTGTTGGAATACCAGCGTTTTCGTGATTTGGCCCCGAGAGGCATTGAGGTCGTCGGGCGCATTGATGTCCGTGGCAGCAGTCCAGGCGGAGAGTTGTTAGGCCGCCTCAAACATGCTGCAAAACTCATCACCCGACACCGCATAGATCGGGTCGTTTTCTGCGAATCTCGTATGGATGATGAGCTCGCCCGCCCTTGGCTGCGCCAGCTACGCTACTCCGGCACGGCATGTGTCCCACTGATCAGCCTGTGTGAGGAATGCTTGCAGTATGTGCCGCTGCATCTCGTCTCGAACGAATGGCTACTGCACTCGGAGAGCTCTCCTCGTGAGCTTTATTTCCGCAAGCTGAAGCGAACCTTTGATATTTTGACCTCCTTGGTGCTGCTGATCCTGCTGTCGCCCTTCCTCATTTTTGGTATCCTGCTGGTCAAGTTTTTCTCTCCGGAGGGCTCAGTTTTCTTCCGCCAAGAGCGAGTCGGCCGCTTTGGTAAAAAATTCCAAATCCTCAAGCTGCGTAGCATGAGAACCGATGCGGAAAAAAACGGGCCGCAGTGGTCGAGTGGCACCAAAGATCATCGTGTCTTCCCAGGTGGAGCCTTGCTTCGACGCTACCGCATTGATGAAATTCCACAGCTACTCAACATCCTGCGCGGTGAAATGTCCTTCGTGGGTCCACGCCCTGAGCAGCCAGCTTTCGTTGAAGCCTTGGCCGATGCCCTGCCCTACTACCAAGAGCGGCACATGATCCATCCTGGACTGACCGGCTGGGCCCAGGTCTGCTACCCCTACGGGGCATCCACCGAAGATGCTCGCTGTAAGCTCGAGTACGATCTGTACTACATGAAGCACGCAGGTGTCATCTTTGACCTTCTGATCCTGTTGGATACCGTTCGTGTCGTGCTGGTCGGTGGATTGAAAAAGGAAAAAGCACGTCCTCGCTACACACCGCTGTTGTTGCCTGACCCTGTGCCGGAGGAAGACACGACCAGCAAGGCTAGCGCTTGAGGTGTTGAGCCTTCTTGCGACCCAAACACCGGAGCGACCTTGCCTCCGGTGTTTTGTTTTGGCTTGGAATCGATCGCCTCAGGACTTCTTTACATCAAAGCAGAAGAGTAATTCCTGGTCGCGCAAGAAGAGTTTGCCACCACTGACGACAGGGTGAGTCCAGATCATGCCTTTGGGATTTCGCTGCGTAGTCTGGGGAGTGAGAGTGAAGCGCCCGCACTCTTTCCAGCCTTCGGGATTGGCCTCAATCAGCACAGCAGTGCCAGTACGTTCTTCCAAAAGGTAGAGCATGCCATCCGCACAGTGAATCGCACCTTTACCTAGACTTTTCTTATCGGTCCATTTCACCTGACCGGTTTTAAAATCCAGGCAGCTCCAGCCAGCTTTGTCATTGTAGCCATACAGATGGCCATTCACCAAAACGACACCACCGTGGTGATTCACCATGTCCGTGGATTCATAGAGCGTTTCTACTGCATGATCAGGCCCAATGCGCACGGATTTGCAGCCAACTCCATAGCCTGCGGCCACAAAGACCTGACCATCGTGAAAAATTGGGGTCGGAATGACTGCCGTTTTGCCGGGAAAGTCCGTCTTCCACAGCAAGCGACCGTCTTGGGCATTGACGCCTGCGATACTCTGCATGGTGAGCTGGATGAGCTGCCTTGTGTTGTTGTGATTGACAGCAATGAGGCTGGAATACTGGGCAGGGTCCGTCCATTCCGTCGATTGCCAGACAAGCTTACCCGTGATTTGGTCAAAAGCAGCCATGGTGCCCTTTGGGCCGCCAGGAGTCACCATGACCCGGCCTCCTTCGACCCAGGGGCTTTCGCAATACCCCCAACCGGGAACTTTGCCCCCCAAGTCCGTTAGCGATGCAGTCCAGATCGGTTGTCCGTTAGCCGCATTCAGGCAGACCAGATTGCCCTTGCCGCTAAGCGCATAAACCTTATCACCGTCCACCGTTGGTGTGCCGCGTGGACCATCGCCCCAGCCATTGGTGAAAAGCGCGCCTGCCTCTGCGGACCATTTTTCCTTCCCCGTAGCCACATCCACCGCGATAACATACTCCACCGCATCACGAGCTCCCATGGTGTAAAGAACACCGCCCGAGACAGCATAGCCCGAATAGCCAAGACCTGTGTTCTGATTCATCCACAGCAGCTTGGGTCCAGCTTCTGGCCAAGTCTTCAGCAGTCCTATTTCCGTCGAAACATCCGTGCGATCCCCCCCGCGAAAGGTAGGCCAATCGGCAGCATGAACGGATGCAGCAAGCAAAAGAGTGATGAGGGCAATTTTCATAAAAAAATAAATGCTCCCTAGCATTGAGAGGCCCTTCGTTCGGGAAAGCGAGCAAAAATCAGCCCAAAGAGGAAACTTCAACCTGGAGCAAACGATGAAAAGCGCTTGCAGAACGACATTTTTCGAGGCTTGGCGGCGTATCGCTTATCCCCCCCGATGACCGTTCGACTTCAGCTATCCTCCATTCTGTTTTTCGCGCTGTCCTCCTCGCCAGCGCAGGATCTATCGACTCGTGGCAAAGAAGAATTCGAGAAGAAGATCAAGCCGATGCTGGAGCAGTATTGCTTTGATTGCCATTCCGATGGCGTGGACAAGGGCAATTTTCTCATGGACGAGCACAGTGATTATGCCTCGATGCGATCCGACTTTGTCATGTGGGACCACGTGAGACAGCAGCTGATCACCCACGTCATGCCGCCTGAAAAGAAAGATAAGCCCAGCCTTCAACAGCGGGATGAAATCGTCTCCTGGATTGATGATGCGGTGTTCTGGTTTGATCCTGCGAAACCCGAGCCTGGACATATCACGGCACGCCGCCTGAACCGCACCGAATACAACAACACCATCCGAGACTTGCTGTCCGTGGACACCAGGCCGGCCAAAGAATTCCCACCTGACGACACGGGCTATGGCTATGATAACATCGGTGATGTACTGAGCATCTCGCCGATGCTCATGGAAAAGTACCTGCGCGCATCGCGAGCCGTTGGGGATGATGCTTTTGACATCTCCATCCCTGACCATGTCGATGTCGAACTTGGCGCGAGAAATCTCTGGAATAGCAAAGGTAAAACGTCCGAAGAGAATGGCATACGTTGGTTTCACTCGGAAGCGGAAGCGACCGGCAAAGTGAACGTGCCTGTAGGAGGCAGTTACCTCGTCACACTGCACGTGGCCGCAACGGAATCAGGCGGTGAGGCCGCCAAAATCGGGCTACGCGTGAATGGCAAAGATATCTCGACCTACGACGTGCGCACCCCGTGGAAGGCCACCCAAGGCCCATGGCAAAAGATCACCAAAACCGTCCAGCTCAATGGCGGCGAATCGAAAATCAGCGTCGCATTCCTCAACGATCATTCCGATCCAGCCAACCCGGATGTTGGCAAAAGAGATCGCAATGTCGCCTTGGAGAAAATCACCCTTCAAGGTCCCTTCGGGCTGTTGCCACCGCGCGGTAGCCGATTTTTGCGCTGGCTTTTGAACGACAAACCCGTGGCTCTGCCTGCTGTGCTTTTCACCGGCGAAGACTTTGCGAAGGGCGAAGGAGACTCAGCGCCTGACACCGGTAATATCATGCTAGCCAGTGGCGGTTATGTGAAACGTGCTGTCGAACTTGCTGAAGCTGGACGTTACAAATTTACCTTCAAGGCTGGTGCCCAGCAGGCTGGAGACGAACCTGCAAAAGCAGAGCTACGCATCGCTGGTAAGACGATTGGAGCCTTTGCCGTCACCACAAAAAATCAGGCACCGCAGTGGTTCCATGTCGAGGCAGACTTACCGGCTGGATCGCATGAGCTACAGATATGGTTCATGAATGACTTTTGGGATGCCACAACGAAGCAAGACCGAAACCTCTGGGTTCACCAGGTGAAGATCGAAGGCCCTGTGGCAAAACCGGTAGGCGTGCAGGCGAGCGACTTGCCAACCCTGGTCGAAAAAATGGGAACTCGTCTTTTCCGTCGGCCCATTCGCCCTGAAGAAGCCGAAACATGGAAAACACTCGCCAATGCCGCTGTGAAAGAGGGCGAAACCCCACTCGGCGCACTTCGCTTCGTGCTGGAGGGTATGCTCGTCTCGCCTTCCTTCCTATTTAGAGTCTCGGCTCAACCCACCGGACCTGTAAAAAATGGCATCGCTGACATCGACGAATACAGCCTCGCCAATCGTCTCGCCTATTTTCTTTGGTCTGCCCCTGCTGATGACCGACTGTTGCAGCTCGCTGCGAAAAACGAACTGCGCAAAAACCTCTCCATCGAACTGAAACGCATGCTGAGTGATTGGCGTATCTACGCCATCACCGAAAACTTTGCCGGACAGTGGCTCCAGCTTCGAGACATGGAGATTGTGTCTCCTGACTCGCGACGCTTTCCCCAATGGGATGGTCGCATCGCCCAATCCATGAAGCGAGAGAGCCAAACCTTTTTCCAATACATCCTTCAAGAGAACCGTAGCATCATTGAGTTCCTGAATGCAGATTACAGCTTCATGGACAAGCGGCTCGCTCAATACTACGGCGTGCCAGGACCGCGTGGGGACAAATTCGAAAAAGTCTCCCTTCAAGGCACCCCGCGTGGCGGTATCTTGACGCATGGCAGCATCTTGACTTTGACCTCAGAGCAGACACGGACATCGCCCGTCAAGCGTGGCAAGTATCTGCTGGAAAACATCCTGGGCACTCCACCTCCGCCAGCTCCAGGTGGGGTTCCTCCGCTTGACGAAAAGAAGGAACGTTCCTCAAACCTCACCCTGCGCGAACAACTCGCAGAGCACCGCTCCAACGCCTCCTGT
Organism: Verrucomicrobiaceae bacterium; assembly: GCA_947507875.1. GTDB lineage: Bacteria > Verrucomicrobiota > Verrucomicrobiia > Verrucomicrobiales > Verrucomicrobiaceae > Prosthecobacter. The sequence goes on along the minus strand of CANNQP010000010.1, from coordinate 34,650 downwards.
GCAGGTTGCCACGCTTTTTTGGACCCCATCGGCTTCGCGTTTGAAAACTATGATGCCATCGGGCGCTACCGAACCGAAGAAAAGAAAAAGCCGATTGATGCCTCTGGCCAACTCGTCCGTGGACAGGCATTCAAAGACCTTGCCGAACTGCGCGGAATTTTGGCGAAAGATCTCTGCGATGACTTCACGCGGAATCTGGCAGAAAATCTACTCACTTTCGCTCTCGGTCGTGGCCTAGGCTATAGCGACAAACCCGCTGTGCACGAAATCGTCGAGCGAACCAAGTCCTCTGGCTACAAGTTCCAAGACATGTTCCTGGCCATCGTAGAAAGCGTGCCATTCCAAAAAATGCGCGTGGAACAGGGAGCTCCGTAATCGCCATCGCTCTGGCCAGTGAACTCACCACCGGCCTTGGAACGCATGCAGCGACAATTCCAGTAGAAACGTCATCCTGAACTGGTGCCTAAGCACGAAATCTTTGCCGACATCTCACTATCCGATCCGCAGGATCAAGAATCCTAAAGACTGCGCACAAAGAGGTTAGCATAGCCCACCGCTTGAGTCAGATCAGCCAAGCCTATCCGACCACGTGCTGAAGCTTCCAACTCTACTCGAAACGTTTGCGGATGAAGATCTTGTTTTTCTGTAATCACAATCTGCGCCTGGCTGCCATGCAAAGCAGCTTTAATCCGATACCATGCCCCAGGTTTGACCTGACCTGAACCAAGGCTAACCGAGGCAAGTCCACCCGCACCGAACATGACCAGCGGATGACTGTGCCCACGAACGCAAAGACCAGCCGCAGGTTTGCTCAGGTCCACATCCTTGGGTAGAAACACATCACAGATCACCTCCACATCACCAAAATCCTCTTCTGTCCACAGGGCAGATCCCGTCTGGCCTGCGCTGAGCTGGATCTGCCAATCGTTCGCTTTCCAGCGATCCTGCGTGGTTACGGGAACTCGCCAGTTTCGGAAATCCACCCCCGTGTAAAGAGGCCTCCAGCCCAAGTCTTCCGGAGCTATCATTTCTTTAGGCACCTGCCGCGAAGGAAGTTCCTTGATACGCACATTGCGGAATTCTACGGGAGCCCCTTCTGACTCCAGCGCAAGGTAGCCTTTGCGATAGTTGCAATCATCGCCACCGCTGACGACTTTTCCATTGACCGCTAGGGTGATACGCCCCGCATCTGCCTCAATCCGATAATGATTCCACTGAGGACTCGGCAAACTGCGCTCCTCACTGGGGAAACTACGCATGCCACTGTGCTCTCCGTGCGGCTTCATGGTGGCTCCATGAATCGGAAAAACATCCCCATGCGTGGTGAACCAGCGCGGCTTGGCGGGATCCTGATGCTTCAGGTAGCCATGATCAAGCACCTGAACTTCGATTCCGCGCAAAAACGGCACGCCAGGAGAACTGATGGGCGTGCCCCAAACGAAAATGCCAGAATTCCCAGCCTCGCTCAGGTGGCGCCATTCGGCTTCCAAGATGAAGTTTTCATACTGTAGCTTTGTTCGCAGTGCTCCTGTGGGAAATCCTGTGCATGAAACCACCCCATCCTTGATGCTCCAGGTCTCGGGCGCGCAATTGGCATTCACCCAACCTTCTAAACTATTGGGCTCAAACATGGGCACAAAACCCTCCTCTGCTTGAACGCAAGACAAGCTAAAGACCAGTGAGCAAGCTAACGCCGAAAGGGAGGAAAAACGAACCTGAGTGTGCATGAGAAAGAAGAGTGGAAAGAAACGCACACCGAACGACCGGACGTTCAGAAGCTCCCAAGATTAGGAGAGCTTTCTTTTGAAATCGTCATATCCCAAGCGGCGGACCACGCGAAGAACACCTGTTTTAGGATCGTACAAATCCAAGTCAGGATGCACGACACCGTTGAAAGTCGTGGTCTTCACCATGGTATAATGGGCCATGTCCGTGAAAACTAGTTTTTGCCCGATCTTCAAAGGCTCTGGGAAGCTGTATTCACCGATGAGATCGCCAGCAAGGCAGGTCATGCCGCCCAACCGGTAAGTGTGAGCATGAATGCCGGGCACCCCCGATCCCATGATGTGGGCACGATAGGGCATCTCCAAGGTATCTGGCATGTGTGCACTAGCTGACGTATCCAGAATCGCCGTTGGCATCCCTTCCGTTTCCACAAAATCTAAGACGCTCGCCACGAGATATCCCGTGTTCAGGGCGACCGCTTCACCAGGCTCAAGATAAACTTCCTTCTCCCCCCAGCGCTGCTTAAAGTCTAGGATCAGCCTTACCAATCGCTCCACATCATAATCACGACGCGTAATGTGGTGACCTCCTCCCATGTTAACCCAACTCACACGTTCCAGAAGCTTCGGAAAACGCTGTTCCACTGCTGCTAGGGTTCGTTCCAGCACATCACTATCTTGCTCACATAGTGCATGAAAATGCAACCCCTCTAAGCCTTCAAGATCGTCATCACGCAAGGCGGACATCCGCGTGCCAAGCCGGCAGCAGGGTGACCCCGGATCATACAGGCTCACCTCGACTTCACTGTGCTCAGGGTTCACCCGCAGACCTGGACTCGGTGCGTGCAATCCCGCCGCGCGGGCCGCTTCAATCATCGGACGCCATCGTTTCCATTGGGAAGGTGAATTGAAGCTGATGTGATGAGCAATTGGGATGATCTTCGCCATTTCCTCCTCTTTGAAGGCAGGCGCATAGACATGAACTTCTTTACGAAACTCTTCGTGAGCAAGCAGCGTTTCATGCAGGCCACTGGCGCAGCAACCATGAAGGTATTGCCGCACGAGGTCAAAGGTGCTAAACATCGCAAAACCTTTCAGAGCCAAAAGAATTTTAGCTCCTGAACGCTCCTGAACGTCGGCTAACTTCTCAAGATTCCGCTTTAATAGTTCAAGATCAACGACAAAAGCCGGTGTCTCGACAGCATTCAGATCAAAAGCAGGCGGTGACTGCTCAAGGGCATGGGGAGGCGTTTCAGGCATGAGTCCTGGCGGTTAGCATCATCATGGCCTTGCGCCAATCAGATTGCAAAACGATAGCCCAAAAAGACTGCCCTTAGCGAATCAGCGGATTCAAAAGAAAGCCTGAGAGTGGAGCAGCTTTTAACGGATTTCTCGGCTCATTCACGACATGAGCGTGAGAATGAAAAGGAATCACCACTCTATGAGTACCAAACCCCTGCCAACGACGCTGAAGAGAACGACTGAAATGTCGGTCAAGATGACGCATGACTTGGACTAAAGCCACCATTAATGCCGAATTGACCACACTTGCCAAAAACAGCAGGACCCCCGTGCATAGACGTTCCCAGACCACAAGTTGCCAATCTTGAACAGTAGCGATCAAAGTTTGAAGCCAAGAGGTTTGGTCAGCATGATAGGCAGACCCCATATCTAGGGCGAACAGTGCGCCACCGCAGACGAACAGTAAAGCGCCTGTCAAAAAAGCATAATCAAACCAATGAACTCGAATTTCTGGACGAGCCTGTTTGAAACTTTTTTGCTCTAAAAAATATAAAGGCTGTGAATTCATGGCGATGATGAGATGGATTCTAACCAAACGAACGGTCAACTCCAGCCATATATTCAAGTTTTGTTAATAATTTTAGATGCTATTGTGAACAGTATATCAAGCAAATTGAGGCGATGCTACAATTTATAATTTAAGCGCTTTATCTAATTTATTTTCTCAGAAAAATAAATCAGCGGGGATGCGACTCAAATGCCTTCTGATCAATCTCATGATGTAATTCTGCCGAAATGACGTTCGTCATTCAACCTCGCTACATTCTTATGCCCCGACTTCGTCCCTCCCGAATCCTGCGTGAACTGCGTCAGGGTCAAAACTGCACTGTGCTAAAACTTAACCTGAGTGATCCTCGCATCGTCGAACTTGCAGGACTCGCTGGGGCTTCAGCCGTTTGGCTTTGTAACGAACATGTACCTAACGATTGGTTAAACCTAGAGCACCAAATCCGTGCGGCCAAGTTACATGACATGGACACCATCGTACGTGTGAATAAGGGTGGGTATAGTGAGTATGTTAAGCCTTTCGAATGCGACGCGACCGGCATCATGGTGCCACATGTGAGCAGTGCGGATGAGGCGCGGCATATTGTCGAGATGGTGAGGTGTGATCCTCTAGGGAAAAAGGCGCTGGATGCCGGCAACATGGATGGACTTTTTTGCCAAGTTTCGCTGGCAGACTATGCCAAGCACTGCAACAGCGAAAAATTCGTTATTCTTCAAATCGAAAGTCCCGAAGCACTAGAGAGGGTTGACGAGATTGCTGCCGTGCCTGGTTTTGACATGTTACTCTTCGGTGCGGGAGATTATAGTCACCGAATTGGCAAACTGGGACAAGTCACTCACCCCGAGGTAGTCGCAGCACGGAAAAAGGTTGCCGCCGCAGCGCTAAGACACGGCAAGTATCCCGCCGTCGCTTCGCTTTATGGGCAAAAAGAAGAAGTGATCGCGGAAGGCACACGCATCTTCACTCTAGGAGCTGACGTCTTGGAACTAGGCTCAGCCTTTCAAAAACTCGTGAGTCATTTTGATGGATCCAGCCTAGGACTAACGAGTGATTCCATTTATCGATCAAAATGATTCACCAGAGTTTTGCGTAATGAATTTGAAGCTTGATGAGCTTAATCCACCCGCGACGCTTTGATAGGAGCTGGCGGCTTCGGCTGCCTTTGGCGCACTGCTTCAAACAGGCAAACCCCAGTGGCCACGGAAACATTTAGGCAGGGCACACGACTTCCCTTCCCCATGGGAATTCTTGCCAAGAAATCACACAATTCTCCTGTGAGACGGCGCATTCCCTCTCCTTCCGCCCCCATTACGATAGCGATGGGGCCCTTAAGGTCGATCTCATGCAACGACTGCTTCGCCTCGTCCGCCGTGCCGACAATCCATACCCCCAGTTTCTTCAGGCGTTCCATGGCACGTGCCAAATTTGTCACACGCACCAAAGGCACACTGTGCGCCCCCCCACAGGAAACACGCACCACTGTCTCGCTGATCGGTGCCGTTTTGTCCTTTGGCATGATCACACAGGTACAGCCCGCTGCATCTGCTGTGCGCAGACAAGCACCCAAGTTGTGCGGATCCTGGATGCAATCGAGAATTAACACGAGTGGATCCGTTTGACCCGCCAAGAGCGCAGGAAGATCTTCCTCCTCATGAATCTGAGGCATCCCTGCGGTGGGAGAAACGTGGCGATTCTGGCGTGCTTGCGGGGGTGGCTTCGGCATAAAAGAGGTAAGCGTGAAGTCGGCGGATGGGCATCCTCCATCAAGAAGAAATTTACCGCAGGCGGAAGCGCATGCAGGAAACCGAAAACTTCTTCACAGCTTGAAGGATTATTCACAGCGATAAGAAGCCAAAAAAAACCACATATTGTTTAACTTTAATTAACTAACCACAAGATAAGGGAAATTTGATCCTTACCACTTGCCCTACTTATTCGGAATTGAGTCATTGCTAGAATTGTCCTTCTAGCTTTTTCCGGCCATGTATCTCAAAACCCTCACCATCCACGGCTTCAAATCTTTCGCGGACAAGACGAATTTTGAGTTCCATAAAGGCGTAACTGGCATCGTCGGACCCAACGGGTGTGGAAAATCGAATGTCGTCGATGCGATTCGCTGGGTTCTGGGGGAAACCTCAGCCAAAGCCCTGCGTGGCGAAGAGATGGCTGATGTTATCTTCAACGGCACAGACAAGCGTAAACCCGTTGGCATGGCCGAGGTGACCTTAGTCATGGCGGACTGTGAGCAATCCCTGAGCGTGGATTACAATGAAGTCGCTATCTGCCGCCGTGTCTTCCGCGATGGCCGTAGTGAATACCGCCTCAATGGCACGGTGTGTCGACTCAAAGACATTCACGACCTGTTTGCGGGCACGGGCGTGGGGCGGGCTGCCTACTCCATCATGGCCCAGGGCCAGATCGACATGCTGCTAAGCTCGAAGCCCGAAGACCGTCGTACAGTCTTTGAGGAAGCTGCTGGGATCACCAAGTTTAAAGGCCAGAAGCGGGAAGCCCTGCGCAAGCTCGAGTATACGGAAGCCAACCTACTGCGCGTGCAGGACGTCATCGCTGAGGTAAAGCGCCAGATGGGCTCCCTGCAAAGGCAGGCGGCCAAGGCACGGCGCTACCAAGTGCTACTGGACGATTCACGCATGCTAGACACACACCTAGCGCACAAGCACTACGCCGATTTCAGTGCAGAAAAATCTGAAGCCGAAAACCAAGTGCGAATGATCGCCGAGCAACTGGACTCGGTGCAAAACCGACTGCAATCGGCTGAACACGAAGCGCTTGAGACTCGCGAGGCCTACCACAGCATTGAATCCCAGATCAATCAACTCCGCGGGCAAATGCAGGAGCTGCGCAGCCAATTACAGAGCGCCGAAGGACGCATCGGCTTCAACAATGAGCGGAATGAAGAGCTGCAAATGCGCATCCGCCAAAATGAAGAGCAGATCGAGCAAGGACGAGAAACGCTTGAACAGCAACGCCGCGAGTTACTTAGCGCTGATGAGCAGATGGACATGCTACGCTCTACCATCGAGACCCGACAGCAGGCATTGAACGAACATCTTACGCTGCATAACAGCATCGTTCCTGACCGCAGTCGCCTAGATGAAGATCGCCGTGCTGTGCGTGAGATGATCCGCCAGTTCGAGGGACAAATCGCCGCCTCCGAATCACGCGTTCACAGCCTCAATGGCCAAATTTCCAATGATCGTCAGCGGCATGAAACACTCGCGCATGACCTTCAACATGCAGCCCAGGCCAAGGCGGCCAGTCAGGTCGAATTCGATCACCTCCAGCAAATGCTCGCAGAGCTGGAGCATAATCGGAATGACTTGGATGAACGTGCCAAAACCTGTGCCCGTGACATTTTGGAAAAACGTCGTCAACGGGATGAACTCATGGAGCAACTGAATGAACTCCAGCGCGCTTTGACGCAACGTCGTAGCCGCATTGAGATCATCGAGCAACTGCTGCAAAAAGGCGAAGGTTTGGCCGAGGGGACCCAGCAGGTTCTCAAAGGGCTGGATCGCCCTGAAGTCTTCTCCGTCGGCATTCGTGGAATCCTAGCTTCCTCCATCGAAGTCGAGCCGCAATTTATCACCCCGATAGAAGCTGCTTTGCATGATCATTTGCAAGCTGTGCTGCTGACCGATAGCGAGCTAGCGGGTCAAATTCTTGATCGTCTAGCCGAACAAAAGTTAGGAAAAGCGGCTCTTCTGCCTGCAGACTTTCTAACAATGCGGCCGCAACCCGATCGCCAGCTTGTGCCTGAGGGCTGCATCGCCTGGGCGATCGACAAGGTGCGCGCCAAACCTGGTGTGCAAGACATCACTGACCGACTGCTGGGAAATGTACTGATCGTTGAGGATCTGCACACCGCACTGCGCATGAAGCGCACCTTGAGGGATGTTTCCGTCGCCACCATGAAAGGCGAATTCATTGGAGCAGACGGCATCATCCATGGCGGCGCCACCAAGGAAGAAGGCGCCTCGACGCTGCGTCGTGAGGCAGAGGTGCGCACGCTCAAAGCGGAGCTCGAAGGCCTGGAATACCAGCTTCTCGAAAAAGAAGAAACAGCGGAAACCTTACGCCAGCAACTGGAAGACATGCAGAGGGAAGAGGTGCTCATCCGCGAGCAATCTCAACGCTCTCGCGAAGAGTTTTCCCAAATCAGCGGTCAGGTCACGGTCGTGCAGCGTGCGCTTCAGCAGTCCGTCACCAAGCTGGAAAGCGTCGAGTGGGATCAAAACCAGATCGCCAACCGCATCCAAGCTGCCGAGGCTCAGATCCAATGGCAGCAAGAAGAGGCCAAAGTCGCCCGTGAGCAACTCGAAGGAGCACGCGAACATGAGCAGCAGCTCGAAGTCGAGATGGAAGCCTTCCTGCGGCGTGAATTAGAATCTCAAGAGCGTCTCAGCGAACTTCGCAACTCACTGGCTTTGGAGCAAAACAGCCTGCATGCCATCGAGCGCCAAAAGGCACCTATGGCCAGTCGCCTGCATGAACTCGAAAATAGCATTCATCGTTTTGAAAACGAGATTGCCGCATGGCGTGGCCGCATCGAGCAGAGTTTGGCAGAAAACGCCCGCTTTGCTGAACAGGTCGAAGGCCAGCGCGAAGCCGTTGCCGCGATTGAAGACCACCTCCACGGCCGTACAGAAGAACGGGCCGCTGCGTTTGAGCGCGTGAATGCCCTGGAAAGTCAGCTCGTACAGCTTCGTCAGCAAAGCCAAGGCCTTACCGAGAGCAGAAACCGCATTGAGGTTCAACTCACTCGTGTCGACTTGAGATTAGAGAATCTCGTGAACCAAGTTCAGGAACGCTATAGCTTCCACATCAGCGCCTTTGAGCCGGACTACCACGCGCTCATACTCACGATCGACGAACAGAAACGCAACCGCAGCCGTGGCAGGAAAGCTGAACAGACTTCTGCGGGCGAAGCTACAGATTTGTCTGAAGCTTCCCAGGTGCCAGAACATACAGCTTCCTTTGATCAGGAGGATGTTGATGTAGATGATGCCATGCCCCTATCTGGAGAAGATGCGCGTCCCGACTGGGATTTTGTCACTGAGATCGTCGGAGAATTGCGCCAGAAACTTGAAAGCATTGGACCCGTCAATCTTGACGCCATTCAGGAATTTGAAGAGCTAGAAGAGCGGCACAACTTCCTGGAAAACCAATACAATGACCTTGTGAAGTCGAAAGAAGAGCTTCTCGAAGTCATCGCTAAGATCAACGAGACGACGAAGACCATGTTCTCGGAAACCTTCCAGCAAGTTCGGATTAATTTTCAAAACAATTTCCGCGAGTTGTTTGGCCCCACGGCCAAGGCCGACCTCATGCTCATCGACGAAGGCGATCCGCTCGAGTCAGGCATCGACATCATCGCCAAGCCGCCGGGCAAAAAGCTGCAAACCATCACTCTGCTATCGGGCGGTGAACGCAGCATGACCGCCGTGGCCCTGCTCTTCTCCATTTATCAGGTGAAGCCCAGCCCCTTCTGCGTGCTGGACGAGCTGGATGCTCCACTGGACGAGTCCAACATCTCTCGCTTCCTCAAGATGCTGGACAACTTCATCGACAACTCCCAGTTCATCATCGTTACTCACAACAAGCGTACCATGGGCCGTGCGGACGTCATCTACGGTGTCACCATGCAGGAGTTTGGCGTGTCCAAACCCGTCGGCGTTCGCATGACCACTGAGGACGGAAGCGAACCGCGCCGGAAAAAAGCCACCCCCTCAGCAGCTGAGGATCTCCAGCTTGAAGCCGAAGTTGCAGCCGAAGTCGAGCATCACACCGAAGACGAGACGTCCCCGGGTGATGAAACGCCGGAGGCTCCTGCCCTCGCTTCATGAGGCCAAGGCAATGAGGCTAATCTTCGATTCACCTTATGCCTTAGCGATGGTTGAACCTATGACGTGCCCTGCGCTCTAACTCAGCACAGCTTGGCCTCACGCCAGCAACTTTGTCACGAGTTCACCATGGACATTGGTAAGGCGCATATCGAGGCCTTGAAACTTCACCGTAAGCTTCGTGTGATCGAAGCCAAGGAGGTGCAAGAGGGTCGCGTGCAAGTCATGGACGTGAACAGGGTCCTGGGTGACATTGAAGCCAAAGGCATCGCTCTCACCAAGAGTGGTACCTGGCCTCATGCCGCCACCGGCGAACCACATGGTAAAGGCATTGGGGTGGTGGTCACGTCCATCGCTCCCCCCCTGAACCATGGGCGTGCGACCAAATTCGCCCCCCCAAATGACGAGGGTGTCCTCCAGCAGGCCACGCTGCTTCAAATCGCGTACTAGAGCGGCGCAGGCTTGATCGGTGAGGGCGCACTGCTGCTTCAGACCACCTACGAGACCGCCATGATGGTCCCAGGCCTCATGGAAGAGCTGAACGAAGCGGACGCCACGTTCCAGCAATCGGCGGGCAAGCAAGCAGTTGTTGGCAAAGGAGGGCTGGCCGGGCTTGGCACCATAGAGGTCGAGGATGTGCTGCGGCTCCTGAGAGATGTCCATGATCTCCGGTGCTGTGTGCTGCATGCGGTAGGCAAGCTCGAAACTATTGATACGAGTGGCGATTTCAGGATCACCCATCACGGAAAGCCGTTCCTCATTGAGCTGCTTCAGGGCATCAAGCGTCTGGCGCTGGGCCTGTGGAGTGATCCCCTTGGGATTACTCAGATAAAGCACTGGCTCACCACTACTGCGAAAAGGCACGCCTTGATAGACGGTTGGCAGGAAGCCGCAGCCGAAGTTTGAAAGTCCGCCACTAGCGCCTTTTTGACCACTTTGGAGCACGACGTAGCCAGGCAGATCTTGGTTCTCCGTGCCCAAGCCATAGAGTGACCAGGCCCCAAAACTAGGCCGACCAAAGATCTGCGAGCCAGTGCTCATCAGGATCTGCGCAGGAGCGTGATTGAATGCGTCCGTCTTCATGGAGCGGACGAGCGTGAGGTCATCGGCGATCTTTGCCGTGTGCGGAAGTAGCTCGCTGATCTCAGCTCCACTTTGACCATGGCGGGCAAATTTGAACTTGGGCCCAAGCAGCTTGCTATTTGGGTTGATGAAGGCCGCTCGATAACCTTTCAAAAGATCCGCAGGGGGCAGCTGCCCATCCCATTTGGCGAGTTCTGGTTTATGATCAAAAAGCTCTAGGTGACTGGGCGCGCCCCCCATGAAAAGATAAATCACCCGCTTAGCACGAGCGGAGTGGTGCGGCTGTTTTTGGGCCAACGGACTGACGGGTTGGCTAGCTCCCTGCGCACGCATGAGATCCATGGCAGCTAGCGTGGCCATCCCCACACCACACTCTTTGAAAAACCAACGACGGGTCAGGTAACGTGCGTGTTCAGCGTGAAGATCGCGAAGCAGGTTCATGGCTAGAAAGGGGAAGGAAGTATAAGATGAAGGCGTGCGCCAAGACAGCTCTCTTTCAAGCTTGGCAGTGAAAGCCATGCGCCGTGATGGAATGCTGCAATATGCGGGCTGTGGCTATCGTCTCTTGCCAGTTCCCAAAGAAGGCCTAGAGCTAACCCAATGCCCGAGGATACTCCCGCCTCCCGTCCTGATCCTAGCTTTCCTGCTGAGCTTCTGGCTCCTGCTAAGGCCCTGGAATCTGCGCTCCAGGCTGGGCAGCCCGTGGACAAGCTCTTCGCAGAGTTTTGCATCCGCGCCTATGTCAAACCGGAATGGGCAGGTCCAGCCAGTGAATTTCTGGCTGAATTGTTTGAGGGGCGTGAAGCCATGCTGGCCGCATTGACACGGGTGCCCGACCTCATCATCGAGCTAGCATCTGGACAGCAGACGCTGACAACGATCGTGGCCTTCGAGTGGGTGGCAGCAGCTGATGCGACGCGTCTGAGCAAGCTTTCGGAAGCCCTGGCCGCAACACATGGAAAAATGCACAATCCCGAGGTAGTGCACCTGATGTTGGCGCTAGCCAGCTCGCTGGCCATCATGCGCTATTCCCGAGCAGAGCAGATGCTAAATCTAGCCCAGGCCCAGGCAACCGAGGAGCATCGAGACAGTCTCGCGGAAGCTAAGCTGTGGATGGCCGTGGGTCGGATCCTGCGAGGAAGCAACCAAGAGGTGCGAGAACTTTGGAACCATCGCTTGCGACGCCGGCGCACATCCTGGACATGGGAAAACCCAACCGAGCGAGCGGCCCTGAATGAATTAGCCGACCATTTGAAACCAGGCCAAGAAGGCATTGAGCTATTTCAGGCCATCGTTCCCTCATGCTGGTGGGAAATAGCCGTGCAACTGGCGACGGAACGTGCTGCCTTGCGTGAACTTTATGAGCGGCGTCCTCCCTCTGAAACTCTCACCCCACCGGATTCCCTCTACGCGCAGCATGAGCCTAAGGACAACATTCCAGGAGGAAGCGAGATAGGGGCGGGTCATGGCGAAGGAAGCCTACCGCCCGCGACCGCTTCTCCCTCCGCCAATCCGCAGGTGCTGGTGATGAATGCTTGGCCTTTCTTCATGGGCGGACTCGTAGGAGCGGCAGCCCTTGCGGTCGTCATCGCCATTAGCCCCTACAATCTCAACAAAAACAACGTAGAGGCCCCCTCCGTCTCCGCCCCAGCACCCACCACTCTCAACGAAAAACCAGTCCAACGTCCTGAGAACACAGACAGCCTGCACTGGATTCAAAGAGAGCTTTCCCAGATTCAATCCGCGAACGATGACCTCAAGGCACTATGGTCGCGGGTTCAGCGCGGAAGCTGGACTGAGCACCAAGCTCTGCTGAAGGGAGAGTCACCCGACTTATCGGCTGAGGACCCACGCCGACTGCGCTTACTTATTTGGCTCCACCTCGATCCACCGGAAGACCCAACCACACGAGCTGAATTACCAGCTCTGCTGGCGAGTGTCCGCGCAGACAGCGATACTCTGGAACTTTGGAAGCATCTCGCCGCAGCACGCACAGGCATGGAAAAACCTGTGAGAGAAGCAGCTCGGCGGCAAATTTACGCCAATGCGACAGCCTGGTCCCCCAGCCAAAAGGAACAGCTCAACCAACTGGGCTGGCCGGTCGCTCCGCCGTGACGTTCGCAGGCTCTCTCACAAACAGCAGACGTAGGCTATTCAGACAGACCAGCACCGTACTTCCCTCATGCGTCAGCACACCCAACGTCAGCGGTACGAGACCCGCTAGGGCAGCCAAGGCCATGATGGCTACTGAGCCCAAAGAGATAACGAGGTTTTGGTGAATAATGGCCCGAGCACAGAGACTGATGTGGCGCGCAGAGAGCAGCTTTTCAATCTTATCCTGCATCAGCACAACATCAGCCTGCTCCAGCGCTGCGTCACTGCCACGCGCCCCCATGGCCAGACTGACATACGCCGCAGCAAGGCTAGGCGCATCATTCACGCCATCCCCCACCATCGCGACCCGGTGGCCTTGGCGGGTCAATTCTTGAATCACCGAGACCTTATCCTCAGGGTGCAGGCCAGCACGTACATCCGTCACGCCGAGATCACGAGCGACCTGCGCTGCAGCGGCACGGCGATCTCCTGTCAGCATGAGCGTGGTCAGCCCCTCTTCAGCCAGCTTTTTCAAAACGGCACGGCTGCCTGAGCGAATCTCATCCCGCAGCAGCAAGCGACCCATCACCGAGGCATTTAGCAACCAGACCTCCGTCAAGCCTGGGGCAGCATCAGGCACATCCTTCAACCATTGGGAAAACTCGCCCTGCTCGATCAACTCACGCCGCCCCGCATAGGTCAGGCCACGATCCGTGATTCCACGCAGGCCCATGCCAGGGAGGGACTGCATGCCGGTAACCTCGCCCAGCGTCAATCCTTCCGCCTGAGCATAGCGAGTAATCGCATGAGCAATGGGATGATTGGAATGAGCATCCAAGCTGGCAGCCAGACGCAACACCTCTTTCTCCTGCCCAGGTGGGAAACTCTCGACCGCAGTGACCCTCAGATTGCCCTCGGTGAGGGTGCCCGTTTTATCCATCGCTACAGTATCGACCTCGCCAAGCTTTTCGATCGCTGCCCCCCCTCGAAACAAAATGCCACGCCGAGCGCCCCAGGCGATGGCGGCTAAAATGGCGGACGGAATGGACAAAACCAACGCGCAGGGGCTCATCACCACCAGCAGCGTCATGGCCCGGTAAAAGGCAGAAGTCGCACCCGGCTCCGCCGAAAAAGCAGGCACCTTTAACACCAACCACCAGATCAAAAACATACAAAGCACCAGACCCAGCGTGGCCAGCGTGTAACCTGTGCCAAATCGATCCGTAAATCGCTGGCTGGGGGCACGCATCTGCTGTGCAGTCTGAATCAGATGAATAATCCGGGCCAGCGCACTCTGGGTTGCTGGACGCTCGACCTTCGCCTGAACAAGGCCCCATAGGTTCAAAGTACCGCCGTACACCATAGCACCCACCCCTTTGTCCACCGGCACGGACTCGCCGGTCAGGGTTGCCTCATCGGCAGCCGTCTCGCCTTGCGTAATCTTGGCATCCACAGGAAAAAGTTCTGCTGGGCGGACTTGCACGATGTCTCCAGGCCGCAAAAGGCTGACCGCACGCTGCTCCGTAGTGGCATCAGGCAAAACCACCCGCGCCAGCTTCGGCGCAGCCTGAGTTAGCGCATGAATCTCTCGGTGAGTGCGGTGCAGCACGTAATGCTCGAGTGCGCCCGATGTCGAAAAAAGGAAGAGCAGCAAGGCCCCCTCCTGCCATGCGCCAACGGCCACCGCTCCTGCGGCCACCGCAAGCATCAGAAAATGAACATCGAGTCGGCGCTCACGCAGATTCTCCCAGGCATCCTTGGCCGCATCCCAGCCGCCACTGATGAGGGATACAGCAAACAACACCCGAGCCCAAAGCGCTGGGATCTCAGGCCAATGGCGCTCCAACATCCAGGCAGCGACCAGTGCAGCACCACAGAGACCCGCCTGCACAGCCAGCGCGCGCCACTCTGCCTCGCTCTGACGCTCCATCGCCTCCGCCTCGGGCCACTCGAACTCGCGCCATTTCCAGAATCTCGGGGCAGTGGGACAGGCCGGCTTCGCCAGCATGATCAACCCTGCTTCCTGAGACAGATTGAGGCCTGAGGGCGAAGAACTCTGCTTAGCCATGGAGGGTGCGGCTTCCTCCAAGCGCCGGAGCACCTCGTTAAGCTGCTCCTGCAGGACCGTAGAGTCCACAGGCCCTAGGGTAGCCAGCCGCACCTGACGCGCTGTCGCATCCACGTGGATAGCCTCTACCCCCTCGTGGGTAGAAAGAAAGTCCGCCAAAAGTTTCACCCAGGCAGGCACAGCGGGAGCGCGTTCCGTCATCGACATGAAGTTGCAACCTATACCTCAGGATGGGGCCTGTCCCAGGCTAGATTTTGATAATTCCAGCCCCCGTGTCAGCTCCGCTACCTTGCATTGAGCAGCAAGAACATCTTGACCGCGCGCGCCCTCCCCTGATAATCCGCGCCCCGACTTTGTCTTCCCCCTCACGGCGGCTGTATCCTCCGGGTATGCAGCCACCCATCTGTGGTAGCCTATGGCCTTGCGTCCGAAAAAATCACCTCCTTCCAAAAGCAGCAAGGCCAGCTCTGCTAAAGCAGAAAGCAAGGCTGCTAAGGCAGTTCCTGCATCTGCTCCAACAGCTTCACAAAACCCTGTGAAACGTGGACGTGGACGTCCACGTAAGCATCCCGTCGTCGCCAAGCCTGAAGTTCAGTCCCTGATTACGGCAGACGGGCTATTGGTAAAGCGTGGACGTGGCAGACCACGCAAAAACGCCGAAGTCGCCCCCGTCGCCCCCGTCGTTAATGATATCAATTCACCCGAGATTCAGTCCCGTATCCGTGGCCTGATCCGCCAAGCCAAAGATCAAGATCACCTGACCTGGGATGACTTGAATGATGCCCTACCGGCGGGGCTGGTCACCCCCGATTTGATTGAAGAGGTCATCATCCGACTGCGGTCTCTAGAAATTCGCATCACCGACTCGGCCGAGAGCAGCGTGCTTGCCCCTTTGTCAGGAGCTGGGAAAATCGCTGTCGGAGCCAACGCCAAGGACGAAGCGGTGAAGCTTGACACCTTGGATGATCCAGTGCGCATGTATTTGCGTCAAATGGGCCAAGTGCCGCTGCTGACCCGCGAGCAGGAAATCGAAATCTCCAAGCGCATCGAGACCGCTGAGACAGCCCTGATTGACACGCTGCACCAGACAGGTTTCGTAGCGACTGCTTATTTAGTCAATGCCCGCAACCTGGAAGCCGGACGCGAACGCTTCGACCGCCTTGTCATTGATCGGAAGTTTGAAGAAAGAGATCTTTACTTCAAAAAGCTGAATCCTCTCATTCAGCAGGCGGAAGACCTGCTGAAAAAGTGCGGTGACCTGAACAAAGCTCGGACTTTAGCCGCGGAGAAGAAGAAAGCTGCAGCCCAAACCACCTTTCAGGAAGCCCGAACAGCTTATTTCAAGCTTTGCGCTAAATTCTTCTTCAAGCAGAAGATCACCGAAGATTTCACGGCACTGATGGAAAAGAAGCTCGTGGATTTGCAAGCCATCGAAGCCGAAATCGCCAGTCACCCACGTCGGCAGGAGCCGCGAAAAGCTCTGGAAACATTCGAAGATGAAGCCTGGCTGAAAGCGGAAGATTTCAAAACCAACGTTTTGGACATCCGCCGCTGTGTGACAGAAGCCACTCGTGCAAAAACCGAAATGATCGAGGCCAACCTACGGCTTGTCATTTCTATCGCCAAAAAATACACCAACCGAGGCCTCTCCTTCCTAGACCTCATTCAAGAAGGCAACATGGGCCTCATGCGTGCCGTCGAGAAATTCGAATATCGCCGCGGCTACAAATTCTCCACCTACGCCACCTGGTGGATTCGCCAAGCCATCACACGCAGCATCGCCGACCAAGCCCGCACGATCCGCATCCCCGTGCACATGATCGAAACGATCAACAAGCTGATGCGCGTGCACAAGCAGCTGGTCCAGGAACTCGGCCGTGACCCAACGCCGGAAGAGATCGCAGAAGAGATTCACCTACCCGTCGAGCGCGTGAATGCCGTGCTACGCATGGCCCAGACCCCGGTGTCCATGCAGGCCAAGGTTGGTGACAACGAAGGTGACACGGAGTTCGGTGATTTCATTGAGGACAAAGAAGCGCGTGACCCGATGGAACTCACCGCCATGAACCTGCTTCGGGACAAACTGAAGGACGTGTTAGATACCTTGAGTGCCCGAGAGCGTGAGGTTCTAGAGCAGCGATTTGGTCTTGTGGACGGCGCTGGGCGCACGCTGGAAGAAGTCGGCAAGCAGTTCCGCGTCACACGGGAGCGCATCCGTCAGATCGAAGCCAAAGCCCTGCGGAAGCTCCGCCATCCCACACGCATCCGCAAGCTCGGCGGCTTCTTCGGGGCTGAGTGACCGAAGGGCGGTGGCAGCACTGTGAACTGCTGATTTCTCATTTGCGCCCAGGCCTATCAGAGGCTTCATCCGCCGAGATGGAAAACATCACCCACCACACATCGCTTATCTTGCCATCTCTGCTCGCGGCGGATTGGTCACAAGTCGGCGCTGAGATCTCCCGAGCTGAACAAGCAGGCGCGCGCTGGCTGCACCTGGATGTGATGGATGGAGCCTTCGTGGATAACATTTCCTTTGGCCCTCAAATGGTCAGTACTGTCCGCCAAAATACGTCGATGTATCTGGATGTACATCTGATGATTCACCGAGCTGACCACTACCTCGAACGCTTCCTCAAGGCCGGTGCCGACAACATTACCCTTCACGTCGAAGCGAACTACCAAACCTCGATGGCCGAGACCCTGAAGCGCATTCGAGATGCAGGCAGGCACTGCGGCCTCGCCCTGCATCCCGCCACGCCATTTGAGGTTGCCAAGCCCTACCTGGAGCAAATCGACTTGCTGCTGATCATGACCGTCGTGCCCGGCTTCGGAGGCCAGCCTTTCATGGAAAATGAAACCATGCCCAAGCTCGCCGCAGCACGGGATTACCGCGATCTACACGGGCTCAAGTATCATCTTGAAGTCGATGGCGGAATCTACGCCCATACCGCGCCGATCGCCAAAAAGCACGGAGCCAACCTCTTTGTCTGTGGCACTTCCTTTTTCGGCCCGCCAGATGCCAGCGATGCCATGAAGCAACTGGCCGCTGCAGTGGCTTAACCTTTTTAACGAATCTCCCCATGGAAGAATATCACCGCCTGCTTCGCAAGGTGCTCGATCGCGGCTCCTACCGTGAAGATCGGACCGGCACGGGAGCCTACTCTGTCTTTGGTGAACAGAGTCACTACGACCTGAGCCAGACTTTTCCTCTCGTCACCACCAAGAAACTGCATCTGCGCAGCATCATTCATGAGCTTCTTTGGTTTCTGAAGGGAGATACCAACATCCGCTACCTTCAGGAAAACAAGGTCACGATCTGGGACGAGTGGGCAGATCAAAACGGCGAGCTAGGTCCCGTGTATGGTGCCCAATGGCGACGCTGGCAGGGCACGCCCGAGGCCGAGCCCGTGGATCAAATCAGCAAGGTCATCCACAGCCTAAAAACAAATCCGTACAGCCGCCGCCACATCGTCAGTGCCTGGAATGTACCTTACATCGATCAGATGGCGCTACCACCCTGCCACTGCTTGTTCCAGTTCTTTGTCGCAGAGGGCCGCCTGAGCTGCCAACTCTACCAACGCAGCGCGGATTTGTTCCTGGGCGTTCCCTTCAACATCGCCAGCTACAGCCTACTCGTGCTCATGATGGCCCAGGTTTGTGATCTGAAGCCAGGTGAGTTCGTGCACACCTTTGGCGACCTGCACCTCTACAAGAACCACCTGGACCAGGCCCGACTCCAGCTCACCCGCGAGCCCCGTCCTCTGCCCATCATGCGGCTGAATCCGGACGTGAAAGACCTTTTCGCTTTCACCTACGAAGATTTCATTCTTGAAGGCTACGCCCCTCACCCCGCCATTAAGGCCGAAATCGCGGTTTAGGCCCTACTGCCCTCTCTGCATCTCGGATCATGCATCGACGTGCTGAAAGACGCCCAGAGTCAGCAGTCACCAAAGTTCGCGAACGCAAACCCTATCCAACGAACTTCCAGTTCGGTAAGGAAGGAACAGGCTCAGCAATTCGTTCTAACAGTCTCTAGGCACTGACCCGTTCATTCAGAGAGCGTGAACGGCGTCCACCAGGGGCTTCACGAAGGCCTCTAGCTGCTGGGGAAGATCCGCGCAGTCACCTTTTTTCTCGATCAACTTCACAATGGCGCTGCCCACCACGACGCCATCGGCCATGCTGGCTACCGTGGCCGCCTGCTCGGGATTCGAGACGCCAAATCCGACGCAAACGGGCACCTCTGTCACTGCC
Organism: Verrucomicrobiaceae bacterium; assembly: GCA_947507875.1. Classification (GTDB taxonomy): domain Bacteria; phylum Verrucomicrobiota; class Verrucomicrobiia; order Verrucomicrobiales; family Verrucomicrobiaceae; genus Prosthecobacter. The sequence continues at coordinate 15,753 of CANNQP010000010.1, read as the reverse complement.
TGAATGGCCGCGACTTGCTCACCAATACCTGTCGCGATCTCGACCTGTGCTCCCGTCACGCCAAGGCGGCTGACGTAATACACGAAACCTTCAGCACTTTTTGCGATGCTAGCAATCCGAGCTGGCGGCGTGGTAGGGGCGATAAGCTGAATGTGCCTGAGTTCATTCGTCGCCTTGAGCTCAGGATTTTCCGCAGCTTCATCGGGCGGCAAATCGAGCACGAGGACCCCATCGGCTCCTGCATGAGCCGCATCATGGTGAAACCGCTCAAAGCCGTATGCATAAACAGGATTCAGGTAGGTGAAGAGTACCAGAGGAACCTGACTTCGCCTGCGTAGCTGACGAATCATCTCAAGCACTTTTGGCATGGTGGCACCCGCCTTCAGCGCACGGTCCGCTGCCATTTGATTGACAATTCCATCTGCAAGAGGGTCCGAGAAAGGAACGCCTAGCTCAACGACATCCACGCCCGCTTTTTCAAGAGCCACCACGATGTCGATCGTCGCCTCAAGCGTTGGATCACCCGCACAGACATAAGCCACGAAAGCCTTCTTGCCGGTAGTTTTTAGCTGAGAGAAACGAGCATCAATGCGATTGGCGGGGGCGGACGACATGGGGGCGCTATCTACCCGGCTGGTGGAGCTGTGCAACTCCTGTGGAGATCCTCCCAAGGAAAGGCTAGCTCATCGCTTCCCACGCAGGTCCATTTCGCAGTCTGCATCCGCCGCAACCGGCAGGCCGACCTGATCCACGGGATGGGTGTAGAGATACTTCCAAACCGCCTCATGGACAAAGCTGCCGTCCGCCGCCTTGATCGAGCCACTGCCTGGCACCACACAGGAGTGAGCCTTCTTGGCGTCTCCTTTAACATCCGCCGCCGTGGCCAGGCGACGCGAGTTAACATAAGGCGCAGGCGTTTGATCCACATCCACAATGGGGCCGAACTGTGCCAAACCCAGCAGCTGCCATGAGCGGCAGTAATGATCATGGGTCCAGCCTCCATCCAGCACATGACTAAACCCAAAGAATCGCTTCGCCTCGGTGGCTGAAGGCAAACCCTGCCAGGTCTCATACTGATCCCGTGGACCGCAGAACATCACGACACGATCCACAGCTTGATGTTTGGCAAATCGCGCCGCCGTGGTACTGCCATGGGAAGCCCCCGAGACAATGACACGATCCCAACGCAGAGCATCTCGTTGCTCATTCAGAAAGTAATCCCAGCGACCTTGTGGATTCTCACGAGCCAACCATTGCACGAATTTTAGAGCGCGTCCGGCCATACCATCCGGCTTCGGAATCTGGATGGCATCACTGAAATCCTCTCCCGTGGCGGCTTCGAGACGAATTTTTCCCAAAAACAAATCATCCTCAGGCGGTGGCTCTTTGCCGAACTTGCCGAACCAACCATTCGCATAATGCACCTGAATGGCATGCAGACCATACGCATTCAGTCGCTCGAACAGAGGTCCACTGTGCCCCATGAGCCAGATCACCAAACGTCCACGTGGTGGAATGCGTGTATCGACCGCTGCATTTTCCTCGTCCGCAGGCTTACCCTTTTTCTCAAAGACAAACTCAATCTCAGGATGCTCACGTGCCAAAGGGTCAATTTGACTGGCACGTGCCTTGAACAAATAACGCTGAGGCTGAGAATCCGAAAAACGTAGATCACCCTGCGCGTTCGCCAACACAGCCATGCAGGTGAAACAACCAAACCAAGTGAAGAAGCGACGCATAGAAAAGGGATCGGAATGAAAAAGAGTGAACTCTTCCATGCCAAGAAAGAAACCAAGTTCAAAAAAGCAGGCCTTGCATGCGAGACAGGTGCCAGTCAATGAGGTTGCTGGCACCCGAAGCATGAATGACGCAGACTTTTTTAGGCGAAGAGACTCGTCACTGGCTGTCCTTTGTCAGCGATGGTGAAAGGACGCTTGCTAGGACTATAGATGATCTGATCCAGCGGCAACCCAAGAGCATAAGCAATCGTGGCATTCATGTCCTCGATCTTCACCTTATCAGCGACCACTTCGCGACCTGTAGCATCGGTCTGACCATGAACATATCCCCCCTTCACACCACCACCCCACATGGCGGCAGAGAAAGCTTTGGGATAGTGGTCACGTCCAACGTTCTGATTGATCTCCGGCGTGCGACCAAACTCTGTGGTCAGCACCACCAGAGTGTCCTGGAGCAAGCCGCGATTGTGAAGGTCTGAAAGAAGTGTCGAAAGCCCCTTGTCCAAAGTCTCGCATAACTCAGGCACACGGACAAAGTTTGCGTTGTGAGTGTCCCAACCTCCGAGTGAGACTTCGACAAAGCGGACACCTCTTTCCACGAGACGACGCGCCAACAGGCACCCCTGACCGAAGGCCTCGCGGCCATAAGCGGTGCGCAGTTCAGCAGCCTCTTCAGTGAGATCAAAGGCCTTCAAATCCTCTGATTTCATCATCGCAATCGCATCATCATACATGTCAGCATAGGCCTTGACGTTGCGGTGCTTGAACGTGCTGCGGAAGTCCGCGTCAAGCGCATCAGCCAATTTCAGGCGTGCGCTGAATTTCTCCTCGCTCAGACCAGGTTGGATTTTTACGTTTTTGAGACCTGCCTCTGGATTGTTCACGAACAGCGGGGCCTGCGCTGCTGGGAAAAAGCCTGCTCCGGGATGGCGACTGTCGTTGCCGATATAAACGTAGTTAGGCAGGGTGCTGTTGCCACCACCTTGAAAGACATTCAACCAGGCCCCCATGCCAGGATGTCGAATGGTGCCACGCAGCTCATAACTGGTGTGCATCATGTAATTTCCCTGCTCATGCGCACCCTGAGTGGATGAGAGCGAGCGGATGACAGTGCCATGGTGCATTTGCTGTGCAGTCAGAGGCAGGTTTTCAGCGATCTGTACTCCGTCCGCGCTGGTTTTAATTGCCTTGGTTGGTCCGCCTGTCTCTGTGCCGGGCTTTGGATCCCAGGTGTCGAGATGCGTTTGGCCACCACTCATGTAGAGGTAGATGACATTTTTGGCCGTAGCGATCTGCTTGAGCTTTGAGGAATGCTCAAAGGCCGCAAAAGAGCGATTGGACATCGACTGACCGAGAAGGCCAACTCCGAGGAGAGAAGATGCCGTCTTGGCCGCGAAATCGCGGCGGTTGATTTCTCCAGAACGAAGGAGCTTAGAGGCGAGTTCTTGTTTCATGATCATGCTAGTTTGAGAGTTTGGAACCAAATGGGGCCCTACTGAATGAAGATAAACTGCTGCGTGTTCAGAAGAGCGTAGATGAGATCCTCAATGGCATTTACCCCTGAATCCTGGGCTTTGGACCAAGCTTCCTTTTCTTTGGCAGTCGGTTTGCGAGCCAGGATCGCCTTGTATGCCGCCTCCAGTTTATCGTCAGGATAATGAGCCTTACTGATGGCAAGCATAAGCTGGCTGTACTTGCTCAAGATGTTTGGCATCAGATTGCCATTCATCATGAATAGGCTCTGAGGCACACTGGCGTCATAGTTGGCATTCTCGATGGTCTCGCGGTCACTCTGGCCAAAGTCACGCAAGGGATGCCCACGAGGCGCTGGGCTCTCTAACTCCGCAGAGCGCAAATAATCCCGTGACTGCTGAGCACGAACCCGAAAATAATCTCGATGCTGCTTTTCAGGAATACGGTAATAAGCAGCTTCTTCACGATAAGCTTCTTGCCGCTGCAGTTCTTCAGCTTTGCGCTCTTCTAGGCTCAGCTCTTTCCGGTCATAGCCTGGAATGTTCACGCGTTCAGCTTTCACCCCGTTGGCCATCATCATGCCATCACCCGCCATCATGCTCGGCACCTCAGTCGTAGGGTCAGCGCTATTTTTGGTTAAAGAAGCATTCAAGTAAGGCTTCCCCGTGACTTTCTCATAGAGCTTTTTGTGACCAGGCACGATCACTTCTGACATGGTTAGGCGGCGACCTTCGTTTTGAATATCATTCACCTCACGACGAAGTTGATCGACTTTTTGACGTGCCTCAGTGACTTTCTTTTCCATGGCTTCACGCTCAGGACCAGGCTTCAGCGCCTCGTATTCTTCCTGCAACGCTTTTTGATTCATGCGAGCCTCCAAATAAAGCTTTTGCTTGGCATCAGTGCGCTCTCGATTTTTGCCATACACTTCCGCTGCGACTTTCATGCCTTGATAGGCTTCCTCAACCGTCAATGACTCGATCCCATCTGCATTTTTTTTGGCCTGGAGGATCCGCTGTTCAATCTGTTCCCGAGCACTGGCATTGATCATGTCAGGATTGGGATTGATCAGTGTGACAAAGCTATCCCACATCTGTTCAGCACTCATCCGACGCAGGACAGGACCGGTAAAATGATAAACCATGCCAGGTGCCACCTCTTCACGAGTGACCTGGCGCTGATAAGCGCTCGTATTGTAAAGCACCCGAAGGTAGGCCTTCATGTCGTAGTTTAACTCCTTCATCAGGCCTTCCAAGTGCATCTGCAATTCGGGGATCATGGGCACAGTGCCGTCCATCAGCTCATCCAGCGGTTCAATCAAAGCGAGGCCAAACGCCTTCTTCCACAAGCGGTTTACAATAACCTTAGTGAATCGAGGATTGTCTTTGGAGGACATCCAGCGCGCGTAAGCCTGCAAAGGTGTCTCGCCAGGTTGGGTCACACACTCGTGCCCCATCATCGTCCCTGCCCCCACGACCGACTTTGGCTTGGCGTCGGAATATTGGTAATCGTGAGGCAGCGTCAATTTCCGATCCCGAGTACTGACACTTGTATAGCGCATCGTGTCACGAATGTCATTCATGGGCTCTTGGAAGCTACGCTGCTCCTTGCGGACTTTTTGACGCATCTCCTCCACCTTGGCTCGATAGGCCTTGTACTCAGCTTGATAGTTTTTTTCAGCTACCAAGTGTCTTTGCCAAGCATCCGCATACTGTTTCTCGAGTTTCTGGCGTTCTTCTTTGCTGACCTGACCCTTGATTTTCGGACGCTCGGGGCGCTGAGGGCGCTTCGGTTCTGGTATCGCTTTCGTAGCAGCCTCTTCCATCTCGCGCAGGTAATCACGAACTTCGCCCACGGTACCACCATAGTAATCTTGAGTCTCGATGCCATAGGTGAAGGCCGCCATCTGATAGAACTGCATTTGACTCCACTTATCAAAGGGATGGTTGTGGCATTGTGCGCATTCGATGCGAGTGCCGAGGAAAACACGCACTGTGTTAGCCATGTTATCCAGCGGCATACCACGATCACGCATGTAGTACCCGATGGCACCTGTTTCCCAAGCTTTTCCCTGAGCTGCCACCATGTCGCGCACGAACTGATCATAGGGTTGGTTTTTCCGCAGACTCTCCTTCACAAAGTTCATGTAAGCTGAGCCCGTGATCGCACCAGTTTGGTTACCATTCGAAGTCACTCGAAGCACGTCTGCCCAATAGTTGTAGATGTGCTGAACATAGCCTTCAGACGCGAGCAGCTGGTCAATCAACTTGGAGCGCTTGTCGATGACATCTGATGCAAGAAAAGTCTCAACCTCACGGGTTGTTGGAATGCGCCCAATGATGTCTAGGTAGATACGCCGGACAAATGTATTGTCATCGAGTTCCGGGTTACCCTGGAGACCTGACTTTTTCCAGTCTCGCTGGAGAAGAGTGTCAATTTTCAGGGCAGCTTCTTTCGCGCTGGGCGCGGCCTCCGCCGTGAGTGAGAAAGCTAGAAAAGTAAGAATGGCGAAGGAGCGCATGGCAAAGTTGGCATAACCAACGGCACCATGAGCCTAGTTTTTCAGAATTATCCAATTCACGACCCTTTGTGCAAAAAAAAGGCCCGCCTCCAGCTTTAGGAGACGAGCCTAATCAGAAGGATGAATGACGGGAATCAGGAATAAACAACTGGTGTTCCTGTGGAATTGGCCAAGGCCTTAAAATTCGCAATGATCTGTGTCGTCAATCGACCAGGCTTGCCATCACCAATAGGACGGCGGTCATATTGCACGGCAGGAATGACCTCAGCCGCCGTGCCAGTGAGGAAACACTCATCTGCTGTGTAAATATCATGGCGCGTCATGGTCACCTCGTGGATCGCAAGTCCCATCTCCTGCATAACCTCAATCACTGCCATTCGGGTGATTCCATTCAAAGCACCACTAGCGATGGTCGGGGTATATATTTGTCCATTTTTGAGGATGAACACATTGTCACCCGTACATTCGGCCACATAGCCCTGCTCGTTCAGCATGATGCCCTCTTCACATCCAGCCTGAATGCATTCGATCTTGGCCATGATGTTGTTCAGGTAGTTCAAGCTTTTCACCTGAGGGCTGAGAGCAGCAGAAGCTGGCCGACGGGTAGCGCAGGTGATCAAATTCAGGCCGGTCTCATACTTCTCCTTGGGATAAAGCGTAATGCCACTGGCAATGATGATGACACTGGCCTTCGGGCACTGATAGGGATTCAAGCCAAGCGAGCCCACGCCACGGGTCACCACCAGCCGAATATAGCCATCACGGAGGTGGTTTGCCGCCACGGTATCGAGGGTGGCTTTTTCCATCTCTGCAAAGTCGATTGGGATGGTCAAACAGATGCTGCGAGCGCTTTCGTAGAGGCGCTTCAGATGCTCGGTCAGCCGGAAGACACGACCGTTGTAAATGCGTATGCCTTCAAAACAGCCATCTCCATAAAGAAGGCCATGATCGAAAACCGAGATTTTGGCCTCAGATTCAGGAACGAGTTTACCATCAAGGTAGATGATGAGTGGATCGGTAGCCATATCAGGAAAGAGATCGTTAAAAAAACGTTATCAGAAAAACAAACATCGCGGAGCCCTTGTGAGGCATCCGCGATGATAAAAAACATCAACCAGTTAGGTCAGGCGGTCGCGTCACTCAGCTTTGGAGCAGCACGACGAGCGCGGGTGCTACCATAGCGCTGAGCAAACTTATCCACACGGCCTGCAGTATCGACAAATCTCTGTTCACCTGTGAAGAAAGGGTGACAGGCAGCGCAGATACCAATGCGCAGATTCTGCACCGTGGAGATCGTCTGATATACTGTGCCACAAGTGCAGGTGATGGTTGTTTCGTAAGTGGTGGGATGGCCTTCGCTTTTCATGGATTTGTCAGTGAATCACGTTGTGTCATTGAGGCAAAAGAAGCGCTTTCAATGAGGCGTGAAGAGCCGCGAGAGTGGCACATGGAAGAGGTTGGTCAACGTCCAATTTATCCAAAAAGCTAGCTTCAGCGGCTTAATCTCGTCTTTTGAACTTAAGGACTCAGAGCTTCTTCAACCGAACATTCCGGATCGCTGCGGTCGTGTTGTAGGTGCTGATGGCAAGAGGTTGGTAGCTTTCGATTGGACCAGGACGCAGACCGATTTTTCGATTCTCGATGTCTTGATCAACGACTTGATGGTCATTGATCCAAACAGAGATGTTTTTGGGCGTCACGCGCAGACGAATCTGATACCATACATCGTCCACATACTTTTGGTAGCTACCTGTCGCATTGTTGCTGGCATCCATTCCATCAATGCTACTGATGCCCGTTACACTGCCACCCCACCCACCACAGACGAGCGTCGCACAGGTCTTCTCGCTTCCAATCGGGAAAGTCAGCCCACAGAAAAAATCAACTCCCTGGAGTCGCTTGGCTGACAGGCTGATCTCGTAATTCGTCATCGGCAATTCAGCCGCTTTTTTATAGACCACCCCGCTCAGGCTATCTCCTTGATTGATAATCATCAGACCACCCTCCACTTCGACTTGGCCACTGCCCCCAATATCGACGATCTCCCATTCATCCAGAGTCTTGCCATCAAAAAGCACCCATTCTTCCGCGACGGCCTCAGGCTTCTTGGGCGATGACTCGGTGGGCAAAGTCCCCTGCCCTAAGGCAGGCATCAAGTTCCAGCAGGCCGGGATCAGAAGACAAAGCAAGAGCGTTTTCATGGAGAGACTTCAAACATCCCACTATAAAACTCTTCGAGTCAAAGCGATCTTTATCGCAAAAGAAAAATGGTGGAGCCGCTTCCTGCGCGTGCTAGGACTGAAATCCCCATGAAATCTTCTATCTTTTATCGAATACTTCTGGTGACTCCTGTGATCATCCTGGCTACCACACTGAGTAGCTGCAAAACCACAGGCTCACGTCACATGTATGGCCATGAGTTCGACCCACCTGTGATCCGGCCTAGCAATCCCTCCGCCGTAAAAGTAAAAGTCAGCACGAGCGCCCAACGCGTCTATGCTGTGGAAGGTGACAAAGTGCTTTTGGCCACGCCATGCTCTGTCGGCACTCATGGTTCTACTGGCGCTGGCACCTACCGCATTCAGTACAAAGAGGCACGCCGTCGTCGGCAAAGCCAGCCTGATCGTGGCTATCCGATGGCTTACTGGCAAGAGTGGAAGTCTGCCTACGGAATGCATTGGGGCTTTGTGAAACCTTACCCCTGCACCCACGGCTGCATTCGTCTGCCCGCCAAATCAGCCGCAAAACTCTTCTCGCTCACCCAGGTGGGCACTCCGCTGATCATTGCCAACTCCCATCCCGAGGACAACACGATCGGCAAAACCCTTCCCGTGATTGACGACAACCCGCTTCCCAATCCTGATCGTGCCCACATGATGAGTGACCGTTTTTTCGACGATCTCGCTAAGGGCCAACTCTACAAACGCTAATCTGCCGCTCGCACGGAGCGAGAATCCCCCCCTGCTCTCGCTCCGTCGCTCACCGCTTTTTCCAACCCCGACACTTCATGTCCCTCTCCCCCTCAGCCGCTCCACGTAAAGTCAACGTCCGCACGCCCGAAGTTATGGAGCGCGTGCAAGCTGAAGTGGAAAAACATTACCGGAGTGCCCTCGTCGAAGCGGTTAGAAAACAAGGAAGCGTCCTGCAGATTGGTTCGACCACGGTGAGACTGGCCCGCGAATTTGGCTTCTGCTATGGGGTCGAGCGCGCCATCGACCTTGCCTATGCTGCTCGCCGAGTCTTTGCGGACAAACGGGTCTTTCTTCTGGGCGAAATCATTCACAATCCAGAGGTGAATCGCCAACTGACCGAAATGGGTATCATCAGCATCCCCATTGAGGACCAAGAAATGGCGGTGGCCAAACTCAGCTCAGAGGACGTGGTCATCGTTCCCGCGTTTGGTGCGGAAACCAATCTAATGAAGATCATCTCTTCCCGAGGCTGCATGGTCGTGGATACCACCTGCGGTGATGTGATGAGCGTTTGGAAACGTGTGCGCGGTTATGCCAAAGGAGGCTTCACTTCCATCATTCATGGCAAGGCCAGCCATGAAGAAACACGTGCGACATCTTCCCGAGCTCTCGGGGACGATGGCAATGGACACTACCTAGTTATTTTAACTTTGGCCGATGTTGATTTTGTTTGCGATTACATCCGCCAGGGCGGCGATCGTGAAGCCTTCCTCAAGCGATTCAGCGCCGCAAGCGCTTGCTCCCAAGGCTTTGATCCCGACTTACACCTTCGTCGTGTTGGCGTGGCAAATCAGACCACCATGCTAAAATCCGAGACCGAAGAAATTCAACGTCGTCTCAAACAGGCGATCGCAGATCGTGACGAAGGAAGCCAAGATAACTTCCAAGTCTTCGACACGATTTGTGGTGCCACCCAGGACCGTCAGGATGGCCTCTTCGATCTATTGCAGAAGCCTCTCGATTTATTGTTAGTCGTCGGTGGCTACAACAGTTCGAACACAACCCACTTGGTTGAGATCGGAGAGCAGAATCTGCCCACCTTTTTCATACGCACCTCAGACTGCCTCACCTCACTTGAGCAAATTCTGCACTTCGACCTGCATTTAAAATGTGAAAAGACCAGCTATTCAGGCAAGTTGGCCGATACCACATCGGCGGTGACTATTGGCATCACCGCAGGGGCTTCCTGCCCAAACAACCTCATCGAAGACACCCTTCTACGCATCTTCCAGCTGCGTGGTGTCTCCCAACAAGAAGTTTGGAAAGCAGCAGGCATCTAAGCCGCCATGGATCTGCGCTCTGAGTTAACGTCCAGCGATTATCGGCGTTACGCACGCCACCTCGCCATCCCTGAATTCGGGGCGGAGGGACAAAAGCGTTTAAAGAATGCGCGCGTCTTGTGCATTGGGGCGGGTGGGTTAGGTGCACCCGCCACCCTTTATCTCGCCGCTGCCGGCATCGGAACCATCGGCATCGTGGACGCGGATGTTGTCGAACTGAGCAATCTGCAGCGACAGATCTTGTATTCCGAGGCGGATCTAGGGCGCCCCAAGTTGGAAGCAGCGAAAGACCGCCTCCTGGGCATGAACCCAGACATCGAGATCTGTATGCATCCTCAGCGATTTAGCGCCGAGAATGCCATGGAAACCGTCGCCCACTACGATGTTGTCATCGACGGCACCGATAACTTCCCCACGCGTTACCTCTCGAACGATGTCTGCTTTTGGCAAAAGAAGCCGAACATCTACGGCAGCATCCTTCGCTTTGAAGGTCAGGTCGCCGTTTTCGCGCCTCATCTCGGCGGCCCCTGCTACCGCTGCATGTCTCCGACCCCACCCGCACCGGGGCTCGTGCCCACCTGCGCCGAAGGCGGTGTCCTGGGCGCTCTGCCTGGCATCATTGGCACCTTCCAGGCGCTGGAATGCATCAAGCTCATTGCTGGTCTAGGTCAGCCCTTGCTCGGCCGATTGCTGCACGTGAATACGCTGAGCATGCGTTTTCGTGAGTTCCAGCTCCGCCGCGACCCCGAATGCCCCGTGTGCGGTGACCAACCCACCATCACTGAACCCATCGACTACGATGAATTCTGCCACGTTTCCTCTGCGCCCACCATGAAAGAAATCAGCGTTCAAGAACTCGCTCAACTGCGGGAGCAAGGTAAACCGCATCTTCTCCTCGATGTTCGTGAGCCTGACGAATACCAAGTCGCCCGCATAGAAGGATCACGCCTCATCCCCCTGGCACTGGTTGCTCCTCGCTCGGGCGAATTGCCCCGAGATATCCCCATTTACCTTCATTGCAAACTCGGCGGACGCAGTGCCAAAGCCGTCGCCCAACTCGAAGCCCAAGGCTTTAGCAATGTCTTCAACGTCACCGGCGGCATTCAGGCTTGGTCGCACCACATCGATGCCACGGTGCCCATCTATTGAAGCCCCACCGATGACAATTGAATGACGGGTTTCAGACGCAGGTGGGTTGCACCCACGGAGACATCGTGGGCCCTCACATTGCCTGGAGGAACCGCAGGTGTGTAAGTCGGTGATTCGTGGCCCTGCCGAGCTTCGGATCACGCAAACCCGATGATGTTCGTGATCGGGAATGCGGGTGGTGTGGGGTGCAGTTCCCAGGAGAGCGCTCGCTATCGCTCGGCACTCCTAGGCTGCATGATGCAGGCCCGTTGGGCTTGGGTGACGGCACATGCTAAGAGAAGGACGACGGGCAGGCCTTGTGGGCAGCCTCTAACATTTTCACGGTTTCTTGGATCTTGGCCTGAATGGATGCTTTCTGAGTGGGCTTGCCGTGTGCGCTGAATGATCTGGTAACGATTGTCTTCAAATCAGCATCGGCCCCCGAAAAGTTGATTTTGAACTCACTTGCGTCATTTGTTGCCCTCAAACCTCCGCGTGATGCAAAGTTTAGTGCATACATCGGCTCATAAACTGGAGCCATCGCGAGCGGGCATGCCGGATTGGCAGAGTTAGCAAGCACTCCACAGACGGGGGCAACTGGTTTTGGCTTTAAGGCGCACCGGTCGTAGCGAAACCAAACCGAGTTTGCTTCAAAGCGATCCCAAGGAGGACGATTCCGGTGGATGCGGCGAACCTCTGCGATCGCGGCGTCGGAGAATACACAGGCAGACAACTCCAACCTGGAACTCAATGCTTCAGCCTCGATGAATGGGCTACCGGCAAACCCAGCTTCAGAATGGACAAAATGACCATATGCGATCCCGGCACGAATCGGCAGCCCTTCTTCAAAGAGCAAGCGACTCAAAAAAGCAGTTCTGCGCAGAAAAAGCGTTTCCAGAGCCCACTGACCAAAATCGTCAACTTCCGACAGATCGACGCTTGTAACGATCGAATCGGTAAATGCTGTTGAGCGATACCAAGCCTCGCACAGACCACGGTCCTTTTTCAAATACTCGGTCAGTTCATGGTCAAATTGCTGTTCTCGCGCTTTCAGCAAGACATCGAAAACCTTTCCCCACACCTCGACTTTCTCTTCCGTTAGCGCAGTGCCTTGATCAGACGACAAGACCTGCTTGTAACCAAGCACGTCCATCCAAGCTACAAACCCAATCGAGAGATTTTGTGACTTGGCGCTCATCATCTTAATTTGGCATATCACTTCACCAGCCTCACCAGCAGATCCTTGCTCTCGACGCTTTCGCCGATTTTGACGCAGATCTCGCTGACGGTGCCGGCGGTCGGTGACGCGACGGCGGCGAACATTTTCATGGCTTCAAGCGTGAGCAGGGTTTCGCCTTCCTTCACTTTTTGACCGACGCTGACGGCGATGCTGGCGACCATGCCGGGCATGGGGGCGCCGACCTGGCTGCTGTCGGCGGGATCGGCCTTGGTTTTGGTGACGGCGTTTTTGGCGAGGGCCTTGTTCGTGACGGTGGTGTGGCGTGGGTAGCCGTTGAGCTCAAAGATGGCGGTCTGCTGGCCGGCGGCGTCGGGCTCGGTCATGTTGAGGAGGCGGACGAAGAGCGTCTTGCCCTCTTCGAGGCTGATGTGGATCTCCTCCTTGTCGCGCAGGCCGTAGTAGTAAGCGGGCGTGGGCAGCACGGAGACATCGCCGTGGGCCTTGCGGAAGTCGGCGAACTTCAGGAAGACATCGGGATACATGAGGTAGCTCCAGACATCGTCCTCGGTGGGGTCCTTCTTCAATTTGCCCTTCAGCTCGGCGCGGACGTCGGCGAGGTTGATCTTCGCGGCGTGGGTGCCGGGGCGGCCTTTGATGCGTTTGCCGTCCTTGCCGACGATGGCGTCGGCGAGTTTGTTCCACTTCTTGCGGCTGTCGGCGGCCTTGCTGGCCTCCATGCCGTAGAATGGTTCACCGAGCCAGCCTTCGAACATGCTGGTGACGTCCTTGCTCCACTTCGTGCCGGTGAGGTTGAAGATGTCCGCGGGCTTCACACCGCGCGCGACGCACTCGATGGCGAGGTCGCCGACGACTTTGCTCGATGGCGTGACTTTGACGATGTCGCCGCAGAGCTGGTTCACCTCGGCGTAAGCGTGAGCGATCTCCGGCCAGCGCGGGCCGAGGCCCATGCCGATGGCTTGCTCCTTGAGATTGGTGTACTGGCCGCCGGGCATCTCGTGGAGATAGACCTCGGCGGTGCCGTAAGGCTCGGCGGTGTCGAAGGGTTTATAATAAGCACGGACGGCAGCCCAGTAGTCGCTGAACTCCTGCAACGCCTCGCTGTCGAGGCCGGTGTCACGCGGTGTGTGCTGCATGGCGGCGACGATGGAGTTCAAATTCGGCTGCGAGGTGCCGCCGGACATAGAGCCGATGGCGGCATCGACCGCGTCAACCCCGGCAACGGCTGCTTCGAGGATGCTGGCGGCATTCACGCCGCTGGTGTCATGCGTGTGGAAGTGAATCGGGATGCCGACTTCATCTTTGAGCGCCTTCACGAGCTTCTTCGCGGCAAAGGGGCGGACGAGTCCGGCCATGTCTTTGATGCAAAGCATGTGCGCACCCATCTTTTCGAGCTCCTTGGCGAGGCGGACGTAGTATTTGAGGTCATACTTGTCGCGCTTCGGATCGAGGATGTCGCCGGTGTAGCAGAGCGTGCCTTCGCAGATGCTGCCCGTCTCCTCGCGCACCGCTTCCATGGCCGCTTTGAGGTTCGGCAGGTAATTCAGCGAGTCGAAGATGCGGAAGATGTCCATGCCGTTCTCGGCGGCATGTTTGATGAAGCCCTTCACCACATTGTCCGGGTAGTTCGTGTAGCCGACGGCGTTCGAGCCGCGGAAGAGCATCTGGAGCAGGATGTTCGGCACCTTCGCGCGGATCTGGCGCAGGCGCTCCCACGGATCTTCGCGGAGGAAGCGCATGGTGACGTCAAAGGTGGCACCGCCCCACATTTCGAGGGAGAAGAGGTTCGGCGTGCGACGTGCGACCGCATCGGCCACAGCGAGCATGTCAAAGGTGCGCATGCGGGTGGCGAGCAGCGACTGATGCGCATCACGCATGGTGGTGTCGGTGATGAGCAGGCGCTTCTGCTTCGCGATCCAGTCTTTGCAGAACTTTTCCGGCCCCATCTCGGTGAGCAGGTCCTTCGTGCCCTTTGCCGGAGCGACGCGGTGATCGCTCTTCGGAATCGGCGGCACGATGAAGGGACCGCTCGGCTTGTGCCCTTTCGCGAAGGGATTGCCGTTCACGATGGTGTCCGCGAGGTAGTTGAGCAGCTTCGTGGCGCGGTCTTTGCGGGCGACGAACTTCAGCAGGTCGGGATTGTTATCAATGAAGCGCGTGGTGGCCTGTCCGGCGCGGAAATCGGGATGATGCACCACGTTCATGAGGAACGGGATGTTCGTCTTCACGCCGCGGATGCGGAACTCACGCAGGCCGCGATCCATGCGGTCGAGCGCCTGCTCATACGTGCGGGCAAAGACGGTCATCTTCACCAGCATCGAGTCATAATACGGAGTGATGACCGCATTCGTCGCGCCAAGCGCGCCATCGAGGCGGATGCCGAAGCCACCGGCGCTGCGATAGGTCAAAATTTTGCCAAAGTCTGGCGTGAAGCCGTTTTCCGGATCTTCCGTCGTGATGCGGCACTGCACGGCAAAGCCGCTCTTCTCGATCTTTTCCTGCACGGGCAGCGCGAGCGGCTCGTCGTGCATCTTGTGGCCCTGCGCGATGAGGATCTGGCTGCGCACGATGTCGATGCCGGTGATCTCCTCCGTCACGGTGTGCTCCACCTGGATGCGCGGATTCATCTCGATGAAATACCACTCGCCCGTCTCATGATCGACGAGGAACTCGACCGTGCCGGCATGCGTGTACTTCACCTCGCGGGCCAGTTTCACCGCCGCGTCGCACAGACCGTCGATGATCTCCTGCTTCACGCCATAGCTCGGCGCCTGCTCGATCACCTTCTGATGGCGACGCTGCACCGAGCAGTCACGCTCGTGCAAATGCAGCACCGTGCCGTGTTTGTCGGCCAAAATCTGCACCTCGATGTGCTTCGCCTTGCCGACGAATTTTTCGAGGAAGACCGCCCCATTGCCGAAAGCGCGTTCCGCCTCGGTTTGCGCCTCGTCGAGCAGTTTTTCGAGGTCTTTGGCCTCACGCACGATGCGCATGCCGCGACCACCACCGCCGAAGGCCGCCTTGATGATCAGCGGGAAGCCGATCTTCTTCGCCACGGCGATCGCTTCCTTGCGATCGCTCACCGGCTCGTCGGTGCCTTCGAGGATCGGCACGTTCAACTTGCGCGCCACATTGCGGGCGGCCGTCTTGTCGCCCATCATCGTCAAAATCTTCGGATCCGGCCCGATGAAAATGATGCCCGCCTTTTCGCAGGCGCGGGAAAAGTCCGGATTTTCGCTCAGGAAGCCATAACCCGGATGAATCGCATCCACGCCCTTCTCCTTGGCCAGCGCCACGATGCCCTCGTAGTCGAGATAAGCCCCAAGCGGCCCCTTGTCCTTGTTCAGCTCGTAAGCCTCGTCCGCCTTGAAGCGATGCGGGCAGAAACGGTCCTCTTGCGCATAAATGCCAACCGTGCGGATGCCCAACTCTGTGGCCGCCC
>CANNQP010000009.1 GCA_947507875.1 Verrucomicrobiaceae bacterium | reverse complement strand
TGCGACAAACGCGTCTTCGAGCACACGCTGGCCGACACGCTCGTGTGGCTGTGGCGTGGATGGGAGGGGTGAGAATGTTCAACAGAGTGTTCAGACCTCGAATGTCGCGCAAGCAAAGTCGTCATCTCGCTCCGTCGAGATGAACTCGAACGCGTCCGACAGTTCATGCGTGAGCTATTTTCGTCAGACGTGGAGCTTGCCACATGCTGGCCGCCTCTCGCGGAGCGAGAGGGCTACTTTGCTTCGCGGTATCGGTGACGATCAATTGCCTATCAAAGCTACAGCTTGTTCGGCACCACCTTCGTCCACGGGCTCCATGCACCGAGCGCATGCTGCTGGATCTTGCGTTTCCAGATCTTGGTCATGCAGAAGGCGTAGAGCGTGTCCTTGTCCTTACCGCCGATGGCGACTCCGGTGACGCGACCGCGATCAGGGACGGTGAGGATGACCTGGGTGGGGCCGTCGTCGGTGCTGATCTGGATGCCGCTCTTCGTGGCGATGAATTGACGGCCTTCCTGCGAGTAGCAGAGGCACTCCGCGCCCGCGTCGTCGTCCCAATCCTGGACGTGGAGGTGGAAGAAGCGTTCTTTGTTTATCAGCGAGCCGTCGTCGGCGGTTTGATAACTGTAGGCCCACTTCGAGTGACCTTCGCCGACGGAGAGGAGCCGTTGATCGGGAAGAAAAGCCATGCCGGTGGCGAAGTTGATGCCTGCATCGACCTGCTTCTTCTGGCTTTCCTTGATGAGCCACACGCTGAAACCATGGCCTGCATCCAGTGGTCAGCGTAGCCCGCGCCGTGGCCGCCGTCGATGATGCGAAACTGGTAGTCGTAGCCGGAAAACCTCAGTGCCTTGTGCATTTCCTGATCGAGCAGGAACCAGTCACCCGCGGCGTTTTCCGTGTCGCGTGTGCCAGTGGTCAAAAAGGAGCGGATGAGCCGCACCTCGAACCGTTCTGGGGAAGACTTTGCTCTGTGAGAACGTGAAGGTCTCGATCCGGCCTTCTTTGACGTCCTCGGGCTTGATGGCGGGCGGTGTGTCAGTCGGAGCCGCGTCTTTCTTCGCCTCCACAAGGCCGCTACCGGCGAGCGGTCGCACAACGCCCTGCAAATGCCAATCGCCCTTCCGGTGCTGCCAGAGATCGACCTTCGCGCCGACCTCTTTTTTGCCGCCGAGATGATCGAGCCCCATGCCGGGCGCATGCTTCAGCTCGATGGCGTAGCTGCCGTTGTCCTGCTTCGTGAGCGACCAAAGTTGCGCGTCGGATTCGTTGTCCTTCGCGAGGAGAACCTTCGTGCCATTGTTTGTGCCCGCACCATCCACGGTGAGCGCGAGACCGGGCTGCGAGGCCGGCATGAGCCACGCAACACCATCGCCGCACAGCTGGATGATCCATTTTTGATTCGGCGTGTTGCTCGGCTTGTTGATGGAGACGAGATAACGCTAGCACGTCGGCCTTCCATGCGGTCGCGCGCTAAAGCATGACTACGTTGGCGCTGACTCCGACACGAGTTTGATCTTCACATCCGCGCCTTTGAGATGCTTGTCGAAGAAGGTCTGCAAGAGCTGGATGACGGCGGGTTTGCCGAAGGCGGGGCCGCCGTGGCCGGAGCCGGGGAGGGTTTGGAGCCAGACGGGCACGCCTTGTGCCTTCAGCGCGGCTTCAAGCTGCAAGCTTTGCGCATAGGGCACGAGGGTGTCGTGCGTGCCGTGCAGGATGAGGAAGGGCGGGCTGTCTTTGCTGACGTAGTGCACGGGGCTCACGGCATCGGCCTTCGGTTTGTCGTCGAGCTTGGTGCCGATGAGCGAGGAGTAGGGATCGCTCGGTGTGTTGAAGGCGAAGATGTTCTTCACGTTTTTGTCCTCGGCAGCCTGCTGCACGACGGTGCTGAAATCGGCGGGGCCGTAAATGTCAATCACGGCCTGCACGCGATCGGATTGATCCAAATGGCCGCCGATGGGTGGAAAGGTCTTTTTGCCACCGGAAGTGCCGACGAGCGCGGAGAGATGACCACCCGCGGAACCACCGACGGCACCGAGGTGATCAGTGTCGAAGTGGTATTGCTTCGCGTGCGCCCGCAGCCAGCGAATGGCGGCCTGGCAGTCCTGAATCTGCGCCGGAAAGATGGCTTTCTGGCTGAAACGATACTCTACGCTCGCCACGGCATAGCCTTTGAGCACCATCGCGGAAACGGGGCACGGGAATTTGTTTCCCGCACGCCATCCGCCGCCGTGAATGTGCACGATGAGTGGCAGCGGTTTATCAGAAGGTTTCTCCGGGAGGTAGATGTCGAGCTTTTGCGCCTCATCACCGCCTTCGATGTAGGCGATGTCCTTCTCGAGTTTGATGCCCGCAGGCAATTGAGCGCGGAAGGAGGTGGAGAGAAGAGCAAAAAGGAGCAGGAGCGTTTTCATGCGAAGCCGAGGCGATGTCGGTAAACGTTCTCAGCGAAGGAAAGTTCGCGAAGTCTTCCACTACTTCGCTGGCGGCGTCCAAAACGTGCCTTCGATGCAGCGATCCTCCTCGCGTGGGCCGTTGTAGTAGTAGGCGGTGAAAAGCCTGCCATCCGGCCGCACGAGAGCACGCGGATAGCCGAGGTCACCATCGAAACCGTCATCGCGGATCACGATCTCAGGCTGCCAGGTTTTGCCTTCATCGGTGCTGATGCGCGCACGAATGCCAGTGGGTTTGCGGCGATAACCATACGTCACGCAAAGGCGACCATCCGGCAGCAGGAAGGTGGCAGGAGGATTGCCGCCGATGTTGCCCGTGACGGCGCTCACATGTTGCCAGGATTTGCCGAGATCATCGCTGCGCCAGAGCTGGATGTCAGCGTTGGGTTTACCCATGCGGATGGTGGTGAGCAGGGCGCCGCTTTTCGTGCGCACGGTGCTCGGCATGATAGCAAAACCGCCTAGCTTCGGCTCCTCACCGATGTAGGAGACGAGTTTCCACGTCAGGCCGCCATCGGTCGTGCGTGCACAAAAGACGCGACCTTCCTTGCCATCGTTCTTTTTGCCGCAACTGCCGAACATGAGGCAATCACGCGGCCCGAGCACGATGAGATCGGTGCGCGTGCAGATACCTTCCACGCCTTCGACCGCAAAGCTGAACGGCCCTTGCCATGTTTTGCAACGATCCGTGCTCGCATAAAACCACGACGGCCCCGCGTGCAGTCCGCCAAAGCGAAACATGAGCGCGAAATCCGGCGCGGTGAAGTCCAGCGGCTCTGTCAGTGCCTTCGGTTTTGCTTCCGTTTTGTGATCGGCGAAGGGCAGGTTCTCTTCCGTCTTCCACGTCTTGCCGCCATCGAGACTGCGGGCCTGAATCTCGTAGCTCGGCTTCGTGCGGTCGATGCGATGATCGGTCATCGTTGATTTATACCACGTCAAAGTGAAGCCCACGACCATCTCATCGCCCCACTGCCAGAGCCCATGATTTGCCGGCCAGCCGCCGTAGCGGCCCGCTTCCTTGTAAATGATCACATTTTCCCGCGATGCCGGATTGACCGTTGGAGTCGCAGCCGTTGGCGAGCCGGGTTTGATGATTTCGAGCTTCGCATCCGCTAAAGCAAGTGAGCCGATGGAGAGAAAAGAAAGTGTGATGAGGAATCTGGGCATGAAGATGGAGTCGATGATGATCGAACCTCACTGCGGCCACTGGCCGTTCACGATGAGCTTCGTGGTGAGCTTGGCGGGATCGAGGACGATGTGCTTCACCTTCGCCCGCTTCCAGGTGTAGGTGATGTGGACGAGGCCGTCTTTCGTCTGGATGATCGCGGGATAGCTGAACTCCTTTTTCGGCTCGTCTTCAAAGACCAGCGAGGCTTCCCATGTCTTGCCGTCTTTACTGACAGCGAGGTTCAGCGGGCTGCGGCCGCGGGCGGTGTGGTTGTAGATGAGCAGGTGACGGCCATCCGCGAGAGTGACGGCATCGGTACCGGAGTTGGGATTCGGCAGGTCGGTGAGTGAAATCTCGCCCCAGGTCTTGCCGGCGTCTTCGGAAGCGATTTGGAAGACTTTGCCCTGTCGCGTGCGACCCACGGCTTGAATCTTGTCTACACCGAGGAAGAGAAGGCTCGGCTGGATGGCGCTGATCTTCAAACCATCGTGCAGCAGTTCGGTGCGTGTCCATGTTTTGCCGAGATCGGCGGTGCGCTCGAAGTAAATGGCCCACGCACTCGGCTTCGTGTCGGTCTCGTTGCTCGTGGGGCAGAGAATGTCACCATTCGCGAGTTGGACGGGCTTGTTCTTGATCGGGCCGAAGATACCTTTGGGCAGTTTTTGAGCCGTGGACCATGTTTTGCCGCCATCGGTGCTCGTTTTGAGTTCGCCCCACCACGTGCTCGGCGATGGACCGACTTTGTAGAAGAGCATCAACGGCGCACCTTTCGGCTGAAACAGCACGGGGTTCCACGTCGGATGCCGCGTGCCGTCGGCTTGCACGCCATTCGCTGTTTCGACGCCTTCGGTCCACTTGCCATCGGGAAGCTGACGCGACACCCAGATGCACACATCCGGGTTTTTCTCCGCCGTGCCGCCAAACCAAGCCGTGACGAGCCCCGTGGGCGTTTCGACGATCGTGGTGGCGTGGATCTGTGGGTAAGGGCCGGTGTCGTAGATGTATTCGGTTTTCAGAATGGCGGGATCAGCGCCCACTGCTTGCCAGGAGGTGAGTTCGTAACTGCCATCGAGCTTGCGCCAGACGACGGCATCGACTTTGCCACCCTCGGAAGTGGTTAGACTCAGCTTGTAGTTCGTCCCCGCAACGATCTGCTGCTCGGCGGCATGGACGCTTTTGAGAGTGAGTTTCGGGTCATGCGCTTTCACGGCAAATTGCGCTGCCTTCAGGACTTCGGCGTCAGTGGTGGTTGCTTGGCTAAATCCGCCCGGTCGCGATGGCTGCCTGCCATGCGAGGCAAAGGCGATGAAAGACAAGGCAAGCGTAAGAAAAAGAGTGGGCTTCATGGCAGGTGGTATCAGGAGATCAAACCGAGGCTTTGCAGTCTTTCACGAATGATTTCGCGCTCCGGTTCGCGGAAGCGATGGAAGGGCTCGGCCATGTGGTCGTCGCAGATGCCGAGGAGGCTGAGGCCGCATTTGATGCCTTTGATGATGGCGCTCTTGTGCTTGCCGACGGTGTAGATGGCTCCGGCGAGCTTCATCACCTGAGCGTGAAGCTCACGGGTGCGTTGTAGGTCCTGCGCGGCAGCGGCTTGATACATCTCGACGTAGAGTTTGGGGTGCAGGTTGGCACCGCCATTGATGCCGCCGTGTCCGCCGAGCAGCACGGCTTCGGCGGTGAGTTCTTCGGGGCCGACGAGCACGCTCCAGTCGGCGCGTTGCTTGGCGATCTCGATGAGGCGGTGGAAGTAGATCATGTCACACGAGCTGTCTTTGACGCCGCAGACGCCGGGCATGTCGAGAGCGTGGCGCACGAGGTCGAGCTCGAAGCTAACCTTCGTTAGACCGGGCATGTTGTAGAGAAACAACGGCAGCGGCATCTCGGCGACGAGATCCTGCACATACTCGAGCATCTCCGGCGGCGCGGCGGGGAAGTAATACGGCGGCGCGAGCACGACATGCGTCGCTCCGACCTCGGCGGAGTATTTGGCGAGGTTCACGCTTTCGGTGAAGGAGGTGTCGGTGATGCCTACGAGCACCGGGACGCGTCCTGCGGCCTGTTTGCAGGCTCGTTCAATCAAATCGCGGCGCAGACGGTAGCTGAGGCTCGGGCCTTCACCGGTGGTGCCGAGCACGAAGAGCCCGCTGACGCCGCCGCTGATGAGATGCTCGATGAGCCGCTCCAAACCGGCGACATCCAGGG
Organism: Verrucomicrobiaceae bacterium; assembly: GCA_947507875.1. Lineage (GTDB taxonomy): Bacteria > Verrucomicrobiota > Verrucomicrobiia > Verrucomicrobiales > Verrucomicrobiaceae > Prosthecobacter. The sequence continues at coordinate 101,233 of CANNQP010000009.1, read as the reverse complement.
TATCGCGGTCTTTGAGTGGGGAAATGAGGGGCGGGATGATGCCGGAGAGAGGTTGGGACATGGGGCCGGGGAGTTTTGAACCGCTGATATGACGCTAATGAGACGCTGATAAAGGCTTGTGATGTTAGCGTCTTATCAGCGTCACATTAGCGGTTAGAGTTCTTGGGTTAGCTCAGTTTCACATCACCGCAGAGATGCGTTTCGAGGCCGAGTTCGGCGAAGGCGGCGGCTTTGATGCGGGCGGCGCGGTGGGCTTGTTTTTCGTTGGGGCAATAGACGACCTGAATGTGGTTGGATTTGTGGCGGGCCATCATTTGGTCGCGAGTGACGCCTTTGAGCACGGTGTGCATGATGGGCCATTGCGGTGTGGTTTCCTGCCAGCGGCGATTGGTTTCGGCTTCGGACAGTTTCACGACTTCGGCGACGCCGATGTCGGCCTGGAGTTTGCCATCCATGACGAAAACGCGGCTCCAGACGATGTGGCCGGGTTTGCTGATGCCTTTGAGCGTGCCACCGCCGAGGCGGAAGTACATCGCGGGTTGTCGCTCGGTCGAAGCACCTTTCCAGCCGCCGATGAAGTGGGCAGGCGGTGCAGCGCCGCTGATGAGCAGCACCCAGACGTATTTCGTAGAGGAAGACGTAAGTCTTCCCGATCTGGAACTCTCACGAGTTCCGCTACGAACAAAATCACCCCAGCGGAGGTCGTGGAGGGTGTTTTCGGGGGCGAAACCGAGCTCGCGCCAGAGTTTGTAGGTCACGAGGCCGTCGAGGCCGGCGCATTCATCGACTTCGTTGAAATGCGGCAGTGCTTCACCTTCAAAGAGCACGCGCTGGCCATCGGCGCTGCGCACGGGCGGGCGGTCGGCGTTGTTGAGCATGCCTTCGACGAGGTCGCTGGCGGGTGTGAGGTCTTTGAGGCCTTGTTGATACTGAATGCCGATGGCGGCGCAGCCGAACTCGTCGGCAAGGCGCACAGCGGCGATGTACATTTTGCACTGAAGCAGGATTTGCGGCTCGGTGAGCTGCGTGGCCTCGTCTGTGCCGAGTTTCATTTGCAGGCCTTTTTTGTGCAGCCAAGCGAGCACGGCGGCAGCATCGGCATCGCTCACTTCACGCATCGCGGCGTAGAGTGTGGACTGACTGAGGCGCTCTTTGAAGCAACCAGTGGGATGCAGCAGGTGATCCGGCACGATGGCGTTGAACATGCCCATGCAGCCTTCATCGAAGACACCGAGGATGGTCTTCTGATGACGAAAACGGCGCGCGAAGTCGCGTCCGGTCGCGTCGTCGTCGGCGGGCAGCTTCAGCATGGAAAGCGGGCGGACGTGGCTTTGATCATGTTTGACCGCGCCGGTGCTGAGCCACTCGCGCAGGCCGTTTTTGAAGAAGGTGTCGCTGAAGTCCTCGCTCCAAAGCGTGGAGTAATTCACGCCAGCCTTGGTGAGGGAAGCGTTGAGGTTCAAAAGACCGACGAGGCCGGGCCATTGGCCGCTCCAGTTCGCCACGGTGAGGATGGGGCCGCGATGCGTGGTCAATCCAGCGAGAACGTGGTGCGAATACTGCCACACAGCCTCCGCGACGATGAGGGGCGCGTCAGGATCGATGTTGCGGAAGACCTCGATGCCCATCTTCTGAGAGTCGATGAAGCCATGCTTCTTCACGCGATCAAACGGGTGGGCGCGTTTGACAGAACAGCCCTCGGCTTTGAGTGCGACGGCGAGTTTGTCCTCCATGTCCTTCTGGGCGGCCCAGCAGGTCTGATTGGCGGCAAGACGGAGGTCGCCCGAGGCAACGAGGTGGATGGTCTTCATGGTTGGGATGACATCCCAACCTTAATGGAGCTGCTCCGGACTGCTCAAAAACTCATCCCACTCTATCCTTGGCTGGCAGTTGACGATCTTTGACCTGGGGTGGCAGCACCGCAAACATCAAGAAATCGGGCGCTCGAGAGTCATCACGCATTCCAAATGCTTAGTCTGAGGAAAAAGATCAAATGGCTGAACGGCACCAAGCCGATAGCCCGCAGCCGTGAACAGAACCAAGTCACGCATCTGCGTTGCCGGATTGCACGACACATAGACCACACGGCGCGGACCAAACTGAAAGAGTTGCTGCAGAAATGCCTCACTGCATCCAGCACGTGGAGGGTCGATGAGCACCACCGTTTCTTGGCCAGCATGCGGCACTTGAGAAAAAATAGCACTCGCATCCGCCGCCAAAAATCGACAATTCGCCAAGTGATTGAGCGCAGCATTATGGGCAGCCCTGGCCACAGCCGTTTCAGAAATTTCCACGCCAATCACCTCTTCAAATCGAGGAGCGGCACAGATGCCGAAAAGGCCACTGCCACAGTAAGCATCGACCAAAAACCTAGCACCACTAGCAGCCGCTTGATCCACGGCGTGCGCTACAAAATCCGCGAGGATAAAGGGGTTGTTTTGAAAGAAGTCGCCAGCGAGGAATTCGAAACGCATACCTCCGACCTGCTCAACAGTGATGGCATCAGGCCGCGTCAACACTCCATTCACTCCTGCACGCAGAAGAAGAGTCGCTCCATTTTTGTAGCTACCGGCTCTGGCAGCTTCGCGGGCACGGCCGAGGGCCTCATTGAGTGCGGGCATGGCAATCGGGCAGGATTCCACATCAACCATGGCATTCCGAGTGCCTGCCCGGAGAAAGCCGATCTCTGCCACCTCGCCACCCTTGGGGCGATGAAAGTGGGGAGTGATCTTGGAGCGGTAGCCGTACTGCTGCGGCGAAGAGATCACCGGCTGCACAGGGTGCTCCAGTCTCGCCATATGCAGCAGCAACTCTTCGACTTGCCTACGCTTCCACTCCAATTGCCGGTCATAGGCGAGGTGCTGATACTGGCAGCCACCGCATTGACCAAATAGCTCGCACCTGGGCGAAACGCGATCCGCCGAGGGTTCCAGAACTTCCACCAAGTCAGCGTTGCTGTAATTCTTGTGATTCCGATAGATCCGGCAGCGCACCAGCTCACCCGGCAGGGCGAAGGGCACAAAAACCACCCAGCCATCCACCCGGGCGACGCCACTGCCTTCATTGGTCAGATTTTCGATACGAACCTCCAGCTCCTGGTGGTAGGCGAAGGGATGGGGGACAAACTTTCTGGGCTGCATGGTTCATCCGTGTTTAGCGCCCAGCGAGGATGCAGCAAGAAGTGAATTGCATTCATGAGCGAGCCAGAGCTTTTCAAGCCACGGCCTGCCCCATCCTTGACCCTGTGCCCCCTGCTCGCCACGCTCGCCTTCATTCCGAATGTCCAAACGTCTCTTCCTCCTCGATGGCATGGCGCTGCTTTACCGGGCGCACTTTGCCTTTATCAAAAATCCCATTCGCACCAGCGATGGGGTGAACACCTCAGCTCTCTATGGCTTTGCCAACACGCTGCTGGACATCATCGGCAACCAGCAACCGACGCATCTCGCGGTGGTGCTGGACACCTCTGCACCGACGCCGCGGCATGAGATGTTTCCCGACTACAAAGCGCAACGCGAGGAGATGCCCGAGGACATTTCCACGGCGATTCCGCAGATCCACCGACTCTGCGCCGCCATGCAAATCCCTCTGATCACAAAGGACGGTCTGGAGGCGGATGACATCATCGGCATCTTGGCCAAGCAAGCTGAAAAGGACGGCTTCGAGACCTACATGGTCACACCGGACAAGGACTTTGGCCAGCTTGTCTCCGACTCGATCAAGATCTACAAACCAGGCCGTCAGGGCAGCGATGTGGAGATTCTCGGCGTGAAGGAAGTGTGCGAGCGCTGGGGCATTGAGCGGCCGGAGCAGGTAATCGACATTCTCGCCCTCATGGGGGATACGGTGGACAATATCCCAGGCATTCCTGGCTTTGGGGAAAAGACGGCCACCAGCCTAATTCAGCAGTTTGGTAGTGTGGAAAACCTGATCGCCAATGTCAGCAAATTGAAGGGCAAGCAGAAGGAGAAGGTGGAGCAACACGCCGACAAGGCCATCTTGTCCAAGAAGCTGGCCACCATCTTCACCGATCTGCCCGTGGAGGTGGCTCCCGAGGCACTGCTCCTTCAAGGCCATGACGAAGAGGCGCTGAAGGCTCTTTTCACGGAATTTGAATTCAATGCCCTGGGGCGTCGAGTCTTTGGCGATGCCTTCAAGGCTGGACGTGGCCGCATGATGGCCAAGGAAGACCCAGCCAGCGCAGCCGCTGCCAGCTCGAACGAGCTCTTTTCCACGGCGGAAATCACTCAGCAGACCTCCCACAGCCTGCGGACGATCGCAGACACGCCGCATCAGTATCACCTCGTGCGCACGCCAGAAGAGCGTGCAAAGCTGATTGCTGAGCTGGAGCAGCAGCCGCGCTACTGCTTTGACCTCGAGACGACCTCGCTCGACCCGCGCGATACGGAAATCGTCGGTATCGCCTTCTCTTGGCAGACTGGCGAGGGCTGGTTCGTGTTCTTTCCACGGGATCAGAAAGAGTCCGCACAGGTGCTGGAGGAGTTTCGATCCCTCTTCACCCGTCCAGGCAGCATCGAAAAGATCGGGCATAACCTGAAGTTCGACCTCTCCGTGCTGCTGGCGAAGGGGATCGAGGTCACTGGCCCTTTCTTTGACACGATGATCGCCCATTCGCTGATCGAGCCGGATCAACGCCATGGCATGGATTACCTCTCCGAGACCTACTTGAGCTACACGCCCATCCCGATCTCTGCGCTGATCAACACGGAGAAAGAGAAAGACCTCTTCGCCCCACAAAGCATGGCCGATGTGGCGGCTGCACATCCGCAAAAGATCGCTGACTACGCCGCTGAAGATGCCGACGTGACGTGGCAGCTCGCGGAGAAGCTGCGCCCGCTGCTGCCGAAGCATGGCGCGGAGCGCGTGTTTGATGACATCGAATGCCCGCTCATTCCCGTGCTCGCTCGCATGGAGCACCTTGGCGTGAAGATCGATGTCGCAGCGCTGCATGAGTTTGGTTTGCAGTTGGAAAAGCGCGCTCATGAGCTGCATCAACGCATCCAGGATCAAGCAGGGGGAGGCTTTAACCTGAATAGTCCGAAGCAACTGGGCGAGGTTCTTTTCGAGCGCCTGAAGCTCATGGAGAAGCCCAAGAAGACCGCCACGGGCCAGTATCAGACGAATGAGCAAGTGCTCCAGTCGCTGACAGGCCTGCATCCGATCATCGGTGAGATTCTGGAATACCGCGAAGTCACCAAGCTGAAGAACACCTACGTGGATGCGCTGCCAGAATGTGTCTCCAAAATCGACGGGCGGGTGCACACCACCTTCCATCAGCTCATGGCGGCCACGGGGCGCATGGCCTCCAGCAATCCCAACCTGCAAAACATCCCGATCCGCTCGGATTCAGGGAAAGAGATCCGCAAAGCCTTCGTGGCCGGTGAGCCGGGCTGGGTGCTGCTGAGCGCGGACTACAGTCAGGTCGAGCTGCGGGTGATGGCTGCCCTGAGCGAAGATGCCGCGATGATTGAAGCCTTTCAGCAAGGTCAGGACATTCATCAAGCCACTGCCGCGAAGGTCTATGGGGTGCCGCTGGAGGGCGTGCTGCCGGAGATGCGCCGGACGGCGAAGATGGTGAACTTTGGCATCATCTACGGCATCAGCGCCTTTGGCCTGTCCCAGCGGCTAGGCATCCCCCGTGGGGAGGCTTCCACCATCATCGACAACTACTTCAAGCAGTTCCCCGGCATCCATCGCTACATGGAGCAGATCGTGAAGGATGCGAAGAAGTATGGCTACGTCGAGACCATCACCGGACGCCGCCGCGTGATTCGTGACATCGGCAGCGCCAATGCGACCATTCGTGGTGGTGCGGAACGCATGGCGATGAATACGCCCATCCAAGGCACGGCAGCGGACATGATCAAGCTGGCGATGATCCAGATCGACCGTGCCCTGCATGAGTCCGGCATGAAAACCCGCATGCTCCTGCAGGTACATGATGAGCTGCTCTTTGAAGTTCCAGAAAACGAAGTCGAGCAGGCTCGTGAACTCATATTGCAGCACATGCGTGATGCCTTACCCCTGGGGGATGTGCCCGTGGAAGTCGAGGCTGGCACCGGCATCCACTGGCTAGAAGCGCACTGATCATGAATGCGATCCTGACTCAAGCGGAAGCTGTGAGACTGTGCCAAGGCACGATGCCCGAGAATGGATCCCCCTGCTAGACACCTCGTCAATGGCTTGAAGAGAGAGATTGTCCCCTTCCCTTATACCACCTGCCGCACACTCTCCGCGCTGCTGAGAGCTAAACTACTGCCATCTGGTAAAGCGAGCAGCAAATGTCCCTCCGCCGTCAGATCCATGGCACGGCCATAGATTTCTCGGCCCTCAACGGTGGCACGAATTTGACGCCCCAGCAGCCAGGCACGCTCGCGCACTTCGGCAATGGCCGTGCAAAACTCATCCGTGATGTGACCTAACTGATGATGCAGATGACGCAGCAGCGCACGCGCAATAGGATGTCGGTCCAGAGGGCGTGGGGAACTGCCAAAGAGAGCCGCACGCAGGGAGGTCGCACTGCCAGCCAGTTCGGCAGGAAAATCACAGGTGTTCACATTCAAGCCAATGCCAAGAACCAGCTGCAGGCCAGAAGAGGTGCTGACGACCTCCGCCAGCAGTCCGGCGACTTTGCGGTCCTGAATGTAAATGTCATTCGGCCACTTGATGCGAGGCTGAAGGGGAAGCTCATCCTCAATCGCACGGCAGATAGCTAGGGCAGCGAGCGTGGTCACGCGCGACCAAAGGGCGGTAGGTGCTTGCGGCACGAGCAAGAGGGACAGCATGAGATCTTGGCCTGGTGGCGTGATCCAGCGATTGTCTCGCCGACCTCGCCCTGCGGTCTGACTTTCAGCAAAGAGCACCAAGCCCGGCTGTGCCCCAGCTTGTGCGGCCTCTTTCACCACATCGCTGGTGGAGGTGACCTCATCCTCGACACGCACCTGCCAGGGCAGATCCGAGTCATGCAGCAGTCGTGCATCGAGCGCATCCATGGCAGGTCAGAGTTGATCACCAGGGTGGAGTTCATCGTGATCCTCCGCGCACTCCAGGTGAGTGGTGAGGTGCACCGTCTGGCGTGTGCTTTGAATGACCGCTCGCTCGATTTCTGTGCTGACCCGGTGCGCCTCACGCAGGCTAATGTCATCGGGGAAAAGAAAGTGAACATCGACGTAGTGAACATGCCCCGCATTGCGATGGCGTAGTGCGTGAAAGCTAACGCCACGCGCAGCTGTCTCGCGGGCGAGAACTTCGTCAAGATCACGCGTGAGGTTGGGATCGGCATGGTCCATCAAGCCGGCCACGCTCTGACGGATCAGGTCATACCCCGAGACGAGAATGTTGCCCGCCATCAGAATGCCGCAGATGGGGTCCCAGGCCGGCCAACCTGTGAAATGCATGAGTCCTAGCCCCGCCAGCGCACCGAGACTGGTCCATCCATCCGTGAGAACATGGCGGCCATTCGACTCCAAGATCAACGAGCGATGGCGGCGACCGGTGCGGATGAGATGCCAGCCTAGGCCGCCATTGATCACCACCGTGGCAAAGGTGATGAGCACGCCTGTGCTCAAGTGGGCGACCGTAAGCCCCTCCATCCAGCGACGAATCGACTCGTAGAGGATAAAAACAGCCGCCAGCACAATCAGCGCCCCTTCAATGCCTGCCGAGAAGAAGGCCACCTTGCTGTGGCCATAGCGATGATTTTCATCCGCAGGCTGAGCTGCGAGCCAGAGGCTGTAAGCGGCAAAGATGACGGCCGCCACATGAACCACCGATTCGGCCGCATCGCCCAAAATCGCCGCGGAGCCCGTGAGCAGGTAGGCGCTCATTTTCAACACCAGCATGACAAAGCCCACCGCGAGGGAAAGCCGCATGGCATGGGTCTGGGCAAGGTCAGGCTGGTGCATCGGAGGCGACAGATCAGGAAAGAAGCAAATCACAAACACGCGCCGTGTCTGCCAGATCTGGCAGGCATTGCCAGGGCTGATGCGGCTGAAGCTGGTCGGTCGCAAACTGACCGGTGCCGACGGCTAGGCAACGAGCGCCAATGGCATGAGCACAGGCGATGTCCTTGGGCGTATCGCCGATGACAATGACCTCGCTCGCCACGTAACAACGACCTGTAGCACGACTCATGCGCTCCATCGCAAACGGGCCGAGCAGGTTGCGATCGACCGCGTCATCGCCAAAAGCACCCTCTAGGAAATGATGAGTGAGATCAAAGCGGGCTAGCTTTAGCTCTGCACCACGGCGCACATTCCCCGTCAGCAAACCGAGATCCGCACCACCTGCGGCAGCAAGTGCAGGCAGTAAGTCCAGAACCCCCGGCAAGGTCACCCCCGGGAAATCCGACGCATGCAGACGCCGATGCAAATGCTGGAGGTATGACGCCAAATAAGCCTCCTGAGTCAATGCATCCAACTCACGTCCGGCGTGGCTGAAGATCTGGCGCAAGATGCCGCCATCCGTGGCCCCAGCCAGATTCAAGGGCGGAAAGGTATTGCGAGAAACGCCCAGCACGTCTTCCACCGCATCCAGCAAGGAAGCACCGCCAGCGCCTCCGGTATCGAGAAGCGTGCCGTCAATGTCAAAAAGGAGGAGTCTGGCCATGAGGGCGGAGAGAAAGACCAGCCCGAGCCGCAGGTCATGCGTTTTCTTTGCGACCGAAGCAGAACGCCAAGCACCACGGCAGAGGCATCCTAGCTCAGCGCCGCCGCTGAAGACGCAGGCTGATCGCAGCGGCCAAGAAAGTGGCCGTGATCATGAGCGTGCTGAGCGCATTGACCACCGGCAGATTGCGGCTCGTTTTCATCATACCTGCCACCCGCAGCGGGAGTGTGGTGGTGCCTGGACCGCTGACGAAAAAAGTGATGACGTAATCATCAATCGAAAGCGTGAAGGCCAACAATCCACCGGCCAAAATGCCAGGCAGGAGGAGAGGCAACAGCACGCGCCACGTCGCCTGCCAAGGGCTCGCCCCCAAGTCGCGCGCGGCATCCAGCAATGAAAAATCAAAGTCCTGCAAACGAGCCAGCACGACCATGGCCACAAAGCTAAGGCAAAAGGTGGTGTGAGCGATCCAAAGCGTCAGCATGCCAGTCTGCAAACCGATGGCGGCAAAGAGCGTGAGCAGCGACATGCCCGTGAGCACATCTGGCAGCGCCAACGGCACGATCACAAGCGCACGATGTGCCTCCTGCACCCACGAGCGGTAGCGATGCATGGCCAGAGCTGCCAAGGTGCCCAGGACCATGGAAGCCAGCGTGGCAGAGACCGCCAGCTTTAGGGTAACTTCCAGAGACTCCCAGACCGGCTTGGCAGCCCAGAGTTGATCATACCATTTCCAGGTGAAGCCCTGCCACTCGCCACCGAACCGGGATTCATTGAAGGAATTCACCACCAGCACGACGAGCGGCAGGTGCAAAAAGAGGAGCACGAGGCCCGTGAGGTAAGCGGGGAAGCGGGAGCGTTTCATCAAACCTCAGGCAGCTAGAATTTAAGAATTGGCTGTCAACGTCGCACCATGATCGTTGGCTCGGTCCAGTTCCAAAAACGCGGAGCGAGCAGAGTTGCAGAGTTGGTCGCATCCACCGCGAGGCTATTGTGATCGCCATCCTTGTCCGTGATGACATTGCCTTTGAGCTCACCTGCCTTGAGCGCTGCATTCACGATCTTGTGGTCAATGGCCCAGAGCAAAAAACTACGCCCCTTGCCATCAGCACGCAGCAGATGCAGCCCACCCGCTGGCTTCTTTTTGTCCTTGAGGATGGCAAAGCAAACTCCGCGTTCTATTTTACCATCAACCGGCTGTCGCAAAGCTAGCGTGAAGACCTCGTCCTTGCCCTCGCCCATGCTTTCGCTCAACTCCAGTAACCCCTGCTCAGCGTTCAGCACCTTGAAGGCAAACCTTTCCCCAGGCTCATCCACTGGCGACCAAGTGCCCTCCCATTCCACTGGCTTCAATGGAACAGGCCCAGCACCAAAACCATCGGGCACAGTCGTCTCTGGGCACGCACAAAGCACAACGCTAAGAACGAAGGCCGCAGCAGAGCGAAGAAGATGCATTTTCATGAGCTTCGTAGTCTGTCCCAACGCAGCCATGACAAGCAAGATGAAAACTCGACGCTGGCACAGCCAGAGCTTATAACCTCGAGCATGGGCTGGACCTCCGAAGACGACGCTGAACATGAGCAACAGGTGCAAAAGGAAATCGCGCGGCGACAGCAACGCGGGGAGCCCATGGACCTAGTGAAAGCTCCTGCGGGCAGCAAGAAGCTATGCAAGACCTTTTGGGGCCAAGCCTGGTGCCGAAACCTGGAAGCCTACCAGCACTATGAAGCACGCCTACCCCGAGGCCGAAGCTATCTGCGCCAAGGCAAGGTTTACAACCTGGAGATTCAAGCGGGCGAAATCTCAGCCACCGTCGCAGGCTCACGGCTTTACGAAACACGCATCCTCATTCAGCCCCTGCCGCAGGATCAATGGCAGGAAATCGTTCATCAAAGCGGCGGGCAGGTGGCCTCCATGCTGGACCTGCTGGCGGGAAAACTAGGCGATGGCCTGATGCGTGTGCTGACAGATCCTGAACATGGCCTTTTCCCGAAACCAAAAGAAATCCGCTTCGACTGCACCTGCCCTGATTACGCTGACCTATGCAAGCATTCTGCAGCTGTCCTTTATGGCGTCGGTGTACTGTTGGATCAAAAGCCCGAACTGCTTTTTACCCTTCGCCAAGTGGATCAAACGGAGCTGCTCCGTCGTGCTAGCCAAGAAGCTGCTGCCGATTTGATCGGACCGGATTCAGGATTAGAAGGCGCGGATCTTTCCGCCTTGTTTGGCATCGACTTGAAGTCTTGATTTCACGCCCTGAATCCCATCCAGAGTCGACTCATCGACGTTCAGTTGCAGTCCAAGCGATAGACGTCCTTCGCTTCCGCGTTGTCGCCTTCCCCCCATGCTACGTTTTCTCACCCTGTTCATGCTTTTTGGTGGCACCTCTTTCGCTGCCATCCAGGTCGCTGACTTTCTCGAAGGGCATTGTGTCGAATGCCATGATGCAGATGTGCAGAAAGGCGACCTCGATTTGACTAGTTTGGACGTCAACAAGCTCGATCCAGCCGCCTTCAAAGCCTGGCAGCGCGTTTTCGAACGCGTGCGCGATGGCGAGATGCCGCCGAAAAAGAAGCCGCAGCCCGAAAAGAACGAAAAAGACCTCTTCCTCGCTGCTTTGAAGGAACCTTTGCTCGAGGCCGATAGGGCTGACATCGCCGCGAATGGCCGCGTGCGCAGCCGGAGGCTCACACGGGTCGAGTATGAGCACACGCTGCACGATTTGCTCGGCATCGACATCCCGCTCAAAACGCTGCTGCCGGAAGATCGCGCCTCGCATGGCTTTGAAACCGTCGCGGACGGCCAGCAGCTCTCGCATCATCAGCTCGCTCGTTACCTCGACGTGGCCGATCTGGCTCTCGATGATGCGTTTGATCGCGCCACGAAAGGAGACGCGACTTACGCGAAGCATCACACGCCCGAGATGCTCACCAAAAACCGCGGCGGCAACTACCGCGGCCCCGATTTGAAGAACGGCGAGAGCATCACTTGGCCCATCGGCCTGCAATTCTTCGGCCGCACGCCCACCTGGGCACCGGCGAGCGGTTGGTATCGCATCACGCTGCGCGGTGTGCGTGGCATCAATCCCACCGCCGATGGCGCGGTGTGGGGCACGCTGCGCTCTGGAGCCTGCGAATCGAACGCGCCGTTGCTCTACATGATCGGCCTTGTCGAAGCCACGGCGACGCCGCGCGACATGACTTTCGAAGCCTGGATCGAAAAAAACCATCGCCTCGAACTGCGACCAAACGACGGCACGCACAAACGCGCTTCCACCGGCGCGAAAGGCGGCAACGTGAGCTTTGTGGGCCGCAATCTTGAAAAAGAAGGCTATTCCGGGATCGCGCATCGCGGCATCGACATCGAACGCATCTATCCCATCGCGAACGCGGAAGGCGTGCGGAAGAAACTTTTCGGCGGAGACGGCCTTGAGGCACTGAAAGCCGAAAACATCGACAAACTCGTCAACCGCTTCGCCACACGCGCTTTTCGCCGACCGGTCACCGACGCTCAAAGCGCCCCGTATCGCCAAATCGCGGCCAAATCGCTCCAAGAAGGAGATTCCGTGCTCGAAGCCCTCCGCGCCGCCTACCGCGCCATCTTGTGCTCGCCACGCTTTTTGACCTTCATCGAGACCCCAGGCCTTCTCGACGACCACGCCATCGCCTCGCGGCTCAGTTTCGCCCTTTGGTGCTCCATGCCCGATCAAGAACTGCTCGAACTCGCGAACCAAAACAAGCTCCGCGACCCTCAAACCCTCGCGCAGCAGGTTGAGCGGCTGCTTTCGCACGCCAAAGCCAAACGCTTCATCGCCTCCTTCACCGACCAGTGGCTCAAGCTCAATCAAATCGACTTCACCACGCCCGACACACGTCTCTTCCGCGACTTCGATCCCGTCGTGCAAGAATCCATGCTCCAAGAAACCCGCACCTACTTCACCGAGTTGCTGCGCCGCGATTTGAGCATCACCCACCTCATCGACTCCGACTTCGCCTTCCTCAACGGTCGCCTCGCACGGCACTACAAAGCCGACTTCGCTCTCAAGAGCGGTGAAGGTTTGCAAAAAGTCTCCCTCAAGCCCGAAGCAAAGCGCGGCGGCCTCGTCACCCAAGGCGCGATCCTCAAAGTCACCGCCGACGGCACCAGCACCTCGCCCGTGGTGCGCGGTGTCTTTGTTAATGAGCGCATCCTCGGCAATCACATCCAGCCGCCACCACCTGGCATTCCCGCCATCGAACCGGACATTCGCGGCGCGACGAGCATCCGCGATCAACTCGAGAAGCATCGCCACAACGAAAGCTGCGCGAGCTGCCATCAAACCATCGACCCGCCCGGCTTCGCTCTCGAAAACTACGATCCCGTCGGCATCTGGCGCAAAGGCTACGGCAAGGACAGCAAAGGCGCGAAGATCGATCCCTCCGGCCGCACGCCCGACGGCACGACCTTCACCGACCTGGCCACCTGGCAGCAAATCTACTCGCAACAGCCCCAGCCACTCGCCCGCGGCTTCGCCACCCACTTCCTCACCTACGCCACGGGCGCTCCGCCACATTTCAGCGATGAAGCAGCGCTCAACGACATCGCCAAGAAAGCCACCAACGTCCGCTCCATCATCCGCGAGGTGGTTTTGAGCGACATTTTCCGAATCAAATAACGTTTCACCGCACCATGAGCACCTTCACCTTTCAAAAACACCTCTCCCGTCGTGCCATGCTTCGTGGCGCGGGCATCACGCTCGGGCTTCCTTTGCTCGAAGCGATGACTCCGGCTTTTGCGGCGGTGAAGGAGACGAAGCGGGCGAAGCGGGCGAAGCGGGCGAAGCGCTTCGTGGGCATGAGTTTGGCGTTGGGGCTGCACAATCCGAATTTGGTGCCGGAGGGCGCTGGGCGTGATTACAAGCCCTCGCGCTACCTCGCAGGCATTCAGGATCTTCGTGAAGATTTCACGGTGGTGTCGGGTTCATCGCATCCGGGGGTCACAGGAGGTCACACGGCGGAGGGGAGCATCTTTTCGGCTTGTCCAAATGCACGCGGATCGACGACGCGGAACACGATCTCGCTCGATCAGCTCATGGCGAAGCACTTGGGGCATGAGACGCGGTTTCCATCGCTCGTTTTGAACACGAACTCGCAAACGAGTCCGAGCTACACAGAGAACGGCTCGATGATTCCGGCGGAAAACAGCGCGATGAAGCTCTTCACGCGACTTTTTGTCGATGACACGGCCGCCGAGCAGGAGCGGCAGGCCGAATTGATCCGCCAGGGACGCAGCGTGATGGATGTCGTCGGTGCGGAGGCGAAATCGCTCCAGCGCGAGCTGGGTTCCGGTGATCGCGACAAGCTCGACGCGTGGTTCACCAGCGTGCGCGAGCTGGAGCAGCGTCTCGCCGCGAACGAGGCCTGGACGCACAAACCGAAGCCGAAGGTGAAGCTTGCCCCGCCGCGTCAGATCCCGCGTGACAACGAAGTGGCCGTGGAGCGCATCTACCTCGACATCGTGCACATGGCGCTGGCCACCGACAGCACGCGTTTCATCACGCTGCACGTCACCGGCAACAACGTGCAGGGCATCGAAGGCGTCGATGAAAGCTACCACAACCTCAGCCACCACGGCATGGACGAGGAAAAGCTGGCGCAGCTCGCCCTCGTCGAGCAGGGCGTGATCCACGAGTGGGCCGCCTTCCTGCGCAAACTGAAGACCGACAAGCTCCTCGACGATACGATGGTGCTGCTGACCTCGAACCTCGGCAACGCCAGCAGCCACGACAACAAGAACATGCCCGTCCTCTTCGCCGGCGGCGGTTTCAAGCACGGCCAGCACCTCGCCTTCGACCAAAAGGACAACTACCCGCTGCCGAACCTCTACCTCAGCATGTTGCACCGGCTTGGGATGCAGGACGAATCGTTCGCGACGAGCAAAGGCGAGATGAACGGACTGGAGTGCATCTGACCTAGAGCCCCTCTCACACGAGCCGTTTGCAACCGAGCAGAAACCAGACATTCTAGAAATGAAATGACTCGTCCTTCTTTTTCACTCGGAGCTTCTTTGGCATTTTTTGTCACGGGCATGACTGGCTGCTCGACCAACACGATGCCTACTCCAGCCCAACTGGACCGATTGGAGCGAGAAGTCCGAGCCACCCACCAAGAACAGTATGATGAATTGGCACGACAAAGATCTTCAGGTCAGTTGAGTCTCGATCAATACCAGAATTCGTTATCTATCCTCGATCAAAAAGTTCGGAACAAGGTGGACACCATGGTGTGGAGTCGGCATCAGCTAGCGCAAAGCGAACTCAAATCACTGGGCATACCCACTCCTGACGCACCCGTTCAAATCGAGCCCCCCTTGGCCGGACAAGTCAATGGCTCTCTGTACAGTTCGTCTCGTATCAACGGACTTGGCAACCAAATCCAGGGTAACTTCATGCGCGACATGGGAGGTGGCAATTTCAACAACGGCCGACGTGCTGGCACCATTTATGACGCTCAGTGATGAATGCGGACCATGAAGCCGCAGCACCTGAAAAACATGGCTGAGGCCGTGATCAGACGCACGCTAGAGAGCCTGCCTAACGACTTGAAAGCAGCATTGATTCACTGCCGAATAGAAACCGAAGACCGTTACCACGCAGACTCGGGAGAAGAGACTGAACTGGATCATGATCTTTTGGGCATTTTTGAAGGAACCAGCCTGCTGGACCCTATCTCCCAGCCATGCCTCGAGATGCCATGCATCCGACTGTTTTTGGGCAATCTCTGGGAGCACAGTGGAAAAAATAGAACTCAATTTCGTGAGGAAGTGAGAGTCACTTTGCTCCATGAAATCGGACATTACCTCGGCATGGATGAACAACAGGTAGCCCAACTGGGACTCGCCTAAAAAGGTATACTTCAGCTTAGTCTTTCTGAAGGTAGTGGCGGTGAGAGAGGGATTCGAACCCTCGGTAGCGGATAAGGCTACGCATCTTTAGCAAAGATGTGCTTTCGACCACTCAGCCATCTCACCAATACGCCTTCGCGCAAAACGCGTTGGACTTGCTTTATCTAGGCTGACTGGAGCCAAGTCGTCAACGCAAAAGATGAAGATTGGCAAGTTTGAAACGATTTTACCAACATGCGCAAAATTGGTGTTGTCGTGAAAGTGGTCATTCGGTAGAACAAGCGTCTAATTTTCACTTATTCACACCTACCATGCTCTGGAAGCTCCTCTCCATCTTCTCCGCCGCTTGCTTGATTGCGTCCTGCTACTTTGCATGGGTCAATCAGCAGGATCTTACCGCCGAGCGCGCCCGCGAGAGCTTTGCCAAAGCCAACGTCAAGGCTGCCCAAGAGCGCGGTAAAGAGGCGATTGATGCCCTTGCTAGCCGCCAAACAGCCCTTGAATCAGCCCAAAAGGAACTGGCATCAGCGAAAGATGAAACCGTTAAACTATCCAGTTTAGTGGCTGAGAAAGAAAACTCTCTGGGGCTGATCAAAGGTAACTTAGCTCAATTGCAACAGAACGTTTCCGCCATGGAGAAGCAGATCGAGGAAGCTGGTGACGTAGAAAAACTAGTGGCACAGATCGAAAACCTGAAGCGCAAACAAAAAGAAGCTGAAGGAGCTTTGGCCAACCAGACCCAGCGCTTGGCTGATATCAAAGCCAACTATGATGAACTGGTTTCCTCGACCGCAAAATTGCGCGAGGCTGAAGCACGCGGACGCCGTGGCATCGTGGACCCAGAATTTACTGCACGCGTGGCTCAATTCTTCCCAGAGTGGGATGTTGCGATCTTGAACAAAGGCAACACGGGAGGAGTTTTCGCCAATGCCGATCTCGAAGTCAAACGCGGCAAGCAAGTGATCGCTAAGTTGAAGGTGAAGAATGTGGAGCAATACGGTTCGGTCGCAGAAGTCATCCCTGGCTCAATTGCAAGCGGGCTGGTTATCCAAAACGGTGACACAGTGGTTGCGGTTCCTGTTCAGGCAGCACCAGAAGCCCCTGTTGCACCGGCCGAATCCGCTCCAACAGCACCTGCCACGACAGCACCCGCCGCCGCTCCGATGAGTTCGGATCCTTTTGGTGCGACTGCGGCTCCTGCTGCCGCACCTTCAGCTTCCGATCCCTTCGGTGCGGCTCCTGCGGCACCGGCTGCTCCTGCGGCTGCCTCGGATCCCTTCGGTGCAGCACCGGCACCTACACCGGCAGCACCTAGCTCAGATCCTTTCGGCGCCGCTCCTGCGACCCCTGGCACGACCGAGAAGCCTAACATGAATGATCCCTTCGGCGCTGCACCTGCCAAGCCCTAATTTTTCGCACATCACGCATCCCCCTCACTTTCATTACCGTCATGACTAAAGTTTTTTTTATTCTGAGTGCAGTGATCATGCTCGTCTCCGCGTTCTTTGCGTTTCAAAATGGACGTGAATACGCAGCCGTTCGCAACAGCGTTACCATGATCAACCTTGAGGTTCAGAAAGCACTGACCGAAGCCAATAGCAATGTCGCCAAGGTCAGTCAGGCCAATGGTGAAATCGCGAAAGTTCAGGGGGATCTCGATGTAGAAAATGAGAAAGTGAAAAGTCAAAAGCTGAAACTCGCTCAGGTCGAAAATGACCTTCGCCGTGATCAAGATGCTTTTGATTCTTCAAACAAAAAGCTCGCTGAGCTGAAGATGCGCCTGGATAAACTCCCCCAAGGCATGAAGCCTGAGACCATGGTGGAAGAAATCAACTCCATGAAAAAGGCTACCGCCGAAACCGAGGCAGCCACTGAAATCAAACGCAAGGAAGCTGATGGGGAGCAGGAAAAAATCGCTACTGCGCGACGTGCCTATGAGGAAGTCATGAAGAAGATCGACGACCGCAAGAAGTCCTTCGATCGCAACAGCCTCGTCGCTCGCGTCGTGGCTGTGAACAATGCCTGGGGCTTTGTCGTGGTTGATGCTGGACAAAACCGTGGCATTACCGAAGCGACTAAGTTTTTAGTGACCCGGGGCAACCAAACGGTCGGCAAGCTCAGTATTGTCTCCGTTCAAAAAGACCGTACCGTCGCCAACATCCTGCCTGAAACGATTGCAGATGGCTTGAGCATTGCTCCCGGAGACCGTGTGATCTTGGAAAATCTTTTCCAATAAGGCCTCGACTGGCGTAGTTGATGGACGTTTATTCGCCTCTTCATCCATCATTACATGCACATGAAACTCCAGAATCTCCTTTTGGGTGCATGCAGTCTTCTTTTGATTGCTGCCAGCATGACTTCCTGCGCTTCAGATGAACCGAAGCGCCGTGAGCGTCAGCCTCCACCCGTAGCCGATAGCACACTCCCCTGGAACCGTCCGACCAAGTGGGAAGGCACAGGGCGCTATGGGCAAATGATGCCGATGAGTCGCTAAAGGCTCTGCCAGATGGATAGCGACGCGCTCACTGCACTAGCGCAAGCACCTCTTGCCGGTTCCAGGTATAACCTTTGGATAGATTCCGATGGAAAACGGGCTCACTTTGGCCCGATTCTGGCGTTATTCAGTGGCACAGCCACCAACCGATCCCATGCCCACCTTTGCGGTTCAGCAGCCTCGCCATCCCTTGGAGGCCCCCCAACCTCCTGATAACATCCACTTGGCAGCCTACAAGACAGAGACTGGAGTCTATGACGAAATGGTGGACTCTCGTGGGCGCATTCGTCCGCATTGGCAGACGTTCGCGAGCTACTTGGAGCAGTGCAGCAAGGAAGACCATGACTTCCGTGTCAAAGATGTTCAAAGGTTACTCAGGGACCATGGTGTCACCTATAACATCTATGAAGATGCCTTGGGGACAAGCCGGCCTTGGTCATTGGATATTCTTCCCTTCATCGTCTCACAGGAAGATTTCAGTCAGGTGCAGGCTGGAATCGATCAGCGTGGCAGGCTTTTGAATGCAATCCTATTGGACCTCTATGGCCCACAGCGATTGCTCAAAGATGGTCTTTTGCCACCCCGTTTGGTTCATGCCAATCCTGGCTACCTACGCCCAGTCTTGGGGGTGAATCCACCTGGCGGTCGCTTCATTTTCACGATGGGCTGCGATCTTGTGCGTGATGCGAGCGGACGTTGGCAGGTGTTGGCAGATCGTGCTCAGGCTCCGAGTGGCCATGGCTATGCCTTGGAAAATCGCATCATCATGGCGGATGTTCATGCCGAGGAATTCAATGCCTCCAAGATTCGCAGGCTAGCCTCCTATTACGAAATGAAGCGCGAGATGCTGCGGTCTTTAGCTCCACGTCATCGGCACGGTGAGTCTGGCATTTTGATGCTTACCCCTGGTCCCTACAATGAGACCTACTTTGAGCATGCCTTTCAAGCACGATACCTGGGGTTTCCTCTGGTGGAAGGCGCTGACCTGACGGTCCGGGATCGCCACCTGCTGTTGAAGACCCTCGAAGGCCTCCGGCGTGTCGATGTCGCGATTCGCCATGTGGATGACGTCTATTGTGACCCGCTGGAGCTGCAGTCGGAATCTTTGCTGGGCACTGCAGGGCTTTTGGAAGCCTGGAGGAATGGAAGCATCGCCCTGGCCAATGGACTGGGCAGTGGGCTGGTGGAGACACCTGCCCTACACCCTTTCATGCCAGGTCTTTGTCGTCACTTGCTGGGGGAGGAACTGCTCCTGCCATGCGTTCCGACCTGGTGGTGTGGTCAGCGTCGTGAGCTGGATATGGTTCTCGCCGATCCAGATCGTTGGGTTATCAAGCCTGCTTTCATCCGGGGCTCTCGAGATCCGGTGTTTCTTTCAGATCTCGATGCTGAGCAAAAAAAGCGGATGCTAGAAACGATTCAGGCAGCCCCGCACGAGTGGGTAGCGCAGGAGGTGCTACAGCTCTCGACCACACCGACCTGGACAGGTGCCAGCCTAGAGGCACGATGTCTGGTGTGGCGCGCCTTTGCCATCTCACAGGGGGAAGGTTTTGCAACGATGCCTGGAGGGCTTTGCCGAGTGAGTCCTGAGCCAAAGAGGTGGCTTGTGACGATGCGTAGCGGAGGCATCAGCAAAGACACCTGGGTCGTGGGAGATGGAAGCCCTGATCCGTATTATGAAAATCTGCGCCGCCAACAGCCTGTTGTGATTCGCCCAGCTCGACCGCCCAGCGGTGTTCCGAGTCGCGTCGCGGATCATCTTTTCTGGCTTGGACGGTACGCCGAACGCTTGGAGGCAGCGGTTCGCGTACTACGCTCGGTCATGCAACGGCTGTCTGGGGAAAGGAGCCAAATGCATAGTCACGAAGTGCATGGCTGTATCGCACTCATGACGCACCTGGGCCTAATTCCAGAGGAAAACGAAGGTCTACTAGAGCAGCTGCCTGCCATTTTCCGAGATGCAAGGCGTCAGGGCAGCGTGCCCGAACTCTTAGGCAGGCTCCGTTACAACGCGGCAGCGGCACGGGACCGCCTTTCTGATGACATGTGGCGTCTGATCAACCGCTTGGACCGCGACGCTCGTCTGCCTGCAGGTCCCTTTTCTCATTCCATGGCTCAGGGAGTGCTAGATACGCTCATCCTCGACCTCGCTGCCATCGCGGGCATGCAGCAAGAAAATATGACGCGAGGCCATGGTTGGCGATTCCTCGAACTCGGGCGACGCATGGAACGTGCTGACACCGTGCTAGGACTCGTGGGCAAGGCGACTCTGTTATCTTCTGAGGACGATAGTCTTCTGACCCCCTTGCTAGAGATTTGCGACAGTACGATGACATACCGCAGGCTCCACTTCGCGCGCCCAACTTTGGTGCCAGTGCTCGATCTACTGCTACTCAATGAAATCAATCCCCGCTCGGTGATGCATCAATTCCAAATTTTGGCCAAACAGGCCTCGCAGCTCCCTGTGGCCCACGGCATTGACTTGACGACAACACCGCGGATGCAGATCGGTGGTCTTCAGTCTGATCTCACAGCCATGAATTTGGATGCTTTGTCCAAATCTGGCGCAGGCATTCAGGCGAGCGTGTCTACTTTCACGCACAAGCTAATGGCTGATCTGGAGAGGCTGTCTGATACCATCACGGAACACTATTTTTCCCACGCCAGCCGGAAGCCAAGCTAGACCTCGCCCAACGAACGCTCCTGACCTCACTCGCCGTGCGCTACCAGATCACCCACCGCACCACTTACAGTTACGAAAGTCCTGTGACTGTTGGCCATTACATCGCCCGACTTGAGCCACGGGCCCTGCCTTTTCAGGAATGTCCCTGGCATGAAATCACCATTCGTCCTACGCCTATGCAGCGTGCGGAGAGGGCCGATTCCTTTGGTAACACATGTGTTTATTTTGAAATTGAGGGCTCTCACCAAAAGCTAGAAGTCATCGCGCGAAGCCTCGTTGAGGTGGCCACAGCTCCCATCTTCGATCCCGGTGAAACTCCTGCCTGGGAGTCTGTGCGCGATGCCTGCCGCGCTGACTTATCCAGTGCAGCAACCCTAGCTGGAGAACTTGTCTTCGCGTCTCCGCTGATTCCTGTGGGTAGCGTCTTCGCAGAATACGCGCGGCCTTCATTCCCAGCGCAACGCCCGGTGCTGGAGGGGGTTTGTGACCTGAATCGTCGAATTCACGAGGATTTTATCTTTGACCCTGCTGCCACGGACTTCGCTACCCCCGTGGAGCAGGTGCTGAAAAAGCGGCGTGGTGTGTGTCAGGACTTTGCTCAAGTCATGATCGCCTGCCTGCGCAGCCTGGGTCTGCCAGCACGCTATGTTAGTGGTTACTTGGAGACGCTACCTCCACCAGGACAACCCAAGATGATCGGTGCTGATGCTTCTCATGCTTGGCTCTCCGTTTATTGCGGTGAGTCAGCGGGATGGATGGATGCCGACCCAACCAACAATGTGCTTCCCAGCAACCGCCACGTCACGGTGGCCTGGGGACGAGACTTCAGCGATGTTAGCCCACTGCGTGGCGTTACCATTGGCGCTGGAGAGCAGTGGCTTCAGGTCGCGGTGGATGTACTACCGGATGGGGAATAAAGCGCTTGTAGGCATAAAAAAGGCGTGGCTGAGATCAGCCACGCCGTATTCGAATTCAGCGGAGGCGATGGTTTATTCTACACCCTTCCAAGCACCAAAGCTGGCACCTGATTCGATCCACTTTTTGACCAAGGCCTGATTTTCGGCGCTCACGCGATCACCCTTTCCCTCAGGAGGCATCGCCATTTCATCCGACTCAGGCAGGGCCATGGTCTTCAGCAACCAGGAGGCATCAGGCTTTCCAGCCACTACGTTTTCGTTCGGGTAATCTTTGCCGCCTTTGATGATGGCTTCTGCACTGTCCAAGCGCAGGCCGCCTTTCGGCTTTTTAATTTTGCCTTTGTCTTCTTTTTCCTTCTCGTGGCACTTGAAGCAGCTCTCTTTCAGGATCGGCAGGATTTGTTTTTCGAAATCAACTGCATCCTGAGCGGAGGCAGCGGAAAAGGTCATTGTGGCGACAGTGAGGATGGTAATGGCTTTCATCAGTGAGGATGGTTGCTTAGGCTGAAATGGTGTTCTCTATGCATGGATTGGTCAAGCACGAGGAAGCTGCATCTCAAAGATGAGTCCCTTGGGTTCATTCGCACGCACACTTATCTGTCCTGCGCAGGTTTCGATGCAGGTTTTCACGATCGCGAGTCCCAAACCACTGCCCCCAGTCTGGCGGTCGCGGCTGGTATCCACTCGGTAAAAGGGCTCAAAGAGGCGAGGTAGGCTATCCTCAGGAACGCCTGGGCCATGATCCGCCATAAGCAACAGCACAAAGTCTCCATGCCGACTCGCTGAAATTTCAATCGTGCTCTCAGGAGCATGTAGGCAGGCATTGCGCAGGATGTTACCCACGGCACGTCGCAACAAGTCAGGAATGCAGCGCACGACCACATCCGCCGGCACATCCAGGCGCAGTTTTTGTGGTGGGATGGCCTCCATGCATATGGCTTCATCAATGAGGCTAAGCAATGGAATGTCCTCCATAGGCTTGGTCGCTGAGGCAAGCGTTGAACGAGAAAAGGCTAGCAACTCATGCACAAGAGAGGACATCTGGCGCAGTTCTTCTCGGGCATCTGCTAAACGTAAGGCATCGCTATCTGTCAGGCGATCTTCCAAGATGCCTAAACTCATTTCCATGCGCGCCATCGGGCTACAAAGTTCGTGGGCGATGTCTCCCAAGAAACGCTTCTGACCGCGCACAATGCCATCCAACTGCGCTGCCATTTGATTCACCGCATGAGAAAGACGCCCCAATTCGTCCCCTCGATTTTCCGGAACGCGCACATCAAAATGCCCACGCGCAATTTGCTCCGTGGCATGCATATTGGCACGCACACTCCGTGTGATGCCACTCACAAAAGGTAACCAAAGCAGCGCTGACATGGCCATGGCACCAAAGAGTCCTAGCAGCCAGGGGGTAACGTCAAAAAACAATCCACCGGCCGTGATGCGATCCGTGATGATCATGAAAATCAAGGGCCCTTCACGCCGACTCCAGGAAGGCACCAGTGGCAGCCGAATCCCAGTGTAGTAGATCGGTGGCGTCCCTAGAGGCAGCATGAACGTGCCCAGCTTCACGGGCATGGCATTCGATAGATCGTCAAAGCGCGGACCATCGCTGGACTCCAGGGGAGGCGCATGGGGACGCCCGGCTGGTGGAAAAAAATCTTCACCGAACAGAAGTGCATTCAGCTCATCCCGTGATTCGGGCTGAGGGGGTGGGTGCCCAGGCCGTTCCTGCCGCGGGGCAACGCCAGGTGGGCGACGCGGTAACTCGGGATGCATGTCGGCAAGCAGCTGCTGGAGCTTTTCGGGCAAGTCCACCCGCTTCCCCGAAATCTGACGGGTGGGAATCGTCATCAATAGCGCATGAACGCCGTGCCTTTCACTGAACTCACGCAGGATTCCATCCCACTCTGATCTTTGTGAGCTAGCTAGGCGCGCATGCATCTCACGCCCGACTGTTTGCAGACGGTCGCCAATGACACCCCCCAAAGCACCCTGCATGCCCTCACGGAACTGCCACTGCAGCACGAGCCAAAAAGACGCTCCAAGCACCAGCACGTTTACCAGCAACCAGAGCAGGATGCGGGAGTAGAGATTTAAGGAGCGTGCGCGCATGAAGAGCGCACATTAGCCCGCCGAATGCAACACTGGCAACCGCGCTTTGGCAAAGCAAGCTAAGGACAAGACTCCGCCTTGTTAGGCCTCCGATCTTACGATCTGATGGCGCTGGGCGGTGGAAGCTCCATGGGGTGGCCGTTGCTGTGCTCAGCCTTATTGTCCCTCATCATCTTCGCTGAACACTATGTGATGGAATGCTTCACGAGGCACCAAAAGTCTGATTGCTAAGGAAAGCAGGGCCAGCAGAGCATCATCAGCTCCAGAGGATCTCGACCTTTTCTCCATGGTTTTCATGAGCTGGATTCAGGGTGCGCAGCTCCAAGACCAAACGATTCGCCGTCGCACGCGCGCTAACCCAACCATTCGGTTGCTCCGGCGAAAAGACGTAGGCTACTGGAGGCAGGTTGACTAAGTGAATGCCCGTCGATGCATCACGCTGGTGATGCCACGTGTGCGTATGGCCATAAAGATAGGCCTTCACCTTCTTGTGTCGCGCCAAGACAGCGAGGAGGGCCTGACTATCGATCAAACCTGTTGTTTTTTGGCCCTCCGAAACCCATGGGACGGGGTTATGATGCGTGAGTATCACCGTGGGCCGGTCGGGACAGTTCGCCAGAGTGCGATCCAACCAACCAAGCTGTAGGCTACCCAGTTCACCGGGTGTTTTATTTACTTCCTTGAGCGAATCCAACAGCACCCAATTCATCGTCGCAGAGCTGAGCACCTCCACATGACGCCCCTCCACCGGACGCGGATCTTGAGGGCTAGTCATGGCCCCAATGAAATGGCGGCGGTCATCGTGATTGCCCAGCGTGCAGTGAACCTGCACACCTGACTCGCGCAGGGGCTCGAGCAATTTCACAAATGTATCGTAGTCTGCCTGCTGACCATCAAGGTAGGCACAGTCGCCATTCACGAGAACCCCAAAGGGCTTTTGCCCGATTTGCAGCACCTGATTCACACAGCGACGCAGGTTTTCCCCCATGACGGCTCCCCTGGCCTGCAAAGCCGCATCTTCAGCGATGTGTGTATCTGAAAAAAGAGCCCAGAACTCACCACCGGATTCCGCCCCATGAGAAACGTGCGGTGTGAGAGCTGCAGCCAGGCCGGCCTGAAGCCAGCGGCGTCGAGAGAGTGGAGCAAAGGTGATTGGCATGGAAAAAGTAGGCAGAAAACTCGTCCAAAGATAACGCGCCTGACCAGGAAAGCTGTCTGCCGAGCTGCGCCTCCACCCGCATTCAGTCGGTCAAATGGTGCTAAATCTCTCGAATTTTCCTTCGGCCAGTCATTTGCAAACTGCCGGAATGGCATTTTGATCGTAATCCCCGAAGCCCTATGACCCAATCTGCCACCGTTCTGATCGTCGATGACGAAAAGCACACCCGTGACGGACTGCGGTTGTCACTAGAAGATGATTTCGACTGCTATGTGGCCTCGAACGCAGCGGAGGCGATGGAGTATCTGCGAAATGATGCCGTAGATGTCATGCTCACAGATCTGCGTCTGGGGGAGGACGATGGCATGAAGCTGCTAGAGCAGGCTCTAACCTTACCACGTCCGCCGGTCTGCATCATGATGACCGCTTACGGTAGTGTGGATACGGCGGTGGAAGCCATGCGGCGAGGTGCCTACCACTTTGTCACCAAACCCCTCAACTTAGATGAGGTGGAACTGCTGATCAAACGTGCCCTACGCAGCCGCAGCCTAGAGCACGAAAACCAAGCTCTGAAGCAACAGGTCGAACGCAAATTCAGCATCGAAGGCATCCTGGGCCAGGCAGATACTCTCAAGCCCATTCTTGAAACCATCCAACAAGTGGCACCAACCCGAGCGACTGTGCTAATCGAAGGCGAAAGTGGAACGGGGAAAGAACTGGTCGCCAAAGCGCTTCACAACCTGAGCGGTCGGCCAAAAGCAAAGCTCATCACCGTTCATTGCGCGGCTTTGTCTCCCCAGATTTTGGAGAGCGAGCTCTTTGGCCACGAAAAAGGAGCCTTCACCGGCGCACAAGACAGACGCATTGGCCGTTTCGAACTCGCCGATGGCGGCACTCTTTTCTTGGATGAGATTGGCGAAATCGATGCGAACACGCAGGTGAAGCTCCTGCGCGCGCTTGGGGAGCAAACCATCGAGCGTGTGGGCGGCTCAAAGCCCATCAAGGTCGATGTGCGGGTCGTTGCAGCGACGAACAAAGATTTGGCGAAGATGGTCGAGGAAGGCAAATTTCGCGAAGACCTCTACTGGCGGCTGCGGGTGGTCACCATTCAAATGCCGCCCTTGCGCACTCGCAAAGGAGATATCCCCATCCTGGCAGAGCACTTCCTGAAAGACCTCTCCAGTGCCAATGGCAAAAGCTATAAACCGCTAGGTGATGATGCATTGCCTTTGTTGATGAGCTACGACTGGCCGGGCAATGTGCGTGAACTGCGTGCGGCCATGGAGCATGGCGTGGTCATGTGCAATGGCAGCCGGATCATGGCGAGACACCTGCCCGCTTACCTTTCCCGCCCTGGTGGCATTGGGTGGCGCGCCCCGAATACATCGCCCGCCGCAAACAAGGCAGTTGCTACACCAGAACTGCCCGAAAAAGCGCCGCTGGACATCCACGAGATGGAGAAACAGCTCATCATCGAAGCCCTTGAACGAGCTGGCAACAATCGAAGCGAAGCCGCCGAACTGCTGAACATGAGCCGACGTAGCCTGCAACGAAAACTCAAGCAAATGGGCATGGTGCGGAGGCACCGCAAGCGAGTCAAACCTGCTTCATAAGTTCCTTGGTGGGCATCTTGCTTTGCAATAAACAAGCAGCTGGAGGTTCACTCCAGCCGCAAAGATTGCTATCGAGCAAAGGTCCTGATTTATACTGACCAACCGCCATCAGTTGACCTCGATGCGACGTGGTTGGGGCGATGGCTTTAGCGGAAGGTTAAGCGTGAGCACGCCATCTTCCAAAGACGCATTCAACTGGTCCTCATCTACCTGCGCAGGGAGGCGAAGGCGGAGCTGGAAAGGCTGCGTGCTATACTCCTGATGAAGCATTTTCCAGGAGTTTGGCTGTTCCGAAATACGCTCTCCCCGTATGGAAAGCACATCATCTTGGAACTCAAGACTCAGGGAGCTTTTGGCCACACCAGGCATGTCCACGCGGATGACAAAGGCGTCATCTCGACGCGAAACACTGTAACGCGGCTTTTGCGAGCTTTTCACAAGTTCGGAACTCGGAGCGGTGCAGGTTGCATTCATGGCTAGATTAAGGTTGGGGTTAGGAAGAATCAGGGAGATCAATGCACAGAGATGAGGCGTGGTTTGCGCTTTTCCTGCTTGGGCAGAGTGACGGTCAGCATTCCATTTTCCTGCTTCGCGCTAATGGATTCATCTTGGACGCCATCAGGCAGAGTCATCGAACGGCTGAGGATAGAAGCGGACTGGGAATCACCGTCTTTGTCCTGGCGTTCCGCAGACACGGTCAGCACGCCTTCGCGCACCTCAACCTTGAGGCCGTCCTTTTTCACACCGGGCACCTCGAAGCGAGCATAAAAGTTATCTGCATCTTCATGAAGGTCCATGGCAAGGCGACCATTCACCGCGGTCGCAGCGGGGAATAAATCCTCGAAAAGCTGGGCCATGGCGGGAAATCCAGCAATGGGCTGACGGATAAGGGGGGTGAAATCAGTGAGACGCCCCAGATTCACGAAAGGAGAGTAACGAGCTAGTTTCATAGGTGTGTGTTGCTTTAGGTTTAGGTTTTGAACCTCTTACTTCTTCTGCAAAGCTCATGCCAAGAACGTCACCACCATTACAGTTAATTCACATTCAACAATTTAAGCAAACGTCACATAATTTTTTGTTTTATAATTTGTGTAAATTTGTCTTTTTTAGCCCGAGATGATTCTAGCTCTAGAGTGCCAAAGTGTCTTTTATCTCTTCCTCTTCACCAGATTTAAACGCGCTTCAGACAATCTATCGGATTGATGCCGTTCAGGCCGTTGCCTTTGGGCGACTCAGTGCCATGATCAATTGCCGATGCTTTTCCTCTCCGACTTTTTGGCCATGATTGGCCGAGTAGCACTCCACTTTCTGTCCTACCTTGGACAGCTGGCGGCCTTGGGCAAAGAATTGCTCATCGCTGTGCTCTCGGGCGTTTGGCGGCTGAGGTTGGTCGCCCAGCAAATTGTGGCGATCGGCTACGGGTCTCAGGGGGTTGTGATTGTGACAGGCGCCTTCACCGGTGCGGTTTTCACTTTCCAGACCTACGCCAAATTCAAGGATTTCGGAGTGGAAACGACCGTGGGAGCGGTGGTGTCCGTGGCGCTCTGTCGAGAACTCGGCCCAGTGCTCGCAGGTCTCATGGTAGCAGGACGTGTGGGAGCTGCCATGGCCGCAGACATTGGGACCATGAAGGTCACGGAACAGGTCGATGCCTTGCGCGTCATGGGGGTCCACCCTGTGGATTACCTCGTTCTTCCTCGCTTTTTGGCGATGATGCTTTCCATGCCATTCCTGGTCGCAGAAAGCATTTCCTTCGGCCTTGCCGCCTCCTACGCGGTTTCGAGCTTAGGGTATCAAATGCCGACAGCTTGGTATCTGACCCACATGATCGATCACACCAACATCGAAGATTTATCCATCGGCATGATCAAAGGCTTCGTTTTTGGCATGCTCATTACATTGATTTCATGTCATCAGGGACTCGCCGCAGAAAATGGTGCCGTTGGGGTAGGTGCTGGCACAACTCGTGCCGTCGTCATCTCATCACTCGCCCTCCTTGTGGTGAATTTTTTCCTCTCGATCCTTCTAAATTACGTCTTCCCCATCGGAACCGCCTGAGTTGCTATGCCAGCTGAAGACAACCCATCGCTCAATGCACCCGAAGACGACGTTTTTATCGAACTTCGTGACGTAAAAAAAAGCTTTGGCACTCAGGAGGTGCTGAGGGGGATCAATCTTAAGCTTCGGCACGGGGAGACGCTCTGCATCATTGGCCCTAGTGGCGAAGGCAAGACCGTGATGATGAAACATGTCATTGGCCTGATCAAACCGGATGAAGGAGACATCTTTGTCGATGGCATGAGAGTTAATGCCCTGAAGGAACGTCAGATGGCCCCCATTCGCAAAAAGGTCAGCATGCTGTTCCAAGGAGCCGCTCTGTTCGATAACCTAACGGTTGAGGAAAACGTAGCCTTCCCCCTGATTGAACGTGGGCTGCGAGACAAGAAAGAAATCCGCCGACGTGTCATGGAAGCCCTTCAGGCCGTGGATCTCGATCAACACGCCTACAAGTACCCCACTAACCTCTCGGGCGGCATGAAAAAACGCACAGGGATTGCACGTGCCATCATCGACCGCAGCGAATGTATCCTGTACGATGAACCAAATTCGGGTCTAGACCCCATCGGTTCCGACATCATCGACCAAATGATCCTGCGCATGCAGAAGCGATTCGGCGTGACTTCCATCATCGTTACCCACGACATGCGCAGCATTTTCAAAATCGCCACACGAGTGGCGATGCTTTATCGCGGAGAACTACGCTTCTTGGGCACTCCAGCAGAACTCCAGGTAGCCAACGACGAAATCGTGCAAAACTTCATCAATGGCCGCTCTGATGTGACCTGCTAAAGCCAATCTTTGTCCATTCCCACACCTTTACCATCATGATTGACCGGGATAAAAAAACCGAAATGCTCGTCGGACTCTTCGTCCTCGTGGGCCTACTGCTCCTTGGCGGGCTAATCCTCCAGTTCGGACGAGTACGCGAGATTTTCAAGGACACCTACACCCTACGTGTTGCCTTCCCAAACGCCTCGGGCATCAAAGAAGGTTCACCCGTTTATCTGGGGGGCTCGCGCGTGGGAAAGGTAAACCGAAATCCTGCGCTGAATGCGACTTTTACAGGGGTCATTATCGATCTCGAAATCTTCAAAGAAGTGATGATCCCTGCTGATGCCACCTTCAGCATCGGCTCTGCTGGACTCATGGGGGACGCGCTGGTGGAAATCAAAAGCACAGGCAAAGAAACCCAAGATTTCATCGCTCACGACCGTAAGGACATCATCTCCGGAGCCCAGTCCGGCGGTTTGTCAGACTTACAAAGCCAGGCTGAGGTCGTTGCCAAAAAAGTAGACATCGTCTTGGATGACGTCCGCACTGCATTGACCGACGTGAAAAGCTCAATGTCAAAAATCAACAATGGGGCCTTGTCCGACACAACCCTTCAAGACTTCAAAGAAAGCATGGAGCACCTCAACAACACCATGACGCGGGTCGATGAGAAAGTCCTGGGTGAGGAAAATGCCACTAACCTAAAATCGGCCTTGGCTGACATCAAAGCGGCCGCTGCAAGCTTCAAGCAAAGCGCTCTTCATGTGGAGCAATCGACCAAACGCCTGGGTCCCATGTTTGATAAGCTCGATCCTGCTATCGCTAAAGCAGACAAAGTCATGTCAACCGCAGATGAATCGCTTCAATCCATCAAAAAGGCTGCGGATGGGTTTGCGGTGACCGCTAGGAACATCACCACGGGCAAAGGTCTGCTCGGAGCGCTCATGAATGATCCCGAACTCAAAAACGAATTCTCAGGTCTGATTTCCAACTTAAAGCGGAATGGCGTGATCTTTTATCGTGATAATGCCGACAAGCTTAAGGCTGAAGAAGCAAGCTCCCCCACTCACGAGCCCAAGCGCAAAAGCGTTTTTGGACGGTAAATAACTTCACCATTTCGGCGCTTCACCGGGTGTCTAACATGCAGAGCCTGTCAGACGTGCATGCACCAGTGCTTGGTCATCAGGTTCTGGCTAAGATCACTGAGCCAGAGAAGCCTTGGATCCCATCAAAGGCGGAAAGAACCAACGCGCTTGATGAGTCAAAGGTGAAGCATTTGACCAGCTTTGGGTATTAGCTTTTCCAGTCTAGAACACCTTTTTTCCAAGCATAGGCGAAGGCCACACCAAGAATGCTAACAAAGCTAAGCGCGGCAAAGAAAATGCCAGGTCCAAAAGCAGCCAAGTAGTCTTTGTAAATAACCGCCCAAGGATAAAGAAATACCACTTCGATATCAAACAGCACAAAGAGCATGGCGACGATGTAGAACTTCACACTGAAGCGTGGCTGCCCTTCTTGAAGAGGTAACATGCCACACTCGTAGGGGCTGTCCTTGATCTTGGTGCGCCGTGCGGCGCGGCCAATCAGCACCGAGATCAGAAGGGTCACGCCAGCGAAGCCACAAGCGATGATGATCTGGAAAAGAACAGGCAGATAACTCTCAAGCATAAAAACAAGACAGGGTGGTTGCCACTAACCGAGGGCGAGCAAGGCGTCAATCAGTGAAATTTACGCCCACCAACGAACTCTGGCCCTACTGAACTCGACTTCAACCCAACCTCTTGATTTTCAGCGCAAAGCCATGAGGCGAGTGCGTCTGTTTTGAAAAAAAAGCATCCCCAAGCCAAGCAATAAAGCTCGTGCAGGCTCAGGCACGATACTGACACGGATCAAGCCCGTAGCGGCAAAATCAGAAGTGTCCCAGAACCATGAATCATTAGCAAGAAGTGCTCCTGAAAAATCAAATAAGTTGGCACGGTTCAGACCTGTCGCCGCCTGAATGCCTGTGAGAGATCCCCAGTCAAGCAAGCGGAAAGTGTCCCCTGGCTGTGGGGTGTAGCCACCAGCCAGGACGATGGCAAAACCCGAAGTCGGCAGCGAAGAGAAGTCCAATAGGCTATCACCCGTCGGGAAAAAAGCCAAGGTGTCGTAGGTAGACGCTCCGAAGAGCTGGAACAGCAAGCGGCTTGCCCCTGAGAAAACGACATCGCCCGCCTGAGGGGCCAAAGTCAGCGTGCCTGCGGCGTTATAAAGGCCGGGAGCAAGCTGTCCATCAACCGTGATGGCAAAAGGTCCCGTTGGTGCCAACCGACCCGTGCCACCCAAGATCGCCCCAGCAGCCACCCAAACAGGCCCACTTCCTGTACCCGAACCTGTCGTAGTCGTGACTAGCAAGGTCCCCCATGCAACCGTCGTACCGCCACTGTAGGTATTGGCGGCGCTTAGCGTGGTCGCGCCCGGTCCACTTTGCCTGACTTGGCCAGCCCCAGTGATTAGATTGGCCACCGTCAAACCTAAATCACTTCGCTGGAAAGCAAAGGTCGCTCCAGAGGCGACGCTAACGGATCCGCTAGTTGAGGAAAGCGAACCTGCACTGCCCCCGTTGCCGAGCTGAAGCGTGCCCGCACTGATGGTGGTGGAACCCGTGATCTCATTATCTGCACTGAACACTAACAATCCAGGACCTGCTTTTGTGATGCCGTCTGTGCTGCTAGAACTGGAAATTGCGCCTGAAAATTCGGCAAAATCTCCCCCTACCCCAGAATTCACCGTGAATGTCCGAGAGGTTGTTCCCAAGGTAAATGGGTTCACTAGCAAAACTCTGCTATCAGCATCCGGAGAGCCAAACACAAAGTTGGTGCCGAAGCGAGATGCCGCCGTATTCAAGTTCACGTTGGCTCCATTGCCACCGAAGTTGACCGTGAGTTGTCCGCCTTTTGCAGAAAACCCACCACTGACCCCAGTCAATTGGTTAGTGCCAGCTGTGGCTGAACCACTGAAAGTGCGAGTGAAGTTGCCATTTCCTTGAAGAACTGCATGATTGCTGAACAAAAGACCACCGCTGGGAAGAGTTCCTGAGCTTATGGTGCCGACGTCCAAAACCCCACCTGCAAGGATCGTCACGCCATTGTAGGAATTGTTACCTCGAAGACTTAGTGTGCCAGCGCCTGTTTTTGAAAACCCTTGTACAGAAGCTGAAATGTCAGAATTTAAAGTGTAAGAGTCTGAAAGCACCTCAATTCCGAAAAAGGATGCAGTGTCCATGAAGACAGAACTCGTGACTCGCGCCAAAAGGGCGGTGATATTCATATCTGTAAATTGACCCTGGGTTGCTCCTGCGGTTACCGCAAGTGTGGCACCAGGCCCCACGCTAATCGATCCAGTGGGCGGCATGGCGCTGGCATGCCGAAAGAGTAATGTTCCACCAGCAATCGTTGTGCCGCCAGAATAAGTATTTGTGCCAGTTAGCGTTGCAGTTCCGGCACCTAACTTCGTGAGTATTCCTGCGCCGCTGATTGGTGCTATGAGGGTGAAAGAATTACTGCGATTGAGGGTTAGGTTGCCGTTGTTGATGATAATGCTCGTGTTCATCAAATGACCTGCAGGACCACCACTGCCTAGCTGCAGGACACCGTCGCTGATCGTTGTGGCACCAGTGTAAGTGTTATCCCCAGATAGCGTGGTCGTTCCCGATCCAATCTGTAGCACGTTTCCTGAGCCTGAAATCACATTAGGAAAAGACAAGGAGTCACTGCGGTCGAACACAAGAAATCCATCATTGATTACCGAGCTGAAGGGCATCGCACCGGTGGTTCCAAAATTCACATGAGAGCTACCGATTTGAACGGTGCCTGCAGTGATCGTCAAACTACCACTGACCGTATTTGGTCCAGTCAAAAGCAAAAGCCCCGGCCCTGCTTTCACGACCGAGCCAGTGCTCGTGATACCGCCACGTAGTTCTGCATAATCTCCACCTACTCCTGTAGCGACCGTAAATGTTCTGGGAAAACTGCCATTGGTACTGAGCGGATTTAGAACGATCACCGGACTATCTGCACTGGAGGAGCCAAAAAGAAAATTCGCGCCAAAAGTGGATGTGCCTGTGCTCAAGAATACGGTGCTACCTGCACCTCCGAAATCGACAGTCAACGTTCCGCCGCGTGCAGAAAAGCCTCCCGAAGTGCCAGTGACTTGCCCCAAACCTGCTGTGCTAAGACCACTAAAACTCCGAGTAAAAGAACCATTGCCTTGCAACACCCCGCCAGAACCCGAGAAAATCAAACCCGCGGAAACCAGACTTCCTGATGCTAAATCTCCAACGTCAAGCACTCCGCCAGCAATGGTGGTTGTTCCTGTGTAAGCATTAGTACCTGAAAGTCGCCAAGTGCCTGATCCTGACTTCGCCAAAGCGATAATACCGCCCCCGGGAGTGTTATTGTCAGAAATCACCCCACCAATTGTATTGAATCCACTATTGGTTCCTTGAAGCGTAATTGTCCGACTAGCTGTAGCTGTTGCAAAAGGAACATTAAAGTTGGGGTTCGTAAAAAACAAAGGCCCTACACCGTCGCTTTGAATGTTTAGGCTGACTGTAGAATTAGCAGTGCCTCCGGCACCAACCTGAATTTGGCGGTCTGTAGAATGACCCATTCCTGTGTATATCAAGGTTCCTGTAGATCCTAGACTGCTGGCTGTAACTATCGTTCCACCTGCGCCCAGTGCACTAGATACTCCAGTATTCGCAATTGAGTTAAAGGATATGCTGCCACTGACTAGTGTGACGGTGCCCGTGAAGGTGTTGAGATTGGTCAAAGTGAGAATCCCGCCCTGTCCACCATTCTTTGTAATGCCAAAGCTACCCCCCGTCTCACTGATGATTCCATGGAGGGTTAGGTGATGATGACCATTGGAAGAGTTTGCGGCGGTTGTCATCGTTCTTGTACCCGTCAAAGCCAAATCCAGATGAATGACATCCGTGATGCTATCCGTGGCTACCCCACCGATGAGTGCGCTGGTCACAATATTTCCCCCTAGTCGAATTCGATTCCCGGACAGGATGAAGGCTTGGCCATTCAGGTTATTGGTGAAATTGATACCTCCAATCAGAGTGTCATTGGCGAGATTATTGACCGCAAGGGGCCGAATTGAACCTCCGAAATTGAGAATGCCAGAAGTGGGAGCTACATCCCCCACCCAGTTTGCTGCAGTGCCCCAAAAGTTGTCACTCCCACCACCATCCCAGTTGCTTTGAGCCATCAACTTAAGACCGATCCAATGCAGCAAGACAAAAAGAAGGAGTGATTGATGAACTTCACCTTTCATTATTCTTAATAATGTATTCATAAATCAGAATATTAGACCATTTGTCTAAAACTTAGACTTACACACTATGCAGATTCCATGCCGCACTTATCAAGAATTTATCAATTTTAGAATAGAATTCTAACGCAGACCTTCTTTACAAAATAGTCATTCGAATAAGTCATTCGCTTATATGAAAAGTGGGCAGGATGGCAGGTGAACCTTGGGTCTCTGCCAACTCAAAGCCAAGATTGATCTTGAAGTAGGTGCGCAGGCTTTTCGTCAGTGCGATGGCAAATTTTAGGCGATTTTCAGCGGTATCGCGCAAACGCGGGCGATTGGCTTCAATCTGCAATCCGGTGATGTTTTCCTCCGCCCGACAGTGGCGTGTTAAGGTGTATCCCCCTCGGAAGAAAGGGTGTGATGGCACAGGTTTCATCTGACTGGGGGTGCAGGGAAATCCGGCCAATTCCAATAAGGCTCCCAGGCTGCGAGAACCATAAAGCAAGTCGGAGTGACGGATGCCACGCTGCTCGACGACCCAGCGTAGGCTGCTGCGCTGAACATATGTCGATTCATCGTGCGCCTCGGCACAGTCAGCGAGGTCTATCGCATCATGCAGGTAGCCAAGCTCAACCCTTGGGTCGGGATGGCCATGGCCATGAAGATCGATCAGAAAAGCGAAGCCATGCTTGGCGACGGATTGCTGACAGGCCTGCTCAATAAAGCCATGGTGCTCATGCCAGGCTTTTTCAGCATCCGCATTGCCTTCGACCGCGTCCAGGAGTCGGCGATTGGCATCAACCTTGATGCGATGCAAACGGCAAAGAATAAGGTGAGCATGCTGACCCGTTTCTGCCAAGATGACTTTCCCTAGGGTTTTGGCGAGTTCCTGCGTGTTGGCGTCCATGTCAGTGACTCCGTGGATGCGATCAGGTATGTCTTCGGGGCGTTCGCTGCCCCCGTGTGGGGATGCGATCACGATTGGCAAGCTACCTGGGATGTATTCGATAAACTGCCGTGAACCAAAAACACTGGTGCCGGTTGCCAAGTCAGCACCAGGAACGGCAACGGCCATAAAAAAACTCGCGATAAGGCATAAGATGCTCGTCTTCTGGTTCATAGGGTTAGGCCAAAGGAAAGATCTCGAAGGCAACGCCCGCGATTTTTTTGAGACAGAGGGTCGATGACATCCCCAACATGCCAACGCCCATTAAGTAGCTAGGTGCGATCAAGAAGCAATTTCCCATGCCCTCAAGGCACCGATGACGTGTTGGGCTGCTCTTCCAGTTTACCAGCCGCCCAGAGAATGCCACGCGGAATCAAATGCTCCAGACCTGGCGTGTTTTCTGGGTGGGGGCTGGATATAAAAACACGTCCCTTTCCATAGGTCGAAACTGCCTGAGCAGGAGCATTCAACATGATTCCCACCGGGGTGCCATTTTTCGCCACTTCTGTCCTGAAAAACGACAAAGGACGATACGCAGGAAGATCCGCACGATCACCGGGCTTAATGATCGGGCCGTTGTTGTAGCGCACGAGGAATTTGCCATCAACCGCACCGAGAATGGGAGAACCATCGAAGGTAATCTCTTCTTCAACAAAACCACTTCCACGCATCCATTTACTAGAAACGGTTGATGCATTCAAAATCTGCAGTCCCCAGGAAAAATTGGAGCAAGCCAAGTATGCCCCTGCGCAGATGCCAACATATCCCCCACCCTCGCGCACAAATTTTCTAACTTGTTCTCTGCCTTGATCACCCAAACTTTTTGCCTGAGTTCCTCCGCTCCCCCCCGAGAAGATAACCACATCATAGCCAGACAAACCTCCTTGGGCAATCGCGTCTGCCTTTAGCAGAGTAATTGTCGATCCTGGCATGGCGTTGACACGCTCGCGTACATTTTCGATACCACTCATGGGAGCACCTTTACCATCAAAGATGGCGATTTGAAGTGCAGCCGGGTTCGTTGGTGGAGCGATAACCGTTTTATAACCATTCAGGTCTGGAGGAACCGTAGAACCGATACCACCGGGAGCAGGCTCAGAGATCGGCACCGAAGTTGGTTGAGCTGCACTGCGGCGACTCCTGGCAGCAGTGATTGTCGATTCTTGAGCCAGCGTATCTGCCGCCAACCATAGACTAGCATTGATGAAAAAATGAAGAAAAGACCGAGGATTTGGCATAGCACCCATATCAACGGCTTTTCTTCGCTGATTCACATGTAAGTTTTCTCGTCAAATTTACGGAGGCGCGGATTGAGGCTAAAAAATATTTGCAAAGCCATTTTGTTCGAGCGAACAGAGTTCACATGCCCTCCTCCATCAAGCTTACCGAACGCCAACAGGAGCTCCTCGACTATCTGCGCCAACAGCAACGTCAGCTAGGTGTCATGCCCAGCACAAGAGACATCCAGCGGCACTTCAAATTTTCAAGCCAGACGGCTGCCATGAGTCATCTGCGTGCCTTGGAGAAAAAAGGCGTCATTCAGCGGCATCCCAACAAAGCTCGTGCGGTCGTCTTCCCCGAAGATCTGAAGCGGGAAGAAATCGTGGACATCCCTCTTTATGGAAGCATCGCCGCAGGCTATGCCGAACTCCAACAGCAAGACGCCGATGGAGCGATCTCCGTGGATGCAGCCACCCTTGGTTTAGGACGTGGAGGAAAGGTGTTCGCTCTGAAAGTACGGGGAGAGTCCATGATCGACGCGGCGATCTGCGATGGAGACATTGTGATTCTCGAAGCGCGCCAGCCACGACCTCGTGATATCGTCGCGGCGCTCATCGACGGGGAAACCACGCTGAAACGTTACCTGCTCGACGACGGTCGACCTTTCTTGCGAGCTGAAAATCCAGCCTTTCCAGATCTTATTCCGGCTCAGGAACTGATCATTCAAGGTGTCATGCGGACTTTGATCCGCAGGATGAATTAATCATCTTAGAGCCCACGGTCCTCTTTGTTGAAAATCCTAGATACGAATGTGCACGTCCGGTTTCTACCGGTCAGTCACGCCCCAGTAACTTGCGCACCTCATCCTCTGAATAGGCTGGGTTTTTCAACTGCTCAGGCAAAACGATGAATTCTGGGATCTTGCTGGATTGCATTGCCTTTTGGCCGCGAACATCGGCCCGAGCCCGATACGACTGACCCGATTCACGCGCTTGCATGGAAGCCTCACGAGCAGTCTGGCGCGCCATAGGCGACTCGGTCATTTCATAAGCTTTATTGGCAAGATCGGACTGCTTGCCTGCAAGAGATGATTGTTCAAGGCCTAGCGGGCTCTTGTCATGAGCGCGAGCAAAGGCTTCGGTAGAAAACTGGCGGCTTTTGAAAGTTTCTAGATTATCAAGTGTCTGAGTGCGAGACGTTTGTCGCGATAGCCAGTTCGCTTGATTGTCTTTGGCCAGACTTGCATTCATGGCCTTTTGGTAGCGACTTTGGTAACGCGGGTCATTTTTTCCCATGCCATCCTTCATGGCACGCACCGAGCGGCTGATTCGCTCATTCATCCGCATCTCAGACAACTTTTTGCTCTGACTTTGTCCCGACGAACAGCCAGAGAGCAGCATCAAAAAACTGATGAGCATGAGAATAAGGCGGGCAGACATAGCGCAAGATTAGAAAAAAAGAGAATGATTGGCAACCTAACTCATGAGCGACGAGCTAAAAGCATCAATCCAATCGCCAGAAAGCCCAAAATGACCACAAGTGAGGCCATTCTTGAGGTTAGGCTGGGAAACAAAAGCTGCGGCACATCAATGGTAGACGAAACATCGCCGGGCAAAAGAAGCATGGATTTCACCTCTCCGTTCTGTTGTTTGCGCCACAACAGCACATCATTGAAGCTCCCCTTCTCAACGCTGAAGGATACCTCTGGACTAAGGGTCTTCCATGACCATGAGGCAGTGATCCACTCGTGAGGCTGATCGTCATCGCTTGGAATCGCGGATTCGGGAAGGATGCCGCGCCATGAAGTGCTTTTGCCAAAGGCAAGAGGAGCCAGCTGATGAATGGGTATCTTTTTTTCTCCATGATGAACCATGAGTGCATTCTTCAGTGCCTCTTTGGCCTGGGTTTTGTCCGCAATCAGAGGGTTGTTTGCAAAATCTACCGCCAAGCTCAAACGTAATTCGCCGGGATGATCCGCCGTAACTTGAAGTTGGGCTGTAATGAAGGGCAAGGCATGAGCTAAACATTGATGATGAGTCATGCCGATCATACATATCCAAAAACAAAGGAGCAGCGGTGCTGCCCCTTTGTTAATATGATGACCGGCGCAACATCTCATCCTTTGCGGTTCCAACGCAGAACTCTTCCCCACTGGTTCCATTCGGTCTCTAAAATGTTACCTTGATTGTCGAACGTGATACCATGTGGGCTGGTGACAATGCCTGGCTTCCAATCTTTAGGTTCAATTTTGGGTGTGTTGGTAGGCTGAGGGCTCATACCCAGATCCGCCACACGTTGATTGTTTTTATCCCAAACGCTTACATTTCCTGCGATCTCCGCAACGCACATGAGGTCACCATGAAAGCTAGCGCTACTCGGGTTACGCATGTTCTCTGCGATAATGCCAATGAGGTTTCCTTCCAAATCAGTGTGCAGCATGCGCTTATGCCCACGATCACAAATCATCAGTCTTGCGGGCTCAAAACGGCGATCGACAAAGATTTTGTGAGCATTTGCCAAATTTAATGGGGGAATTCTTCCGCCAAACACCTTCTTGAACTTACCTTCACGGCTGAAAACAAAAATCCAGTCAGCACCATATCCATCCACGACATAAATGTCTCCGTTGGGTGCTACATCGCAGTTGGTTAGACGTAGCCCTTTACCTAGCTTATCCGCAGGGAACGCTTCCTTAGCGATAGTCATCAGCACTTCACCATCAAGGGTGCATTTGATGACCTTTTGCTCACTCAGCACTGCGCCGAAGAGGTATTCTCCATCACCATCTTTACGAATGACAAAGCCATGAAGCGAAGAAGGCAAAGGTAAAGCCTTCAAGAACTTACCTTCCGCCGAATACACCTGAACGCCAGCATTCGCCTCTTGAACGCTGACATAAATACGGCCTAAAGAATCGACAGCGATCTCACCATGTCCATTGCCAATAGTCTGCTTACCAGCGGCTGGTTGTATGAAATCGGGAACGAACTCATATTGAACTTCAGCAAAAGCTGAAGTGAACAAGCCCGCGAGAAAAAGAAAAGAATAGCGATGCATAAGGAAGAAGACCTAACGGATGCATCGCTAAACATCAATCATCGGCAAGATGGAATATAGCGCTATCTTCATGCCTCAAGCAGCTTTGCTTGAATGCGGTCCACCATGGCTCGGAATGTAGCGGTCTCGGTCATGCGCTGGCTGATTACCTTACACGCATGAATGACGGTGCCATGATCACGACCGCCAAACTCTTCACCAATTTGGATGAGAGGAAGCTTCACCATGTGTCGCGTCAGATACATAGCGACCTGTCGCGCCTCAGCGATGTTTTTGGGGCGTCGAGGGCCGGTTAGATCGCTAACACGCAAATCGTACTGGGTGGCCACTGCGCGCTGAACACGATCGACTGTAACCGACTTGGTCGGCTCTTCATCGATCACATCGTGCAAAAGTTGGGTCAGCCCAGCTTCACTGATGATGCCACTGTCCAGGGAAACATGAGCGGCTACACGCATCAGCGCACCTTCCAATCGGCGAACATTGGTCCGAATTCTCTGAGCGATAAACTCCAAGATCCACGGCTCAATCGTGACGTTAAAATCATGCATTTTTCGACGCAAAATCGCTACTCGCGTCTCAAAGTCAGGCATTTGAATCTGCGTTGTCAGCCCCCACTCAAATCGGGAAACCAGTCGGCTTTCCAAGTTTTTTATGTCACCAGGTGGCCGATCACTCGCTAAAACGATCTGCTTTTGACTATTGAAGAGCTCATTGAAGGTGTGGAAGAACTCTTCCTGAGTGCTGTCTTTGCCAGCCAAAAACTGCACATCATCAATCAAGAGCACATCCACTTTACGATACTTCTGCCTGAATTGGCTGAAGGTCTGACGCCGAATAGCTTCGACATATTCGTTCGTGAACTGTTCGGAGGTAACGTAGCGAACAACCGCTCGTTTTTTTCTG
Organism: Verrucomicrobiaceae bacterium; assembly: GCA_947507875.1. Lineage (GTDB taxonomy): Bacteria > Verrucomicrobiota > Verrucomicrobiia > Verrucomicrobiales > Verrucomicrobiaceae > Prosthecobacter. The sequence continues at coordinate 60,479 of CANNQP010000009.1, read as the reverse complement.
GCCAAGACTTCTTGGCCTATCGCTTGCATCAAATGGGTCTTGCCGAGACCCGTGGGACCGTGAAAAAACAGAGGATTGTAGGTACGACCTGGCTTGTCCGCGACCGCGCGAGCAACGGCCGCTGAGTAGCTGCAATTGTTGCCAATAACAAAACTATCGAAATTGAATTTAGCATTCAGCCCTGCATCAGCAAAAGAGCGAATGGTCAAAGTATCATCATGCAGGTGGGGGCTTGCCTTTTCATCATGACCACGTTGGGTGACGAGCGTGCGCCCTACCCTTTCGATGGGGTGCTCCACGGGCATGGGGCGAAGTGGCTCACTAGCCACTTCGTATTGAATGTCAGCAGCTGTGCCCAAGACCTCAGCCACGGCATCTTTGAATGTGCCAGAAAAGTTACATTCGATCCAAAATTGATGAATCGGATTAGGCACATGCACGATCACTCGTTGATTATCCATGATTTTTGCTGTGGTTCCCGCAAAGAATCGTGTGTAATTATCCTTTCCAATTCTGTTGAGTAGGATTTTGCAGATTTGATCCCAAGCAGTGCTGATCAATTGGAGACCAGCCTCAGGTTCACCAACCTTAACCAAATGACTGTTGCTGGAAATCCGCAGAGATTCATCATGATGATCGGTGTCCGTTTGGCTGTTGTGATGCATGGATGGTCGGGCAAAATCGTTTCGGGAAAAGGACAAACACGGCGCGATCTCGTGAGAAACCGCGCCGTATTTTTCAAAAAATAACACGGCCTGTTTATGGCGAAAGCGACACCTTTCAAAGCAAAAGTTCGGGTAGTTTAAAAAGAACTGAGAAACACCTTGGACGTTCCACAAAAACTTTTTAACCTTTAGGTTTGTGAAGCTTTTCTATGACACTATCGATCAAGTCCATGGATATCCAAATCAGGTTGTGCCTCAACCAGCAGGTTTCTGTCTTTACTCAAGATGTGAATCCACTTTAAATGCAGAAAATCGGCCCTACTAGCCGGCACTTGATCACGCCACCCTTCCCCGTTTACCGCTTTAACCATTTATGAAAATTCGTCGATTCAGACCTACTCTGCTCATTTTGCTCAGTGGTGCCACTCTAGCTCACGCCGATATCCTTATCCTGAAAAACGGAAATAAGATTGAAGGCACGATCCTCGATCAGAATCAACAAGGCGTGAAAATGAAATACCGACTCACTCCCAAGATCATGGATGAAAAGGTATTCCCGGTGGGAGAAATTGACAAAGTCATCAAACAAACCCCGCAAGAGGTCGAAGTGGTGGAACTCAGAAAGATCCTGCCCACAATGGACCTGCTAAAGGCCGATGAATATGAGCAGATCATTCAGGATCGCCTTAGACCCTTTGTTAACAAATACCCAGGCACACCGGAAGCCAAAGAGGTTGAAGATATCATTTCAAAACTCCAAGAAGAAAAGACGATGGTCGCCAACGGCCAGGTTAAACTTGAAGGCAAATGGCTCAGCGTAAAGGAATCCAAAGGTGAGTCGTTTAACATTGAGGCTTTTCGAATTCTGGATTCGATGCGTAAGAAAGCAGCGAAGTCTGACCTAACCGGAGCTTTGCGTGAGTTCGATCGTTTGATGATTCCAAGCCCGGCTTACCGAGGTAGTGTTTATTACCTGCAAGCCATCCCAGAAACCGTTAGTGTTTTGGATAAATGGATCTCGGCCTTGGAAAAGATGTCCTCTGAACAACCTCAGTTGGATAAAGCCAGGAAAGATGGCCTAGACAAACTGCAAGAGCCTGAACTCTCGAAAACAAAAAACGCCATCAACGATGAGATCGCAAAGTGGCGCGCAATGGTCGAAGCAGAACGCCGCCAAAAATTGCGTTGGAGCGCCCCATATAAATACGACATCTCGTCCATTCAATCGGCCATGAAAGAGGCCGTCGAGGAAAGAACGCGGCTTCAAAACGTCAACATGGAGATGTTGAAGGCGAAAACCGATCTTGCTGCGGCTTGTTATCGAAAAATTGGTGAACAGGACTACATGGGCGGAGCTGCGGCCTTTGAAAAGTTGCAAACCTTGCAAAATGACATGGAGTTTCGTGACGTGGTTTATGATGTTCGTAGTCGTCTGATTAAACTCCACGGTGAACTCAGTCGTGCGATAGCGTCGGGAGCTACGGCGACTGCTGGCTCATCAGCCATAGGTGGCGTCGCAGCGACGGGTGTCGAAAGCAGAGTCGCCCAGATCCTAGCCGAGGCCGGCGCAGCAGCTCCTTCAACGGCCTCCACTTCAACAGCAACCATTCAGACCATGCCACAGCAAGCTGCAGCTGCACCCACACAGCCAAGAACAGCTCAGGTGAACACACCTCAAAGCGCAGCACCAGCCGCCGCACAGCCTGCGCAACCTAGGGTAGCGCCGCAAGCAGTGGCCCCCGTCGCACCCGTGCAGCAAGTGGCGCCCATGCCGATCCCTCAAGTGATCCCTCAAGAAGAAGAATCAAATCTTCAACTCTACATCATGATCGCGATGGGCGTTGTGATTATCGTTCTTGGAGCAGCCTTCCTGAAGCAGAAGAAAGCCTAGAAGATGATTCCGGTGATTGACAGCATGTAACTGTCGTGCATTTTACCGGCCCTTTTATCAAGAAACGCACACCCTCATGGCCAACGTCGAAGTCATCCTCAAAGAAAAAATCAAAGGTCTCGGAGCCGAGGCTGATGTCGTTAAAGTGAAGCGTGGCTTCGCGAGCAATTTCTTGGTACCCCAAGGTAAAGCTTATGAAGCTAGCTCCGGAAACCTTCGCCACCTGAATCACCTCAAGGCGATTCGTGCGGAGCGCGAAGCGAAAGAGCTTCAGGAAGCTGAGAAGATTGCTTCGAAACTTAAAAAGTTGAAATTAAAGCTGACCCTTCAAACTGGCCAGGGTGGCAAAGCTTTCGGTTCGATCACAACGATGGATATCGCAAAAGCTGTCGCTGAAAGTGCTGCCAAGGTCGAATTGGATCGTCACCAAATTCAATTGGAAAGACCCATCAAAAATACCGGTAGTTTTGAGGTACCTGTTAAGGTACATCCCGAGATCAGCTGCTTCATTAAACTGACTGTCACTGCCTCTGATTCAGCCAATCAGGATGACGACGACAAGTCTAACGAAGACTAATCTTAATCAGCCAATTCAAAGCTAACCCGATCTCGATTCATTCTAGATCGGGTTTTTTCTTGGCTAGTTAACTCTTACGTGGGCTAGACAAAGGCATTCATTGCGGTCCAGCACAGGGTGGCTGCGCAGCCGATTTTGTTTCTTACTCAAGAGCGCTGATCATGGGCTCCATCAAAGCCACTTTCATCCAATCCCAAGGTTTTGAGTCTTGCAGCACGTTTCCTTGACCAGATGCTTTGTCTCTCGACCTTCCATCATGCGCGCCCGCATCATCAAAGACTTTCGTTTCGAAGCTGCCCAGACCCTACCTAAACTACCCTCTGCTCACAAATGCACCAAAATGCATGGCCACAGCTTTAAGGTAGAGATCGCTATCGAAGGCGAGGTCAATCCAGACATCGGTTGGGTCTATGACCATGCAGAGATCAGTCGCGCGATGAAACCCATTTTGGATTTACTCGACCACAGTTACTTGAACGAAATCGAAGGACTGGAAAACCCCACCATCGAGTACATGGCAGCCTGGCTATGGAAGCGTCTTGCACCGCAGCTCCCAGGTCTTGCAGAAATCACTATCCATGAAACGCCAAGCGCTCGCTGTGTGTTTCGTGGAGAATTTTGATCTGTTTTTTCACAGCCTGTGAACCCCTCACTCAACGAAGCCGATTCCCCTTTTGATCTGGCCCTCCGGCCGGGAAACTTCGACGAGTTTCATGGACAGGAAAAAGTCAAAGAACAGCTCTTGGTGATGGTCGAAGCTGCCAAAATGCGAGGTGAGCCTTTGGATCATGCCTTGCTATGCGGTCCACCAGGCTTGGGCAAAACAACACTTGCCAACCTCATCGCCACATCAATCGGTTCACGACTGCACACAACCAGCGGTCCTCAAATTGAACGTGCAGGCGACCTAGCAGGACTGCTGACCAATCTTCAAGAGCGCGATATTCTTTTCATTGATGAGATTCATCGTCTCCACCCAAGCATCGAAGAATACCTCTATCCGGCGATTGAGGATTTCAGACTCGACATCATCATTGATCAAGGTCCCAAGGCACGCACCATAAGGATCGATTTGCCGCCCTTCACACTCGTCGGAGCCACTACCCGAGCCGGAATGTTAACCGCGCCAATGCGCAGTCGCTTTGGCATTCCGAATCGCCTAGATTACTACACCGTTGATGAACTTCAGCACATCGTCATGCGTTCGGGACGGCTTCTCGCAGTTCCGATTGAACAGCAAGGTGCACGCGAAATCGCTCAGCGCTCACGAGGAACCCCACGCATCGCAAATCACCTGCTGCGCTGGGTTCGTGACTATGCTCAGGTGAAGGCGCAAAGCATCATCACTCAAGATGTGGCTAGCCGAGCGCTGACCATGCGTGACATCGATGAAACGGGACTCGATGAAATGGACAAACGATTCCTGGAAGCCTTGATCCACAAATTCGATGGAGGTCCAGTTGGGCTAAGCAGCATGGCTGTCGCCATTGGCGAAGACGCAAGCACGCTTGAAGACGTGCATGAGCCTTACCTTGTGATGCAAGGATTTGTAAAACGCACCCCACGTGGACGTGTGGCCATGCCTGCTGCCTATCGCAAGTTAGGGCTCGTGCCTCCGCTGAGTGGGCAGAATGAGCTCTTCTGAACTTATGCCAACAGCTTCTGAGCGACGTGACCATGGATGTCAGTCAAACGATAGCGTCTGCCCTGAAACTTGTAAGTTAGGCGTTCGTGATCGATACCAAGAAGATGCAGAATGGTGGCGTGAAAATCATGGATGTGTAACCCATCTTTGATGACATTGTAACCGAACTCATCCGTCTCACCATAAAGCGCGCCACCTTTGACACCACCTCCTGCCATCCAAGCCGTGAAGCATCGTGGATGATGATCACGACCAAAGTTAGGCTGAATCTTTCCTTGGCAGTAATTCGTTCGACCGAACTCGCCACCCCAAACCACGAGTGTATCATCAAGTAAACCTCGTTGCTTCAGGTCTTTGACCAGAGCCGCTGATGCCTGATCAGTTTCACGACACAACCTAGGCAGAGCGCCAGGGAGACCGCCATGATGATCCCAATCTTGATGGTACAATTGAATGAAACGAACCCCACGTTCCGCCAGTCTGCGCGCTTGAAGACAATTCGCCGCAAAAGTTCCCGGGGTTTTTACATCCGGACCATACATGTTTAACACGTGCTCAGGCTCATCCCTCAAATCCGTGGCTTCAGGGATGCTACTTTGCATACGGTAAGCCATCTCGTAATGATCGATTCGATTCTGGATCTCGACATCAGGACTCACCGCCAACTGATGTTCATGAAGTTCCTTCAGACGATCAAGCATCAGTCGCCTAGCCTTGTCATTGATGCCTTCCGGATTGCCCAAATACAAAACTGGATCTTGAGCTGCTCGAAACAAGACACCTTGGTGCTTGGTGGGAAGAAAGCCACTCCCCCACAGGTGGGCTCCCAAGGGCTGACCAGATTTTCCTTTGGTGATCAGGACGGTGAAGGAAGGCAAATTTACGTTCTCCGCGCCAAGTCCGTAGCTAAGCCAAGCTCCCATGCTCGGTCTGCCTGCGATCTGGGAACCTGTCTGAAAAAAGGTAACGCCAGGACCATGATTGATACTTTCCGTAAACATGGAACGAATGACACACAAATCGTCGGCCACACTGGCGATGTGTGGAATCAGTTCTGAATACCAGCCGCCCGCTTGTCCATGCTGGGTGAACTTGAAAGGCGAACCTACCATAGGAATGGATGATTGATTGCCAGACATGCCCGTGAGCCTCTGCGAACCACGCACAGAATCAGGCAATTGTTCACCATGCCTCTGATTCAAAAGCGGTTTGTAATCATAAAGATCCAAGTGCGAAGGACCTCCTGACATGAACAAGTAAATGATTCTCTTGGCCTTAGGTTGCCAATGCGACGCCCCCAAAACACCACGGTCAATGCTAGGTCCACCAGCGGCTTGAGCTTGCTCTTTTGCTAACATTTCTGCGAGAGCGACACCACCCAGACCTGAACCAAATCGGTTCAAGAGCTGTCGACGATTCCAAAGAAGATGAGGAGAATTCATGGTTAAAGAGATTAGCGTTTCACCACACAGGCATCATGATTCAGTAAAGCTTGCGCCAAAAGCGTCGAAGCTGCGGCTTCAGCCAAAGGAATCTTCGGGTGAATAGGAAACTGGCCTTGTTTCATCAAGGCCTTAGCTTCTTCAGGGGATCGCTGAAAGTGCAGAAGTTGCTCTCGATAGAGTTCCATGCAGATCTGCTTTTCTTTTTCATCTGGTGTTCGGCTTAGACATTTCAGGAAACCGATCTCGATCATCCTCGAGGCATTGCCGTTGGCTTCTTGATGCAATCTTTCTCCCAAGACCCGTGCTGCTTCAACATACTGCGTGCCATTCAAAAGAATGAGCGCCTGCAGGGGGGAGTCGGTGCGCTCTCTTTTCGAAATACAGACTGCACGTCGTGGCGCATCAAAGGCCACCATGGCTGGTGGAGGACTAGTTCGCCGCCATGTGGTGTATAAACTGCGCCGATACAAAGCATCACCTGAACTAGGTCCAGCAGGTTTAAAAGCTTCTGTCATTTCATAAGGCAAGACAGGAGGACCTCCCAGTTCACGCTTGAGCAGTCCAGCAGCAGCGAGTGCATTGTCGCGAATCATTTCCGCGGCCAAGCGAAAGCGAGGACCGCGCGCTAACCATTGATTCTCCGGATCATCGGCCATGACCCGGGGTTCAGCAAGACTCCGCTGGCGATAGACACGACTCATGACAATTTCATGAATCAGAGCTTTCAGATCCCAGCCACTGGTGATGAATCGATAGGCAAGATAATCGAGCAACTCAGGGTAAAGCGGACGCTCACCCTGACTGCCAAAATCTTCGGTTGTTTTCACCAAGCCACGCCCGAAAAAGCCATTCCACAGACGGTTGACCGTCACCCGAGCTGTCAGTGGGTGATTGGGTGAGGTCAACCACTTCGCCAAGCCTAGTCGATTGGGTGAAACGCCAGGTGGAAGGGGGGGCAAAGCCGCAGGCAATACTGCTGTGACTTCATCCGTGCGCTTATCATACTCACCACGTGTCAGAATGTAGGCTTTCTTCGGTTGAGGTAATTCCTGCATGACCATCATCTCTCGTTGCTGATCTTGCAGTGCGTATAGTTCAGCACGCACTTGCTTTAACTCGGGGGATGTCACTGCCGAGCTTGAGATATCTCGATTGAAAAGGCGAAGATCATCCACGAGCCCCCCTTTGAAGCCACGATCTCGGAATCGTTCGCCTAAAGTGATGAAGTCCCCGCCTCCACCCTGGATCGTTTTGGTCAATCCATCGCGAACAATTTCTACATCAGCCAGATTTTGATTGATGTAGAGCTTCAATCCAGAGGCACGACTGCTCCCGTCGTAGGTCATCACGACATGCATCCACTCTTGCGTGGGCAAAATCAGTCGAGTGCGAATAGAAATGGCATTGCCTGGCCAGAAATGAATCAGCGACCATTTCAATTTACCCTCCTCCAGTAGAAGTTCGTAACCACGACTCGCTGCATCCATCCAAGCGCGTGAGCGATGCAAAACCACCGCACGTTCTTTCACATCTGGCGTTTTCATCCATAGGGAAACACTAAAGGCCTCTTCGCGTTTGAAATTTCCGACCGGTGTCTCCACGGGGTCGTCACCAGTGAATTGAATCGCTTGCCCCACCTTGCCAGGCACCAGTTGATTACCACCTTTGAGAGTGGCTGAGGTCACATCCTTGACCTTTTCGGATTTGGCTACAGTCCCCTGCGGCGGAGAAGAAGCTTTCGCCCAAGCATCCGCCAAGCGATTGCCTTTCAATTCATCGAAGGTGAAATGAGCCACTTCACCGGAGGTCAGATCCGGCGCTTTTAGCACGGTAGCTTTGCTGTGTTGTTCTAACGCTAAGATACGCGACTGGAGCTCTGCCATCTTCGTCCGAGTCGCCTCATGGGTGAGCATCATGGCTGGCGTCGGCGCAGACGGCGTGAAAAAGGAGTAAAGTCCAGCTTCATCAATGTTCTGAAACATCGAAAACAGCCCATAGTACTCCTTTTGTGAGATCGGATCATACTTGTGATCATGACAACGAGCACATTCGAAGGTGAGTCCCAAAAATGCGGTTGCCACGGTCTGCACACGATCAGCGACGTACTCGACTCGATATTCTTCTTCGACACTCCCCCCTTCACTTTCTTGCTGATGCAGGCGATTGAATGCCGTCGCGAGACGTTGCTCAAACGTTGGATTTGGCAAAAGATCACCTGCGAGCTGCCATGTGACGAACTGATCAAACGGCAAGTTGTCATTGAAGGCTTTCACTACCCAATCTCGCCAGGGCCAGACCTCACGTTCGCGATCCACCTGAAATCCATAGCTATCTGCATAGCGCGAAACATCGAGCCAATCGACAGCCATGCGTTCTCCATAGTGGGGCGATGCTAGCAGTCGCTTCACCAGCCTGTCCAAAGCACGATCGGCATCTTGGGCGTGATCTGCCACGAAATGTGCAACCTCTTCAGGCGTGGGAGGTAACCCGATCAAATCAAAACTGACTCGTCTTACGAGGGTCGTCGGTTCTGCTTCAGGTTGCATCGAAAGACCACGCTCCTGCAGCCCGGCACGCACGATAGAATCAATCGTCTGAGTCTTGAGCGCTTCCTTTTGCAAAGGAATGAAAGCCCAATGCGCTTCATACTCGGCACCTTCGCGAATCCAACGTCGCAACGTTTCCACTTCCTGGGGTGTAAGGTTTCCGAGTTTTGACTTCGGCGGAGGCATCACTTCATCCGGGTCGGAAGAAAGGATGCGTTCCAGGATCATGCTAGTTTCCGGATCACCAGGACGAATGTGCCCATCCTTGATCGCAGCTTCGCGCACATCGAGCCGAAGATCAGCTTTTTGATTTTTGCTATCCGGACCGTGGCAATGAAAGCACTTGTCCGATAGGATCGGGCGGATGTCCCGATTGAACTGAAGTTTTCCGGCCGAATGGAGAGCTGTTGTTCCTGCCAAGGACAACACAAGCATCAAGAACCGCAGACGAAGAATCATCATGCGATATAGAACGCAAAATCGCGCTAGATTGAAATGATCAATTTGTGTCTTTTCACAGCGAAATGATCTAAATCCTGTGTCGCATCACGACCATTCATTGCAGCAGCTCTATTTAAGAAAGACTTCAGTGATTGAAAAGGAATGCCGGAGAATTGATCAGCGCCCAAGCCAAATCTTGAGCATGAGTGAGTCGCTTGTTCGCCAATTGCTTGGCGCTCAGGTCTGCATCACGCCGTAACTGCACCAATTTCGGATCCAAGCTGATGGGCTTCTGAGATTCCACATACTTGGTTTCCAGTGCAATGACTTGTGGGTCGATGGGCACGGGCTTGCTCGCATTGGCGAGCGCCTTTTTCTGCGCTTGGTAGTCACGGAATTGATGCAGGAAGTGCTCCGTCAGGAGCTGCTTTTGTTCGGCATTACGCTGGGGGGCCTTAATCGCTGCTGCTACCGAGGCAGGAACGCCAAACCGAACCAAGGCACTGCTAGTCACCCAAAGGCGGAAGCGACCAGGATTGTATTTGCCGTTCTGAAAGTTGCTAACCATCTGAACGGAAAAGCTCGTACCGTCATCATGTGACACGGGTTTATCGAAGGAAAAAATCGCCTCGTGACGGTAACCCGTGTCAGGACTGACAGCCCAACCCCGGTCTCGATTTCCTTTCTTTAGGGCTTCAGCGACTGGGAAGTTGTTTTGCTCAAAATCCGCTTGGGGATGCTTCAGCCCCTGAGCGATGGCTGCCGCACGTGTTGCCTTAGCACCTGCTGACTGAGTCGTAACGATGAATTCGCTCAGGACAAAATTGCCATCAGGCGCAAGACCAGGCCCATTGTTAGGCAAACGATCATCGGGCAACATCTCAAGTTTGATCGCTGTAATGTTCGGCAGCATTGACTTACCCACGAGGAGATAGTTTCCAGTGCTTTGCTTGCCTTCAGGCAGAGCTTTGGCCAAAAGCGAACCATCTGGCAGAACTTCGATCTTCTCGACTCCAGCGGCTCTCTGGACCTTCACTTCCAAGGGATGCCATTCTGCACTGAGATCCAGGTAGTTTTCCCACTTGGGCTGGGTCATGGGCACGGATTCTTTTGCAGCTTTGACCTTAGCTTCAGCGGCTTGAATGGCAGCGAGTCGTGCTTCTTCTTTCTTTTTCACATCAGGTGCGATCTTGACGCGGTAGGCTTCGAGTTCTGTCTTCGCAGCCTGGATACCGACCAAACGGTCTGCCTCAGCCTTCGCGATGATGGGCTTTTGCTCGACTTCCTTGGCCTGCCATTCTGCAGCCAGTTGCTTATGCTCGACATCCATGCTGGCCATGCTCGCCAGAGCGGCATTGATCTCTTGGCCGGTGGGTTTGCGATTCAGAATGCGGATGAAGATTTCTTCAATCAGCTTTGAATCGTCTTGAACCTCTCGGGAAAGCTTCGCAATGGCGTTGTTCGGATCGCTGATGGCATCACCAACAGTCGGTCCTGACATCAGCGCCATGACTGGCCCCAAGTTCACATCATTGCTACGTTCGCACTCGCAGACAGATTCTCGCGCTGGCTTGCCGAAGTTCGTGAGGAATCCATCGGGCAGTTGGGTCTGACCATCGATCAGCTGGGCCGCGCGAGTACCTTTGGGCACGCCAGGGATGTTCGGCAGGCTTCCGGTCACCGTGAAAACAGAGTCAAACAGGACCTCAGCTGGAAGGCGACGTGCCTTGGCGTGGCTATAGTTGACTTGGTCATCTTCATTCCAGCGGTTGGTGGCTAGCTCTAGCTGGTAGGTGCGACTTTGAACGATTATTCTCATCAAATGGCGCACGTTGAAGCCACTTTGAATGAACTCATTCGTTAGGTATTGCAGCAGTTCTGGATTGCTTGGCGGATTGCCAGCTCGAATGTCATCCAGAGGCTCAATGACGCCCGTACCAGTTAAGTAGCCCCAAATCCGGTTGGCGTAGCTCATGGCGAAGTAATCGTTCTCGGGACTCGTCATCCACGTAGCAAATTGCTCCCGGCGTGAGGTAGCCGTCTTGCTCACCAACTCCGCATCATAAGGCACTTGGGGTGCAATTGGCTTGTTCGTGCGCAGGTGATTCATCTCCCCTTCTCGCTTATCCGCGACAACCTCGAAGAGAGGCTTGGCTCCTTCCACCGCAGTGCCTCCGATCGTTTTACCCGCACTAGCAGGATCCGTCTTGAGGTCGATTTGGGCAAAGAAGGCAGCTGTCTGGTAGTACTGATCCCAGGTCCACTTCTCGAAAGGGTGGTCGTGGCACTTGTTGCAGTTGAAACGAGTGGCTAGGAAAAGGTGCGTCGTGTTTTCCACCAACTCTTCTGGCGTGCGCACCGTCTTGAAGTAGGCCGCAGCGGGGTTGTCTTTATTTGACCCCGTGGCCGTGATGATTCGGTAAGCCATGCGATCGTAAGGCGTGTTCTCTGCGACCTGTTGCTTGATCCACTCACGCAGGATTTTCACACCTTCCGCGCCTAAGAACTTTGAGTTCACCTGCAGCATGTCTGCCCATTTGTTCGACCAATGATCCACGAAATCAGGATTGCCGATGAGCCGTTCAATGACTTCATTTCGCTTCGTTCGAATATCCCGCTGATCCGCAAGGAATGCACGCACATCCTCAACCTTCGGAGGCAGCCCGGTGAGATCAATGTGGATGCGGCGAAGGAAGTCTTCATCACTACAAAGGCCGCTGGGCTGAATCTTCATGCGCTGCCATTTGCGAGCCGTGAATTCGTCAATCCTGTTCCACTTCTCGGGCTCTTTCCAGGCAAAACCCGTGCGGTCCCCCATCACGGTGATGGTTGTCGCGGCATAGGCTCCTTCAAAGCGAGCCAGAATGGCAGCTTCGCCACGGCGCAAGCTGGTCATCAAGCCCGTCTTATCGGCCTCGATCACATCTCCATTGCCACTTTCAAGGAATGCCTCTGCGGTGACGTCTTTGACATAACCATCCGCATAGTGAGCGATGACGCGCATCTGCTGCCGATGCCCGATGCGCTCCAAAACTGGGTTTTTGGGAAAGACTTCGATGCTTGTGACCTTTGGGGTTTTGAGATCTAGCTTTGCCCCTTGGCTGATCCAGGCTTTCAGCGTTTCATAATAAAGCTCGCCAGGCACGGTGAGCTGTCCGCCTTCATGAGGCACGCTACCACTTGCCTTCAAAAGCATGAGAGAATGCTCCGGCGAAGCCACATTGGCACGGCGACTGGCGAGTTCATCCGTGAAGGCTAGCACATCATAGATTGGGTCATAGCCTCGCAGACTGAGCTTGAAGCCTGCTTTGCCGTCTTTGGCACCATGACAGGTGCCCATGTTGCAGCCAAGCTTGCTCGTGATGGGCATCACATCGCGCACATAATCAGGCTTCAGGGCGACATTCATGCCGCTGACCTTGACCGGCACGGACGCTGCCTTGCCCATGAAGGCAATCTTGATCTCTGCTGCACCATCTTGACCAGGTCGCACGAGACCACGCTCGTTGATGCTCGCCGCCTTGGCATTCGTGCTCGTTAGCTTAGCCATGCGGGTGATGTCTGCCTTACTACCATCACTCATCGTGGCCGTGACCAGCAGCTGAGCATATTCAGTGGGCTTCACAATGCTGACACTCTTCGGCTCCACGTCGATGCTGGAGATCGTCAGGCCGGGCACGAGCGTCTCGACTTTATCATCTTTTTTCACCGTAGCGCGGACGCTATCGTCAGCAATTACTTCACTCGCAGCCAGGGCTTTGTCTGCCACCAGTGGCACGCTCAAGAACTGCTTAGCGATCTTCCCCGTCGCAGCCTCGATCAGCCGAATGTGACCATCTTGACCTGCTGCGGCCACAAGCTTGCCATCAGGGGAAAAGCTGACCGTGAAAATGCCACAGGGAATAGGGGTGCTACTGAGCAGTTTTACGTCTCGAGTGACCCAGTCATCGAGCTCCTTGCCTTTGCCGTTGACGGTTTCGATGATCTTCTTCACGGCCTCAGGTAAAGTACTATCATACTCGCTTGCATATAGATTCACCGCCCCCGCCCCCTCATGCGATGCGCCTGCGACGATGCGTTTGCCGTCAGGGGCAAAATCGACGCCAAAGATACGACCTTCCATGGCAGGAAAGCGACGGATCAGATTCGCATTGTCGCCGATGACTCGCTTGGTGATGCGCTCCATTCGGTAGATGGCTGGTACACCATCGGTGCCACCGATCAAAATCTCATTGCGCAAGGGATGCCGTGCCAATGCCTGCACGCCACCTTTCAAAGCGCCTGGGGTGATGGAAGTGATGTTGTCGATGAAACGCTGAGTGGCAACCTCGGTTAGCTTGACACTCATGTCACGACCGCAGGAAGCGATGAGCTTTCCCTCCAACCCCCAAACGGTATCCAGCACCCAATCGCTGTGTCCGCCCATGAAGACGACTTCTTTCCCTGACGCAGCTTCAAAGGCACGGAGACCATTGTCGCCACAGCCAACAGCGATGAACTTTCCATCGGGCGACCAGCTGGCTCCATAGAGCGTGTCGAACGTCAGCGACTTGGAGAGTTCCAGCTTCTTGGCAGCAACATCCCAGATCTGGATTTCTCCCATGCGAGCAGGGCTGCCGCCTGTGACGAGGATCTTCTTGCCATCTGGGCTCCAGGCCAGTTTTTGGATACGCTCCGCCAAACCCACAAGTCGAGCGACGATGCCCGAGCCATCCGCTTTGTGCACCAAAACTTCATGATAGCCAGCCACTGCGATCATGGAGCCGTCAGGAGAATGCTCCATTGAAGTGACGGCTGGTGCCGTGACATAAACGGGAGGATGCTCCATGTCGTAGTGAGCGATGGCCGAAGCGGGCGTGTCATCTTTAGCGCCTTCGCTGATCCACTTTTTGATCAGAGCAACCTGGGACTCATGCAAAGGATCACCCTTGGGTGGCATTTCTACCTTCCCCTCAGCGTTCGGAGTCGAGACCTTGAGCAGATTGGATTCCGCTGGCTTCCCAGGAACGATCGCGACACCTTCCTCACCTCCAGCCAACAACTTAGCGAAGTCCGTCATCACATAATCGCCTTTGGCTTTGGCAGGTTGGTGGCAGCCTGTGCAATTCGCCTGAAGGATCGGGCGGATGTGTTTGTAAAAGGAAACCGGCTTAGCAGGATCCATCGCTTCCTCTTTCGATGGGGCTGCATGGAGAGCCGTCGCAACCAGCAAGAGGGCAGTCAGGCGAGTTTTCATGATAGAATGAACAGGCATAGAAAAAATTAGCATACCCCTACGCCACAACTGAGCAGGATCTTGCCAGCGACACTTGAGCGTGGCGGAATCGTCCATACCAGAAGCAGAGTTGGCTAATTTTTCGCCATAACTCCTAGCTGTTGGGAACAAAATTGAACCTAAACAAGTGCCGTAGTTAAGCCAACTACTGACGAACCATATCGATGAGACTTGGCAGGCTTTGCAGTGGATCAGCCTGGGCTGAGGATGCTGCAGGGCGGTCTTCCGACGATTTCAAGTAACGCAAAAAATCGCTGTCGGTGCTGAGGATGAGATTGGTATCCTGCGTGATGATTGCCTTGTAGGTCTCCATGGTTTTCAAAAACTCAAACAAGCGCGCGGCCTCCGGGCTTTGATTGTAGGCTTTGGCATAGATCTCTGTGGCCTTTGCATCTGCTTCACCTTCGATCTCCTGAACCTTTCGGTAGGCTTGGGATTCGATCTCTTTTAGATCACGCTCTCGCTGCCCCAAAATTTTTGCAGCCTCCCCTGCCCCCTCGGACTTGAAACGCTCCGCGATCTGGGTGCGCTCGCTGACCATGCGTTGATAAATGGTTTGGCTAACCGCAGGCGTGTAGTTGATGCGCTTGAACCGCAGATCGATAAGTTCGATGCCAAAGCCCTTCACCTTCGGGGCCGCATTGTTGTAGATTTCCCGTTCCAATTCACTTCGCCCCTTCAAGATGGCAGGCATCGTTCCAATGCGAGAATCAGCGATCGAAGCCGTGTCAGCCACCACAAAGGCCTCTCTTGCAGCCTTGCGATCCTTCGTATTGCGGATGGCTTCAATGAAGTCATGACGAGCGATGACATTGCGTGTCTCACTGCCAAGAATATCGGTCAGTCGAGAGTCCGCCCCACGCTCGTCGCGCAGGTTTTCAAAAAATACGCGAGGGTCCGTGATGCGCCAGCGGGCAAAGGTATCGACGACGATGTAAACCTTGTCACGCGTCGGCATATCCACCGGCAGGCCATCCCACTCCATGATGCGTTTTTCGAAACGGTTGACCTTTTGGATGAAGGGTGTCTTCAGGTGCAGACCCGCGTCGCGTATCGTCTCTCCTACGGGCTTGCCGAATTGGGTGATGATGACCTGCTCCGTCTCACCCACGGAGTAAAAGCTAGCGCGGCCCAGGATGTAGAGCAAAAAGCCGATGATGAGAATGAGCAGTGGAATGGAAGATTTCATCGAGCAGAAGGGCGGGGTTGGGTTCTGGCCTGAGGAGCCGTAGCGGGAGCTTGGGAACGTTGTTGCAAATGCATCAGCGGTAGGAACTGCGGCACCCGGTCATCCACAATGACTTTGCCCGGCACCTGGGGTAGAATCTCCGCCAGCGTTTCAAGATAGATGCGCTTTTGCGTCACCTCAGGTGCCTTTTGATACTCCGACAACAAGGTCTTGAACCGAGAGGCATCACCCTCGGCACGGTTGATTCTCTCCGTCGCATAACCTTCCGCTTGGCTAATGCTTTGTTCAGCTTTGCCTCGCGCTTCTGGGATGACACGATTGTATTCCCCACTTGCTTGATTGATCGCTGCTTCCCGCTGCTGCTGTGCTCGGTTGACTTCGTCAAAGCTGTCTTTGACCTGACTCGGAGGATTCACATTACCGAGCTGCACTTGGTCGATGTGCACCCCCATGTCCAAGGTGCTGGCGATCTGCTGGAGTCGCTCCAGAGCTTTCACCTCCATTTCCTGGCGTCCCACCGTCAAAACCTCGTCAATCGTGCGATCGCCCACAACCTCACGCATCACGGATTCGGAGATGTCTCGCAGGGTCGCCTGGGGTTCGAGAAACTGGAACACATACGCACGAGCATCGCTGATGTGGAACTGCACAACCCACTCCACCACCGCAGCGTTGAGATCGCCAGTGACCATGTTTTTCTCCAGCTGCATGTCCTCAGGGTCATGGTTGTATTGGTACTCATTCATCGCACCACGACTGCCGTAGCCAAATTCCAACTTCAGTTGTCGCCGAGTCTCGACCAGCGTCACCGCATCGATCCCCCATGGTAGCTTGAAGTGCAATCCGGGCTGCGTGATTTTCAAAAACTTGCCGAATCGCTGCACAATGGCCTCTGAGTTGATCGGCACCTGATAAAAACTGGAAAACAATCCTGCGCCTGCGGTCAGGGCCACAACGCCCATGAGAATCTTCAGCGGACTGAACCGCAAACGCTCTGGACCAGGAAAAGGTAAGGCTGGGGACGCGGACATGAGCTTAGGCTAGACGCCTTGAGCTGCTTTGTCCAAAGACAAAGCGCAACAGGCCTTCCGCCACTGGGAAACTTTAGCTTTCAGCTCTCAAGCACCCAGAGATCCTAGGTCCATGCATGAAGAGATTCAGCCCCTCGACACGCAGTCCGCCATCTAGACCGAAACGGCTGTCGAATGCCTTTCCAAACTAAGCTTTTCCCCACCACGCAGGATACGATGAGGCTGAGCCAGATGCCCGCAGGCCGTGATGAATTCGTCTGGCGATTCCGTATTGAAGGTGAACATGTCGTAATGGCAGGGCACCACGAGCCGCGCGTGGCAGGATCTCGCCAAGACAGCGGCCTCGGTCCCATCCATATTGCCCGCCACACGACGTTCTGGCTTGTGGCCATTGATCGGCAGCAGCATGACATCGCAGGCGGGATCGAGCAGCCAGTTCGCCAAATCAGGATACCAACGCGTGTCACCGCTGTGGTAAAAGCAAAAGCCTGCCCGCTGGATCAAAAATCCCAAGTAGTGATGGCGTCCTTGCTCATCTGTTTTCAGGTCGTCATGCATCGCAGGGACGCCGGTGAGACGCCATCCCTGCAGCTCACAGCTCTCCCCTGCACCTAGGCCCACCAGCTCAATCGGCGCATCACCCAGCCGTGCCCTCGCCTCTTCCAAAATTGGGTGAGGCAACACCAGCGTGATGCCCCCCTGAGCGCGCGCCAGCGGCACCAGCGTGGCAGCATCCAGATGATCCGTATGAAGGTGACTGGCCGTGACGAGACGCACGGACGGAAGCTGCTCAGGAGCCAAACAGCGCTCCGTCATGCGCACATGCGGTTTATCGGTCGCCGCGTATTTTTCTGTCAGTGAATCGGACAAATATGGATCGAGCAGCAAGCGCGCCCCTCCCTGCTGGCAGAGAAAGCCACTCTGCCCCAGCCACCAGAGATGCAGGCGTGGATCATCAGCCGCGGTGGAATGGATATCCGCCAGCAGCGCATCATCTTTTTGCAGAGCCTCAATCATCGTTGGTTCAAAGGGAGTCACGCACCACTTCCACCCCAGCGACCATGTTCGCAAGCTTCTGCCGCGCTGCCCAGCGTGCCGTTTGGCTAAGGCCACAATCAGGCGCAAACACCAAACGCTCTGCCGGAGCATAGCGCAGACAAGCACGCACCGCCTCCGCCACCTGGGTGGGCGTCTCGATGTGATAGCTCTTCACATCGATCACCCCGACGGCCACATCCATCCGCTGCGCGATAGAACCGATGATCTCCAGCTCAGCATACTCCCGATTCGCCATTTCCACATGCACCTCATCGCAATGCAGTTCGAAGAACGCTGGAAACAACGGGGCGTAACGACGCCAGCCCACCGGGTGCCCTTTGAAATTCCCAAAACACAAATGCGTGCAAAGCCGAGCACGCCCCCGAGCGGGTTCCACGGTGCGATTGAAGAGATCCACAAAACGCCGCGTGTCCTCCCGGTAGCCGTAGCAACTCATGCTCGGCTCATCCACACAGATCTCTTGGGCCCCCTCCTCCACCAAAGCCGCGATCTCCTTCCGAACGATCGGAAGCAGCGCCTCCGTGATCGCATAGCGATCTGGGTATTGCGCATTCGGAGCCAATCGACCACTCAGGGTATAAGGGCCAGGCACACTGACCTTCAATGTCTTTCCACAACCAGCGGCCAACCTGCGCAGACGGCGAAACTCTTCGACAGCCCCTAGCCCCCTTGGCGCAGAGAGGTCACCCGTGATCTGATGCTTCCCACGCTGGTCATGCGCAGGTGGCCCAAAGCGGCGCAGACTCGCCGGCTCCAGCGAAATGCCCTCGATGAAGCCATAGAACGACAGATTGAAATCAAACCGCGTCTGCTCCCCATCCGTGATCACATCCAGCCCTGCCGCAAGCTGATCCTGAATGGCAATCATCGCCGCATCCTCCTGCATCTCCGCCACATCCGCCGAACCAAACTGGTCCAAATGACGCGCCGAAAATTCCAGCCAACCAGGAAAAGGATAACTGCCAATGACAGTCGTGCGAAGAGGTCGTGAGTCCATTGCCTCAACGCTAGCCGCAACCGATGAACCCCGTCAAACCCATGCCGCAAACTGCAATTTTTATGGCCGGAATGACCATTGACTAAACCTAGCCGCTCGATCCTTCGCTAGTAAGCTAAGTTAACCACACGAGAATGATCGCACCCCCTTAAGCAAAAACCCCCACCATCTTCATGCCATCAATCTAAACGAACTTAGATTAGCCGTGCTAGCCATCGCAACAACGGTTGCGCTTGGGAATAGCGGCAGGCAAGCTAGAGTGCTTTTTTTAACCAGTATTTTCTTTAAATTATGAGTCAAACCATCGCTTTTGTCGGAGTCGGTCGCATGGGGGCCAACATGGCCCGTCGTCTAAAGGATTGTGGGTTTCAAGTCACGGCCGTGCATGATGTGAATCGTGAGGCAGCGACATCGCTCGCGGCAGAGTTGAGCTGTGCGGCTCCGAGTACGCTCGCGGAGGTGACGGCAGCGGCGGATGTCATTTTTACCGTGGTGACGCACGATGCCGCGATGCGGTCGATCTTTTTCAATGAGGATGACTCTCTGCTGAAGGACGCGGAAGGGAAAATTTTCATCAACTGCGCGACGCTCTCTCCTGGCATTCATCGGGAGATTTACAGCGCGGCAAAGGCGGTGGGCGCGCAGAGCCTGGAGGCCTGCATGGCTTCAAGCATCAGCCACGCACGGGAGGGCAAGCTCTATCTCATGCTAGCGGGTGATGAGGCCGTTTATGAAAAGGTGCGCGGCATGATCGAGCCGATGAGCGTGAACCGTCGCTTCATCGGTGGACCGGGGCGCGCCGCGGAGGTGAAGGCACTGGTGAACATGGTGATGAACATCAACACCGCTGGCCTAGCCGAGGGCTTGGGGCTAGCGGCAGCCCTGGGGCATGATTTGTCCATGATCCGCGAGGTATTCTCCCAGACAGGCGCGAACAGTCGGGTGCTGGAGACTGATGGTGGCGACATGTGCGCGCGGGAGCACGATTGCTGGTTCTCTGCCGAGCATGCGGCGAAGGACAGCGGCATCGCTCTGGGGCTGGCCCGGGAGGTGGGCCTGAATCTGCCGTTGAATGAGGCGACGACGCAGCAGTATGAGAAGATGGTGAGTCTAGGACTGGGCGGCTTGGACAAGTCGGGCATCGCCGAGCTGACCTTCCAAGGACGTCATGCGTAACTGCCGTTCATGGACGCTGAACTCTACTCTATCACACTGCGCGATGGCGCCTGGGTGAATCTCTCGGATCGTGCCAAATGGACCCTGAGCGGTAGCGACCGCGTGCGCTACCTGAATGGTCAGGTGACGCAAGACGTGCGCTTGGCAAATGCGCAAGTTGCCCTGCACGCCTGCGTGACCAACGCCAAGGGACGCATGGAGGGCGATGTCTTCCTGCACGCTGCAACGGACTGCCTGTGGCTGGATGCGGCTCCGAGTCTGCGTGAGCCTCTCGGAATGCGGCTGGAACGATACATCATCGCGGACGATGCAGTGCTGGATGACGTGAGCAAGGCCTGGCAGCTCTGGCACTGGATCCCAGGTGAATCAGCACCTGCTGCCGAACCTACGCTGGAGCTGGGGAAAAACGGGCGCAGGCTCAAGGCGCAGCGTTTTGGTCGACCCGGCTATGATGTCTGGCTGCCGAGAGGCGAGGCGGTGGAACCTGGCTCACGTGTGCTGCTGACCGAGCAGGCAGAGACGTTCCGCATTCTGCAACGCGTGCCTGCCTGGCCCACCGAAATCCACGCGGAGGCTTTTCCCCAAGAAGCTGGGTTGGAAAAAAGCTGCATGAGCTTCACCAAAGGTTGTTACATCGGCCAAGAGGTTCTTTCCCGGATCAAAACCACCGGAAAGATGCCCCGTGAACTCATCGCCTGGGAACACATCGAGCCAGAAAGTCCTATCTCGGCGGGCAGCAAACTCCACCTCGACGAGCGCGAAATTGGACAGATCACGAGCGCGACCCTACACCCGCAGTCACGACGCTGGGTCGGTCTAGCTTATGTCAGGCAGGGGGTAGCCAGCCTGGATTCTGTCTTGCGGCTGGGAGATGCTCTGCCTAGTGTGTGCTCAGAGATTAAAATTTCTGCTTTCCTGAATCAATGAGCCTGCCGCGCCTTCTCCCCCTCATCGCTTGTTTCACTAGCCTCAGCGTTCTTAGCTCCTGTCAGTTTGGCGAGCCATCGGATGCCGTGAACCCTACTGTTGCCGAAATGGACGCTCTGGATGTGCGCTGGGGTCTACCTGCAAGAAAATCCAAAGGCGGGCCGCGGCGGGTCTTCCAATACATCGACAATGGCTCGAAAACCTCTGCGTCGAGTCCTTCCCCAAGCCCACCTGCAGAAGCAACTGCCAGAGAGACCGTCAATACACCGCCTCCTGAGGCTTCTGCGGCTGCCCCCGCTCCTGCTGCGCCCGCGCAAGTGCCCGGGAATCTACGCTGATTCAGTCCTTTTGTTTGAAATCTCCCCCTACAGGTACTGTGAAAGCGTCTCTCCCCTATTTCATCACTCTTCTTGGGCTTGGCGTTGTCTGCCTTAATGCACAAACGCTGCCAGACACAGCACCCCCGCAAGCAGCAGCGTCAGCGACTGATCCAGTGAAAGCACTGACGGAAACTGACCTACCCTCGATTGAAAAAATCGCTGATGATGCGCAGCGCGAATTGTTCCAAGCGGCTGAGCTTATGTCTGGTCCATCACCCAGCCTGCCCCCGCGCAAGACCACACTGAATGCGGCGAAACTAGACGATCCGTCTACCTGGGCGAAAGACTCTGAACACAAGCTTGCCGTCATGGAGATTAAATTCGGCGGCAACGTGAAGACAGTGATCTTTGAATTGTATCCGAAAGATGCTCCGATGACAGTTTCTAACTTCATCGAAAACGTCGAAACGGCTGCTTACAAAGGCCTAGCCTTTCACCGAGCGATTGAAGGATTCATCGTCCAGACAGGCGATCCACTCAGCTCGGATGAAGGTGCACGAGATCGCTGGGGTACGGGTGGTGAGGAAAAAACCGTGCTGGCTGAGATCAAGCGCAACCATCGCAAAGGCGCAGTCGCCATGGGACGTCGTAGCGACAAAACAAACCCCAGCCGCCGCTCAAATGGCTACCAGTTTTACTTTGCTCTAGGGAACTACGATGCCCTAGACGACAAATACACCGTATTTGGTCAAGTGATCTCCGGACTGGAAGTGCTAGACAGCATTTCCAAAATGCCGGTCGACAGCAACGATTGCCCCATCGCTCGCATTGAAATCAGCCAGGTGAAGGTCATCGACCACAAAGGCCCACTTTACCTTTCAGAGACTACCGCTAGCACGGACAACCAAGACAACTACGTGAAACCTGTCTCTGGCGGCAGCAGACTGGGCCGCCTTTTCCGCCGCATCTGGTAATGCGGAGTCCGCGCCTTTCTTGAGATAGATACCTTGCGACTGATGATTCACCCCACGGCCATCATCCACCCTTCTGCCGAACTAGCTGCTGATGTTTATGTAGGCCCCTATGCCATCCTTGATGGGCCGGTCAAAGTCGCCGACGGTGTGCGGATTGAGGCCCACGCCCAAGTCATCGGCCGAGTAGAAATCGGCGAAGGCAGCGTCATCGGCCGCGCGGCCATCATTGGTGCCGATCCTCAGGACCTTCATTTCAAGCCCGAAACGGACAGCGGCGTTATCCTAGGCCCGCGGAATACCCTGCGCGAGCACGTGACCATCCACCGCGGCAGTAAGCCCGGCAGCTTCACTCGTCTGGGCGAAGGCAATTTCCTCATGGCCAGTGCGCATCTGGCGCATGATGTGCAGCTCGGTGACCGCAATATCCTGGCGAATGCCTGCCTGCTCGCCGGTCACATTCACGTAGGAAACAGCACCTTCATCGGTGGCGGGGCTGTCTTTCATCAGTTCCTGCGCATCGGGGATTCATGCGTGATCCAGGGCAATGGCAGCTTTGGCAAAGACATTCCGCATTTCTGCGCCGCCATGCGCACGAACCGAATCACTGGGCTGAACGTCATCGGACTGCGTCGGCAGGGCTTCACCGCGACTCAGCGTGCGGCCATCAAGGAGCTGTTCAAGCTGCTGTTCTGCTCGGGCAAAAATCTATCCCAGGCCTTGGCCATCGCTCAGGAACGAACTTGGGAAGAGCCAGCCTCGCGTCTGCTGGCCTTTGCTCTGGCACCGAGCAAACGCGGCATCTGCCCTTGGCGCGGCGACTCGGGCAATGGCGAGGATTGATGGCATCGCACCTTCTCTGCGAAAAATCGTGACGTTTTGACGTTCGCTCCACGGTCAGCGTATCCGTCTTGTTGATGAAAAAGAAGCCTCAGTCACCACCCTCTGCCTCAAATGCCAAGGCCGGATTCTTGCTAGGCGGCGGACTGGTCGGATTGATCACTCTCATCGCCTGGGCGCTATGGCCTGAACCGAGCTACCTCACGGTACCCGTCGCTCCGCCAAAGCCCACCCAGATCGAGGCCTATCGAATGCCCGACGAAAAGGCGACCTTTGCTCAGTATGCAGGTTCAGAAAGCTGCCGGACCTGCCATGAGGCGGAGTTCACGAAGTGGAAAGGATCGCACCACGGGCTGGCTGAGCGGCTGCCGAATGACGAGCTAGACCTCGCCGCATTCCATCCCCCCAAGGCCTTTCAGCATGGCAGTCAGACGACCGAGGCACGCCAGAACCAAGCAGGTTTCGAGCTCGTCTCGCTCGGTTTTGACCATGAGGTGACGCCTTATCCCGTGAAGCGTGTCATTGGCCATGACCCGCTGCGGCAGTTCCTCGTCGAAGGGCCTCGCGGCGCGCTGCATGCGATGGAGGCCTGCTTTGATCCGAAACGAGGCGACTGGTTCAACGTCTATGGCAACGAAGACCGCAAGCCGGGGGAATGGGGCCACTGGACCGGTCGCGGCATGGTGTGGAATCAGATGTGCGCAAGCTGCCACAACACTCGCGTGCGCAAAAACTACGACAGCGCCAACGACAGCTACCACACCCGCATGGCGGAGATGACCGTGAGCTGTGAATCCTGCCATGGGCCCATGAAAGCGCACCGTGACTGGCAGACGCAGCACCGTGGCAGTGGCCAAAAAGACCCGACGCTGACGAAGTGGAGTCGCGATCAACACCTCGACAACTGCGCCGGCTGCCATGCGCGACGTGGCGAGATCACGGGTGACTTTGTGCCCGGTGAATCGTTTTGGGATCACTACCAACTCACGATCACCGACGGCAGTGACATCTACTTCCCCGACGGCCAGATCCGCGATGAGAACTACGAGTTCTCCAGCTTTCTCAGCAGCCGCATGCATCACGCAGGCGTCCGCTGCATGGACTGCCACGACATGCACAGCATGAAAACCATCCTCCCCGGCAATCAGCTCTGCATGAGATGCCACACGGCAGGTGGCTTTCCGAACGCACCGGCCATCCAGCCCGAAGCGCACAGTTTCCATGGCGCCGAGAGCAGCGGCAACCAATGCATCAACTGCCACATGCCGCAGACCACCTACATGCAGCGGCATCCGCGCCATGATCATGGCTTTACCATTCCAGATCCGCTGCTGACTCAACAGTTCGGCATCCCCAACGCCTGCAACAAATGCCACAGCGACAAAGACACCGCCTGGTCACTCGCAGCCACGGAGAAATGGTGGGGTGACCGAATGAACCGCAAAACCCGCAGCCGAGCCACCCTCATCGCCCAAGCTCGGCAAGGCCAAGCCCATGCCCGAGATGGCCTGATCGCCCTGCTTGATAGCGACGAGATGCCACACTGGAAAGCAAGCGCTAGCTTGGTGTTAGAGCGCTGGGCCACTGAACCGGCGGTGGTCGCTGCGCTGCAAAAGCAACTCGAGCACGAGCACCCGCTGGTGCGTCAATCCGCAGCACGCAGCCTCGAACCCAGCCTCGCTGCGCCCGGTGTGCGCACCGCACTGGAGAAGCTGCTTACCGATCCTGCACGTAGCGTTCGGGTAACCGCTGCTTGGGCCTTGCGCGAATCCCTGGACATCAACTCAGCAGCGGCCCAGGACCTGAAGCACATGCTTCAGCACAATGCGGATCAGCCCAGCGGACAGATGCAGCTCGGCCAGTGGAACTACGCTCGTCGGGATCTGCCCACCGCGATCCAGCACATGGAGAAAGCCATCCAGTGGGACCCGAATTCGCCACCGTTTCATCATGATCTGGCGCTGCTGCACAGCACAGCCGGCAATACTGCCCAAACGATCCAAAAGCTGCGCGATGCGATCCGGCTCGCCCCCAAGGAAGCCCAGTATCATTACGAACTCGCGCTAGCGCTGAGTGAAACCGGCGATCTAGCGGCAACCGTCGCAGCTTTGCGCGAATGCGTGCGCGTGGAACCTCGCTTCGCACGGGCTTGGTACAACCTTGGGCTTGCTCTGAACCAACAAGGCCAAACCGCTGAAGCCATCACCGCGCTGAAACAAGGGGAAGCGGCCGACACGAGAGACCCTGGCATCCCCTACGCACGGGCGACGATTCATGCTCAGCTAGGCCAGAAAAAGGAAGCCCTCGAAGCGGCCGAGCGAGCCATCGCCATCGACCCCAGCTTTGCTGATGCCCAACGGTTGCGCATGATGCTGAGGAATTGAGGCGAATTAAGCCTGGCCTGGCCGCCAATCGCTGGGCAGAGGTTCACGAACATCCTGCGCGGCGATGCCCGGTCGCGTGAAGCGAATCTTGCGCTGACGAAACAAAGCACCCAGGGCTTGTTTGAAGGCTGCCTTGCTCGCGGCGAAGGTTTCACGGATGCGCTCCGGTGAGCTATCGTCATCAAAGTCGAGCTTGCCCCCTTGGGCCGCAAGCTCTTGCAAGATGCGATCCGTCAGGGGAGCCACACGCTGGTAGCCATCAGGATCGAGGCTCAGGTCGATCTTGCCCCCCGGCTGCGTGCCGAGGATGTAGCCCTTGAGCTCAAGACCTGGCTTCACGGGCCTCGTCACCCGGTTTTCCTGAAGCAGTCCCATGTGCGTGCCATTCACCAGGGCGTTGTAGCCCAGCGGCGTTCGATTGGCGATGATCAGGCTGACTTCCTGCCCCTTTTTCCAGCGCCCAGGTTGGCGGCTCAGGTGCTTGTTGTATTTCATCGTGGCGATGATGCGATCGGAACGATCATCGACCTTTAGGTAAACCAGCACGCGCTGGCCGGTCTGCACTCGGTCCTGCTGCTCTCGAAAAGGCAGCAGCAGGTCCTTGGGCAGTCCCCAGTTCAAAAATGCCCCCATTTGGCGATGCACGCTGACAACTTCCAGCGAGGCAAACTGCCCCACACAGGCCAGCGGCCTTTCCGTGGTCGCGACGAGCCGGTCCTCCGAATCGCGATAGACAAACACTTCCAGCAACTGATCCAGCGCCGTGCCTTTCGGCACATAACGCGTCGGCAGCAGGATTTCCCCCTGGGGGCCAGCGTCCAGATAGACACCGTGCGGGGTGCTGTAGAGCACCTTGAGCGTATTGATCCTGCCGAGTTCAGCCATGGGAGTTTAGTTTAGGCTGAAAATCGCGGATCGCCATGCGGGAAGTGCAGTGGTCGAGGCTCAAAAAGTGTGGATGAAAAGACCGGAACGCAGCTTTGGCTCAAACCAAGTGCTCTTCGGCGGCATGATCTGACCTGCATCGGAAATCGCCATCAGTTGATCGACCGTGACGGGATGCATGGAGAAAGCCACGGCGTGATCGCCACTGTTCACCAGCTTTTCCAACTCCGCAGTGCCACGAATGCCGCCGATGAAGTCGATGCGCTTGCTCGTGCGTGGATCATCGATGCCGAGCACGGGCTTCAGCAAACGATCCTGAAGGATGCTGACATCCAGCAGATCAATCGGGCTGGCATCAGGAGCTGGCTGCCAGGCGAGATCATACCACTGTCCACCCAGATACATGCTGGCATGACCCGGCTGCGTGGGGGATTTCACATCCGTCTCTGTGACCGTGAAGATGCCACTAACCTCAGCCAAGAAAGCCTCAGGCGTCCGCCCATTGAGGTCTTTCACCGCGCGATTGTAGGGCAGGATTTTCAGCTCGTTGCCAGGAAAGAGCACACAGAGGAACCAGTTGTATTCTTCCGTGCCATCGTGCGCTGGATTGCGCTCACGACGCAGCTTGCTGACACGAAAAGCGCTGGCGGCGCGGTGGTGACCATCAGCGATGTAGGAGGCTGGAACCTGACTCGCAAAGAGCTGCTCGAGCTGGGCACAGTCACTGCTTGGGAGTTTCCAGACTTGATGCTGCACACCATCGGGAGCCGTAAAATCATGCACCGGCGCATGCGAGGCCATGTGACCCTGAATGATGGCATCAATCGCCGAAGTGCCGCGATAGGTCAGGAAAATGGGGCCTGTGTTTGCGCCCAGCGTATCCACGAGACGCGTGCGGTCGTCCTCCTTGTCCTGACGAGTCTTTTCATGCTTTTTGATGACATCTTGTTCGTAGTCCTCAGTATGGCAGACGCCGACGAGGCCCGTTTGGCTATGGCTGCCAATGGTCTGGCGGTAGAGGTAAAGTGTGCGCTCAGACTCGTGGATCAGCACGCCATCGGCCTGCAACTTGAGGAAGTTCTCGCGAGCTTTGGCATAAACCTCAGGTGCATAGGGATCGACCGAAAGCGGCAGATCGATCTCGGCACGATCGACATGCAGAAGGTTGAGCGGCTTGTCGTGAGCGAGCGCGTAGGATTCCTCGCGGTTGACGACATCATAAGGCACAGCGGCGACATCGGCAGCGTGCTGGGGAGCGGGAACAAGACCTTGGAAAGAGCGGAGGCGCATGGGGCGCGCATGGTTGAGAGGTGCTGCGGGAAGTCAATCTCGGTGAGAAATAACGAGCTCGGTCGCTCAATGAAATGCACTGGCCCTGACACCCCGCAGTCGATGGGAAGGGCCACGCAGCCAAAATCGAAGGCACCCACATCAACCTCGGGACACCTCAGCGATCAATCCTTCCACACGACCCACGAAAAACCCGCCGTGAAAGGCGGGCAATCGTCGAAAAAAATGGTGGGCAGGAGTGGATTCGAACCACTGTAGACATAAGTCAGCAGATTTACAGTCTGCCCCCGTTGGCCACTTGGGTACCTACCCGTTTCCTTGCGGAAGGGCGAAAAGCATGGCGGATGCGCGCTCTTTTGCAAGAGGCATTTGCAAAGGTTTTTGTTTTTGATTCCAGAGTTGGTTTCTTTCAAAGTCAGAAAGCCCGGTAGGGCAGGTCCTGTCGGCTCGATGGCAGCACTTGACTCTGACCTTGAGATATTTGTTCCGCACGTTGACAGGGCGGAGTCCTGTTTGAATAATCCGTCTTCCAGAATGTCTTCCGGCACCCGCAGTTTTCTTCTTCGCATCCTGGCCGTCGGCGTCGCCGCCTGCCTGCTGTCTTGTTCTTCTGCCACGCAGGGGGAGGGCGGAACCATCACGCGGGTTAAGTATTACCACCTGCTGCCAACCATACCGCTGCAAGTGATCGATCAGGCAGTCATGTTCGAACGGCAACATTACCTCTACGGAGCGGTTAGTAAGGCGGACATGATTGAACGCGGAGGCCATTACTACACCGTATTCTGGAAGGTACGAGATCGCAGCAGCCCAGTCAAAGTTCGCTTTGAGTATCGCCAAGCCAATGATGCGATGACGACCAAGACGCAGGAAATTGACGTGGCAGACCTTCGCCGTTCGAACATCAGTCGCTTTCAAGTCACTGGAGACGAATATAACAATGGAGGACGAGTCAATGCTTGGCGCGTCTCTATTTTACGTGGCAATCAAGAACTCGTTAGCCATCGTTCTTACTTGTGGAATTAAGCTAGAGAATGTGATGAGAGCCACACTGATTCCCAAGTTCTGCCTAAACAGCTCAAAAGGCTGTGGCACGCATCCGGCAGAGACCGGCAAACGAACGCTCTGGTGAATCTTCCCTTTCGGACCTTATGACGCCTACGTCGAACATTCTGGTTGGCCGAATTGGCGGGGTTTTTTGGTTGCGTGTCGAAGGACGCGGCAGCTACCAAAATTCGATGCAGGTCAAACGTGCTTTTCAGGCGGTGATAGAGGAAGGCATGCACGATCTCGTCATCGACTTGGAGCGATGCAGCATGATGGATTCGACCTTTCTAGGCACGCTCACGGGCACAGCGCTGGCTCTCTTGGAGCATGGTGGCGGCACCCTCAGCGTGCTAAATGCTAATGCACGCAATCTTCAAATCCTCAACGACTTGGGACTGGATCAGATTCTAGATGTGGACACTCAAGGCATCCGTTGGCCTGAAGAGCGGCGCACGGTCTGCGAAGATTTAGCGACCTGTCAGGAACAGAACGCCGCCTGCAAGTTGGAGCAAACCGAACATGTTCTGACCGCACATCAGCTACTCTCCAACGTGAATCAACAGAACCGCTCCCGCTTCCGGGACGTCATTCATTTTCTCGAAAAAGAGCTGGATGCCAGCCAAAATGCCGTGCCAGCCCCAACCTGAACGGCCAAGGCCCGGCCACTCACCACGGTGCTCTCTGCTATTGGAGGCACGTAATGGTACCGGGCATCTCGCATGAATACTCTCCTGATCGTCATTCTCTGCCTAGCCCTGGTTGCTGTCATCACCTTGCTGGTGCGGGTTTCCATGCAAAAAAATGAGGCTATCGACCGGCTGCTGAAAGAAGAACAGGCCATCGTCGAAGAAGAGCGACGCATGTTCTGTTACCTACACGATCTCGGTGAAGCAATCGCGCGTGAAGATAGCCAATCGGCCGTCTATCGGCTCATTGTGGAAGGAGCCATGCGGGTCATGGAAAGTGAAGGGGGTGCGCTTTACCTATTGGATAACGCAGGTCGCTCTCTCGTTCCCCGCTATCATTCAGACCAATGCGTGCCGCTGGTAGCCCTGCCCGAACGGATTGCCTCCATGGCACGCTCGAATCGTCCTTCTTTGCTAAGTTTTTTGCGCCTCCATGCGGTGAATGTTAGCGAAGGCTTGCTAGGCGGCATTTTTCAGACTCAGAAGGTGGAGGTCATCAACCGGCTCAAAGAAGACACGAGACTCACGGGACACGGCGCAGATCTTCGTGGAGAAACTACGGTCATGATCGGGCCACTCAGTTCGGGGACGCGGCAGCTTGGGGTTTTGGCCGTGACCTCGACAGCCGAAGGCCGCGTTTTCACTCCGAATGACTACGAAGTCTTCCGCTCGCTTGTGGAGCAAAGTGCCTTCGCACTGGCTAATGCCATGGCGCACCAGGAAGCGGCAGAGAAAAAGCAGATTGAGATCGAGCTGCGCAGCGCGAGCGACATTCAACGCATCTTACTGCCGGCTCAGCCACCAGGGATTTCGGGCTTGACCATCGCAGGCAAAAACATCCCAGCCAGGGTGCTCAGTGGCGATTACTTCGATTACATTCCCTTGGAGGATGGCAGCCTCGGCGTGGTCATCGCCGACGTTTCTGGAAAGGGCACTGCCGCAGCGATCATCACCGCGATGTGCCGTAGCGCAATGCGCTTCAGCGCGCAGATGACAAACGTCCCTTCGGCTACGCTCGCTGCCGTCAATCGACAGCTTTATCCCGACATCCGGGAAGACATGTTCATCACCATGATCTACCTCATCGTCAGCCCACACGATGGGCGCATGAGGCTGGCACGTGCTGGTCACACCCGCCCGCTGATCTGGAGAAAGAAGACCGGCATGGTAGAGACGCTGAACAGCGGCGGGCTAGCAGTTGGCATCGACAAAGGCAACGTGTTTGAGCGCGTCACGAAGGACTTGGATTTTCAGCTCGATCATGGAGACACGCTGCTGCTTTATACCGATGGCGTGAATGAAGCCACCGACGCGCAGGGTGAGGAGTTCGGCGAGCAACGACTCCACACCACGCTCACCAGGCTAGCACCGCAGGGCCCACAGTCGGTCGTGGATGGCCTGATCCAGGAGGTGGATAACTTCTGTGGAGGTCGGCGGGGGCATGATGACATCACGCTAGTCGTGATTCAGAAAAACTGACCTAAACCGAAGAATCCGCGCTTGGATTCGGCGGCGTCGTGCGTTGCTTGAAGCCATGCTTCGAATTCTGCTTTTCCTTGGTCTTGCGTTGGCGTTCCCCTTGTTCGCTGCGACACGTCCCAACGTACTTTTTGTGCTCTGCGATGACCTCCGGCCCGATGCTCTAGGTTGTTACGGATCCAAGCACGTGCGCACGCCGCATATCGACCGCCTGGCGAAAGAAGGAGTGCGCTTCGCCAACACCTTTTGCACCACGTCTCTCTGCTCACCGAGCCGTGCTAGCATCCTGAGTGGACTGTATGCTCACGCGCATGGCGTCACCGATAACTTCACGGAGTATCCGGGCAGCCTGCGCAGCTTCCCGTCCGCATTGCACGAGGAAGGCTACGCAACGGCTTACTTTGGCAAGTATCACATGGGAGAAAACAACGACGATCCCCGCCCCGGCTTCGATGTTTTCGTGACCCACAAAGGTCAGGGCAAGTACTTCGACACCGAATGGAACCTAAATGGACGCGAACGCAAAGTCATTCCAGGCTACTACACCACGGTGGTCACGGACATGGCTCTCGATTGGCTCAAACAGCAAAAGCCCGACCAACCTTGGTGCGCCTTCATTGGCCACAAAGCGCCGCACAGCTTCTACACGCCGGAGCCGAAGTATGAACACAGCTTTGACGACATTCGCGTCCCCTACCCCGCCACCGCCTTTCAACTGGAGGGTAAGCCTGCCTGGATCAAACAGCGGCTGCACACCTGGCATGGCATCTACGGGCCGCTTTTCGATTGGCGAAAAAAGTTCCCCGATGACCGTCCCGAAGCCGTCAAAGACTTTGAAAACATGGTGCATGGCTACTGGGGCACCGTGCTGAGTGTCGATGACAGCATCGCCCGGCTACGCGCATGGCTGGAAGAAACGGGACAGCTCGACAACACACTCCTTGTCTTCATGGGAGACAATGGACTGCTGGAGGGCGAGCACGGCATGGTGGACAAACGTACCGCTCACGAGCCTAGCATCCGCATCCCACTCATCATCCGCTCGCCTCGCCTTACTCAAAAGGGCGAGAAAGTCGTATCTCAGCAGGTGCTCACGGTCGATCTCGCCCCCAGCCTGCTTGAGCTTTGCGGAGCCAAACCCCTGGAAAACGTCCATGGGCGCAGCTTTGTGAAACTGCTGACTCAAGGAGATGCCGACTGGCGCCGCTCTTGGTTCTATCACTACAATTACGAAAAGCAGTTCCCCTACACGCCCAATGTCAGAGCCGTGCGCACCGACGAATGGAAATACATTCGCTATCCCCATGGCGACGGCGGACCTGACCGACACCTGGAAGAGCTCTACCATCTGCGGGATGACCCCGGCGAAACCCGGAACCTCGCCCAGAAGCCCGAGTTTGCCCCCAAAGTCCAAGCCATGCGCAAGGAACTAGAGCGCCTGATGTCTGCCACGGGGCTGACTCGTGAAAAAGACCCCATGCCTCTGGACGAAGGCATCAAAGCCGCTCTGCCAGACGCCAAAATCCGCTAGCAGGTCAAAGCCAGCCTGTTTTTTCGGCAGTGAAAATCTCCGGGAAAGCCCTTGCCAATCCGGCGAAAGGCTCCACACTCGCCGCCCCTATGTCCAAAAATGCTGGTATAGCCAAAACGAGAAAATCCGTCTCCAAGCGATTCAAAGTCACTGCGACGGGAAAAGTGCTGCGCCGTAAACAAGGCAAGCGCCACATCCTGCAGAACAAGAATCGCAAGCGTAAACGGAACCTCGGCAAGGTCGCCCTCGTGGCGGAAGTGGATAAAAAGGCCATCTTGGCGAACCTCCCGTTCTCCCGTTGATGCCATCCACCGGCCTCCCTCATGGAGGCCACGATGCTCCAGACTGGCCCGGCCCGCCGGGTCTTCGCTCAGACGAGTCTAGTCATCGAATCCTCAAAACAGTCTGAACACCGATCGAGAACATGCCAAGAGCAACAAACGCCCCCGCAAGCCGTAAGCGCCGCAAGCGCACACTCGCCAAAGCCAAGGGATTCCAAGGCTTCCGCAAAACCCACTTCCGTTACGCCAAGGACGCTGTCCGCAAGGCGATGACGTATTCCTACCGTGACCGCAAGGTCCGCAAGCGCACCTTCCGCAACCTCTGGGTGCAGCGCATCAATGCTGCATCTCGTGCCGTGGGAATTACCTACAGCCGCCTGATCGAAGGTCTGAACGCCGCTGGGATCATCATCGACCGCAAGGTCCTCGCTGACCTCGCTGTGAAAGACGAAGCTGCTTTCGCAGCCATCGCCAGCCAGGCCAAGGAAGCCCTTTCCCGCAAAGCGGCTGCCTAATTCTCAGTCGCTCTAATCCCCCTTCTAAACCCAGGCCGGAGCCCTTTCGCTCCGGCCTTTTTCGTGCCACCTTCGCCCATGCCCACATCGCTTCGCCTCATGTTGGTCGATGACCACTTTGTCGTTCGCAGTGGCCTCGTCGCCTCCCTGGAGCTCGAAGACGACCTACACGTCGTCGCGGAAACCGATCGGGGCGAACAGGTCATTCCCCTTTACCAGCGACACGAACCGCAGCTCGTGCTGATGGATCTGCAACTGCCCGGCATCAGCGGCATTGAAGCGACCTCTGCTCTGCTCAGCGCGCATCCTGCGGCAAGAGTGCTGATCTTTTCCACCTTTGCCCGTGATGATGAAATCCAGTCCGCTCTGCAAGCGGGCGCACTCGGCTATCTGCAAAAATCAGCCTCGCGCGATGAACTGCTGACCGCCATCCGCACCGTGGCCGCAGGGCAGACCAGCCTGCCTCTGGAGATCGAGCGCCGGCTGCGGACCCTTGGCGCAGAGCCCGGCATCACGCCCCGCGAGCGGGAAATCCTGACCCGTGTCGCCCAAGGCAATGCCAACAAAGAAATCGCCGCCGACCTCGGCATCAGCGAAGACACCGTGAAGCAGCATGTCAGCCGCATCCTCGTCAAACTCCGTGTCAACGACCGCGCCCAAGCCACTGCCGAAGCCATCCGACGTGGGTTGGTGAAGGTGTGATCCCTTTCGAACCTTAGTCAAGACATCAAGGCCAATGCGGCTGGTCCTCACTGACTTGGTCCGCAACGTCGATGTCCGTGACCTGGCATTCGCAAACTGGTGCCACGCGCTCTACCGGTTCGATCAAACACAACCTCAAGCTCTTTCACTCCGGTCATGAGGCTGATTCTTTCAAACGCAACCAAGCTCTCCCATGCTTTCTTGCGTGCATGTCTAGCGAGCTAACCTCCTTTTTCGATCTCAACCGATCCAGCTCGCCGTGCTAAGGCAGAGCAAGTTCCCGCATAAAGCTCGCTTGTTTTATGCTGTCGGGATCCCCAAGGAAAGGCACCTGCGCTTGCATCCCGGCGGTAGCCGTTCAGGATCGTGGATTGTGTCTTCTGTCGTCACTCCCAGCCTCGTGGCCGCGCTTTCGGGCGTCCTTTCTTCAGATCGTGTCCTCACCCGTGCGGAGGACATTCTTCCTTATGGATTCGATGGGACTGCGGCCCTGAAAGCGACACCGGGTGCGGTCGTATTTCCGCTGACGTCGGAGGAGGTGGCCGCCTGCGTGCGCCTGGCCCATGAGGCGG
This sequence comes from Verrucomicrobiaceae bacterium, assembly GCA_947507875.1. GTDB lineage: Bacteria > Verrucomicrobiota > Verrucomicrobiia > Verrucomicrobiales > Verrucomicrobiaceae > Prosthecobacter. The sequence goes on along the minus strand of CANNQP010000009.1, from coordinate 26,112 downwards.
GCGTGCCGGTGGTGACGCGTGGCTCCGGCACGGGCCTGAGTGGGGGAAGTGTGCCCGTGACGGGCGGTCTGGTGCTTTGCCTCGCGCAGATGGATCAAATCCTGGAAGTGGACGCGCGGAACCTGACCTTGCGAGCTCAAGCCGGGGTCATCACCAAGGACATCGACGATGCGGCTGGACGTGTAGGTCTGTTTTATCCACCGGACCCTGGCAGCATGAAAATCAGCACCATCGGCGGCAACGTGGCCGAAAACAGCGGTGGCCTGCGCGGGCTAAAGTATGGCGTGACCCGCGATTACATCATGGGCCTGCGGGTGGTGCTGCCAGATGGCACGCTGACCCAGCTGGGCAACAAGTGCGTGAAGGACGTAGCGGGCTACTCGATGAAGGACCTTTTCATCGGTAGCGAAGGCACGCTAGGGATCATCACCGAGGTGATGCTGAAGCTGGTGCCCAAACCCGCAGCCCGCCGGACCATGCTGGCGCTTTACGACCGCATGGAAGACGCGGCGCAGACCATCACGGCCATCATCGGCGCACGCATCATCCCCTGCACGCTGGAGTTTCTTGACCGCATGACCGTGGGCTGTGTGGAGGATTTTGCCAAAATCGGCCTACCGACGGAGGTGGAGGCCGTGGTGCTCATGGAGACCGATGGCCACCCTGCGGTGGTGGAAGAGGAAGCCGCCCAGATGATGGAGCTGGCCCGCCAGCATGGCGCGCGTGAAGTGCGGGCTGCCGCCGATGACGCCGAAGCCGCCCAACTGGCGACCGCACGGCGCAGTGCTTTTTCTGCACTGGCTCGGCGGCGCCCCACGACCATCCTGGAAGATGTGACCGTGCCACGTACGGAGCTGGCGCACATGGTCGCCTTCATCCGCGAGGTCGCCCAACGCCATCGCCTGATGGTCGGCACCTTTGGTCATTTGGGCGATGGCAACCTGCACCCCACCTTTCTCACCGATGAACGCGACACGGAAGAGATGCACCGCGTGGAGCAAGCGCTGGAAGAGATCGTGGATGAAACCATTCGTCTAGGCGGAACCGTGACCGGTGAACATGGCGTCGGGCTAGCCAAAAAAGCCTTCCTGCGCCGGCAGCTGGGAGAGTCCAGCTACGAGCTGATGCGCACCGTGAAGCGCGCGCTCGACCCAGCCAACCTTCTGAACCCAGGCAAGATCTTTGACCTGTGAGCACCGTTTTGCCCTCTGCCTTCACGCTTTCCCCTGCTCCGAGGATCACGGGTGCCGAGGCGGTCTGTGCCCTCGGCAGCAGTCTATCCGAGTGCTTAGAAAGCTGGCGCGCAGGACAAAGTGGCCTGCGAGAGCATGAAGGGATGCTCCAGGGCCGAATCAGGGACCGGCGGCTCTTGGCGGGCCGCCGCTACAGTGCGACAGCGAATTTGGCCGTGCAGGTGGCACGCCGCGCGGCCAACCACGCCGACTGGGGCGCGGCCGAACTGCGCGACACGTGGATTTTTGCTGCCAGCAGCCGGGGCAACGCAGGCGAACTGCTGGGCCATCAGGCTTGGCGCAGGCCGTCCCCACGATTCAGCGCCAGCAATACGATCCACAGTGAAATCGCCGCGGCGGTGAGCATTGAACTCGGCATCCAGGGCCCCTGGCAAATGCTAGCCAGCGGCTGCTCGGCTGGCTTAGACGCGCTCGGCATGGCCTGGATGGCCTTGCGCTCCGGAGCCTGCCGCCGGGCACTGGTCGTGGCGGTGGAACTGCCGCTGGTGCCGGAAATCATCGCCGCGTTTCGCGCTACGCATTTGATGTCCAAGGATAGGCTCAACGATCCCCTGCACGCCGCCACCTCGGGTCTGCACTTGGGGGAGGGGGCCGCTGCCTTGGCGCTGGAGCTCGACACCGGCGCAGCTTGGGTCGAGGTCGAGTCTTACCACGCAAACAGTGACGCTTATCACCCCCTCGTGATCCCTGAAGATGGCGGAGCCCTGGCCGAATTGATAGCTCACTTTCCGCGCCCTGCCCTCATCTGCCCCCATGCGACGGGCACCCCGAACCATGCTCAAGCCGAGCCTGCGGCCCTGCGTGCTGTTTTTGGAGAAAAGTTGCCGCCTCAGTTGCTGATGAAACCGCTCACGGGGCATACGCTGGGAGCCTGCGGCCTACTCGACGTGGCTTTGATCGCCGGGGCATCTCCCCATCTACCAGGGAATCTGCCAGGGCTGACAGGCGTGCCTGCCGGTGAAATCAAGCTTCTCCCGGAAGATCGTGTTTTGAAAATCGCCTCCGCCATGGGGGGGCACAACGCAGCCGTGAGCCTGCGTGTGCTGACCCCGCCATGAACTTCCCATTTTCTAAGTCTTTCCAAGCGTTGCGAGCGACGCACAATCCGCTGAATATGAGACCTCTTCACCCTTCGGTTTCGGCATTTTCCGCTTCTTCCAGGTGCGCTCGGCCACGAAGTGTGAAAAGACTACCTCCTTCCTTGCAGTGAGCGCGGCTCTCTCTTCCATCCCTAGCACGGTTCCTTTTTCTTTTTTCTGACATCCATGTCCCAGCCCTGTGTTTCTTCCATCATCGGTACCGGCAGCTACATGCCGGAGAAAGTGCTGACAAACGATGATCTGTCGAAGATCGTGGACACCTCGGATGAATGGATCACCACCCGCACGGGCATCAAGGAGCGCCGAATCGCCGCAGACGATCAGGCCACCAGCGACCTTGCCAGCGAAGCAGCACGCCGTGCCATGGCGAATGCGGGTGTCACGGCCGAGGAGATCGACCTCATCGTCTGCGCCACGGTCACGCCTGACATGTTTTTCCCCAGCACGGCCTGCATCGTGCAGCGGAAGATCGGTGCGGCACGCGCCGTGTGTTTTGACATCAGCGCAGCCTGCTCTGGTTTTGTCTATGCCCTCCAGGTGGCGAGACACTTTCTGAACGCAGGCAGTCGCCAGACCGCCCTGGTCATCGGTGCGGAGAAGCTCAGTAGCCTTGTGAATTGGCAAGATCGGAACACCTGCGTGCTGTTTGGCGATGGCGCTGGAGCGGTTGTCATCCGAGCGACGGATGCTGCCGATGCCCCAGGACGTGTGCTGAGCACCGTGATGGGCAGTGATGGCAACCTCGTGGATCTGCTGAAGGTGCCCGGTGGTGGCAGTGCCTGCCCAGTGACGCCGCAAAACATCGACCAGCGCCTGAACACCGTTCACATGGAAGGTCGTGAGACCTTCAAGCACGCAGTGACGCGCATGAGCGCCGCAGCGGAAGAAGCCCTGAAGCTCGCCGGGCTGACCAAGGAAGACATCAGCCTCGTCATCCCACACCAAGCCAACGCGCGCATCATTACCGCCATCGCGGATCGCCTGGGCCTGCCTGAGGAAAAGACCTTCATGAACCTGCACAAGTATGGCAACACCAGTGCGGCCACGATTCCTGTCGCGCTGGATGAGGCCAATCGCGAAGGCCGCCTGAAGCCGGGGGACGTGGTGCTGCTGGTCGCCTTCGGTGGCGGTTTCACCTGGGCTGCGTCCGTGCTGCGTTGGTAAAGCAGTCCATCAGCACACGGCGATGTTCCGTGCGCAAATCTCCATCTCTCAGATTGCCTGTCCGGCAACTGAACCCCATGCTAACTGACCATGTTCCGCCTTCTCCTTGCCTTTTGGGTCTTCACCAGCATCAGCCTCGCCCAGCAGCCCAGTGCCACGCCTTCGACAGGGACATCGGCAAGCTTGGAGAGAATCGTGGCTTCTGCCGCGCAGATGCCTGCCTGGCGCTCAGCAAGGCATCAGGTGGAGCGTCTGACGATCCTGCGCGACAAGGCCTTGGCGCAGAAGAACCAAACCCATTCGGTTTCCGATCGCTATGTCATCACCACCCTCGGCGGGCCGGTGGATTTGGTGCGCTTTTTTGGCCTAGCCCGTATCGTTTGTGGCGGAAAAGACCGACGTGCCAGCCTGATGAAGGAATACCAGCGCGAGAAACGCGAAGTCACGCCCGATGACCTTCCTAGCAATGCCCTGGGCGCTTTGTTCGGCGAAGAACTGCGCCCTTACATGCGTGACACCGGGCATGATCTGGTGCCAGACCTGCGGCGTTTTTTTGCCCATCTCCAGCCAGCAGACGATGCCTCGATCCAGCGCAACACCTATGAACGCCTCGTGCATGGTCTAGAGCCTGAAACCACAGAGAAGCAAAGAGCCGCGAGCCGCGAGTGGCGCACGGCAGAACCACTCTACCTCGTCTCTCTGCTAGCTCCCGATCGTGCCTCGATGATCCCGAATGCCGAAGTCGCCCTGCACGCCGCTGGTCTCGAAACGCGCCGAATTCAAGGCCTACCCATCGTGATCGAGCGCATCGGAACCCCGGATCCACAGGCACCTCCTCCGCGTGCAGTGCCCGTGCCTGAAGATGGCCCCGCAGGTTTGCCGCTCAGACCACAGCGCCCAGGCCGTGCCGTGCCAGTACCGGAATGAGCAAGTCAATGGATGGCAGGAAAAGCTCTTGCCAGATGCCTGAGAGGGGGCACTATCGCCGCCCGCCAACGCTGCACGGATAGCTCAGCGGTAGAGCGTCTGTCTTACACACAGATGGTCGGGGGTTCGAATCCCTCTCCGTGCACCATATTGATTTTCAACGATTTAAGTTTTCGATATGAGAGAAGTGGGAACAAAAGTGGGAACACATCCTTTATTGTCCACTCATGTAGCGAGATGACTTCTGATCCGATGTGGCTCCTTAACCAGCCCTTTTGTGGATATTTATCCGAGGTGTGATGCATCCAGTCTTCTCAGAAGCGCCGACATTCCTGATCCCCCCCCGCCCATGCTTCCGCGCGGTTTTAGGAAATTCAGGCTGCCCGGTGATGGATTTCCTCATCAGCCGCACGAATCAAAAGCCGCTTCTCTTTGATTGGCAGTTCCTTTTTATCGAAGGCCAACCAAGCTTTCATGCCAGGGTCGCATTCAAAACTGTCTGGGAGGGAGCGTGCCATGATTCTCGCCATCATTCCATTAAGAGTCGCTATCCGAAGAGCCGCATCCTCAATCTCCCGACTTTGGCGCAGGCGTTGAAACATCCAATCCGTAAACCATGGAGATGGTTTCTTCGCCTTAGCTCGCTTCGGTGCCATTCGCCGGCGATGATCAGCCAGCCAAGCAGGCTGGGGCCGTGGTGAGGCAGAAAGGCCACTTATGCGCCTCTTGAGACGTTCTGAAACATAAGGAATAAGCCAGGGCGCAAACTCGCTAAAAAGGGCTTCAAATCGCTCAGGCTTCATTTTGCAGTGAACCCGAGCAGCTTCCAGCGTGGCGGCCAGGTCTGGAAGGTCTAGTGGGGCGCGTGAACCTGCCCACCATGCCAAAAGGCGTAAATCACGCGGCTTCGATGGTTTCACTCTGCAAGATAAGCTACTCTAAGACGGCAAACAAGAGGACAGGTGGATTAGCTAACATGCCCTATGCAACCCACCCCATCAACAAGCCGCCTGAACATCACTGGCTCTTGTCCAACTTCGAGGGGAGCACTACACCATGTCTTTTGAATAGCTCAGATTGATCCTCTTATCACCTGTCCAATCGAAGATGGGGACGGAGAAATTGATGGCTACTACAATGAATAACTAAAGTAACTTGACGACGCACTACGGTCACCTAATTCAGCTACTAGGAGTCTCGATTTATAACCAGTTTCTCCAAAGAAGGAGCAGCTGTCATATATGAAGGAAAGTCGTTCGACAGAGAACAACTAGCAAACAAACTCAGAACACTTTTATGGCCCTCATTTCATGTTACGAGTGTGGAAGACAAATTAGCACAGAGGCACCGGCATGCCCACAATGTGGAGCACCACAGAGGCACTCACTTGAGCCACCGGCGATTGCGGTTCACGCCTCGCCGACAATGTTGAGCTTCTCAGGCCACATAAAGGACGAATTGTTTAAACTGTCCAGAGTCAATGTTTGGAGCATCGTCGCGTGGATCGGCTATGGCTTCTTTATCCCATCGATCATCACCGGCGGAAACCCATTCGGGGCATTAATTTGTTTCGTCTTTGGTGTCATTTCGTTCAGAGCATGGTGTGGACGGCGCACAATCCGGATCATACTGAAACGTGAAAGTTTGGAGAATTACACTTCACGAGTTTATCTGCCTGCACTCTGGAGTTACGCGTGGAGAAGCTGTGTTACCTTCGTGACTATCGCATTGATTCTTGCGTTCGCTTCAGCCGTAACAACGGAAGAGAGGATTCGTGCCATCACAGCATTCATTAGTATTTGGCTCTTATCATCTCTATTTACACTGGACGTTCCTTTCTGGATTCGTCGCAAGGTTGAGAGTATTGTTCGAATACAAAACACGCATTCAGTCAGCTCGGAGGTGCCGTCACCCCTCATTCGCCCGGTTTTATTTGTCGCACTTTTTATCGTTGCACTTGGTTTTTGGATTGTTCTCAACAAAGAAGGATCCTTATTTAACCGCACTCCATCAATCACCGCCGAGTCACCACCAAATGTTACCGCCGGTGGAGTGGTGGCGACGCAGGATCAGGAAGCCCACTCAAGCAGACCCACGCCCACTCCGCAGATGCCGGATGCTCGCGCACCAAGTTTCTCGACCTTAAATTTGCCCCAACCTGATGAAAAGTTGGCAGAAACATTTGTGAATGCTGAACAAGGCGATGCCGCCTCTCAACAAGAAGTGGGAGAGGCGTATTTCAGTGGTAAAGGCGTCACTAAAGATCTCGTAGAGGCGGTGAAATGGTTCCACAAGGCTGCTGAACAAGGGAACAAAGATGCGCAGGGTTTTTTGGGGTTCGCTTACTTTCGGGGAGAGGGCGTTAAAAAAAATGAAGTAGAGGCGGCAAAGTGGTTGCACCTTGCCGCAGATCAAGGTCATGCGGTATCGCAGCAATTCTTGGCATTCAATTATCTAAATGGACAAGGAGTGTCTAAGGATCTGGTAGAGGCTTACAAATGGTTTAAACTCGCAGATGCCTTAACCGCGCAACAACAAACCACCTTAGAGTCTCGCATGACTCCTGAACAGGTTCAAGAAGCACACAAGCTAGTGCGAGAATGGAAGCCGAAGAAGGCGCAGTGACAGCAATACGAAAAAGAAGGCTATTTTTACGCACCGTTAAGCATCCAGCGCCAGACGGTTGCCATGGCATGCTTATTGTTCTTTTCCCACGCCTTACCCTTTATTTCCTCCTTAATAATTCCGGCCTTCTCCAACTTCTTCAAAGTGCGCCATGCCTCCATTTTGAAAACCTTCATTCGCATTCTCAATTCCTCGCAACTCAGGAAAAACAAGGGCGGAGGGAAGTCCGCTTGTGATTCGCACAGCGCGAGGCTTTGAGCAATTCGGAATGCTGTCTGCGATCTCTCATCGGCAAGCTTGGCATACGCTTCACGTTCGGCAACATTGAGCCTATTCTCAGGGTAGCTTGTATGACATCCCTCAAGCACTTTCAATGCTTCGCGCTGATACATCTGGAAGTCGTAGTCTGAAAAGACTGACGCATGCTGGTGATAAAACTCTTCGGCAAAGGCTAAGACGAAAAATGGTGAAACGACGCAGTACATGGAAGCCACAATTTCGACCATTGCGGCGTTTCTCTCTCCACGTTGAGGTTTTCCTATTCGGCCATGAACAAGTTTGAAATAAAGAGGTTTGAGGTCAGGGAAGTCTAAAAATAGACTGTTACATAGAACACAGAAATCAGAACTCAGTAACTCAGAAGAATTAAGGGGGGAGTTAGTTTCATCAAACGCTGTTGAAACCTCCAAAGGCATTGCATCAGGATTGACCACAAGATCAGGATCGTAGGACACAAAGCAAAGCCTTCCAAGGTCGGAACAGGAAGGGTCGATCTTTACGCCATAATTTCGCATCATATATTCCTCAGCGGCATTAAAAGCAGCCTTATGGCCTTCTTTGCTGGCAGGGATTTGCATGATAGCTTTGACACCATCTCCAGAGAGTGAAGTCCAAGCAGCTTGTATGTGCCGATCATCGCCTATCCGATCACGTAAATCTCCGACCTTATCAGCCCCAACCTTGTCCACGTCGATCTGTAAAAGTCCACTGTGCTCGATCAGGTCTAATGCTTTATGCCCACCGCTCGTCGTTCCTGATAACATGTACGCGGGAAGCTTCTTTTTCGTCTTGTCGTAGTTTTTTGCATCCCGTCCCATGGCACGAAGGTGATTGACCTGATCCGACCATTTACCGCGCTTGATACCGTCGAGCATCTCAGAAAGCGGCACGTTTTCACCTGTAGCTGTAAAGTGCTTGAAGAATGCAATCTGGCTCATTCTGCCTCCTCCACCATGGAATTGATATACTGGCGGATGCTGGCACAATCAAAAAGCCTGCGGCCTTTAAGTGCTCCCTTTTTGCGAAGGCTCACGGATCGAATCTTCCGTTCCTCCACAAGCTGATAAAGGTAGCTGCGAGACAGACTGAACAACCGCTTGGCTGTTTGATAATCTGCGAATTCCGGTAGTGAATTGACTGCCGCCGATTGTGGTGTGGTGTCGAGGTTATTCATAAACTTCGACGCCTACTAAGAACACAAGATCAGGACTGAAAACTATGTTGCCTTACTAACTGTGCGAATGGAAACATTGCGCTTTCTCCGTCGGCGCTTACCTGATTCGCTATCAGCACGGCGGCTATCACTAAGCTCGCCTTCCATCCCCAATTCATGAACGATTTTGGAGAGATGCGGCGCAGTGATTTCGACACCTCTTTTTGTCTTGAGTGAATCTCGCAATTCTTTCAGCGAAGGCCTTATTTCGTCCCATTCATTCATCGCCGTAAGCTCGTCGAACACTTTCTGACGTATGTCTGAAAGTTGTTTACCTGATCGCCTCTTGAACGGCTTATTTTCACTGAGGTTTTGCAGCCCATCCACAATCATCCTGATAGCGCTGAAGTTTTTAGACCAATCCCGCTTCTTTTTAGTCCTGGAGGGGTGCCTGACCAACAGTTGCTCAGTGACAAAATCCCCGATGAATGAAGCCAACTCCTTCTCTAGTGGTGTATTGATACCCCCAAGGAACAGGCGGCAGCGCTTACTTGCATCTAACTCAAGTTTGGTGAGTTTTTGCAGCGTCATTTTATCTTTGTCTGAGTGATAAACACTGCGGTGTTTTTTCTCATGCGCCAAAGTCTTTTGAAGCGTGGCAAGTGTCTCTTTATAACTGTCCTCAGGGATTGGGATGAAAATCCCCTCATCACTCTGTTCTTCTGAATGACTACTGCTGCCGTCGGAATTTAGGGCTGAAGGTGGCTTAACACTCATGCGCCAACAAACTGAAAGGCTTTCTAAGGAAAACAACAGCCGCAGTGATTGTTACCGCTGCACAGGACTATCCTACCAAGTCCGGCAAAGAAGCAGCTGCCCTCTCTAGTGCCTCACGGCCTGTATGCGTGTAATGCTGACTCATCTGCTCACTATCGTGGCCTATAATCTCCATCACGGCGGCAGCGGGAATGCCCGCGTCTTTCATCATGGAGACAGCCGTGTGTCGAAGAGAGTGAAACGATAACCCGATAACCTCCCGCTTCGCTCCCCTTCCCTCTCCCAGCTTGCGGTGCGTCTTCTTTTCACGCAAACCAGCAGCCGCCAGGATGTTGGCAAACTGGTTTGATAGCCCACCTGACTTTCCACAGCGCTGCATTGTCTGGAAAGCCCGTGGATGAATAGGTGCATCGAGAGCATCACCCGCAGGAAGATTGAGAATATGGCGCTGCAAAGGCTCACTGATCGGAATGCTCATCCGCTTGCCAGTCTTTGCCGTGGTGAGTCGAATATCCTGACGCTGCAAGTCTAAGTTAGCCCATGAGAGAGTGGCCAAATCACCAAGTCGCTGCCCCGTGTAGAGACCGAACAGAACGAGTGATTTCCACTCATCATCGCAGGCATCCAGCACCGCACGCAACTCAGGTATGGTAAATGGACGGCGGGCTGAGTTCCCCCCTCTGTCACGCACAGTCTCAGCAAACTCAGCAGGATTATCGGAAATAATGCCATCCTTTCGAGCAGAGCGAAAAACCATGCGCAGCACCTTAATTTCATGGTTTACCGTTTTGGGCGCAGCGACAGCCGCTCTTTCATTACGGAAGGTCACAATATTGGCACGGGTAATGAGCGATATTTCTTGATCCGCCCTTCCGCCCAACCAAGCCAGAAACTTGCTGGTAGCATTGCGATAAAAGACAGCCGTGGCAGGAGCAATGCTTGGTGCCTTAGCGTTGAGCCATTCCTCAATATGCTCACGCAGCGTCGGCTCCCGTAAATCATCCCCCAGAAGCTCGCGGCTCATTTCACCAATGACACGACGCAGTTGTGTAAGCGTTCTGCGCTTATTCGCCACGCTTTCAAACTCATGAGCGATCTTGTCTGCCATTTTCTTGTCTGTCGTTTTCGTGGACTTCTTCAATCGCCTACCGTTGGCATCCGTGAAGGCTGCATACCAGAATTTAGAGCGGGTGCGTTTGTGGGTAGAAGCCATGCTAGGAAAGGTAGTGAGAACGATAGTGAGAACGTTCATTCCTGTCCACTGCTTTACATGAATGATCCTCTAAGCCTTATTTTACAGGGCATTGGACGTTGGTGGAAATCCAAGGAAAAGCCAATGGCTAATCGGGGGTTCGAATCCCTCTCCGTGCACCATATGACCGCGACAAATCCAACGCAGATTCAGCCCAAGCGGCGTCGGACCGAAAAAAAAGCTTCCGCCATGATGCATGACGGAAGCTCAAGGGGATCGGCTCAGCCGATGACACGAATCACTTGCCGGCCTTCTCTGCCACTTTAGTCAGAATACCAGCGAACTCCGCTGCAGAGACTCCTCCAACTTGGCTAATCAGAGCTTTGCCTTCTTTATCGAGAAATTGCACATGAGGGATCCCCTGCACTTTGTATTGCTCAGCAGCTTTGGCGTTGGGCTCTTCATCGACGTCCAGGTAGGCCCAGACAAACTTGTCCTGCAGAGGCTTCACTTCAGCGCTCGGATAAACGCTCTTCTTCATGGCCTGGCAGGGCGGGCACCAAGCTGCGGAAAAGACGAGCACGACGGGCTTGCCTTCTTTCTTGGCCGTGGCCAGCGCTTCTTCGTAGTTTGTGCCGAACTTAGGGCTACCTGCCGGAAAATCAGCCGCTAAAACGGGAAGGAAAATCGCAGCGGCCAGGATGGTGAGGAGTTTTTTCATAAGAGGGTATCTTTCAGGGACAGGGATAAGACGTCACATGTTGCATTTTATTCCAACTGCAAACGCGCCAAGGTTCCATAAAGGCCACCTGGCTTGGCGATGAGTTCGTCGTGCGTGCCGCGCTCGACGATGGTGCCGCCGGACATGACCAGGATTTGATCACAACGGCGCACGGTGGACAGGCGATGGGCGATAATCAGGCTGGTGCGGTTCTCCATCAGCTTATCCAAGGCATCTTGCACAAGACGCTCGCTCTCCGCGTCTAGGCTACTCGTCGCCTCATCGAGGATGAGAATGGCAGGATTCGCCAAGATGGCACGTGCGATGGCGATGCGCTGGCGCTGACCTCCGGAAAGCTGGGTTCCACGCTCACCGACCAGGGTGTCGTAGCCTTCCGGCATCTTTTCGATGAAGAGATGCGCGTTGGCCTGTTTGGCAGCCTCAATGATCTCCGCCTCGCTAGCGTCTGGCTTGCCGTAGGCGATGTTTTCCCGGATGCTGCCGCCGAAAAGCAACACTTCCTGGGGGACGAGGGCGAGGTTTCGGCGCAACAAAGGCAGCGGCATGTCGTGAGCAGGCTGCCCGTCGATGAGGATTTCTCCTGTGCTGGGCTCGTAAAAGCGGAACAGCAGCGAAACCGTTGTCGTTTTGCCCGACCCACTCGGACCGACCAAAGCGATGCGCTGCCCCGCTTCGGCTTTAAAGCCAAACTCACGCAGCACGATAGCCTCCGGCCGTGTGGGGTAGGCAAAGGTCACGTCTTTGATTTCGATCTCGCCCCGGAAACGGCGCATCTCCAGCGCGGGCTCTTGTGGCTCCAAAGGCTCACAGAGCAACTCACGCACACGATCGGTAGCGCCCAAGGTGCGCTGAAGCTGCGTGATGAGCTCGGAGAATTGAGCAAACGAGGCGGCGATCATGCCACTGAGAGCCGCGAACCGAGAGAGCGCAGGCGTGGCGATCTCACCCGCCGCCAGCATGGTCAAAGCAGCCCAAATGACCACGATCAACGCCACGCTGAAGGAAAAGATAATGAAGGCGATGAAGGCCGCCCGCGGAGCTGCCGCGCGCAGTGCCATGGAAAGAAATTCGCCCAGGCGTGACTCGTAGCGAGCCGACTCATGTACTTCGTTGGCAAAAGCCTTAACGCTGATGATGCTCTGCAGGCTTTCTTCGACAATGACCTGAGAGGCAGCCAAGCTATCCTGCGACTTGCGCACGAGCTTGCGGATACGGGCCCCGAAAAGCGCAATCAAGACGATGGCGACCGGTACAGTGCCGACCATGACCAGTGCCAGCTTGATGGAGATCTGCATGACCAGCACCAAACAACCGCTGAGCATGACCGTGTGGCGCAGCAGCATCGGAATGGTCATCACCAGCGTCTCACGCATGGATTCCACATCATTCGCGATGCGCGAAGCCAGCTCACCCACACGGCGCTTGTTCAGTGTGCCCATCGGCAGACGAATGATGCGGCTAAACGTGTCTTTGCGCAGCTGGGCCAGAGCTCGTTCGGAGGCCTTGGCAAAAAGCATGATCCGGAAAAAGGCGATGACAGCCTGGGCAGCCACCAACGCCAGCATGATCCAGAGCGTGTCATGCATCTCCTGCTTCCACTCAGGACCTTGGGCACCGGCCAGGCCTTTCCCCGCTAGGTCAGACATCAGGTAGATGAAGGCCACGGTCAATCCTGCAGTCAGGGCCAACGCCAGCATCGCGGGGATGAAGACATTGAAGTGAGGACGCAGGTAGCGAAGGAAGAAGCCGGCATCGCGCCAGGCAGAGCGGTCCCAGATTTTCTTCGTGGCGGGGGCGTCAGACATCAGGGGCAAGAAAGGAGTTGAGTGAAAGAGAAACTTAGGCCGCGAGGCGCGGGGGAGCAAAAGGGAGCGCGCCTGAGTGGCGTCAACCGCGAAGGCATGAAGAAGACCGAACTTTTCCCGGATAAGAGAAGAAGGATTCTTGGGTCTTGAGTTGTGCGCGGTAGAGAGGCTGAGTATCATTTCAGCCCGAATGCCTACTGCCCACTCCGATCTGCCACCACCAGACCTGCCTATGCCCGAGGCAGATGAAGTGGGTTCAGCCTCGGAAAGCATGGGGGGACTTCCGGCACCGCCTGAAGCCGTGCTTAGCCTGAGCAAAAAAAATGGGCCGGCCTCACATCGGGATGACATCGTCATCCCCGACTACACGCTGATCCGTCGCATCGGATCGGGTGCCTATGGTGAAGTTTGGCTAGCCCAAAGTGTAACGGGTGCCTACCGCGCGGTGAAAATTGTATGGCGGGAGGACTTCGAACTCACCAGAACTTTCCATCGTGAATTCCTTGGAATTCAACAGTTTGAACCTATTTCCCGCGGCCACCCCTGCCTTGTCCACATCCTGCACGTAGGCTGGAATGAAGCGCGTGGGTTTTATTATTGCGTGATGGAGCTGGCGGATGATGCCGAGGACGGACCCAACTTTGAAAACGTGCAGACGTATGTGCCTCGCACCCTAGGCACAGACATGAAACGCCATGGCCGGCTGGATCTGGTCTTTTGCCGCGATGCTGGCGTTTACATGGCCGATGCGCTGCACTACATGCACAACCGCGGTCTGACTCACCGCGACATCAAGCCCTCCAACATCATTTTTTGCGGTGGAGTCTGTAAACTAGCCGACATCGGCCTCGTCGCTGCCCTGGGTGAACGTACCTTTGTGGGTACGGAGGGCTTTGTGCCACCGGAAGGTCCAGGAACACCCCAGGCAGACATCTACAGCTTGGGCAAAGTGCTTTACGAGATGAGCAGCGGTAAAGACCGCATGGAGTTTCCCGAAATTCCCGCGCATCTTAGCGATGAAGAATGGCCCTTTTGGGTCGATTTGAACCGCGTGATCTGCAAGGCATGTGCCCCGGATCTGAATGAGCGCTTCCAAAACGCGGGAGAGTTTGCTGAAGCCCTGCAACGAGTCGGCTCAAAGCGTCAGGAAAGCCTATCTCGGCGGATGATACGTGCCAGCGTGATCACGCTACTTGGTTCCTGCGCAGCGGGAGCAGCGCTGCACTCGGCAAAGTACCAGCAAGAATGGGCCTACGATCTACCCCTGCCAGTCCGCCCTGCCCCTGCCCCGATCCAACCGCAAACTGGAAAACCCTGGCAAAACCTGGATCGACAATGGTTCAGCCATGCCAAGGACCGCCACGTGGCTGACTTGCCTGTGGAGGTGACGACATTTCGAAGTTTCCTGGAATCCACTCTGCGTGCAGCCGCTTTTGATGTGGTACCTTTCTCCACACCCGATAAACGAATCCTGAACTGCGTGATGGTGCCAGGTCCTGATGCCGATGCATTCTGCGCATGGATGACCACGCGTGATCGCAGCAGTGGAAGGCTGGACATCGATCACGAATACATTTGGCGCGTCGCAGACATCAAGCTGCCGAATGGGATGACGCCCACGCCGGGACGACAGGCCATCCGCACCGAAATCGTGCGCGTGCTGTATGGCAAGGTCAGCATCAGCACGACACCGCCCGGCGCAGAAGTCTGGCAGGGTGATGCCTTGATCGGCCGCACCCCGCTGCGGCTGGACAAAACGCGGGCTGAAAAATTCGCCTTCGAAATCCGCCTACCAGGCTACAAGGCCGAAAACGTAAACGGTGAGCTGAAGGTCGGTCAGTCCATGAGCTTCAACTTGCGCCTCCGCGCGACGGGTGCGGTTGTTTTTGGTAAGCTCTGGGAAAACAGCCTGGGCATGAAGCTGGCACCACTCGGCCGAGCGATGATTGCTACCACAGAAACACGACGCCGCGAATTTGTAGAGTTCGCCCGTAGCATCGGCCTCGCCAATCTGCCGGGACGTGTGCTGGATCAGGAGCCCGACCTACCTGTCACCCTGGTTTCCCGAACGGAGGCTGAGCAGTTCTGCCGCTGGTTAACCGACCGTGAACGGGGCAAAGGTCTGCTGGAGCCCGATCAGGAATATCGACTACCAACGGATGACGAATGGAGTATGGCTGTGAACCTTCCACGCGAAATTGGCGCTAGCGCAGCCCAGCGCAGCGCAGCGATCGGTGGCTTTTTTCCCTGGGGATTCACCGCCATCCCACCTGCACGCACGGGCAACTTTGCCGATCAGTCGGCAGGGATCTCCAGCAAAGCCATCATTCCCGGCTACAAAGATGGTTTCAGTGGACCTGCGCCTGTGGCGAGCTTCCGCGCCGATGCCCGCACGCAAATCCACGATCTCTCCGGCAATGTCTGGGAATGGGTCTCCGATGCCTGGGCCGAAGACGGCACGGGTGGGGTCGTCCGTGGTGGTGGCTACACAACGTACCTGACCCGCGAGCTACTGGCCTCTTACCGTCGTTCCGTGCCTGTGCAGGCTCAGTTGGCCGATGTCGGCTTCCGTATCATCCTCAGCAGCTCTGGCCTTCATGCTCGCGAGGAAGATTAGCCCACGAGCTGCCAGCCATCGCATTTTATGCCAAAGTCCGAAGAGCCCCTACCGCGCCAACTCAAGGACTGGTTTGATGAAAAACGCTACCGCCAGCTCGCTGACGCGCTGGTGCAGATCACGCCGCGCTTTCAAAAACAAACCTTCCTCGAACTAACCCTCAAAGGCCTCGAATCTCGCAGTCTGATGCAGCGACTGCACCAGTGCGCTGTCGCGACCGATGCCTCCCTGCCTGGCACTTACCTGCAAAAGTTACAGGTACTGCAAGCGCTGGCTCCCCAGATCGACCACAGCTTTGTTGGCATCTTCCTTTGCGACTTCGTCGCCACCTACGGGCAGCATGATGTCAACACCTCGCTGGAGGCATTGCGCCGCTTTACCCGGTATGGCTCGGCCGAGTTTGCCGTGCGTCCGTTCATCGCCGCCGACCCAGTGCGAACGATAAAGCGGCTGCTGACCTGGACCGCTGACCCCGATGAGCATGTGCGCCGCCTCGCCAGCGAAGGCTCACGCCCCCGCCTACCCTGGGGACTGAAGCTGAAAGCGCTGGTCAACGATCCTACTCCCTGCGGGCCAATCTTGGAGGCGCTGAAAGCCGACCCCTCACTCTATGTCCGGCGCTCCGTCGCGAATCACCTCAACGACATCACCAAAGACCATCCCAACTGGGTGCTGAACCAACTGGAACAGTGGGATCTGCGCCAGGAACCACTACGCTGGATCGCCCGTCATGCCTGCCGCACGCTAATCAAGCGAGGCGATCCACGCGCACTCCGGCTCTTTGGCTACGGGGAACAGGCCAACCTAGAGGCTGAGTTCTCCATCCACCCCTCACGGGTCATGTTGGGTCAACCCATTCAACTGGAAGTACAACTGACCTCCACGCACCAAGAGGCACAGCCCCTAGTCATTGATTACGTCGTCCACTACGTGAAAACACGCGGCCAAACGTTTGCGAAGGTCTTCAAGTGGACCGAGGTCGAGCTACCCGCCAGTGCGACATTGACGCTGAGCAAAAAGCAAACCCTGCGCGACTTCACCACGCGGAAGCACCATGCTGGGCACCATTTAGTCGAACTGCAGGTCAACGGTGTCCGCGTCGCGCAGTCGAGCTTTGCCCTGGAACTGGACATGAAGCGCCAGCCGTGACTTGCATGTGCAGCGGTTCACGCTCCTCTAGCCGCCATGACCTTGATTTCTGGAACTACTGTCGCTGAAAAAGTCCTCGAAGAATGCCGCCGTGACATCGCTGCCCTAGCGGCTGAAGGCAAAAAGCCTGGCCTGGCCGTCATCCTCGTCGGAGATGATCCAGCCTCACGCGCCTACGTACGCTCGAAAGACAAAAAATGTCGCGACCTAGGACTTCACTCGGTGAAGCTGGAACTACCGGCCAGCACGACCCAGGAAGAGCTGCTGGCCCATGTCGAGACCCTGAACCGCGACCCAGCCATCCATGGCATTTTGGTGCAAAGCCCACCCCCGAAGCACATCGACGAAGCAGCCATCGTCCGTGCCATTGACCCGGCCAAGGATGTCGATGGCTTCCACCCGGTGAATGTGGCTAAGCTCGCTCTGGAAGATCCCACGGGCTTTGTTCCCTGCACGCCCCTCGGTTGTCAGCGTCTGCTCATTGAGGCCGGCATTTCCACCCAAGGAGCTAACGCTGTCGTCGTGGGCCGCAGCATGATCGTCGGCAAACCCATGGCCCTGCTGCTGATGGCCAAAGGCCCCGGCGGAGATGCTACAGTCACGATCGCCCACTCACGCACGCGTGATTTAGCCGCCGTGACTCGTCAGGCCGACATCATCATCGCCGCCATCGGACGCCCCGAGTTCCTCCGTGCTGAGCATGTCAAAGAAGGCGCCGTCGTCATTGATGTCGGCATCAACCGTGTCGAGGCCCCTGAGACAGAAAAAGGCTACAAACTCGTGGGCGATGTCGCTTTTGACGAGGTGGCGGCCAAGTGCAGCGCCATCACCCCTGTGCCTGGCGGAGTAGGCCCCATGACCATCGCCATGCTCATGGCCAACACCATCAAGGCCTGCCGTTTAGCTCAAGCGTGAACCCACCGCTCCCTAGCGTTCGATTTTCCAAACCTAAACTCACTCAGCATCGACCTGACCTGGCTCACGGCTACCCTTGCCTTGGGGTTGTTGCTTCAGGCTGTCGCCCAGCTCCGCCCGAATGAGCTCCGCATAGCCCTGCAGCCGGGCCACTTGCTCGGGGAACTTTTCGGCCACATTGCGGGATTCGCTGACGTCTGTGTATAGGTCATAAAGCTCGGGCTCTTTCACCACTTGCGGCTGGTACAACACAGGAGTTCCGCCAGA
Organism: Verrucomicrobiaceae bacterium; assembly: GCA_947507875.1. Lineage (GTDB taxonomy): Bacteria > Verrucomicrobiota > Verrucomicrobiia > Verrucomicrobiales > Verrucomicrobiaceae > Prosthecobacter. Next base: position 8,147 of record CANNQP010000009.1, on the reverse strand, counting down.
GGCCTTTGGCTGCACACCCCTCACGCTGCGATACTTGTGCGGCAGCATGAGCTTCCAACGCCCATCTCCGCTGGTGATGGCCTGGAGCTGATTTTGCTCATAATAATAAGCGTAAAAGTCATGCGGATTCCGTGCCTCAGGTGCCCCCTGAATGAGTGGCCAGCAGTCCAGCCCATCGATCGCGTGAGCAGGCAATGTTGCCCCCACGACTCTCGCGATGGTGGGCAGCAGATCGATCGTCATCAGCATGGCATCACTCGTCGTGCCAGCGGGGATCTGCCCTGGCCATTTCATGAGACCGGTCACCCGCGTGCCACCTTCCCAACAGGTGCCTTTGCCCTCACGCAGTGGCCCTGCATCGCCTGCATGATCGCCGTAGCTGAGCCAGGGTCCATTGTCCGAGGTCAAAATGACCCAGGTGTTCTGCTCCAAGCCCTGATCCTTCAGCGTGTCCAAAATCTGACCGACTGACCAATCCACCTCCAGCATGACATCCGCATAAAGCCCGCGCCCCGATTTGCCAGCGAACCGATCGCTCACAAACAAAGGCACATGCACCATGCTATGCGCCAAGTAGAGGAAGAACGGGCGGTCTTTGTGCTTCCGAATGAACTGCACGCTACGCTCGGTGTAGTCAGTGGTCAGGTGCTTCTGATCTTCAGGTGTGACCTCCGCATCCACGACACGTTCATCCTCCAGCATCGGTAGATTTGGATAGGTGCCTTGTTTCGCCTGCGGATGGTAGGGCCACATGTCATTCGAGTAGGGAATGCCGTAGTAGTGGTCAAAGCCATGGCGCGTGGGCAAAAAAGGAGGCTGCGAGCCCAGGTGCCATTTCCCGACGGCTGCCGTGGCATAGCCTTTTCCCTTCAGCAGCTCGGCCAGAGTCACCTCGTCCGCGTGAATGCCGTGCCTCGCCCGAGGCGAGAGCGCACCGTGCATGCCAAGACGATTCGGGTAGCAACCGGTCAGCAAAGCCGTGCGTGATGCAGTGCACACGGGCTGGGCGACGTGGAAGTTGGTGAACTTGCGGCCTTCATTCGCCAAGCGGTCGATGTTTGGTGTCTCGTAACCCTGAGCACCAAAGCTGCCCACATCGGCGTAGCCCATGTCGTCCATGAAAATCACGACCACGTTCGGCCGATCCGCCGCGCGGAGCGAAAGCATGCCAATGACCAGAAGCGAGAATGAAGCAAGCGTGCGCAGAAACATCTCCCCGAAACGACAAGAAAGGGTGGCTTTTTCAAGCCGTAAAGCTCTCGCAACTGCGCTTTTCTTCATTCGACATCTGCACATCGCTCGCTCTTAATCGCGAAGCTTTTCCCTATGTCTTCTTCCTCTATTTTTGAGCTTTTTTCACTCCAAGGCCAGACCGCTGTCGTGATCGGCGGCACGGGTGAACTCTGTGGTGCCATCGCCGAGGGATTCGCCTCTGCCGGGGCAGAAATCGTACTCGTCGGCCGTGATCCCGCGAAGGCCGAAAAGCGCCTGGAAGCCATTCATGCCGCTGGCGGAAAGGGCTACTTCGTCAGCGCAGACGCCGCTCGCAAAGCAGACCTGCAACTGCTGCTTGATCAAGTTCAAGAGCGCTCCGGCGGCTGCCAAATCCTAGTGAACGGGGCTGGCGTCAACTCTCCCACTCCCTTCCTCGATATCACGGAAGAAGAATATGAACGGATCATGAGCATCAACACCAAGGGTGTGTTCCTGGCCTGCCAAGTGTTTGGCAAATACTTCGTGGAAAACAAGATCGCAGCCTCCATCATTAACCTGGGCTCCATGTCCGGTCTGATCCCGCTAAGTCGAGTCTTCACTTACTCGATGTCGAAAGGGGCAGTGCATAACCTGTCCAAAAACCTCGCCCGCGAATGGGCACCGCTCGGCATCCGCGTGAACACTCTGGTGCCTGGCTTTTTCCCTGCGGAGCAAAACAAAAAAGTGCTGGTGCCGGAACGCGTGGCCAAGATCATGAGCCACACGCCCATGAACCGCTTCGGCGAGGCACGCGAACTCGTCGGCGCGGCGCTGCTGTTGGCCTCGAACGGGGCTTCCTCCTTCATCACCGGCCATGAAATGGTCGTCGATGGTGGCTACTCCTCCATGACCATTTGACCTACCATGTGTGACTGGACTCCACCCCGCAGCGTGAACCTTGTCGATCTCGGGTTCATGGACGCCCGCAGCAAACTCATCGATCTCGCCGCCTTCCTTGACCGTATTCAGCGTGCAGGGCAAGAATCCGACTTTCGGGTGCAGGCGCTGAAGAGTGCCATCACCTTGCTCTCCCTGGAACAGCCCGTTCGGGCCAAAGAAGTGCTACTTAGCTTTAGCGACCCCAGCGCGGAGCCGATTGAAAAAGCCACGACGCAAGGAGCAACCGGCGCCTTTCCTGGCTAATCCGATTTCAGAAAAGCAGGATAGGTTCTTGGATCACTGCTTCACGCGATTCTGCGATGAAGGCTGGTAGGGCGCGGTGAACGCCACCCCGAAGTCATAACCACCGGTGAAATCCTGGATGCTGTCCGCATCGTTTTTGCCGAAGTATCCGGTCTCGATGAGGTTATAAACGATGTTACCAATATCCTCACCCCGCTCCAGGCCCCACTCGTTCAGCACGGTGAGCGCCATCGGGCCGTACTCGGCCAAAGCATGAAGGCGAACGCCCTCTAGCACCTGCTGCCCCGTCACATGGGGGTCTTCTTGTCCTTCTCGAAAGTGTTTTACCGCCACATGCAGCGCATCCCTCACGAACTCATAGGCGAGCGGATGGTAGCGCGGGTCTTTGGCGACGCTTTGGGAGATGGCGAGATGAAACGGTAGATCAGGGGACATGCCGGGAAAACAGCAGAAGCACTTCAGGCACAGATGCTAAGCATAGAACGTTCCTCAGGGTGACTCACGCAGATTCGTTTTTGAATTCAGGATAGAAAGGATTGTGCTGTTTTTCCCAACTGACGGTGGTCAGTGGCCCATGCCCAGGCGCGATAATCGTCTCATCTGGTAGCGTAAAAATTTCCTTTCGATTGGTTGCCAGCGCATCTGGGTAGGAAACGATGCCACCCCCCATCGAAGAGGCAAACAACGCATCTCCCACCACCGCCACGGGCCGTTCCAAGCCACGCACGACATACGTCGTCCCCCCCTGAGAGTGGCCCCAGGTGGAGCGCGCCTCAATCGTCAAACCACCCAGCGGCCAAACCGTCCCAGGAGCGAAGGTTTTCGCGCCAATGTAAGGCTCTTTCTCACTCGCCATCACCACAGGTGCCCTAAGCGCATCCATGTCCGCGACATGGTCAGGGTGCGTGTGCGTCAGGAACAGGTAGCGTAGTGTCAGCCCCTGAGCCTTCAAGACCTCCAGCAACGGAGCCGCCGTAGCGCCGGTGTCAAAAACAGCCGCTTCACGTGTCGTCGGATCCCAGACAACATAGGCGTTCACCGTCATGTCATGATAGGTGGTATTGGCTTGAGCCAAACCTTCTAGATGCAGCGGCTCAGGCGTCCAGTCGCCTTGAGCCATGGCGAGCAGGGAGGTTCCATGTAAATTCAGCAAAGAGGCAATGCGCAGCAACACAGCAGGCTCCACCCGGCCTTCACGCACGGCCTGGATGGCCGAGACCTCGACTCCAGAAGCCGCCGCCAGAGAATCAGCCGTCATGCCTAAGCCACGCATGGCTTTACCCACCACATCATTGAAAAAATCTTCGAGAGGAATGCTCATAGTCCCCGCATCCAAAGTCAGCTCACGGCTTGCAGCAAGCTCCAAGTTAAGCAGGGCAAATTCCCTTTTTCATCCAGCACTTTGCGCTTACAATTCACCATGCTCGAAATCTTCACCAACCCGTTCTACACCTTCTGCATGGGGCTCGGTCTTGGAGCCGTCTTTCTCATCATGGCCAGCTTCAGCCACTGGAAAACCAAAGGTGAATTCCGGCGCTACAAGACGCACCTGAGCGACAAACTGGAGCTTGAAGCACGACAGATGCAGGAGACGAACAAGGAAAAGGCACGTTTGAGCTCTGAAAATGAGAGCCTTCGCCTCCAAGTGGCCCGCCTGAATGAAAAACCTGATAACAAGATGGGCCGCGAATTGGAAATCCTGGCAAGGGCTGAAAAGCACATGATCATAAATGCCCCAGGCTTTGCTCCCGCTTGGGAGTTGGCCAAATCCGCCGCACTCTCCCAGATCGAAGCAGAGGAGAAAGGCTCCTCTTTTCCCCAGAAAATTTTCCGTAAACTCATCGGTTCAGGCAGCACCAGCAGCACCTCCGTTCCCCTACCCGAAAACGCAGCAGCAAACGCCAAAACCGCCAGCAGCAACGCAACAGTAGCCTAATGTTCAGCAAGGAGATGCGTCCAGAGAAGCTCAAATTCATGCTCTTGGCGGCAGACATGGCACGCGCTGTGCGTTTTTATCGTCAAGCCTTCGGTCTTGATGAAGTTTTCCTGAGCCCTCACTGGAGTGAATTGGCCTACGGAACGGCCATCATCGCTTTTCACAGCGGCCATGACGGCAGCCCGAACCCGACGGGCTTGAGTTTTCAATTTAGTGATGTTTTCGATGCCGCCGAACGGATTGAAAAGTTAGGCGGCCATGTCCTGGAAGTGCCCAATCAACGGGAAGGCGAGCCGATCCTGCTAGGACGCTACCGCGATCCTGAGGGCAACGAAGGCTTCATCACCCAATACATCGCCTAGCCGCTACGCAGGCCTTGGCATCAAGGATGAGTGATCGTTTCGTCCAAGTTCAACAAGGCCCGGCAGACTGCCGTCCAGAGCGCCTCACCTTGCAGCGATTGAGCACGCTGTTTGGCGACAAAACCAGAGAGCAAGGCTAGCTCCTCCTCCGACGGGGGGCGCGTCAGGCAGCGACGGAAAGCCAATCGAAGCCTGTCCTGATCCTGCTCAGTCTCAGCCATGACCTTCCGCGCCATGGCCTGGGCAGCCTCCATGAACATCTGATCGTTCAACAACGTTAGCGCCTGAAGTGGGCTATTCGAGACATCTCGTCGCGCCAGGCAGGCCTCGCCCGTGGGTGCATCAAAAGTCATGCTCATGGCAAACGGAGCTGTCCGCTTCGTGAAGGTGTAAAGGCTGCGACGATAGCGATCCTCCCCCTGGCTGGTTTTCCACTCGACCTTGCCGTAGGTGCCCTCCGTCGTCACGCTGGCAGGCTGCGGGGGATACACCCCCGGCCCACCCTGCTTTAGGGAGAGCACCCCCGCCGATTGCAGCGCGGAATCCCGAATGATTTCTGCATCCAGGCGGAACCTCGGCGCATGAGACAATAGCACATTTTCGGGATCTTTGGCCTCTGCCTGCTTTGATCTACGACTGGCCTGCTTGTAGGTGGCACTCATCACGATGCGCTTGTGCAGTCGCTTCAAGCTCCAACCATCTTTGACAAATTGCACGGCCAACCAATCCAACAACTCAGGATGACTCGGCGCCTCACTTTGATAGCCAAAATCCTCCAAGCTTTTCACCAAACCACGCCCAAAGAAAGCCTGCCACTGACGATTCACCGTGACGCGCGCCGTGAGTGGGTTCTCTGGACGGAAGAACCACTTCGCCAAACTCAACCGATTAGCGGGTTCGCCGGGACGGAGCCCCGGAAGAAAAGCAGGCACTGCTGGCGACACGACCTGCTTGGGCTGAAGATATTCGCCACGATGATGCAAATGCGTCTGGCGGGAGGGTGAGGCCAACCTTTCCTGCATCACCAAGGTCGGCTGCCCCCGTGGCATCTGACGACGCGCGACACGCAAGGGTGCCACCGCGGCTTTCATCTCTGGCGCAGCCAAAAGAAAACTGCGCTGAATGGCGGCATGCTGGCTCAGATCACCTTTGGCCAAGGCATTCTCCACGGCAAAAGGCAGGCCAGTCGCGACAGGCGTGGCATGCGTCGTCACGGAAAGACGAAAATGCCCCAGGGAACAGGCAAAGTGCTTTTCAAAAAGCATCTTCAAGTCCAGACCTTGCGTCAGATCGACCGGTGTTTCGAAGCGAAACACTGCCATGTGCTCCTGACCGTAACCGCCCAGCACCTGCCAACCGCTGGACATTTCACCATCCAAGGCCGCAGAGGCCCGATTGGTCTTCTTGGCCTTAGCAGGCTTTTGGTTAACCGGAGTCGCATCGCTGATCTTGTCTTCTTCGGTGTCGTTGGTGGCTTCAGCGCTCGAGATTTTCACCCGTTGGTTGTTTTGAAAGGCCTGCACCTCGCTCAAAAAGAAGCCACCGATCGGCCCCTCATAGTACGTCAGGCCTGGACCATCGTTGGGCAGGCTCGGATGACTAGCCACCTCTAGCTTGATGGCCGTCACACCCTGGATGGGAGCTTGCAGGTGCAAGTGATAAACATCGCTCTTCGAGATATCAGCGCTACCCAGAATAAAACCATCGGATTGCAGCTCCAGGTGGGGCAACGTCGTCTTCATCGACTTGGGTCGCAAGACCTGCCATTCTGCACATTGCTTGGAAGTCTGAGTCACCCACTCGCTCAGCCGCGCCTCCAGGGCAGATTGGCCCCCAGGAAACTTGCTAGGCAGCGCGGCCTCTATCTGGGCGAGTTTCGTCACGTGTGCTTTTTGCTCAGCCTCGATCTCCGGCGTCGGAATCGCATAGGTGGGCTCATCCGCGTTGTTTAGCAGCGCCATTAGGCTGTAATAATCGGTATGCAGGATCGGGTCATATTTATGCGTGTGGCATTGCGCACAGTTCATGGTCAGCCCCATCCAGGTCGTGCCGGTGACCCCAACACGGTCCACCATGGCATAAAAGCGATACTCATTCGGGTCGATGCCACCCTCCTCATTGAGCATGGTGTTTCGATGGAAGCCCGTCGCGATTCGATCTTCAGTCGTCGCATTCGGCAGCATGTCACCCGCGAGTTGCTTGATGCTGAACTGATCAAAAGGCATGTCCTCATTCAGCGCCTTCACCACCCAATCGCGGTAAGGCCAAATCGGGCGAGGACGGTCTTTTTCAAAACCATTCGTGTCAGCGTAACGTGCGAGGTCTAACCAACGACGCGCCCAACGCTCACCGTATTGAGGCGCTTTGAGCAAGTCATCCACGAGCGCCTCATAAACAGAATCAACTGAACCAGCCTGCTGCGCACATTTTTCAGCAAAAGCATCTGCCTGCTCGGGGGTGGGCGGCAATCCAATCAAATCGAGATACAAACGCCGCACCAATGCATAAGCATCGGCTTCTGGGGCAGGCTCAAGTTTTTCCTCAGTGAGCTTTTGTCGGATGAAAAAATCAATGCTCGCCTTTGGATTCACCGATGCACGCAACGGCTGATAAGCCCAATGCGCTTCATACTGAGCACCTTCTGCTATCCACTGGCGAATCACGGCCTTTTCCCGCTCTGACATGACCTTCTTCGCATGCGGGGGTGGCATGAGTTCATCTTCATTAGATGAAAAAATACGCTTCACCACCTCACTTGAATCGGGCTGATACGGCTTGATGGCGACTTCACCAGATTTACCTGAACCATAAGCAGCATTCGGTAGATCCAAGCGCAGCTTACCCCTGCGTCCATGATCATCCATCCCATGGCAGCTAAAGCATTGCTGAGCCAGCACCGGTCGCACATCACGATTGAAATCAAGTGCGGTCGCACAGGAAGACGCAGAAAGAAGAGAAAGAAAGAACAAGCGATTCATACAGGCCCTCCATTGAAGGAAAGATAGAAACGCTAGAACCCCAGCCCAAGCTATCAATGATGCTCCAGGTGGGACATCCACGGATGCTTAAACGGCAGCAAAATGATCAAGACTGAGAATAATTTAAGGCCCAGCCAAGCTCGTTTAAAAAACTTGGCACGCGGATTGCTAACGCTCTTTGCGCTGCCGCAATAACGCTGCAGATAAAAGACCAACCAACACTCACATCATGCTCCATACACGCCTGACCGTAAGCCTTCGGGGCGCAGCCAAGTGCCTTTTGGCCGCTGCAGCTCTCGCCATCGGAACCGCAACCGCCCAGGAAGCGGCCGCTCCCGCCGAACCCGCCGCTCCTTCCATTGAGCAGCGTGTTTTTGACTTGGAAAAATACGTCACCAACGGGCAAGCCGGCAAAGACGGCGAAACCGTATGGAAGTCCAACATTGCAGGCCCTGGCCCAGGTCACAATGCCTG
>CANNQP010000008.1 GCA_947507875.1 Verrucomicrobiaceae bacterium | reverse complement strand
GTGGTCAGCTCAGCCGGTTTTGTGATCAACCCGAATCTGAAGTTTGGTGCGAGCGGAACCAACGAGGCCATCTTCTACACCGGCGGTAACATCACCGTGAACGGCAACATCACCGCTGGTGGCGTAACCAAGTTCGGTGTCGGTGGATCCTTGATCATCGCGAATGACCAGAGCGACGCCGCACGCGGGGTGGGCAATGGCTACAGTAGCGGCTGGGTGGTTAATGAAGGCGCTATCCAGTTCAGCCAGTTTGGTTCTGCCGGTAATGCTGATCCGAACAACACGGTTGTGCTGAATGGTGCCCAGGCCACTTCTGCTCAGCTGAACCTGCGCGCTCAGCCAGGTGACTCTCTGTTGAACTACACCTACAGCTCTGGACGCATCATTGCGGTGGACAATGCCACCATCGACTGGGATCCAGGTGCGGATGACCGTGTTCACACCATCGCTGATGTCGAAATCCAGCAGAGTGGTGGCATTGGAAACGGTCCGACCAGCGGCACCGTGGACGCCCAGCTTCGCATAGCGAATAACCGCAACCGCTCCATCCTCGCTGCGGGCACTCTAACGGTGACCAACAACGCGATCCTGAACGTGGATACCACCGCCGTAGGCAGCCCCTTCGCAGCCTACGCCGGCAATGGTGGTTATTTGACCAATGGTCTTAGCTCCGGCTTCTCGGTGGCTTCTCTGGCGGGTTCGGAACGGCTGACCAAGTGGGGCGACGGCACGCTGTATGTGCGTGGAGATAGTTCCGCTACCTTCTCGGGAACCATGGTGATCGACCAAGGTGCGGTTCATGTGACAAACAACGGATCCCTCGGCAACGGTGCTTTGATCGTGAATCGTTACGGTGTGCTTGATGTGGGGGTGGCAAACTTTGCCGCCAGCAATTCAAGTGTCACCTACAACGAAGGCTCGATTGAGCGCTGGAGTGTGAACAATGCCCGCTCTGGCAGTGTGGATTTGGGCAAAGCAACCCTTCAGGTGGCTGCTAACCAACCCAGCACGAATGCGAGCATCACCCTCAATGGAGGTGGCATTGAAGCCTTCCTGCGCAACGACGACATCAATGATGCCCGAAATGGGGGCGGTGTGATGCGCATTCTGAATCCGAATGTGTCCTTCACCCTGAACTCCAATTCCTTCATCGGAACGCAGTATTACCTCGGCGCGAATGGTCTCGACAACGGCAAGCAGATCATGGATAACATGGCCATGTCCGAATACACCGCTTCCGGTGCGATTCTGGAAGTTCAGGGCGTCATCAGTGGTGTTGGTGGACTAACGAAAGTCGGTTATGACACCGTGATCTTGTCCGGTAACAACACTTACGAAGGCGAGACCAGCATCCAAGGTGGCCGACTTCTGTTAGGTAAAGACAATGCGTTGCCGACCACCACGAGCATTACCACTACGTCCAATGGTGTTCTTGACCTCAATGGTCAGAATCAGACGGTTGGTCGCTTGACCAATCCAGTTTCGGTGAACACGGTCAATAGCACGAGCGGTTACATCACCAACGGTGCGACCACGATCAATACATTGACGGTGGGCAACGGAGTGACCACTGACTTTGGTTACTCTGGCGTCATCCAGCACAATGTGGCCCTGACCAAGGTCGGGACCGCGAACCTGACTTTGCGCAACGCGAACACCTACCTGGGTGCCACCACGATCAGTGCAGGCACGCTGACGCTGGCAGCGAATGCCACCATCAATGACAGTGCTTGGTTGAACATCGGTGCTGGGGCTAAATTCGATGTGACCGCCAAGGCAGGCTACACCTTCGATGGTAGAATCAGTGGTGGTGGTGTGGTGACGGCAGGTGCGACCTATGCGACGGCTACGGAAGCGGCCCGCATCGAGGGTGCACTGACCGTCGGTCACAATGTGGGCGCCGTGTCGCAGATCGGCTCTCTGGCTCCTGGCGGAAACAGCAGTTCCTCCATCCAGACCGCTGGTAACCAAATCGGTCACGTGTTCACCAGCAGCAACTTGACGCTGCTGGGCCCCGTGGCATCCACCGCTACCACACGTCTGTCCTTGCAGGTCGGCGGTGCGACGGGCAACCTTTATAGCCTTGGCTATTCTGGCGATGATTTTAGCACCTTCATCGACGCCCTTCCAACCAGCTCTGCAACAACGCTGAATGGCACTTCGGGAACGCTCAGCAATCACGATTACCTCAATGTCGCCGGTGCCTTCACCATCACCAGTGGCGGTCGTATCGAGGTTAGCTACGCCAACGCCTATGCACCTTCAGGCGGTGATTTGTTCAACCTCATGGATTGGGGTAGCTTGGTGAACACGACTTCCTTCTCTGCGGGTCCTCGTCTGCGCACGGGGGGTGAGCTTGGCTTCGACCTTGTCCTTCCTAGCTTGGCCCCTGGCCAGTTCTGGGATACCTCACTGTTCCTCAACTACGGAACGCTGGTGGTGGTGCCTGAGCCAGGTCGTGCGTTGCTGATGATGCTTGGCCTCATGGCGCTGTTCCTGCGCCGCAGACGTCATAGCTAAGCCTGACCCGCTTTAGCGCTGAACCTTCATGAAACACCACCTGGAGACAGGTGGTGTTTTTTTTGCAAGATCACAGCGAGCGAAAGATGAGAATGGGCGTGAATCAAGCATCCTCGGTTTTGGATGCGTGGCGTTGGCTGATTCGTGACCTAGAATGGATACGGCATGATCAGACGCCCCAGGATGTGGGCCTTACTCCTCGTCCTGCCGGGAGATGCCATGATAGAGCTCAGGGAAACGCCTCTCCAGTGTGCGTGGGGTGATGTGGCCAATGAGTTGCGCGGTGCCCCACTCCACTAGCCCCCAGTATTCCACAGGCAGAGCCATGATCACGGTGCTGCAGGTGGGCATTTTCGAGACGTGAGCACGGGCGAGCAAGCGGTCGGCAAACTCATGTAGCCCAGGATTGTGGCCGAAGACCACGACATGCTGCCAGCTTTCGTCCAGATCGCGGACTACATGCAACAGGCGGTCTGATTCAGCTAAGTAGAGCCTGGAGTCGAGGCACAGGTGTTCGATGGGCAGGCCGATGACTTCGCGCATGATTTGGGCGGTGGTCAGGGCGCGCATGGCAGTACTGGTGATGAAGCGATCCGGTAAGGGAAGGAGCGGTGGTCCTGCGATGCCGCCGAAGTACGTGCGCTGTAGGAAGGTCGCCACGGCGGGCGCTGCCTTGCGTCCTCGAACGTTCAGGGCACGGTCATGGTCGGCCAAGCCGGGCTGGTCCCAGCTAGATTTGGCATGACGAATGACCGTGAGGTATTTCATTCCTGTTTCAAAGGCGCGCTTTGTGGCATGGCGGAGCTCTTGTGTCAATCCACCGCCTGTGCAGAGGGCGAGCGGTGCAGATGACCACCATAGAGCTCGATGGCACGTCGTGCGATGATGTCGATGATGGCTGGCTGCAAGGTGCGTGCCGCGACATTGGAGACTGCGACGCCTGCCCATGTCACGGGGGATTTGATTTTCAGCACCTGCCAGACTGGCAGCAGTCGCTTGTACCATTTGCCCATCGACTGCACGGTTTCATGGCTAGCGAACTTGTGCGTCATTTCCCAGGTCTTTAGGGCGGTACTGGCGCTCACATCCACCAGTCGGCCGATGCTACGGGTCTGGAGAAAATCGGCCACATCCAGGGCAGCCAAATGTACCGCGCGGGAAAATTGTCCCAGTCCTGGAGCGAGCAAGGGATCCGGGTGATTGGGGAAATACACGGCGGCGATTTCCCGCACCAGCCGTGGCACTTCCTCCACCAGCGGGGGCAGCCATTCCGGGTTCAGCGTCTTTTGCCAGCGCAGCCGGTTTTTGCAGTCATCCACGACTTGGTTAGCCGCTCGATCGCAGGGATGCGTGCCACCATCGTGGTAATGGGACAGCGCCTCGCGCGCGGCTTTCAGGTCTGAGGCAAAGCGCAGACCTAGCCAGATCAGCCATGTCGCCAGACCGACGATGAAGCCGGCCAGGAAGGTGAGAAAGTGGGTCATGGAGTTCGAGCGACGGGGCAATCAAGGCCAAGACACCCGGGGAAGCAAGCACGGCTCCTTGAAGGTCCTGTCATGATCCGCGACTTGCTGACGCAGGTCTGTGGGGGCAGGATGATGGGATGAATCTCCCTTCTCGTCGTCAGGTTCTCCAAGCTTCCGTGGGTGCGCTGGGCCTCACTGCCACACCGTGGATTCGGGCGCAGAGCGCGCCACTGCTAGGTCAGGGCGATTTCCGCTATCGACAGGTGCCAGGCTGGGGCGTGTTGGACGAAAAGACGCCTGTGAAGAATGGCCATGGCCTGGTGTGTGATCGTGAAGGTCATGTCATTCTGCTGACTGACCACACGGCAAATCACGTGATCATTTATGACTCCCGTGGCAAGCTGGTACACAAGTGGGGGACGCAGTTTCCCGGAGCGCATGGCCTGTCTCTTGTGCGTGAGGGCAGTCGCGAGGTGCTCTTTTTGACCTGCTTGCAGACGCATCGGGTGGTGAAGGCGACGCTGGAGGGGGAAATTCTGCAGGAATGGCGCTGGCCGGAGACGAGCGGCAAGTATGAAGCGCAGAGTCAATACAAGCCGTCCTGGACGCTGCACACTCGGGAGGGTTCCTTTTTCGTGCTTGATGGTTATGGGCGGGACTACATCACCCGTTACGATGCGGAGGGAAGATACGCTGGCATCTCGGGCGGGGCGGAAGGCGGCATCGCTCATTGGGGGCCGCATGGTGGGATGGTGGATGGGACTGAGGGTGAATCGCAAAGCTTGCTGATCGCGATGAGTGACCAGCAGCACCTGCTGCGGTTGTCGCTGGATGGCCAAGCTCTTGGTCGCACGGAGTTGCCAGGCGGAAATCCACGCCAGATCCGTTCGCATGACGGTCACTACTTTGTCGCCCATCTCGCAGACAACTGGCCCACCGATCGGAACTCGCGTGGGTTCATCTCGGTGCTGGATGCGAATCTGCGTGTGCTTGCCAATCTGGGCGGCACGCCACCGATCTACGATGACCAGGGGCAACTGCGCAAGATGCGCCATCAGGAAGAGGTCTTTCAGCATCCGCATGATCTCGTCGTCGATCCTCAGGGAAGCCTGTATGTGGCGCAGTTCGCCTCAGGTGGTACCTATCCGCTGAAGCTGGAGCGGGTGTAAGGCCTGCCTCCTCAGGCACGTCCAGGCCAGTGGCGTTGGGCGAGCTCGCGCAGCATTTGCCAAAGGGCTTGTACGTGCTCCCAGCGGCGGATGCCGACATCGATCATGAAAAGCAACAGCAGCGCCACAATGAGCGGTGGCCACAGCTCCACATGCCGCGTGGCGGGGTTGCTGCCGAGCTCGGGGAGGGCAGGGCTTTTCAGCACACTTCCCCCGGTGATGCGTGCAGCCTCGGCCAGCAGGGGCTCGCGCAGGGTGCCCAGGCTGGCTTCCGCACTGGGTTGGTGGACGAGACCCGCTGAGACCATCTCGGCTCCGCTTTGTGCACGCACCAAATAGACGCCGGGCTTTTCTGGAGAAAAGCGGCCCTCGTAGAGTCCGGGGCCAGTTTGGTCCAGCATGAGCTTTTGCAGAGGCACCAGAGGGGCTCCCAGGGCATCGGCAGCCACATGAAAGACTTCAGCTTCGACCTGGGCATCGTTTGCTCTCGTGCCAGCGTCTTCTTGCAGATCCACACGCAGCAGAGCTTCAGCGCCCTGCATGACCACGGCAACATCCATGTGCCGCCCCTGGGGCGGTCGGGCGGTTTCCCGCAGCACTTGGGACCAAAACCGGCTGAAGCCTGGCCAGCGAGCTAGCCACAGGGAGCCCCAGCGGCTCTTGGCATCGCTCGTGAAGGCGGTGACTTTGCCCAGGCCATAGCGCCAGTGAGCCAGCAGCGGATCCCCCAAATCGGTGACCAGCGGCACTTGTGCAGTGGTTTTTCGCAAGGTCTTCACGTAACCGAGCAGGGCAGGAGAGTCCCAGGTGTCAAAGCCTTCGAGCATGGGATGCTTTTCCACCAGCACGGGTTGGAAGGGCTCCTCCCGCATCATGCGCCCGGTATGCATGAGAGTGTCTTGGGTGAAAATGCGGGTGATCCCGGCTGCATCCAGCGTGCTGTAGGCCTGGCCTCCGCCTGCACTGGCGATGGATTGGAGCAGCGCCACGTGGGAGCCTTCGCCGATGGCGACGGTGGAGATCGTGGTGCCATCGGCGCGGCATTGGGAAGCGAGTCCTTCGTAGCCGCTGCCTGAGGTCTGGCCATCGGTCAGGATGATCATGTGCTTCACCTTCGCCTTCACCCGTTGCAGGGCTTGCCGAGCTTCTTCGAATGCGGGTTGGAGATTCGTGCCACCGCCCGAGGCTAGGGCAGCGATCTGACCTGCCACGGCCGCACTGGAGGTCAGCCGCGTCATTGGGGCGACGACGTGCGCCTCGCTATCAAAGGCGAAGACCCCCAGGAAGTCATTGCGCCCCAGCACCTCCGCCGTGGCAATGGAGGCGCTTTTGGCCATCTCTAGCTTTTCCCCTGCCATGGAGCCCGACCGGTCGATCACGAGCGCCACGGCCGCGCTTTGTTTTTCCTCCTCGTCAGGTGCCTTCAGGCGCACGGGCAGGATGTCCTCGATCGGCGTGCGGTAATAGCCGCCCACGCCAAAGCTCTGTGGGCCGCCCAGCATGACCAGCCCGCCCCCGAGCTTGTCCACATACTCGCGGATGGCATTCATCGTTGGCTCTCCGAGCTGATGCGCAGGCACATCGCTGATGACGATGCCATCGTAGCCAGACAGTGCTTCCAGGCTGTTCGGGATATTGCCGGGCTGGCGCAGGTCCATCTGCACCCCTTCCTTTTCCATGGCCTGCATCAGGTATTGGCCCTCCACCGCCTCACCTTCTAGGTAGAGCAGTCGCAGTCGGCCGCGCACGTCCACCAGCGCCAGAGCACTGTTGTTCGCGGGCAGGCTATCTCCGGGCACGCCCTCCAGCACAGCGCGATAGCGGTAGATGTTTCGCTCCGCTGGGGTGCGGGTAAAGGTTTCCGTCAGGGGTTCTCCAGGTTTCAGGGACAGGCTGCGCTGCTCCACCTGCACGCCATTTTCATAGAGCCGGAGCGTGGCCTCAGCGGACAGCGTGGCCTCGATCTGAGCCGTGAGTTTCAGCGTGGCACCTTCATTCAGGCGAGCTCGGCTTGGGATCAGTTGAGTCACTCGGGCGTCGGGCTTCAACGGTCCCGCTACCGGCAAGGCATGCAGCCGCACTCCTGCCACTGCCGCCGCGCGGGCCGCCTCCAGCAGACTGCCGCGCGTCTCGTGACCATCGCCGATGAGGATCAGGTCTCGGCTGGTTCCTGCTGGGAAAAGGGCAGCCGCATAGTCCACCGCTGCCTCGTAGTGGCTATCAGCTCCATTTTGTTCCTGCCAGCGTTGGGTGCTTTGCCGGATTTGGGGGGGATCAGCCTCTGGCAGCAGTTCAGGTTGGCTCCCCAACTGCACGACAAAGCTTTGCACACCCGCGCCAGCTTGAGCTCGGGCTTCTTCCGCCAGATCCAGAGCCTTGTTCAACCCCTCTTTCCCCATGCTTTGGCTGGCATCCACGAGGATGCCCAGGGCCTTTTCTCCCGTGTGCGTCACTCGCGCAGGCCCTGCCAAAGCCAGCAGAACAAGCAGCACCGCACAGGCCCTGACGATGAGCAGCAGCCGCTTTCGCAGCCCTTGCATGGGATGCGTAGACTTGGACTCCGCCCAGAAAAGCAGCGCAAAGGCTGGCAGGGCGAGCAGGAGCAGTTTCGGGTGAGCCCAGTCCATTGGTGAAAGCGTGGCCCGACTTCATCACGACCCGGCCCTTGTGCAACTCTGGATTCATCTCTGTTTCCCGAGTTGATTGGCAGGAAGGTGTTCGCAGAAGTATTTCAACTTTTCAGTTGAGAAGTCCTGGAGCCAGCCCACTATCGCGGCCCGTTCAAATCCGTGCGCTTGTGGCGGAATTGGTAGACGCGCTAGATTCAGGTTCTAGTGAGTAACATCGTGGAGGTTCGAGTCCTCTCAAGCGCACCATCCCCAACTAATTGGGGATTCAGGCTAACTTAAAAGCCTGATCTCCATGGGGTTATGCGAATTCGACGAATCTGATGAATTGGCAAGATCTTCGCAAACGAAGCTCACCATGCCACCTAAAACTGCCCACAAAGATGCCGAGATTGACCCTATTTTGACCCAAAAAGTTATTCGCAAGCGGCGGGAGAACCAAACCATCTTTCACAGCGGCAAGCGGTATAAGCTCATGCCGCATCAAAACGGCTGGCGTTTGAGATCAAGAGCCAGAGGAAGGGCGGTGGATGCATTCTTTGCCGCTGAAAATTTAGCAGATGCGAAAGCAGAAGCGTTAAAGCTGCTGGATGGCAAAGGTGCTCCTCCCCGATTCAAGGGAAAGATGGTGTCCTTGGAACAGGTAGTGGAGCTGTACAAAGCGATGCCCAAAAACGCTGGAGTGGATACCGAGGCCGTTAATATCTGCCGTTTAAGAAGCATTTGCCGTGTCGTCTTTGGGAAAGAGCTTTCGCAAGTGCCTCACACCGAAATTGGTCCAAAATTGTGGAACGCCTATTTCACAAAACGTCTTGGCGGAAAGTTGGACTTTTGGAAACGCCGTCCTGAAAATGCTTCGATCAATAGCGCCATTCGTTGTGCAGCAAGCATCTTTGCGCCAAAACTTAGGCCTTCGTATTTGGAAGAGGGAGTCGAGATTCCAGAAAATGCTACGGTCATTCAGTGGCTTCCTGAGATGAAGTTGCCGCGCCCTGAAGCAGACGATAAAAAGCTCATTGAAGCCATTAAGGCGTTGCCAGAAGGGCCAATGTATTTCGCTACAGGACTCGCTCGTTTTGCGGGATTGAGACGATCGGAAATCAATGCAATAACCGATGACTGGATCATTGCGGAAGGAAGTGGTGTTTACGTAGAATTGCGGGACCGTCCCGAACAGGGCTTTCTCAGCAAAACAGGGCAAAGGTATAAAGTCCTTGTCCTTGATGAAGAATTTGGCGAGGCTCTACTCAGAAGGAAGAGAGAAAAGAAGGGGAGGGTTGTTCAAACGCCTAACGGAATGTGCCGGTCTTATTGGATGCAGAGGGTAGTTCAAAAGTGGCTGAAGCCGTTCACAGGCGCGGCTCCCAAGCCTCTACATCGCCTTAGAGGACTTTTTGCGGATCAGGTTGCCACTTTAACCCAAGAGGCCATGCTTATTCAATTTGAGGCTATTAAAGCTGCATCCAAGGCTCTTGGCCATACCGGGACTGCGGTAACAATGGCTCACTACCTGAGTGGTCCGTTTTCAGATCGGGCAAGACGTATGGGCTGAGGGCTTTTACTTATATCATCTGTTCGATGGAACTTTGATTCCGCGCTTCTCATGCGTCTCGATTCAAAATGCCTCTGTAGCTCTCGTAAGATAAATGAACACACACGAATTGCATGATGAGGGATGCAAATGGGCCATATATAATCATTGCGTAGAGTCAATGCGTGGCTTCATAACTCTAGCCAGTGCTATCCAATGGAGTTTACCCACGCTAGGCTGTGTTTTCTACAGCGTGTAACAGTCTTCCCAGGAGTTGAAGAAAAGTGGGCAAATAGTAACGGAAATATAGCATATGCGATATGCGAATCATTGGCGTTCAATGTTTTATGAATATTTGAGTGTAACTAATTTAGAGTGTTTTTTCTGACTGAATACTGGCCCAAAGACATCCAATAGCTCATAGATGACTCACAGTGAATCATCTATGATATCATTTGCCTTTGTCAGCATGGGTTGATCATACAAACGACTGAAGATCCTGAGAGCCTTTAGCGCCAAACCTAGTGCTAGCGCTAACTTGCATTTTTGTTCACGTACGGTTGAAATATTTTAATCGGGTTCAGGCAATGAAAATAAATTTATAAACACCTCATAATGAGGGTTTTGGATTGATTAAAACAAGCCGAAACGAGGGTTTATTTACAAGAACATATATGATCTCTGTTCTTTCTTCCTCTTCTCTCTCTTTGCCCTTTCCAAACCTAGCACCATCCTATCTACCCTTCAGGTCACAAAATCCTAATCTAAACGGAATCCTCCGTCCCAGATTAAAAAACGCTTTGTTTAAAAGTATTCGAAGTATTCGAAGTATTCGAACTCCTTCCTTTAAGGCTCCCAAGAGGGTGTCTCTTTTCAGGACGCCTCTTTGAAGGCTATGCTCTTCCCAAGCCAAAACCGAAAAATCTATTTTATAGTATTTTTACTTAAGTCAAGCTTGACATTGTTGGTTTTAGGCTTAAACTAAAGCCTAGTCTTATGACCAACAAATACACTAAAAATGAAATAAAAAATATTCTTCTGAAGTCCCTCAGGATTGATTTGGAAAAACCTTCAGTCCTGATTCCATCCAAGCTGAAGGCAGCTGTAAATCACATGGATAAAAACGATCTTCTTGCGATCCATCCCAGCGTTGAAGCTGCCAGAGAGTTCGTTCTCTTGTTCTGCTCATACATTCATCACAGATCAGATGAAGAGCAAAAAGAAGAAAAAGAAGAAAAGAAAACCAAAGGCTGCTCGCTCTCTTCAAAATTGCTCACTAATCTCTTGGCACCAGCTCCTTATAAGAAGGTCGTGGAGGCCTGTCAGAAAGGAACCCCTTTAAAAGGAGCATTCATCAACAGAGAGAACTACAGTGCAAACCACCACAGTTACCTCTACAGCTTCACACCATGTTACCAGAAGGGTAAGCTGTTAAAATACACCTTCAAAACAAGTGTTGTTAAAAAGGCCTACTGTCGAAACATGGTATCTTGGTTAAAGCGCTATAAGAGTCACCCCATTATAGCAAACCTGCTGGCAGTGTATCAATCCCTCGAATTGCCCAGTCTGAAAGACCTTGAAAAGATTGGTAAAGCCAAGTGCAAAGATCCCAATTTCAGAACCAAAAAAGGCAAAAAGCTTGTTTATCAGAACAAAAAACCAAAATATCAGTTCGGAACTCCAAAAGAGTTAAAGCAAATTGACTTTCTCGAAGATCATTTAACGATCTTCAAAAATCTTACCAGACTGCATCTGCGCATTCCCAGTATTCAAAGCAAATATGCTGGTGGTCGAATCACTGATAGCATCACTCTCATGCCATCTTGGATCAGAGGACTTTTCAAGATTAATGGTGAATTCCTCACTGAATGTGATTTCACGGCTCTGCATCCAAATATCATAATGACTCTGTATGGAGGAAAGGGTCAATTTCTGAAACATGAAGAAGTGGCAGAGCAAATGAAAGAGGTGATGCTCAATCAAAACAAAAAGGAAAAGCCAATTGCTCAGTTCAAGAATCAGCACCTCTCTTTCTTCAATATGGAGGTTTTTGATATGGAATTATTTTATCCAGATCTTTGGAACTACTATCGGGAAACAGAGCGCGAAATGATGAAAGCTCTGGTCGATGAGAAGAGGAAACATGGCTACAAAACGACCTCAAAGCGAATGTTCACCAAAGAGGTAGAAATCATGACGGAAGCCATTAGGCGACTCAATGAGAAGGGAATCTATGTCCTTTATGTTTATGACGCTCTGCTTTGCCAACAGAGTCATAAAGAAACTGTTGTTAAAGTCATGAATGAGGTTGCAGAGGCTCACGGGGTCTTCACGCGCACTAAAGCCAAAAACCTCGCGTCCGAACCTCTCCCGAGTGTCACTACAGCGGAAATGCATTCAGATGCGTTAAAATGCCCAGGAAACGCCAAACAAAAGCTTCCTGAAAATCTACATCTTAAAGATCAGAGTCTCCTTATGGCAGCCTAACCAAAAAATGGGTGAGTCGGCTCTTTTGTATAAATCGAGCCCCTCACCCAAATTTTCACAAACTGTCATTGATCAGGCATCCGTCCATGAGGCCGGCGATTCCCAGATTCTGACTCGTAGAAATTTCAGACCATTTCCGCTCTGAAAGGCTTCCCAGAAAAGTTAGCAAATCCAAAATTTAAATCATCCCTCACGCACATCCGTCAAAACTTTACCAAAAATGAAAACAAACCACAAACGCACCATCGACGTTCAAAATCCAAACTCTGCCCTACTGTCACGACAACTTGTTGCCAAAAAGCTAGGCGTTTCTTCAATGACAGTAAAACGCTATCAAAATAAATGTTTACTCAATCCCATCTACCTCAGTTCAAGAGCTGTCTGCTACAAATCGTATGATACTGAAATCCTCAACTTTTATGGGTTCTGTTTATATTGCCTAAGTGAGAGATTAACAAACAAGTTAGGTTAATAAGTCTCTCTGAATTATAATGTATTACCTGCTGTTTGTTCTAATGAAGATTGCCTCGCGAATCTTTCCAAATGCATTTTCGTAGGCATCAGCTGTCTCGATAGGACTATCATACTTTGATTTCATTCCATAGCCAGAGGAGCTTTCGTTCACTTTCACAAAATTGAGGCGTATAGAACTTTTCTTGGGAACCAACTCCTCAATGAATGCACTTGCTTCAGTGTTGGACATATAACTACCATAAAAATGTAGGTTTTTAGTCGGGCTTGAAGCAGAAATTAAACCAGTTTCGAGATCAGCTGATTTGATGATATATCCCAAATCTTGAAAGACAGAAATAGTTGAGGCGAAGGCGACTTTTTTTTCGCATTCAAAATCTTTTTTCTGAAAAGCTTGTAGTTCTAGGCCAGACTTTTTCGAGCCTCCTGACACACAACTTGTAAAAGTCGTCGTGATAGCTGCGGCCAGAGAGAAATAAATACAAGTGCGGAAGAGTGCGATTTTCATAATTTAGAAGCTGGAATATTGACTGCTAAAATCAGTAACAGTTTTGTGCTCATTGAACTTGATGATCAGGGTCATGGACCTAGAAGACTGCTCAAAACCATCTGCCGATCCGCCAATCAGACCAAGGGTAGCATAAGAATTTGAGCCTTGGGTTTTAGAAGCGTGTCGCTGATAGGTCCACACCTCGCAGCCTTTGGAATCAAGGGATGTGATATTTGGGGCTCCGAATGTCTCCACAACCTGAGTCTGCGTGGTCACACCTCTTTTCAGACTCATCTGCACTTGACCATGCGTTAGTCCAGAGTTCCTGAACGCTTCTTTCGCTGTACAACCTACGAGGGTGACTGCGAATATTGCTAGAATGCCATGACGAATCATATATTGTATATCTACACCGATGAGGGATTTGTAGGCAAGACAAAACTTTTTTCTGAATCTACTCGCGCTAGATTTCTATATTCGATAAAACACCAACGAACGTCTTGATTTATACTGAGTGTTCAATGGTAAATTCAAAGTATATCCAAATAAAGCTCATGATCGTTGTGGCACTCATCCAGTCTATCGTCCAGGCAAAGTGAGAAGATCTGGCCGAATTCTGAGTGGATATGCAGGTCCTGTCAATCGGCTTTTGGAGCGTAAGACATAGCCTTGCAATCAGGACCTGCTTTCGTTGCCAAAAACTGCTCCTGGCTAAGTTGGCTCGTCTCACACTCCCGCAAAAGCAGGATAATTTATTCGGGCTTGTGTCTCTTCTGTTTGATCATGGTCTTCGAGTTTGAGGTTGCCTTTTCCTGTCACTCTTTATGGACCAGTTTTGCTGGTGGCGGCCAACGCGGCAAGGTAATGCTGCATGAGTATGGCCCTTGCTGCTGGGGTTAATGCGGCCCACCAGGAACACGAAAGCCTCAGAACTGAGACCGCATTCAGGGATGGCTGAAGAGACTGCAACGATCAGAGTCCTGACAGCAGCAACGACACTTCAAATTTTCACAACACAAGACCCTAGCTTATTGCGGAATTTAGGTGTTTAGATTGGATTAATTCATAAGATGCCTACTTATTTCTTGCGAGATACTCGTCATAGCTAATCCTCTTAGCCTGTAAGGAGCCCACACGCGATCCATCTCTTACAGCTCTATTTACTGCTGCTTTAGATACGCCAAGGTGGCGCGCAGCCTCGGCCTCATTCTCAAATGCCTTAGAGTTCGATAGAAGTACAGGACAGTAATTGTTAATTTTGTAGCATATTGGGCAGTGCTTTGTTCGCCTGTAAAGTATGTCCCTTGGCCTCATTTGAAATGTATGGCCTTTTACGCACACCCAAGAAGTACGCGTTATTGCGCTCACATATGAGTCACCCTTTGGAGTAAATCCTCTCTCAGATGCCACACTTAATACTTTCCCCCAATATTCATTCGGAGCACTCTTTAGAGAAAGATTGTTTACGTCAATTTTCCAAAAATGAGGTGGAAGTTTTATGCCAAATTCATCGCAAGCCTTTGCTATTTGGCTACGGGCGTCTTCCAACGAGGTGACCTCTCCTATCTGAATTATTTCAATCAATCGTATTCCAGCCGCTGCACATGCATCTCGTCTCATTTGATCATGCTTTTGCTGCTGCTTGAATCTTACCTTACCACCAAAGAATTCAACTGGCGCTAAGTGTTGCCTGCCATGATGTTCGATGGCCAGTTTCAATTCTCCGTTGAAAAGATCAAGCTGCAAAGGCCGGCCGCCCAGTCCTTTTGATCCCCTTAAGCGAATTGAGTCAAATGGTCTCCCAAACAAGGCCTGGGCTAAGGATTTAGTTACTTGTTCTGAGCGTCGTGCGCTACATTGAGGGCAAAAACCTCCGGACGAGATAATACTTGAGAGCGGCCTGCGAAATTCATGGCCGATAGAACACTTCCATTTCGCCTTACTTCTTGAATTTCTGGCAATTTCAATTATTTGCCCACCGTTTGCCCTAGCGACATCCTGATAGTGATTCAGGGTCTTCACTTGCTTCTTCGAACATATGCTGCATCCACTTCCATACTTTAGGGCACTGATTGATTTTTTTTGTTCATGGCCACAGGAGACAAAGCACACCCTTATCTTATCATCCATAGACTTTGGATTCTCGATGGTAGAGACACCGAGGCTTTTCGCCATCTGAATCATTTTGGACACGTCGATTGATCTTTTTAATGCAGATGTTTTTCTTCCGCACATTAAGCATCCTGACTTTTTACAGGAGGCCTCTGTAAAAGTTTTAGTGGCTTCAAAGCCACAGCGTTTGCACCGATATGCCAGTGGCTTTTGAGAGCCATTATAACTTGTAGCAAGTAGTTGAAGTCCAACGCCCGCAAAGACTTTCCTAACATTGTTGAGATCGGGCATTAACTTTTTTGAGTGCTCGATCTTTTTAGCCTGCCGACAAATTGGGCATGGGTGTTTGTAGACTTGAAGACGCGAAAATTTCTCTGCAAACACGCTTTTGCACGTTTCACACTTTACTTCTACAACTGTCGAGCCGACCGCATTAGGTTCGACAGTATCTACTAATTTGAGCGCGCGCCTCTTTAGTCGTTCCACAATTAGAGATGGTTTTAGCCTGTTTCCCTGACCCCTTCTTTTAATTCCACATGCTTTACACCCTCTACCTTGTCTAACTTTACCATATGAAATCATTCCGGAATATTTGCATTTATCGCACTTATAAGAAAGCGGCTGAGATGACCCGCCATACAAACCATTGTGTTTAAGTGAGAGCCCCACGCTCTTAAATGCATCCCTTATATTTTTAATTTTCATTAATTGCTTTTTTGCTGCACTAGCACGACCGCAGACCGGACACCCTCGACCCTGTTGAATGGTGTTTAGCTTTGATTCCCCTCTATGACCGCACCGCATGCATGTGTAGGGCATCAAATGTTTATTTCCCATGTACGCACTTGCTTCGAGTGTCAGCTTAGCACCCCGAAAAACTTTCTTTGCGTATTTGAGGTCGCGCTTTTGAGGCATTGGTTTGGTCGTCTCCTTCTTATTATTTTAGAAGGCCAATTAATGAAGGTAAACTTTCTTTGTATTCTATGTAGTGCTCCCCTCAAAGTTGGACAAGAGCCAGTAATGTTCAGGCGGCTTGTGGGAAACTAAGTGGCGAAAGCTCGGGTTTTGTGGGGTGAAAAATCGTTAGTTCCTAATCACTCCCGAATGAAGCCTCGTTGTTGCAGTCCAGCAGAGAGTCGATTCAGCGTTTGCTCCACCGTTTCTCCTGCCTGACGAGCTTGAAGGGAGGCTGCATTGTCCAAGGTGGCATTGATGCTCAGGGACTGCACATCGGTTCCCCCCTCTAGGGTAAGCTCTGTTTGAAAACCAGCCAAGGTTCTTGGAGCCATGGTCTTGTCGGTTGCTGAGAAGGTCACGGCTCCATCCGTGCCTCGCAGCCAAAGACTCGCTACTTCTTCCTGAGGGGCATCTCCGGTCTTCACCACTTTGCTCACCACGGTTTGGCTGTTGGTGATGGGGCCTGTTGAATGCGTGCGCAATCCTTCATCCAATTCTGCTTGGAAGGTGTCCAGTCTGCCATTCTTGCCATAGCTGATGATTCCCCCCCGCTGATTCAGGCGGTCCACGATCAGCAACCCCGTGAGAGCAATCGGAGAACTGCGGGTGCCTGAAAATGAATTGCCTGTGATGGTAAATTTGTAAATCAGGAGGCCCGGATCTGTCACCCTGAGGTAGGCTGGCGCAGAAGTCACCTTCAGGGTGCCACTGCTTACGGTGACGGTATAAGCTCCTGCGGTTGCTGCTGCATCCGTTACAGGCAAGGTCAGCGTGCTGGATTTGGCGTCTTTGATGGGTTTGCCGTCCTTGTTCCACTGATAGGCTAGTAGCCCCTGGCCACTGGCTGTTACGGAAAAGGAGGCGGTCTCACCGGGAGCAGCGGTCACATCCTCTGGGGACTCTGTAATGCTAAGCGGCTGTGGCAGAGATAGCCAGGCAGGATTGGAGAGCGCCGCACCAAAGCTGTTCTTCACTAGCACATCATAAGCGCCTTCATTGGCCTTTTGCACATTAGAGACCATCAGCATGGCGTTGGTTTGACCGGTGATGTTGGTTCCATTTCGCCTCCATTGGTAGGTCAAGCCAGGGCCTGAAGCCGTGACACTGAAAAAGGCCGAAGATCCCACACTCACGTTCTGGTTGGAAGGATGCGCAGTGATAGCTGGCGGCACCAAAACGGTAAGTGTCGCCGCAGGGGAGGTCACACTGCCCAGAGGATTGCTCACCACCACATCATAAAAGCCACCCGAGTTCGCATCTGCTACCAACACTAAGCCAGGAGCATTCTCATCGGGAATGGGAGTGCCGTTTTTGCGCCATTGATACTCGATAGGCTGAGTGCCTGTGACATTCACATTCAAGGTCACTTCCTGACCCACATTGGCAGCCTGAGTTAGAGGAGGTGTCAAGATCACCACAGGGTCATTGACGGAAAGTACACTCGCCGTTGTCGTGAAGCTCCCGTAGGAGTTGGTGATGACACAATCATAGCTGCCTTCGTGGCTATTCTGCGCTTTGGCGATGGAGTAGCTGCTTCCTGTGGCTCCGCTGATGGTGGTGCCATTTCTGCGCCAGCGATAGGTGAAGGGCTGTAAACCAGAAACATAGGTCGCTGTGAACGTGACGCTGGCGTTGGGATTAACAGAGGCTTGGCCTTCAGGATTGAGGGTTAAAACAGGAAGAGTGGTTGTATTGATTGTCAACGAAGTGGAAGCGGCAACAGCTGGAGGTTGTAGCCTAGCAGGTCTGAAGCCCAGATTATCGTCATTAGAAATACTCGGAGTCCCGTAAACACGGTCGGAGGTTCGGCAGTAGCCTGCATCATAGCCCCAACCACCGCCTCGGCCTACACGATAGATTCCTGATGCGGGTCCACGTGGGTCGCTAGCATCGTTCACATAGTATGATTCTGAATACCAGTCCCAGCAATAGTCCCAGACGTTTCCTACCATGTCATGCAAACCATAGCCGTTCGCAGCAAAACTTCCAACAGGTGCTGTATATGGAGAGCTACCAGTCACAAAACTGGGATGATAGCCTCTTGTCGTGCTCAAATCGTAGGTTTTGCTGGCATCACTAGAATAATTAGCTCGACTGTGAGTAATTGTATCTCCCCAAGGGAATCTCTGCCCACTAACTCCACCGCGTGCTGCTTTTTCCCATTCTGCTTCAGTTGGTAGTCTGTAACCAGAGGCATTCCAATAACAAGTTACTGTATCACTGTCACCGGTCTTATAGGTTGAGCCAAACAAGGCATAGCATGGCGTGTGGCCTTCCTTCTGACTACGTGCATTGCACCACTTCAAAACTGCATACCAGGAGATACTATGCACTGGATGTTCAGCTCCTTTAGCACTGGCATTGGGAAGATCTGTGTAACCGTTTGCTAGTCCCCAATTCCGAACTTCATCCCACAAGGTTTTCGTTACCTCATATTTGGCCATGTAGAAAGGGCTAACGTAAACCGAAACTGGTGGTGAATTGGTGTCTGTGTCACCACTAGTTCTACCCATCGTAAAAGTACCGCCTGGTATAAGTGCAAATCCTTCATCTACAGTTAGTCTAAACTGCATCTGCTCATTGATTTGCCCTGGCCAATCGGTTGCTGCATCCCAAACAATGGCCTTGTCGTTGCCAGGCACAACATTTTTACCTACTGAACCAACTGCGGTCACGGCTGGCACATTCCATGTGGCACCTCCATCACTAGAAATCTCCAATTTGATGGTCACAGAACTCAAGCCTGGCGCTGAGAGATTGTAGGTGAGATCCACGAGCCTACTTCCAGGGCGTTGTGCCACAGTCAGGTTGCTCAAGGAGGGGGCCGCATCGGAAAGAACAGCCATTGAGAAAATAGACAGAAAACTCACAACTCGGATGAGGCCGGCGAGGGAAGAACAAAGAGGGACTGGCATAAAAAACATAGAGAAAAGGTGCCTAAACCATCTGCAAAACGACAAGAGAGTCAAAAAGCCTAAATCATACACAACCTCTCCCTCCAGGCTATCGCAGCATATTATGATTTCGAAAGGCCAACAAATTCAGGAGTGGCAGAAGCTGCTCGCTTAGGCTCATGACGCCAACCATTCTGACCTGAAAAAGCATTTTAGCGGTTTGGGTCGTTAATGGGAATTCATGATTTTGCACTCATAGGCCATGGCCTCATGCAGGAGATTTAGGCAGGGGTATCCTTTTCTGAACACTTCAGCCTGAGTTGAGGCTTGCGAAGTAGCCAAATATCATGCAATTGCACTCATAGCTAGTCCACTCCAAACATTGACCCAAAATTGCCCAATATCTCCCGTAATTTACTGAAAATCAGATGATTTCGCCAATATTCAGGTTCTAGTGAGTAACATCGTGGAGGTTCGAGTCCTCTCAAGCGCACCATCCCTGAGACGGGGATGTTTTTGACTATGCAAGATCCCGGATTCGTCAGACAAGCCTTCGCAGGGATCGCCAGACGTTATGTCTTGGCCAATCATGTGCTCAGTCTTGGCATTGATGTGCTTTGGCGGAAAAAAACAGCTTGCCTCGTCGCCGCGTGCCGCCCCCAGAAGATTCTGGACCTTGCCACGGGCAGTGGTGATCTGGCTGAAGTGTTGCAAAAGGCTTGCCCTGACGCCCAAGTTTTGGGCGCAGATTTTTCGGTGCCCATGATGCGAGAGGCCCAGCGGCGAAAGCTGGAGGCCTTGATCGCTGCCGATGGCATGAATTTGCCATTTCATGATGGTAGCTTTGACGTGCTGACGGTCGCCTTTGGCCTGCGAAACATGGCCTCGTGGCCCGAGGCGCTGAAGGAAATGCGCCGAGTCCTGAAGCCAGGCGGGCGCCTCTTTGTGTTGGATTTTTCTTTGCCAACACTGCCGCTCATCCGACCGGCCTATTTGTTCTACTTGAAGCGCATCATGCCTCGAGTCGCAGGCTGGATCACCAGCGAACGGGCAGCCTATGAGTACCTTTGCAGTTCGATTGAGCGCTTTCCCTCTGGCAAGCAGATGGAGGCTTTGATGCAGGAATGTGGCTACCACCGAGTCACCACGCATCGGCTCTCCCTGGGCATCGCCTCGCTCTATGAAGCGGAAGTCGGTTGATCCCAGGAGAGGAAGCGTGACCAGAGAATCACAGCTTGAGCCATAGATGATTTGTTTTCCACCGAAGTGTATCGTGACACTTTGGTGGCAGAGGGGAGATTTGAACTCCCGACCAAAGGCTTATGAGTCCTCTGCTCTACCCCTGAGCTACTCTGCCGTAAGTGGCTCCTGAGGTAGGGTTCGAACCTACGACCTAGTGGTTAACAGCCACCCGCTCTACCGCTGAGCTACTCAGGAACGTCGTCCCGTTCGGAAACGGGCCGACATGGTAACGGGGTGCTTCGAGGCCGCAAGCATTTTGTGTGATCTTGAAAAGGTTTCGTGAAAATCTTAGCGTGCGTGAGCTTCCCTGTTTTTCAGAAAGCTCCGGGCCAGCAAGCCCAGCAGGCAAAAGCCAAAGGCATTTAGGGAGCCATGCGGAGTCCCATGAGAGGCTGCAAAGCTGACTGGCGGTGCTTTTTGCCTGCGGGAAATTCATGAGCAAACCTCCTTCATCGCTTGTTGGGAATCACGAACGAATCGACACTGCCACCAGCGCGCCAGGGGAAAGCCAAGCCAAGCGCAGGGATGCTGCGGGTGGGAAAAGGCATGGATGACATACTCGACACGGCCATCGGCATGCTTTTGGATCTGAAACAACTCTTCCCCGCACTCCGCATGATCGGGCAGTGTGCCGTAAATGAAACCATGGCTAGCCTCGCCATCGCGGCGCGTCACCACTCGGCAGGGATTGATCCACCAAAGGCCAAGGATGCGCACGATCATGGCCACGACTTGACCCATTTGCTGCGTGGTCCTGCCATCGTGCAGCACCCGTGCCCAGGCTGGGAACATCTGCCAAGCATCCAAGGCGCGGCAGGCACGCGCATAGACAACATCACCGTAGCCGAGCACCACCACATGGCGATCCTCGATGAAGCCGTGCGCGTTCGGCGGGCTGGCATCGCCTGCGCTCAAGAAGGCCGGCGTGCTGAGCGGGACGGCTGCCCAAGCGTCTAGCTTTGGGTGCAAAGCGGTGTCATCGGGCAAATGCAGGCAAACCATGAGACAAGCTGCTCTGCTCACAGCAAGGCTGCTAGTTCAAAGTGGCTCTTCGCGCATCTTTAAGTCTCAGAACTTTCAGCTGATGCTTCAGCGCCAAAGCCACTTCATGGCTTCCGGGAACACACTCGCACCATGCTTGGAGTTATGCGCACCGTCGCCGTAAACAAAGGTGAAATCATACTTCATGAAGGCCAGCGCAGCCGCCATCTGCCGATTCGCGATGGGCCAGTTGCCGTAGGGATTGTCCAGGTCGCTGCTGCCATCCTGAAGATACACACGCAGCGGCTTGCGCTCGGTGATGCGGATCAGGCTGGGATACACATGTCCGCCTGCCAGATCGACATAACTGCCGATGGTGGAGAAGACCTTGCGGAACTTGTCTGGCCGCTCCCAGGCCACGGTGAACGCGCAGATGGCACCGCTGCTAGCACCACCGATGCCCCAGCCTTCCGGGTCGCTCGTGAGCTTGTAATCTTTTTCCACCAGCGGCAGGATTTCCGTCAGCAAGAAGCGCGCATAGCTGTCCCCCAGCGTGTTGTATTCTTTGCCACGGTTGTTGTTTTTCCACGGGCTCGGTGGCTTGCTATCCCCGATGTGACCTGGAGTGATGAAGACCGCGATCGTCGGCTTCATGTCGCCGCTGGCGATCAGGTTATCAAACACTGTCGGCACACGCCATGCCCCCTTCAGTCCCACGTAGTCATGCCCATCTTGGAAAACCATCAGGTTCGCCGGTTTGCCAGCGCTGTATTGCGCAGGCACATAGATCCACCAGTCGCGCTTTGTGCCTGGGAAGATCTTGGATTCATGCACGGGCATCTGGATCACCTTGCCCTTCGGCACGGCTGGATTTTCTTGGGAAAGCTGTCCTAGCTTGTAGTCATCGACACCGAGAGCTGAGGGGTTGGCAAGAACGAGAAAACCTAAGGTTAGGGAAGGAAGGAGAAGCTTGGAAACGGTCATGGCACGAGGATGAAAGGATCGGGTTGCTTTGGAAATGACAAAGTCACTTCAAGGCGTTGCTGAAGCGCGGTTTTCACTGCGTAGTGATTCCGGGTCAAAAGCTTTCACAGGTCCATCGAACTCACCCGCGATGCTCACGGCCATGCCATCTTGCAGGCCCACCAGCCCGTCCGCGACGAGTGTCTGGTTTTCCTCCAGGCCTTTCAGCACTTCGATGTAGCCAGGCTTGCGCCGTCCAGGCGTGATCTCCACTCGCTTGGCCTTGCCTTCGGCGATGGTGAAGACGTAACTCTTTGATCCAAGCGGCACTAGCGCCCTCTCTGGGATGGAGAAAGAAAGTCGTGGCTCCACATGCAGCGTGGCCATCACCAACATGCCGGGTTTCAGCAGCATGTCCTTGTTCTCGATCACGGCACGTGCGGCCACCGCACGAGTCACGGGATCAATGCGCGAGTCCAGCTGCGTCAATGTGCCTTGGAAGATCTTCTCGTCGGTACCTTCCGTGCGTGCCTCCAAGATTGCCCCCGGCTTCACCAGGCCCAGGTAGGTCTCGGGCACACTGAAGTCGATTTTCACCCGATCGATCTTGTCCAGCGACACGATCACCGTGCCAGGGGAGACTAGCGCACCGACGCTGATGCGCCGTAGCCCCAGCCAGCCATCAAAAGGCGCGGCGATGTGCCGGTCAGCCAGCCTCGCTTCGGCTTCCAGAATGTTTTGTTTGGCCACATCCGCCAGCGTGCGCCGCTCTTCCAGCCGTGCTTCTGGGGCTGCTCCATCCTTCACGAGGTTCTGTAGTCGCGTGATTTCTCGCTCGTGTTCTGCCAATTGGGACTTGGCTGCGGAGAGCGCGGCCTCTTCCTCCGCTGCGCTTAATTCCACCAGCAGCGTACCTTTTTTTACCTGCTGACCATCGTCGAAATGCAGAGCTGTCACCACTTCGGTCACATTGGCACTGAGGTCGATCGATTCATCTGCGGCCACGGTACCCACCGCCATCAAGTCCAGCGAGTAGTCGGATTTTGTCACCTTAGCGATCGTTACGCTTTGGGCACCTTTGCTCTTGGCAGCCGCCACGGGCTGAGCTTTCGCGGCTTCTTGCGTTTTGAGAAAAAAGAACACGCCAGCACCGACCAGGGCGCTAACGAGGATGAAAACGAGGAAGCGCAACCAGGGCGCTGGACGAGGATCAGACATGGACACAGTGAAACAAACGCTTGGGACTGGATGAGCTAGCAGTCAAAAGCCCACTGGACAAGCGCCCAAGTCCTCCTAGCATCCGCGCCATACGTGATGACCACGCTCGCCCAGGCTCTGCTGCTCCTTTCCCTTCGACTTACTCGAGGGTAGGCGGCCCGCGTTTCCTCGTCATGCCCAGCGCTGCCACGTCGCAGCTTTCCTCTGTCTCAGGATCCAATCCTGCCCCGCTGTCCATCTTGTCTCAATCTGTCCCGTCATGTTAAAGAACCCTTCCGTCAAATACCAGCGCTTCGATCCCGTCTCGTTGCCGAATCGCCGCTGGCCCTCTCAAACCATCACGCAAGCGCCCATCTGGTGCTCCGTGGACCTCCGCGATGGCAATCAGGCGCTCGCCGTGCCGATGAATGTCTCGCAAAAGCTCGACATGTTCGATGCGCTGGTGAAATGCGGCTTCAAGGAGATCGAAGTTGGCTTTCCCTCGGCGTCAAACACCGAGTTCAGCTTCAACCGCCGCCTGATCGAGGAAAACCGCATCCCCGACGATGTGACGATCCAGTGCCTCGTGCAGGCGCGAGAGGATTTGATCGAAAAGACTGTCCAAAGCCTCATTGGGGCCAAAAAGGTCATCATCCACATGTACAACTCCACTTCGCCTGCGCAGCGGAAGTATGTGTTCGGCAAGTCGAAGGAGGAAATCATCGCCGTGGCCGTCAAAGGCGCGCAAATGATCAAAGACCGCCTGCATCGCCTCACTGAAAGTGGCACGCAGGTCACGCTGCAATACTCACCGGAGAGCTTCAGCGCCACGGAGGTTGAGTTCGCCAAGGAAATCAGCGAAGCCGTCATGGACGTGTGGCAGCCCACGCCTCAGCAGAAGATGATCCTGAACCTGCCTGACACCGTCGAGGTGGCCATGCCCAACGTCTATGCCGATCAGATCGAGTGGATCTGCACGAACATCAAAAACCGCGAGAGCCTCATCATCAGCCTGCATACGCACAATGACCGCGGCACCGGCACCGCCGCCACGGAGCTGGGTTTGCTGGCAGGCGCGGATCGCGTCGAAGGTACGCTGTTTGGCAACGGTGAGCGCACCGGCAATCTCGACATCGTGCAGGTCGCCATGAACCTCTACATGCACGGCCTGAATCCGAAGCTCGACTTCAGCGACATGAATAGCCTGATCCAGATGTATGAGCGCACCACCGGCATGACGGTGCCGCCGCGCCAGCCTTACGCGGGCGAACTCGTCTTCACCGCCTTCAGTGGCAGCCATCAGGATGCCATCAAGAAAGGCCTCACCGGCTACGAGCAAGATAAAAGTCGTTTTGGCAACCTCAGCGCAATGACGCAATCGCTAGCTGCCGTCCCAGTCCCAGTTGTCTGGGACGTGCCCTACCTTACCATCGACCCGAATGACATCGGCCGTGAATACCACGAGGTGATCCGCGTGAATTCGCAAAGCGGCAAAGGCGGCGTCGCCTATCTGCTCGAAAGCGAATTCGGCATCGAATTGCCCAAGGACATGCAGCGCGAGTTTGGTCCCATCGCGAATGATATCGTCGATTCCCTCGGCCGCGAAGTCAGCGGCACGGAGTTGAAGCAGATGTTTTGGAAGGAATACATCGAACGCGAGAGGCCCTTCTCGCTTCATCATTTTCATGCCGACGGCGTGGAAGGCGTTTTCACCTGCCGTTGCAGTCTCGTCATCAACGGTAAGGAACGCGGCATCACCGGCCAGGGCAACGGTCCCATCGCCGCCTTTGTGGATGCGCTGATCAAAGACGCCGGCGCACCCGCCTTCGAGGTCAGCACCTATCGTGAGCAGAGCCTCAGCAGCGGCACCGAAGCGGCTGCACTCTCCTTCATCCAGATCAAAACCGCCACCGGCAAGACCGTGTGGGGCGCTGGCACCGACACCAACATCGAACTCGCCTCGATCAAAGCCGTGCTCAGCGCGGTGAACCGGGCGGCGTGAGCGCGGAGAGATTCACCGCAGAGTCCACAGAGGATCGCAAAGAATGAATTCTGCCCCTCTGTGGACATCGGTTTTCTCTGTGGTTCCGTTTCCCCAAAGCCAAAGCTCACTCGCAGGCTGCACGCCCTGATGGTTCGCTAGCAAGTCTTTGACGGAGCCAGTTCATCAAAAAGCCTCGGAGCCGCGCGGTTCAAGGCACCATGGGTCCGACCACGCGCAGAGCACGCCTCAGTTCAGACCGGGCCTGCATAGCCTCTGGGCTGCGCGGGGAAAAGGACTAAAGGTCTGCCTGGCTTGGCGCGACTTAGCATCTCCCCCACAATGCCCGCAGGCTCTTCTTGCCAGAGTGGCATCACTGCCTAGCCTTCGCGCCCCTTCGTTATGCTCGACATTCGCCTGCTCCGTGAGAATCCTGACCTCGTCAAAGCCCGCCTCGCCAACCGCGGGGGCTCTTCTGCTGCGTTGGTGGATGAGGTTTTGGCTATTGATACGACCCGCCGCTCGGCCGAGACGGAACGTCAGAAGTTGCAGGGCGAGCGCAACCGCCTGTCCAAGGAGATCGGCCTCGGCCGCAAGAATGGGCAGGACACCAGCGCGCTGGAGGCGGAGGTGAAGGGCATCAATGCGCGGATCGAAGAGATCGGGCATGAGGCCGATGCGGCAGACGCTCGCCAACGCGAGATCATGCTAGGCATCCCGAACCTGCCGCATGAGGCCTGCCCGGTGGGGCAGAGTGCGGAGGAGAATCCCGAGGTGCGTGTGTGGGGCACGCCGCCGGCTTATGATTTTCCGCCGAAGGATCACACGGCGTTGGGCGCGGCGCTGGGTATTTTGGACTTTGAGGCCGGGGCCCGCATCACGGGCAGCGCCTTTGCCGTCTATCGTGGGGCCGGGGCGCGGCTGGAGCGGGCGCTGATCAATTTCTTGCTGGATCTGCACACGACGCAGCATGGCTACACCGAGGTGAATGTTCCGCACCTAGTGAAGCCGGAGTGCCTGGTGGGCACGGGACAGCTGCCGAAGTTTGGCGATCAGGTGTATCACAGCCCGATGGACGACCTTTACCTGATCCCGACGGCGGAGGTGCCGGTGACGAACTTACACCGGGAGGAGATCCTGAAAGCAGAGCAGCTGCCGGTGAATTACGTGGGCTACACGCCATGCTTCCGCCGCGAGGCAGGCAGCGCCGGACTAGGCACGCGCGGGCTGATCCGCATGCATCAGTTCGACAAGGTAGAGCTGGTGAAAATCACCACGCCAGAGACGAGCATGGCGGAGCTGGAGAGCCTAACGGCGAACGCGGAAAAGGTATTGCAGCTTCTAGGTTTGCATTACCGAGTGATCGAACTTTGTACAGGCGACATCGGCTTTGGCTCCATGAAGACCTATGACATCGAGGTCTGGGCGCCGGGGCAGGGCAGCTATCTGGAAGTGTCCAGCTGCTCAAACTTTGGCGACTACCAAGCCCGCCGGATGGCTTTGCGCTACAAGGACGAAGACGGCAAGAATCGCTTTTGCCATACCCTGAACGGTTCTGGCACGGCCCTGGCGCGCCTCTTTGTCGCGCTGATTGAAACCTATCAGCAGGCGGATGGCAGCATCCGTATCCCTGATGCGCTACGCGGCCACTTCGGTTCGCCGACGATTGGATAAAAACCTCTGCCGAAAGTCAGCGCTAAATGTCAGCGTTTGACGTATTCCCTGACCATAAATTCACATCCCCCCCGAACATGACGCCCGAAGAAGCCAAAGCTCAGCTCGATAACCAAGTCCGCGAAATCATCAACTGGCACTTTTCCCCAGAGACGGGTTGTCCCTTTTGGCTGGAGTGGGCGAAGAAGAACTTTGACCCGCGTGGCGTGGTGAACAGCTACGAGGACATCATCGCGAAGTTTGACCACTTCCAGGACGAGTACCTGCGTGATCTTCAGCCTGAGGTTTGGGTGCCAAAGGCTTTTGAAGGCAAGCCTTTTAACATCTTCGAAACCGGTGGCACGACCGGCATGCCCAAGCAGCGCATCGGCTGGAATGACTTTCGCGTGGATTACGAGGAGTTCAGCCACAAGCTGAAGGACGAGCATTTCCCGAAAGGCCAGAGCTGGATCATGGTGGGCCCTACCGGACCGCGTCGCCTGCGCTTGGCCGTCGAGCATTTGGCGAACTATCGAGGCAGCTCCTGCTACTTTGTCGATCTCGACCCGCGCTTCGTGAAGAAGGTGATCTCGAACAAGCAGTTTGATGTAGCGCGTCAATACATGGATCACGTGGTGGATCAGGCCGTTCTGCTGCTGAAGAATCGAAAGATTTCCGCCATCTTTACCACGCCCAAGCTGCTGGAAGCCCTGGCCGAGAAGGTGGACCTCTACGCCGCAGGCATCCGCGGCTGCTTCGTGGGCGGCACCACGATGACTCCGCAGTATGTGCGCTTCATCGTGGAGGAGGTGCTGGAAGGTCGCATCGGCTTCTACCCGACCTACGGCAACACCTTGATGGGCCTGGCCGCCAGCGTGCCGCTGGAACCAACGGACAACTTCTCCATCACCTACTACGCGCCGCAGCCCCGTGCCGTGCTGCGTATCGTGAACCCGAACGCCACCAGCGAAACCGTCGATTACGACCAGTGGGGCCGTGTGGAGCTGACGACGCTGACGAAAGAGTTCTTCATGCCCCGCTTCCTGGAGCGCGATGAAGCCATGCGCCGCAAGCCCCGCGCGCCCTATGCTTGGGACGGAGTCGCGGATGTGCGCCCCTTTGGTGCGATGGAAAAGACGATCGTTGAAGGTGTTTACTGACCTGATTGGACAAAACTGACGGCAAGGCGGCCTCTTCGGAGGTCGCCTTTTTTAGTGCGGCGTGCATCTTTCCCCAAAGGCTTCGTGGGGGGGATCTTGAGGTGCGTTCACCTGTTGTTCAGTGATCAGAGGTTTGGTCTTCTGTAAAAACACAATGAGCTTGCACGATTCATGAGAATCATGCGTATGGTTGTGCCTGTTTTTGATTCAAAAACTATGACCACCTCCAATTCACGTCGTTCCTTCCTGACTACCGCCGCCGGTGCAGTCACGGCTCCTTTCATTTTGCCCTCCCGTCTTTGGTCGGCAGATACCGCGCCTAGCGAGCGCATTAACCTCGGCTTCATCGGCATGGGGAAGATGAATAGTGGCCATTTGGGTAACTTTCTCGGCCGTGACAATGTGCATGTCGCGGCAGTCTGCGATGTGGACACGAACCGACGCGAGCACGCCAAGGCCACGGTGGAGAAGAAGTATAGCGAGAAGAAAGGAACGGACTACAAAGGCTGCGATGCCTACAATGATTTCCGGGAGTTGCTAGCTCGCAAAGACATCGATGCTGTCGTGGTGGCTACGCCCGATCATTGGCATGCCTACATCGGCATCGCTGCGGTGAAGGCGGGGAAGGATGTTTACGGTGAGAAGCCGTTGACTCACAATGTTCATGAAGCCCTGACGCTGACCAAGGCCGTTCGCGACAGTGGCCGAATCTTTCAGACGGGCTCACAGCAGCGTTCGAGCAAAGAGTTTCGCGTGGCCTGTGAGTTGGTGCGCAACGGTGTGATCGGTGAGATCAAAACCATCACGACTTCTTTTGGTGATCCTGCGCCTGAGTATAATCTCAAGGAAGAAGCTGCTGAGCCCGGCTTAGACTGGGATCGCTGGTGTGGCCCTGCTCCGCTGAAGCCCTACAGCAGTGTGTTGAGCCCACGCGGGGTTCACAATCACTTTCCCGCCTGGCGCATGACGCGCGAGTTCGGGGGCGGCATGATCACGGACTGGGGTGCACATCACATCGACATCGCCCAATGGGGCCTTGGCATGGACGAAAGTGGCCCTGTCGAAGTGCGCTCAGCTGGTGCTGGGAAAAAGCGCGGGGCTCAGTTGGTGTATGCCAATGGTGTGGTTTTGACTCACGGTGAAGGCAAAGGAGTATCCTTTTATGGCACCGAGGGCGAGATCCACGTCAACCGTGGTAAATTTGAACTCTGGCTCGGAGGTAAAAAAGTTCACGGCTTCATGGACAAGGAGATGGACAAGGGAACCTCTCTCGACCGCGAAGTCGTACTCAGTGAGCGTGAGTTCCTGAAGGACGCTAAGGTGAAGCTCTACGCGAGCAAAAACCATCATGATGACTGGTTGAATAGCATCAAGACACGCGAGCGCCCAATTTGCGATGTTTCGATCGGTGCGACCACTGTCATCTCCTGCCATCTCATGAACATGGCCTACTGGAATGACGCCAGCTTCAAATGGAACCCCACAGAGCGCACTTTTGTTGAAGGCGGCGATGCCAAGTGGCTCACGCGTGATTATCGTGGTGAGTGGGCAGTGTAAGCTCATGGCTTCATGGAAGCCATCATCACATCCTAGGACGGCCTCCAGAAGGGGGCCGTCTTTTTTGACACTTGGGGCAATGTGTTTTTTGCCTCTTGCCTGAAGCTGCTTATGCTTACGGCATGATCTTACCCCAAGCCCATGATCGTCCAGGCACGTTGGAAAAGGCTTTGCGCATCAATTTGGCTCAGAAAATCTATGGCACGTTTGCCGAGATTGGGGCGGGGCAGGAGATCGCGAATTGGTTCTTCCACGCTGGCGGTGCTTCGGGAACTGTGGCGAAGACGATGTCGGCCTATGACATGACCTTCAGCGATGAGATCTATGGCAAAGCGAGGCGCTATGTGTCCAGGGAGCGCATGTCGGCGATGCTTGAGCACGAATTTCAAATCGTGCAGGAGCGTCTGGCGGCCAGGCGTGGGGATAGCACGACCTTTTTTGCGCTGGCCAACACGGTGCGTGCGCGGGGCTTCCGAGATACGACGGAAGAGTGTCACGGTTGGATGGGGCTGCGCTTTCAGACCGAGCCGAATGGCCCGCCCTGCGATGTGCAACTTCATGTGCGTCTTCTTGATACGACAAATCCATTGCAGGCAGAGGCGCTGGGCATTCTCGGCGTGAATTTGCTCTACGCGGCCTTTCATCTGCGGGAAAGCTTGCCCATTTTTCTGGAGAGTCTGATGGATGGCTTGAATCGCTGGCGTGTAGAGATCGACATGATCGACTTCAGTGGTTCAGCTTTCCCGAGGCAGTCTTTCGAGGATCGTTTGGTCGCATTGCAGTTGGTTCGCAGCGGTTTGTCAGACGCTGCTTTATTCGGCCCTGATGGTGAGATCCTTCAAGTGGCGGATGTTCTCTACAAAAAGCCCGTCTTTCTCAGTCGTGGCACCTTTGATCCAATTACGCGGGTGAATTTGGACATGCTAGAGCGCGGTCTCAGTGCCTTTCATGAGGACTTTGGGCCAGCGGCTGACGGCCACTTGGAAATCTGCGAGATCACGATGCACAACCTACTTTGCCTGGATGATTGTGCGGTTGAGTACACGAATTTTCTAGCGCGTGCTGATGCCTTGCAATCCTTGGGCAAAAACGTGCTGATCTCGAAGTATGCCGAGTTTCACCGCCTGAGCAGTTATTTGGCGCGATACACACAGGCCCCCGTAGGCATTGTCTTGGGGCTACCTTTGTTTGAAGAACTTTTCAATGAGCGCTGGTACGCGGATTTAGGTGGAGGTCTGTTGGAAGCCTTTGGGCGTCTTTTCAAGAATAGCGTGCGCCTGTATGTCTATCCTGCGGGTGATCCGATCACGGCAAAAATCCGCACCGGAGATCATGCGCGCGTGTCTCCACATCAGCAGCACCTGCTGCGTTATTTGTTCGAAACCGATAGCGTGCGAGTGATTGAAGACTGCTTAGAAGACTGTGTTTTCGTCACGAGTGCTGCGGTTCGTCAGATGATACGTGAGGGAGATCCTGCATGGAGGAATTATGTTCCTGATATGGTGAGCCAGTTCAGTACATGGGCATCCCCTGCATCAGCTTGAACCCAACATTAGGAAACTGTCTGGGTGCCGTTGTTCCGACATACGGAGCAAATTTCATCTCCGGCATCATTGACTCGAAAGTCTAGCGTCGAGTCATCCAGTTCGGTTTTGCCACAAACGGTGCACTTGTGAAAGAAACCTGCATTTTCGGAAGCTTGGGCAAATTGTGCTCTGCGTTCGGCAACCCGTGTCTGGTGTCTTTTCTGCTGAAAGAAGCCAGGAGCAAAGGCGATGATGAAGTTTAGGTTTGAACAAAGCACAGGCCAAAACAACCCTGGGCTACTTAGCACGACCAAGCTCGTCAGGACGACATTCAGCCAGGCAATCCAACGAATGCGAACGGGGAGAATGAAAAACAGGAGAATCTCTTCATTCGGGTAAATCACGGCAAAGGCGAGCAGCAAACTTTGGAACAAAAAGATGCCCGTGGCGGTGTAGCCGAAGATCAGCGCACCGAGGGCGACCGCTAGCATTCCTCCCAAGAAATAAAGAGTGCAGCGAAACGCTCCCCAGGCTTCTTCGAGGCCTCTGCCCAACCAACGCATGAACATGGCACCCACGACGGCCCAGAGGAGGTGCGTGGTGCCGGGGATGAAAATAAAGGTGATCAGTCGCCAAACTTCCCCCTGAAGAAGGCGATCGGCATCCATGGCTAAGAAGTCAAAATAGGCCTCGCGTGCCTCCGGCACCATCAGGGTGAAGATGATGAAAACGCCGAGCTGGAGAAGCGCAACGAGTTGAATGAGGCCGGGGATGGCGAAACGGCCGAAGCGGGCCTCAAGCTTATCAAGGAATGGCATGAATGGGGCGGGTCAAAGGCTGTTCATGCCGCTGATTTGCTGGCTAGGCAAGGGCGGAGGGGCTCCAACGTCAGGAATGGCCAAAATCAAAAAAAGGGCTTCATTTTTTTACAAACCTCTACAGCAGGCTTGCATCGCGCTGAGAAGAAGGTCGTTATTCTCAGTGTTTTCCTTCATGCCCTACCGCACGACTCCAGAACCGTTGAAGACGATGCCAAGAGGCATTCCCTTCATCATTGGCAATGAGCTAGCCGAAAGGTTCAGCTTTTATGGCATGCGCTCCATTCTCTATCTGTTCATGACGACGGCCCTCGTCACACATGGCGGGGCACCGGATCTGATGAGTGAAGCGAAGGCGAAAGAATGGACTCATCTGTTCATCGCTGGTGTCTATTTTACGCCACTCGTGGGGGCTCTGATTTCTGACTTATGGTTGGGGAAATACAAGACCATCCTGGTGCTTTCGCTGGTGTATTGCCTGGGCCATCTTGCGCTCGCCATTGACAATACCCGGACGGGATTGGTCGTGGGGCTGACGTTGATTGCCATGGGTGCGGGTGGCATCAAGCCCTGTGTCTCGGCGCACGTGGGAGACCAATTTGCGCGGACCAACGCGCCTCTTCTCTCCAAGGCTTTCAATTGGTTTTATCTCTCGATCAATCTGGGTGCTGTTATTTCGCAACTGCTTACCCCGAAACTCCTGGAGTGGTATGGGCCTCACGTGGCTTTTGGGGTGCCGGGTATCCTGATGTTTGTGGCGACGGTGGTATTCTGGATGGGGCGGCACTCCTTTGCTCATGTGCCCGCGGATCGTCGCAAGTTCTTGAGTGATCTACTCAATCCTCGATTCCTTCGCGCTTTGGTGGGGTTGATCCCTCTTTTCATACTGATTGCTGCATTCTGGAGCATCTTTGACCAGACTGCCTCGGCTTGGGTCGAGCAAGCCGCTAAGATGAACCTGAACGTCATGGGTATGCAGGTCAATCCAGCGCAGATGCAGGCTTTGAATTCATTTTTTATCTTGGTGCTGATCCCTTTTTTTACCTGGTTCATCTATCCTAAGGCTGCGAAGGTGGTTGAGGTGACCCCCCTCCGGCGCATCGGTGTCGGTTTTATTCTGACGCTAGCCACGGTGGGTGTTTCAGCCTGGATTGAGCAGCAAATCAGCGCAGGCCTGCGCCCTTCCATCATTTGGCAGGCTTTGGCTTATTTTCTTCTGACGGCAGCTGAGATCCTGATTTCGATTACTGCGTTGGAGTTCAGCTACACCCAAGCTCCACCTCGGCTGAAGTCGCTGGTTATGTCACTGGATCTGTTGTCCGTGGCGCTGGGGAACTTTTTTACCTCACGGGTGAATGCTTACATCGAAAAAACAGGTGAATCATCGGGTCTCACGGGCGCCGCTTATTGGTGGTTCTTCCTGAAAGTCACAGCTGTAACCACCGTGGTCTTTTGCATCGTGGCCAGCGTTTATCGCGGTCAAACTTACCTTCAGGATGAGGAAGAGATGGCTTCGAATGCTTAACTTGAGTCTGAATTCTGCCTCCCCGAGCTCCCGGCAAGGGGAGGCAGTCGACTCAGACAAACTTTTGGATGAGAAAAGCGACCTGTTGAAAGAGACAAAAGTTTGGAAAAATCAGTTCAAAAAACTTGTCAGAAAATTTCATTTTTTCAAAGCAGGACAGTTTCTAGGTGGCCTGAGTTGTTTTTTCGAGGCATGTGCCGTATCATGCCCAGCTGATCGAAGAAAAAACCTTTCTGCATCAGATAAAGTTCAAGTGAGGCTAGATTTGTCTCCAGCGTGGTGTTCCTCGTCGGCGGCGTGTGGTGCGTCCGAGGAAGTTCGAAATTCAGTTTCTTCTCCCCTCGTGCGGTGACTCATGAGGTACTATTTCGGGTTGGATGGAATGCAATCTTGCGGGCATTTCCAACGTACCTTGGTCCCCCCTATGTCTCATCATTCGCTACAGATTGAACACCACTTTTTGACTCGCCGTCAGATGCTCAGCCGGGTTGGTATGGGCATGGGCGCAATGGCTCTCGGCGGCATGGTAGGGGCTGGTCAAAGTCAGGCAGCTGGGGTCGATGCAAACAATCCCTTTGGTGTGCGGCGTCCCCATCATGAACCAAAAGCCAAGCGGGTGATCCATTTCTTCATGAATGGAGGTCCTTCGCAGGTCGATACGTTTGATCCGAAACCTGAATTGACCAAGTATGATGGCAAGCCTTTGCCAAGCCTGTTGAAGACGGAGCGTCCCACGGGAGCAGGACTCAAATCTCCCTTTGGCTTCAAAAAATATGGTCAGTGCGGTCTGGAGGTAAGCGATATTTTTGCGAAGACGGCTGCTTACGCCGATGACCTCTGCGTGATTCGCTCGATGTACGCCGATGTGCCCAATCACGAGCCATCACTTGGCTTGATGAACTGTGGTGATGGACGGCTGCATCGGCCCAGCATGGGCTCATGGATCACGTACGGACTTGGCTCTGAAAATGAAAACCTGCCAGGATACATCTCCATGTGTCCCAAAGGCATGCCGACGCGGCGAACGAAGAACTGGCAGTCGGCCTTCCTGCCTAGCATTTACCAGGGCACCTACATCAATACGGCCGATACGGAGGTGGATAAGTTGGTCGAATTTATCAAAAACGGCTCGCTCGATCTCAAGCAGCAACGTCGTCAGCTAGATCTCCTCCAGGCGCTCAACGAGAATCATCTGAAACAGCGGCAAAATGACCAGCAGCTGGATGCGAGGATACAGAGCTTTGAGTTGGCGTATCGTATGCAAATGGAGGCCTCTGATGCTTTTGACATCAGCAAAGAGCCTGAGTCTGTGCGCAAGGCCTATGGTGAAAACGACTTTGGGCGGCAGACGCTGATTGCGCGTCGTTTGCTCGAACGCGGGGTTCGTTTCATCCAGCTTTGGACAGGAGCGGGCCAGCCATGGGATAGCCATGATGAAATCCTGGACCATGCGCGACTAGCGAAGGATGTGGATCAGGCGATCGCTGCCTTCATGGGTGACATGAAACAACGAGGCCTCTTTGACGATACACTCATGATCTGGGGTGGCGAATTTGGACGCACTCCAGCGGTGGAATTGCCTACACCTGGTGCGAATGCAGGCAAGCAGCGGGGGCGTGACCACAATCATTATGGCTTCACTTACTGGCTAGCTGGTGGTGGAGTCAGAGCAGGCTACACGCACGGGGCAACGGATGAGTTCGGCTTCGCTGCGATCGAGGGTAAAGTACACGTTCATGATTTGCACGCCACCTTGCTTCATCTGCTAGGCTTTGATCATGAACGATTTACTTACAAATACGCGGGCCTCGATTTTCGTCTTACCGGGGTGAATGAATGCTCCGTAGTGAAGGAATTGCTGGCTCAGACGGCGTAGTCCCGAAACCCCGATGGGTTATTCCTTGGCGTCTTTTTTCTTATCATTTTCCTTCTTCAGCAACTCCTTCATTGGATTGATGCTCTTTTCATCTTTGTGGAGCTGGACTTTGCTTTTCACAGGCCTGCGTGGCCAGAAGTTGTTTTCGATGTTGGTATCGACCAACTCTTGGCGAGGATCAAAGGTGACCGCTTTCAGTTCTTTGGGGGTAAAAAGTAGTTTCGATGTTTTCTCAGTATTGAAGCGCCAGATTTCTGCGGGGAGATTGAGTTCTTCGGTGCTGCCATCCGTGTATTCTAGCTTCAAAATCACGGGACTGACTAGGCCACCCACATTGTTGAGTTCGATCACGTAGAAGTTGTGTTTCGTCTTCAGGAGTGCGGGGTCGATTTCTTCGTCTTGGAGACTTTTGATCAAGTCATCGAACTTTTTCTTCTCGCTGGGTAGCACCGTGGCCTCGTCAAAAGTATCGTAAAAATCTTTCAGTTCAGGAAAACGATCGATCCGTTTGGGAAGGGCATAGTTGCGCTCGCGTGTCAGCGTTTTCGGAAGTTCGTCTTCCTCTTTCTTTTGCCGTTTCTTTTCCACCTCTGGGTCGCGACTATCAACCTGGAGCCAGCGAACGGAGTCTACCGCGACATCGACATGATCCACGCTGTAAAACCAGCCGCGCCAGAACCAGTCGAGATCAATGCCGCTCGCATCTTCCATGGTGCGGAAAAAGTCAGAGGGAGTGGGTCGCTTGAACATCCAGCGCTGAGCATAGGTTTTGAAGGCATGATCAAAAGCTTCTCTCCCCAGCACATGCTCACGCAGGATGTTGAGTGCCACCGTTGGCTGTCCGTAGGCATTCGGGCCAAGGTCGGCGATGGATTCAGAATTGGTCATGACCGGTGCTCTGCCTGACTGGCGCATGTAATCTGCCATGCTACGTTCGTTGCGGCGGTGGTTCCAGTCACTCTCCCATTCCTCCTCTGACAAATACTCCATGAATGAATTCAGCCCCTCATCCATCCAGGTCCACTGCCGTTCATCCGAGTTCACGATCATCGGAAACCAGTTGTGTCCCACTTCATGGATGATCACGCCGATGAGGGCGTATTTGGTGCGTTTGGGATAGGTTCCATCTTTTTCAGGCCTTGGGCCGTTGAAGCTGATCATGGGATACTCCATGCCCCCGACAGGACCGTTCACCGACCAAGCGACTGGGTAGGGATAGTCAAACGTGTAGCGTGAATAAACCTGGATGGTGTGTGCGATGGCATGAGTCGAATACTTGTCCCAAAGCGGCATGCCTTCCTTCGGATACATCGACATGGCCATGACGGGAACTTTCTGGCTGTTCTCCGCGCTTCCCTTGGATTGGGGCTGCTGCGGATGGCCTTCGACAGCCATGGCATCCCAGATGAATTTGCGTGAACTGGCGAAGGCGAAATCACGAATATTTGTGGCCTG
The DNA here is from genome assembly GCA_947507875.1 of Verrucomicrobiaceae bacterium. Classification (GTDB taxonomy): domain Bacteria; phylum Verrucomicrobiota; class Verrucomicrobiia; order Verrucomicrobiales; family Verrucomicrobiaceae; genus Prosthecobacter. The sequence goes on along the minus strand of CANNQP010000008.1, from coordinate 72,563 downwards.
AAAGGTCCAGGTTTTCTGGGTTTTAGCTCGGCTTTTTTCTGCGACTTTAGCCTCGTCAGGCGTGACGATGAACATGGGTTTGCGTGTTGCCTGCTTGGCCTGTTTTAGGCGTTCGCGTTGAATTTCGTTCAAGACCTCATGTTCATTCATAAGCGAGCCCGTGGCCGCCACAAGATGGTCAGCAGGCACCGTGATAGCGACTTTATAGTCGCCGAATTCCAAGGTGAATTCACCGGTGCCGAGAAATTGTTTATTGATCCATCCCGCGTAGTCCGTGTAAGCCGCCATGCGTGGGAACCATTGAGCGATGGTATAGATGCAGTTGCCGTCTTCTTTGAAGAATTCGTAGCCAGTTCGGGCGTTGATCCGTTCACAATCGTTGATGGGAAAACTCCAGGCGATTTGGAAAGCAAACGAGGCACCTGGAGCAAGAGGCTTGGGTAGATCCAGCCTGAGCATCGTTTTGACCACGGCATGTGCCAGAGGCTTCCCTTCAGCATCGGTCAGGCGGGAGATCTTCATCTCGCCATCATATTCTTCGTAGGCCAGCAGACGATCCAGCGCGGCATAACTGATCTTGTCAGGATCGACCCCGCGTTTGACATTAGGCACAGCGCGCGAGTCGGCTTGGTGAGAAAGGTAGTTTTGATCAAGCTGAACCCAGAGGTAGGGAAGGGAATCGGGTGAGTGGTTATGATAGGTTACCCGTGCATCGCCACGCAGGGTTCGCTTGGTATCGTCGAGCTCTACCTGAATGTCATAGTCAGCTCGATTTTGCCAATAGGCACTGCCCGGCGCTCCTGAGGCATTTCGGATCATTGAAGGTGTCGGAATGCTGGGGTCGAGCTGCTGAAATTTGGCCACAGGGGCACCGGGCTGGGCTGCGCTGGAAGCCGAAATCGCTAGGCTGATGACGAGGAGGATGCGGAACATATCCTAGCAAAATCCTACCCAGTAGGAGCAAAGCAAGGCCGCCTTTCAGCGAAGGTGTGGTTTTTCTCTCTTGGATTCGCCCTTGCTTTCCCTGGCACGCTGTCTAAAGCGCCCCGTCCTATGGCATCAACCCCCGTCATCAACCTCCGCAAAGGCCACGCCGTGCGGTATAACAATGAAGTCTGCACCGTTTCCGCCTTCGAGCTGAAGACACCTCCGCGCATGGCCTCCTATGTGCAAATGTCGATCCGCACCTTGAGCACTGGCAAGGTTTACAATTTGCGCATGACTTCCAACGAATCGCTCGACTCTGTTAACCTGGAGCGTCAGCCTCATGAGTTCAGCTACAAGGATGGCGATGGGTATCATTTCATGCATCCGGAAACGTTCGAAGACGTCATCCTCAGCGAGACCAATGTCGCAGATGCGAAGGATTACTTGATCGAAGGCCAGAAATACACGGTCCAGTTTGCCGATGGTTTGGCCATTGGCATCGAGCTGCCTGCATCGGTGGTCATGACCGTCACGGAGGCACCTGAAGGCGTCAAAGGCGATTCGGCAAACAACGTTTACAAGTCTGCCACACTCGAAACAGGTCTCATTGTTCAGGTTCCTCTGTTCATTGGCCCGGGTGACAAGATCAGCGTGAAGACCGAAGACAACAGTTACCTTGGACGTTCCAACTGATCTTCCAAATTAGCTTGTTTGATCAAAGCCACGGAGTGTCTCCGTGGCTTTTTCATGGATGACTTTCCCGCAGTAAGTCAGTTGGCGCGGATTCAATTTTCTCTAAAATCCTTGAGGGAATCTTCACCGCTTTCATTTGGCCTGTGGTTTGCTCCCGCTGCACACAGGCAGCGATGATGCGTCCTTCGGCACAAAGCGTTCCGTCTTGTTTCCAAAAGCGAATGAGGTGGCGCAGTGTTTTGGTTCTCACTTCCTCCACGAGTAGTTCCATGGTGAAACACTCCTCAAACCGCAGCGGCGATTTGTAGTCACAAGAGGCATGGACCCGAGGCCAACCGACACGATCGGTATCTTCGACCTCATTGTGCCCATCCCAGATCGACATGCCGAGAGAGCGAAAGAAGTCGTGCTCCACGCGCTCCATGTAGCGGAAGAAATTGGAAAAATGGACGATCCCAGCCATGTCAGTGTCGGCAAATTGGACTCGTTCAGTCAGCGTATGGCGAAAAGGCATATCTGTGTTTGGCGCAGAGCATAGCTTCATTCAAGCTCATGAAAGGCCTGCCCGAGATTCATTGCGACATCACTGGGTAGGACCGACAGCTGGGAGGATGAAGTGGCCGCCAGTTCGGCAGCTCTTCCACAAGCCCAAGCCGCCAGACCCGCTGCCTCATGGAGCGCCATCTTTTGCCCCACCAGAGCTGCACAGACGCCAGTCAGAACATCCCCCATGCCACCGGTGGCCATGCCGGGGTGTCCTGTTGTGTTGAAAAAGGTGTCCTTGCCTCCTGTTGCGATGACGGTGCGTGCTCCTTTCAGCAGCAAAGTATGTCCTGGATGCGCCATGGCCCATTTTTCTGCCTGCATCACGCGTGGGTGATTTTCAGAACCCAACACCAGCCTTTTCATCTCGCCGGGGTGCGGTGTCAGAAGACGAGGTGCGGTGGAGCTGAGCAAAACGGCACTCCCGGCCCTTGCCATCAGGGTGAGGGCGTCCGCATCCACCACCGTGGGAGCTTCCGCGTATCGAATCACATCCAGCACTTCGTCTTCGGCATCAAACCCCAATCCAGGTCCTATGCCGAGGGCATCGAAAGAGTGGTCGAGCACTTCTCGGTAGTCGCGGATGGGTTTGACCATCACCTCCGGTCGGATTCGGGAGGCAAGCAACGAGTAGGCAGCGTCTTTGGCGAACAGTGTGACCAATCCGGCTCCCGCCCGCAGTGCCCCCGAACAGACCAGTTCTGCAGCGCCAAGGAATCCAGATGAGCCAGCGAGGATGCCCACGCGGCCTGCCTGTCCTTTGTGAAAATCAAAACTCCGCCGAGGCAGAGAACGACGCAGAGTTTGCGGTGTCAGCAAAGTGCGGCCTAGGGGACAGTCGCCCTCAAGACCCCGAAGGGCAATCCAAGCCAATCGTCCCACAAAAGCAGTCGCAGTGTCAGCAACCAAACCAACTTTAGGAAATCCAACCGTCACGGTAAGGTCTGCAACAACGGTATCACCGCTCGGCTCGCCCGTGTCTCCATCAAGCCCAGATGGCAAATCGATTGCCACCGTCCAGCCGCTTGACTCTCGACGTAACTGATTCATCTCAACGGCCAATTTCCGCAGTTCTGGCCGCAAAGGGCCCTTCACGCCTATGCCGACCAAGCCATCCAACAGAATGATCGGGCGCTGAGGAAGCTCTTGAGTGTGGATCGGTGGATGCAGCACACGTGCATGGGTCATGCGCTGCCAATGTTGAAGAGGCAGTGGTTTGAATTTGTCGGGCGAATGGCTTAGCCTCAAGGCAACTGTCCACCCTGCTTGTTCTAGCTCACGCGCAGCGACGAGCGCGTCTCCCGCATTATTCCCTGTGCCAAGGTAAGCGACTGCGGTTCCTGGATGTGGGAAAAAACGCTGAACCTCACGAGCGATCCCACAACCTGCTTCTTCCATCAGCCTAGCTGCACTGACCCCGTGATCGAAGGCTTCGTGTTCAATTTGCTGCATCTGATGGCATGTAACCAGCATGATGATGTCAATTCATTTGCCGGTAGGCTACGATACCTTGGGCAATGCCTTCGGCGACGAGGTTGCGAAACGCACCCGTCCTCATTCGAGCTCGCTCATCTGCATTGCTGATGAATCCACACTCCACGAGAACTGCTGGATTTCTCGTGGTGTTTCGCAGAACATAAAAGCTGGCGTGTTTGACCTTCCGGTTGATCAAGCGTGTGCGCTTGTAAAGGTAAGCCTGAATGTAAGCCGCGAGTTGATAGCTGTTGGGATGGTAATAGAAGCTTTCGATGCCTGCTCCTCCACTGCGGCTATAATTGTAGTGTATGCTGACAAAGATGGCATTGCCATATCGATTGCCAGCGGTGGACCGGTCTTTGAGTGGGATAAAGACATCCGTGGAGCGTGTCATGACCACCTTGAGTCCTGCTTTTTTTAGCAAGGCTTCGACTCGTCTCGTGGTGTCTAAGGCCAGATGCTTTTCATAAATGTAGCCTATGGAAGCACCACGGTCCTGATCTCCATGACCTGCGTCTAAGATGACGGTATCAAACGCACCCACAGAAGAAGTCATGAGCAGCCAGATAGGGGCCAGGTTGCCAAGGAGGACACGAAGTCGATTCAGAAAAAAGAAGTTAGCTAGTGCCATGCCAATAAGAAGCAGGAAGTATTTCGCAGGCTGCGTGCCAGTTGCATGCAAGCGTTTAGCGTTTTGAGGCATGGGTAGCAAGTGCTAAACCCCATCTTGAAGATCGTGATTCAGGGCACAATCAATCTCATGCGCACAAATTGCGCTCGGAAGTCCGTTGGTGTTGGAGCCATCTGTAAGGTCACGACTTCAGTCATACCATCTCCGCTCGGTGTGATGTTGATGATTTGAATTGCTGAATCCGCAGCCTGCCAAGTCAACAAATCGCTGGAAAGTTCGATGACGTATTGAAGGCCCGATGGATTAGCCAAAAGACGGCGAAAGCGCCATTCGAGCCGCTTTTGACCCGAGATGGGATCGGTTACCCAGGCACCGATCGGCATGTCCTTCTTAGCTGATAGACCTTGGGTATGAAAGGCATACTCCATGAGAGAGCTAACGCCATTGCCATCAGGATCAGCCGCTGGATCAGCAAGGCGGAGGATGCTCCACCCTATGGATCTTACGTTAGGAGGGCTGGCTTGGTCAGTTGCAGTGACAGTGAAGGTATGGGTGCCCTCTTGTAGAGATGATAGCAAGTGTGCCCAGTTTTGAAATCCATCGGTTGTACTGACCTGAGTGCCATTGATGGTCAGGCTAGCGATCCCACTGCTGTCCATGGCTGTGCCCGCAAGATTCATTGAGCTAGCTAATGTCACGCCGCCGGTGGCAGGATTCAGCTGAATGATAGGGGCTGTCGCATCTTGGATGGATCGTTGAGGCGTCTGCCACGTGCCGGTCAGACCTTCCGCTGAGGCACGGACTCGGTAATGGTAAGTCTGTCCATCATCAAGCTGCGTGAACTCATGCTGTGACCCGCTCAAGGGACCGACCGTTAGCGCGGAGGCAAAGTCAGCTGTTTTGCTCTGTTGAATTTCATAGCTGTATCCGGGGCCAAGATCATTCCAACAAACCATATTGCTCAAGCCTCCTGTAAAGAGCGGTTCTGCTTGCAGCGTGACATCATTGACCGACACCACGGTGACCGAATTTGAGTCACCTTGGATTTCGTTTTGGCTGGCTAAGCTTGATCGCAACACGAGGGAGGGCAGCGATTGCGGCAACATCACCTCTCCAATCCACACACCATTCACGAATGGTCCAGCCATCGTCGGATTCACGGGCTTGAGTTCTTCGGCACGTGTTAGGCGGATGTCGGGCAGAACATTGACCGCTGCTCCTGCGGGTGAGGTGCCTGTCCAGTTCGTTGGGGCACCGTGAGTGCTATCCACCCGTTGGAATAATCCACGAGCCGTGGGGGTGATCGTGCATCTTACCTCACCATCGCTACTGTAGCTGTTGTTGTTGAATGAGAAATCGACCATCAAGTTTTGCTGACCGTCATAAACAAACGGGGTGCTGAACTGAAAGGTATTCCAGCCCAGGCTGGATAGGTTCATGGTCTCCACGAAGACGGTGGTCCATCCCTCCGCTTCCCAAGTTCTCTGCCCCGTTGGATATGAGTCCCGAGGCGTGTGTTTCAGGCGAATGGTGAAATCTTTCAAAATCTGGCCTGGAAGTCGGGTGACCTCCATGGCTAAAGATGTCAGTGTGCCCGCGCCTCCAACTTCGGATGGTGTGTAGATCAATTGGCTCCTAGCATCGTGATAGTAGCTGGCCAGCGGAAAAAACCATCCAAGCGAACCCGTGCCGCTGGTGGCTGCGGCAGGTTGAAAGACAGCATTCAGGCTAACATTGCCTTGGAAACTAGGAATCGTGTTTCCCCATGAATCACAAGCGCTGATTCTAGCTGCTATCGGGCTAGCCCTTGCGACCACCGCAGGTAGTGGATCCCACTGAAAGTGATGAAGCGGACCCACAGCGGCTGTGGTGAAGGTCCAAAGCGGGCCTGCTTGCTCATAGGCACCTAGCCGTGAGACAACACGCCAATGATAAGTGGTAGCAGGCTGCAATCGAGACAAGGCCAAAGAAGGCTCTGTCACTGTGGCAATGCGTTGAAGGCTATTCTCAGTAAAACCTAACCATAGGTCATAAAGCTGAGGAGGTGCACCTGTTGTGGGATCGTATGACCACGCTAAGTCCGCATCGGGTGCGGTAGGATCCAGCCCATTCAAGGGGCTCGGATGGTTGGGTAAGGCGGGGCGTTCGTTGTCATAAACATTCACGCTTGTCGTTCCTGGCAGAAATCCCAGGCCCGTTGCGCTAACGGTCACCCATCGCGTCCCATTGACTTGTTCATCATCGAGAAGCTCTACGTCGAAATAGACTTCTGAGCTTCCTTCAGGCACGACAAGCGTCGCAGGTAAATTGAAAATTCCGGTTGGAGTAAGGCTTAGCTGAAACGTGGCAGCTTGAGTCGTCCGACCCGCGAGTTGGATCTTTCCTACACATGAAAGTGTTCCGTTGCTTTCGAGCAACGAAGTCGGCAACATCACAGCGATCTCACGGCTTTCGTTGTCCCACACGTCAATGATGGCCTGAGCTGTGGGCCAATGCAGAACCGTCGCTGTGATTTGCACCGGTTGGTTAGAATCGATCCAATCATCCTCCACGGCTTGCAGAGGAAAAAAGACCTCTTGTTGGCCCGCAGGCACGATCACTTGGCTTGGCACCAGAAGCCGATCAGGTCGACTCGACTGAAGCGTGACTTGAAGATCGGAGGGGGCGATATGACTGATGCTCAATCGGGAGAGTGCGTTCGCCGTGGTTGCGCCTTCTTGGATGGTCAAAGGAAGAGCCAATGCCATGATTCCCGATTCATTGTCATGAATCTGAGTCATGGCACTCGCGGATGGCCATCCACTTGCTGTTGCCTGGATTGTGACGCTTTGACTGCCATCCGTGAGCTGATCATCCAAAGGGGTGATGCTGAAGCTTACTTCGGTTTCACCGGGAGCGATGATCACGGTGTCAGGGAAGGAAAGTTCTTGTCCAGTTCGGTTGCTTGTGAGTTGAAAGGTCAGAGCTGCCGTAGCCGCAGGTGCGATTCTCAAAGTCGCTGAGCTGCTGCTGCCTCCTTCTGCCATTTCAGCGGGTGTTATCAGCAAAACTTGCCTGTCAGGAACGGTCTGGATCTGCACATCATCCAGATTCCAACCTGAATAAGCATAGGCGTCTGCGCTGGTCACTTGGTGAACCCAGCGAATCCAAAGATTGGCCTGACCATCTGCAATCGAAGCGAGATCATGCTCCATGCTTTGCCAGGAGGAGTCACTGACCCCAGATAACTGATTTTGCCAAATCGAAGTCCATGTGCTGCCGTTCGTCGAGACTTCTACGGCCGCAATGACCCAAGGTTGACTATCCACATTGAGCCAGCGTCGATAACGAAGCTTCGTGGCATGATGGCCAACTAGGCTAACGGGTCCCGCAGTGAGATGCTGAGCGGAAGTGGGAGTGGTCGCGTAATTGCCATTCAGCTGGATGCCGAAAACCCGATTTCCCGTGGCACCAGAAACTGGGTCCGGATAACCAAACGGCTGTGCACCTTGCCCTAGAGGTTGCCCATAAGCCCATTCATCGTTACGTGGCCAGCCAGGATCTGTCTCCAGGGTTTCCTTGAGCACAGGAGTGGCGTTGACTTCCAGGATGCATGTCCGCGATTGCAAGCGACCGGTGGATAGGCTCATCACCTGAAGATTGGCGACATGTGAGCTGGCGAGTAGTGTTTTCGCAGCGGCGTTGATTTGCACGCTTATTGATTGAGAGGCTCCTGCCGCGACTGTGCCACTGGATGGCGTGAGGGTAAGCCATGAACCATCGCTAGTGGCTGACCAAGATCGTTCCTCCGTACTATGATTGGTCAGTGTCAGGGTTTGAGTATTTGGCAAAAAGGGGCCACCCATAGGTCCTGTGGCGGACAGATTTCCAGGAGGTGTCAGAAATAAATCGTCTGCTGCTAGCATGGCGTTGTAAACATTCAGGTGGCCTCCGGTGCTACACAGGCCTTGGAGGTTGGGTTTGCTTTCCGCCGTGCTCAAAATCAGATGACGAGCCTGAGCGGCGGTGATTCCTGGACGATAGCTCATGAGCAAAGCACAGGCTCCAGCCACGTGAGGAGCAGCCATGGAAGTGCCGCTATTGAACCCATAGCCTCCATTGGGAAGGGTGCTCAGGATGTCGCTGCCAGGCGCCGCTAGGTCCACACTTTGCTGACCATAATTGGAATAGCTGGCTAAAGCATCGGTGCGAGTCGTGGCCGCTACACTGATCAGGCTGGGACTGTTGTAGGCTGCAGGATATTCCGCGAGTAGATCAATGTTTCCGCCACTGTTTCCCGCTGCTGCCACATGAATTACTCCAGCTTGTCCCGCTTGATCTAGTGCATCTTTCAAGACCTGGGACCAACCGCTGCCACTGTAAGAATTCGAGGTGACTTTGGCACCTAGGTCCGTGGCATAAAGGATAGCCTCAGCTGCATCGGATTCATAGCCGCTGCCACTGCTGTTGAGAAATTTCAATCCCAACAAGGAAACTTGCCAACAGACCCCACTCACACCCAACGCATTGTTTCCGACGGCACCAATCGTGCCCGCGCAGTGTGTTCCGTGACCTTGATCATCGGTAGGATCGTTGTCCCAGTTCACATAATCCCAGCCTCTCACATCATCGACATACCCGTTGTTGTCATCATCCATGCCATTGCCTGCGATTTCTCCGGGATTAGTCCATATGTTCGCTGCTAAATCAGGATGATTCGCTTGAATGCCTGTATCGATCACTGCCACTAGGATGTTTCGGCTTCCGGTATGTCGATCCCAAGCCTCAGGGCTGTCGATGTCAGCATCTGCACTGCCGGAGGACTGGCCAGTATTGTTCATGCCCCAAAGTTGTGGAAAAGAAGGGTCGGAAGGGATCACCTGAGCGCTCAAAACATGATCAGCTTCAGCGATTTCGACGACATCAGCCATTTGCTTCAGTTTGCTGATGGCTTGAGGCACGGTTTCTATCTCAGGATTGGCATAAGCTATCAACCATAGCCCTGAAGCAGGCATCCGCCGCCGCACACTAGCAGCTCCATTGCCTAGCTTTGCCAAAAATGCAGTTTCTTGCAGCTTAGGATCTTTGAGTTTTACCAGCACGTGATCAGCAACCATGGCAGTTTGACGAATTCGTTTTTCTCCGCTTGGGGTCTTCAAAAAGTCGTCCTCCACCCGCAAGAGCGGGTATTTCATGGTCTCTACCTTCACCAAGCGCAGCCGTCGCACTCGAGTCTGTCCCTCGGAGTCTTTGATGGTCGATTCACGCATTTGCAGAATCTTGGCGGAAGAAAAAGCATCCTGGATCTCTCGTGAACGATCCCACGCAGCAGTGCTCTGCGCTTTTAGGCTAGCGGCTGAAATAGGATGGAAAGGTGGTTGATTGATTTGAACGCACTTTACGTTCGTCTGCCATAAGCCAACGATGGTCAGAGCTGCTAATCCAACCAGAACGAGGATGACGCGTTTCATGTTTAGATAAGACTGACTGGGTTCATGTCTGTGACCAGAAGCATTGGGCAATATGCTATGGGCAGCTGTTGAAGATCAAGCCTTTATCGGAATGATGAATGTTTGGGGCAGCCAACTTTGCTTGGGTCATTACGTTACCAGGGAAAAGGTCACTGCATGAATCAGTACAAAAAACGCCGCCAGTTTCCTGGCGGCGTCGATGAGAATAAATCAGAGTTTAAGGCTTACTGACCAGGTGTCGGAGCAGCACCTGGCAGGGCTGGAAGACCGCCTGCGGCAGGAGCACCAGGGGCACCTGGCAGAGCTGGTGCACCAGCAGGAGCACCAGGCAAGCCTGGTAGGCCGCCTGCGCCAGGGGCACCTGGTAGGCCACCCGCGCCAGGGGCACCTGGCAGACCGCCTACGGCAGAACCTTCCATCATGCCAGACTGAGTTCCCATGTTCAGGATGTTCAGCACCTGCTGGGGCATGTTTTGGCTAGCCACGGTGAAGATGTCATAACCACCAGCCATCGCTTTCGGGCCAACAGCTGGTCCGCGCTTGGTGGCGAGCTGCTCGACGTTCACCGAGTTGTCATTGCGACCGATGATGATCTTGCCACCGCGCCAGGCACGACCAGGCTTAGGTTGGCCTGCCGCATCGCAGTTCCATTGCGGAGGCCAGCTAGGAGCGAGAGGGTTTTCAAACACAAGTGGCATGATCCCGTTGGAGGAAGTGGTTTGACCTTGGGTAAGTGCCCAGTGGTTCTCGCCAGCTTGCAGCGCTTGGTCAAAAGATGGTGCTGTGCCGATGTTGCCGTCTGGCATAAACATCGAAGCTTTGGAACCGAAGATACGCTCATCCTGGATGATGTCTTCTTGAATCAACACACGGAAGGCGTCGTTGGCGTTAATGGCCGGACCGCCAGTTTGTGGGTTGTTGTAGGTGTCTGGGTAGATCGAGTTGTTGTCATTGGCGAAGATTTTCATCGCCATGATGATTTGACGGCAGTTGTTGGACGTGGAGGTTTGGTTCGCCATGTCCTGGATGACGTTGAAAGTGGGGACTGCCAAGCTCGCGAGGATCGCGATAATGGTAATCACCACCAGGAGTTCAATGAGGGTGAAACCTCGTTGTAGGGCTCGTTTCATGTTATGCGTTTGGGTTGGATTATGATGTTATGATGGAGAGGTAGGAAAAAATCCTGCTTTCCGATGAAGATTAGACAAAAGCATCGCGAAAATGGCGAGAAAAATTTTCAGAGCGCATTTCTCCCTGGCTGGTACCAGCATCATGAGCCCGACTGACCATCCCAGCGGATGTTTCGGCGAAGGCCTAAAATATGGAAATGCTTGTCTGCGTTTTGCACTTTCCCTTTCGCGTCCAGCGATAGCCCTTCCGTTTCCAGTCGCTGGCGTTGGTCGCTGTTCCGTTCAGGGGCCATGAAGGGACTGACCTGTGCGCCCGCACTCAGCACCCAATGCCAGGGTAGAGTTCAGCCGCTTCCGCATCGCTTAGTTTGGGCAAAACACCCGCGACGCGTCGCGGCACGATGTTTATGTGTGCGGCAATCGAGCCGTAGGTCGTGAATTGGCCCCTAGGAATCAGACGGGCCCAGCGGATGATTTCCGTTGTAATGTGCAGATCTGCCTGAGATTTTGCTATTCGGGAGAATGTATCTGCAAAAATAGATTGTCCAAAACGGATGCTTTTCGCTCTCATGATTGAGATGATGAATCGCAGAACTTTTCTCCAGAGTGCCCTTTCGGCCGCATCTTTTCCCTCAATCGTCGTAGCTCAAGCCAAGCCAAGCGCCAAAAAAATCCTGCTGAGATCGTCTTGGCAGACGGTAAACATCGGCGACATCGCCCACACGCCAGGCATGCTGCGGCTGCTTGAGCAGCATTTGCCCGAACATGAGGTTACGCTTTGGCCGAGTAGCGTGGAAAATGGGGTCGCCGAGATGCTAATGAAGCGGTTTCCTCGCTTGAAGATCATGGGAAAGACGACTGCAGACAAGCAGGAAGCCTTTCGCACCCACGATTTCCTGCTTCATGGTTCGGGCCCTAGCATTGTGGGGCAGAAGTCTATCCTTGAGTGGGTGGAAAAAACCGGCAAACCGTATGGCATTGGAGGCGTCACGTGGAGTCCTGGTGGCGATGCCGATGGCGTTCGTGTCATCAGTGAGGCTAAGTTCGCCTTTTTCCGCGATACAGTCTCGTTGGAGTCGGCTCGCAAGGCCGGGGCTACTTGTCCTATCATGGAGTTTGGTCCTGATGCCACCTTTGCTTGCGATTTGACCCATGATGAGGCGGCAGATGCATGGCTGAAAAAGTCAGGGCTGGAACCGCAGCGCTTCCTCTGCTGCATCCCAAAGTTGCGCCACTCGCCTTACTGGGAGATCAAGAAAGGGGCGAAGTTTGATGCTGTGAAGCACGCCAGGAACGAGGCCATGAAGGAGCACGACATTCGTCCCTTGCGCGAGGCGGTCGTAGCCCTGGTGCGTGAGACAGCGATGAAGGTCCTGCTTTGTCCTGAAGATGCCAGTCAGATGAAGCTAAACAAAGAAATGATCTACGATCAGCTGCCCGAGGATGTGAAGGCCAAGGTTGTTTGGCGGCAAGACTATTGGCTCACGGACTTCGCGCAGAGTGTTTACAAGCGCTGTGCGGGGCTCTTTGGAAATGAACAGCACAGCCCGATCCTGTGCATTGGCCATGGGGTTCCTGCAATTGTCTGTCGTTACCAAGAGCAAACCAGCAAGGGCTACATGTGGAAAGACCTTGGCATGAATGATTGGCTCTTGGATCACGATTTCGACGAGCCTGCGCGCGCCCTAACTCCAGCAGTGCTTGCGATCGCTCGTGAGCCACAGGCTGCCAAGGCCAAGGCCTGGGTCGCAAAGACGAGAGCTGATGAACGCATGAAGCGCATGATGGATGTGTTACGCGCTCAGCTCGCATGAGCCTGCTTGAGTCAGAGTCCCAACAGCAGCAAACGCTCCCACGTCATTTCGCTCCAGAAGAACTGAGAGTAGTAAAGCCGTGCGTAGTCGTAGCGCGTGATGACCTGGTGCAGTTCAGGGACCCATTTCCTGACTTGTTGTATGTCAGGAGAAAGCGTGACAATCCAGGACGCTGCGGTAGGTTCACGGACAAATGCGGTCTCTTTTCCTCGACGAGGAGCGAGCTTCATGAACGGCTTTAGCTGACGTAGGGCCAAGTCCTGCGCCTCATGCGGTGTCTTCTGAACCTTCCAGTCCACATTCATGACGCGCCAGTCCATGACAAAGGTGCTGCTGTCGGCGGGATCGAATTGTTTGGCTAGGGCCAAGCTTTCTGCGGCAAGGCTGGCGCTGGCGACTAGTCCCTGGCGATAGGCTGCTTTACGCTTGGGCTCTTCTTCCATTTCCCATAGCCCTCGCAGCGCTCCGACCGCTGTGCATGAAGTCCAATTGTGCGTTTTGGCATAGAAGAAAACCATGCCCTTTTCACTGATCTCGAGCTTCGTCAGCTGATGCTCGCCTCCACGATTCGCGAGCTCTTCTTCATAAAGCTGAGCCCAGCGCTGATCACCCGTCATGGTGTGTAGCATTTTTAGCGTGAAAAGCATGCGGGCCACTTCCTCGAAATGATGTCCGCGAAAGCTGCCACGCGTAAGAAAAGGCGGCTCCGCAGGCATCTGCCAGCCTAGGCGTATGATTTCTGTAGCTGTTTCTTCCAGATGTTGGCGAATCTGCTTCTTTTCCTCGGCTGTGGCTAGCGTGGACTGCCAGTAGCGCCAGAGTCCAAGAAACCAAGGCAACGTTTGATCATTCGATCCCATGGGATAGTGAGACTTCCCATCAGTGCTGACTCCTCGGCCAACGAAACCCTTTACCTCGCTGATGGAGTTCAATAGCAAAAGCCCCTTCATCAAGCGTCGCGCCTGATCTGCATCTTTTTCCTGCCCTGTTCGCTTCCACCGATGCAAGGCTGCTTCCAGATAGAGTCCATTGAACATAGCTCCATTTTCGATAGGAGACCACCAGCCCAAGGCATTCGGTTTGCCATCGCGGCATTCTTCTGGCGTGGGTAAGCTGACGCAACCGTTCAGATCGGCGAAGTCGATCAGGATGCCGTAGGGATCCACGAAACGTCGCCAAATCTCGCGGTGGGCTTGCTCCACCGCCGCGGTGGGGCTGCGGGATTCGGCGTGAACGCGTGCAGCTGCATTCGCGGCAAGGCTGGTGATGAGAAATTGACGTCGGTTCAAGAAAGGGAGCATGGTAGGAAAAAGCGTGGTTCAAGAGAGCATATCCTGTTCTAGCCAAGCACGCAGCTGTCTGAGCTGACGCTTGTCAGGCTTGGTCAGGCTCTCGTGAGCGTGAGGGGTCTGCATTTCACGCTGCCTTCTTAGCTCGGCTGCCTTTTGAATCCACTCTTCGGGAGTGAGGTTTTCGCAGAAGTCAGGGACGTGCGGGGCACCGAGGCGCTGCGGGGGAAAGGCAATCACGCGCAACCTGAGCCGAAGATCCCCACGAACGATCTCAAGGACATCCCCGACGCGCAAATCACGCGAGGCCTTCACGTGCTGACCTGCCAGGGTCACGTTGCCCTTGGCGCAGGCCTGGGTTGCGAGGCTTCTCGTTTTGAAAACGCGTACATGGTGCAACCATTTGTCGGCGCGCAAGGTTTCGATAGGAGCGGGCATGAGGAGCGTGTAGAAAAAGATGCGCTCAGAGCAGAAGGAAAACAGGTGATTCGTCAAAGGAGAAGGCATTTTCTCTTCGTTTTCAAAGCCGTTCCGGTGTATCCTAGGCTTCCGACTATGATTTACCGCGTCGTCTCCTTCTTGTTTTTCATCGCAGCCCTAGCCTCGGCTCAAGAAAAGGCTGAACTCCTCTCGGTTCAAAAGATCTGGGACAAGGGCAAACATAATGCATTCACCGATCTCGCTCGGTTCAAAAATCTCTTCTTTTGCTGTTTTCGTGAGGCTGATGAACATGTTGGTGGGGACGGCAAAATACGCATCATGATTTCTTCCACTGGCGAAAACTGGGTGGATTACGCTGAGGTGGCGGAAGCTGGTACAGACCTGCGAGATCCGAAGTTTTCGGTGACACCTGATGGTAAGCGTCTCTATTTGCTTTGTGGTGGTTCCATTTATGGCGGCACCAAGGAATTGAAAGGCCGGCGCCCCCGCTTTTCCAGTTCATCCGATGGAAAGGTCTGGACGCCCACGCAGAAGCTGCTTGCAGAAGGTGACTGGCTCTGGCGCTGCACCGTGAACCCTGGAGATCAGAAGTTCTACGGGGTTTCCTACAACGCTTATCCTACGACAGGAGGGCCTAAGTCGGAGCCCGAGTGGTCACTGAAAAGCTACACCAGTCTCGATGGTTCCGTTTGGCAGCTCTCTTCCATCATGAAAGTGCCAGGTCAGCCCAATGAGACCACTCTGCGCTTTCTTAAAGATGGCAGCGCAATGGCTCTTGTTCGGCGTGAGGCGGCGGATAAGCGTGGCTGGATCGGGCAAGCAGCTGCGCCATACCGTGACTGGAAATGGACGCCACTCACAACCGTGGTGCAGGGGCAGAACTTCATCGAACTGCCGGATGGTTCGCTGGTGGCTGGATCTCGCGGCCTG
This sequence comes from Verrucomicrobiaceae bacterium, assembly GCA_947507875.1. GTDB lineage: Bacteria > Verrucomicrobiota > Verrucomicrobiia > Verrucomicrobiales > Verrucomicrobiaceae > Prosthecobacter. The sequence goes on along the minus strand of CANNQP010000008.1, from coordinate 57,239 downwards.
GGCGCGACGCCAGGCCCTCATATGGTCTTGTTCAAAATGACCCCCAACGGACTGACTCCTCTTCTCGAACTGCCCAGTGGCGGTGATTGCAGCTATCCAGGCATGCTTTGGCACGATGGACATCTCTGGGTCAGCTACTATTCTTCACACGAAGGCAAAGCCAGCATCTATCTCGCCAAAGTTAAGCTACCCTGGGTGAAGGGATCTTCGTAGTTCCTGACTGGATGAGACACCGAATCCTCATGCAAGGCCTTGCCACCTGAATCGGCAAAGCCATAGTCTCTTTTTCCCCACCATGGCTAACCCGTTCCTCACTCAGGATTTTCACATTCAATGGTCCACGCTCGATCCCATTCATATCCAAGAGGGAATCACGCGGGCTCTGAAAGAAGCTGGAGAAGCGATCGAACAAGTCAGCGGCCAAGATCGCGGGAAAATGAACTTCGATACCGTGGTGCTAGCTCTCGATGAATCCACGCGTCGTCTTAACGAAGCCTGGAACTTGGTCACCCATCTCGATTCATTGTGCAATTCACCTGCATTGCGCGAGGCGCATAACGCGATGCTGCCTCAGGTGAGTTCTTTCTTTGCCAAAATTCCGCTCAATGATCACCTGTGGGATCTGCTGGAGACCTACAGCAAGACCGAAGACGCGAAGAGTCTCCCCCCTGTCAAAAAACGCGCTTTGGCTGAGACCATGGAAAGTTTCCGCCAGGCAGGAGCAGATTTGCCTCCTGATAAAAAGCAACGCCTGGAATCTCTGGAAACCGAGCTTTCTCAAGCCACGCAAAAGTATTCTGAAAATGTGCTCGACTCGACCAACGCCTGGGAATTGATCCTTCACGATGCGGAACGATTGAAAGGGTTGCCGCAAAGTGCGATGGATGCAGCAAGGTTGGATGCTTTGGCCAAAGGTCATGTCTCTGAGACAGAGACGGTTTACCGGTTAACTTTAAAAGCTCCTTCGATGATTCCAGTCATGGAATACGCGGAGGACGAAAGCCTGCGCCGCACCGTGTGGGAAGGAACTACCGGCATTGGTAGAGGTGAAAAGTATGACAACACCGAGCTTGTTTGGAAAATCCTGCAGCTCCGGCATGAAAAGGCTCAGATCTTGGGCAAGAAAGATTTTGCTGACCTGGTGTTGCAGCAGCGCATGGCCAAAAACGGAGCCAATGCTTTGGCTTTTATCGAGAATCTACATGACAAGATTGCGGATTCCTTTCAGCGTGAAACTATCCAGCTTCAGGAATACAAAGCTGACGCTGTTGGCCAAGCCACGGATCTGCTTCAGCCTTGGGAGGTGGCATTTTGGGCAGAAAAGCAACGCAAAGCAGAGTTTGATTTCAATGAAGAAGAACTGCGTCCCTTCTTTCCTCTGGACCGCGTGCTGAATGGCATGTTTGAACTTGCGGAGAAGGTATTCGACCTACGCATCACCACGCGCGAGACAGTCTTCGTTCCGGTCGGTCAACCTAGCGCTGCCAGTGTCCATGCTACTCAGGATGGCCCAGTGGAGGTCTGGCATCCAGAGGTCAAATTCTACGAGGTCAGAAATGAAAAGGGAGTCCATATTGGCTCTTTTTATGCAGATTGGCATCCGCGTGATTCCAAACGTGGGGGGGCATGGATGAACTACCTTCGCATGGGTTCCCCACCTTATGGTGAGAGGGATCGTCGTCTGCACCTCGGGTTGATCTGCGGAAATATGACGCCACCGGTCGGGAATAAGCCAGCTCTGTTGACGCATGACGAAGTCTGCACGGTCTTCCATGAATTTGGTCATCTGTTGCATCAGCTGTGTGGCAATGTGGAAATCCCGTCCTTGAATGGCGTGAGCGTTTATTGGGACTTCGTAGAATTGCCATCACAGATCATGGAAAACTTTTGCTGGGAACGAGAGAGCCTCGACCTCTTCGCTAGGCATCATGAGACAGGAGAAGCCATTCCAGCAAAGCTCTTTAAAAAAGTCGTCGCGGCCAAGAACTATCGAAGTGCAAGTGACATCATGCGGCAGCTTAGTTTTGGTAAACTAGACCTCGAGCTGCACATTCATCACGCCACCGATCTTGGAGTGGATCTGGATCAGCTGAGTCGCCAGATCATGCGCGACTATGTGGTGCCTTTGAAGACGGAGAATCCCACCATGGCACGACGCTTTAGCCACCTGTTTAGTAGTCCTGTCGGGTATGCATCGGGGTATTACAGTTACAAATGGGCCGAGGTGCTGGATGCGGATGCCTTCACCCGCTTTCAGAAAGAAGGTGTCCTCAATCCGAAGGTTGGAAGAGAATTTCGCGATAAAATTCTCAGCAAAGGCAACAGCGAAGATCCAGCGAAGCTATTTCGTGACTTCATGGGACGTGATCCTGATCCATCCGCTCTACTGGCCCGTGCTGGCTTGGCTTGAGAGTGAGGTCGGAAGATTTTAGACGGTGCCCATTTGGTTTTCCAACCTAGAGTGACTTCTTGCCTCGCACCATTTCGTCGTAGATCCAAGCATAGGTTTTCTCCATCCCCTCTCGCAGCCGAGTGCTAGGCTCCCAACCAAAGATTTGCTGGATTAGCGTATTGTCGCTGCTGCGGCCATTCACACCTTTCGGTGCATCGAGTTGATAAGTTCGGTTCAGTTTTACCCCGGCGATCTCTTCCACAATATCGACCAGTTGATTGATGCTCACCATCTCGGCGCTTCCAAGGTTGATCGGTTCCACGTAATTGCTGGCGGTCAGCATTTGTGTGCCCTCAACGCAGTCCGTGATGTACATGAAACTTCGCGTTTGCTCGCCTGTGCCCCAGATGTCAATTTCATGCTTACCAGTGAGCTTGGCGAGCGCGACCTTTCGGCAGACTGCAGCAGGGGCTTTCTCGCGCCCACCGTCCCAAGTTCCAAAAGGACCATAAACATTATGGTAACGCGCGATGCGAGTTTGAAGTCCAAAGTCCTCGCGGAAATGACGACACATTCTTTCTGAAAAAAGCTTCTCCCAGCCATAACCATCCTCAGGTAGGGCAGGGTAGGCGTCTTGTTCTTTCAAGGGGGCAACTGCGTAACTTTTTTGTTTGTCACCATTGTAAACGCAGGCGCTCGAAGCATAGAAAAAACGCGATACACCAGCCTCTTTCGCCGCCATGCACAGATGTGTATTGATCAGCACACTGAGCATGCAAAGCGCTTTATTGTTTTCGATAAATCCCATGCCGCCCATATCTGCGGCTAAATTATACACAGTGTGCGCATCTTTGGTCGCTTCGTGGCAGGCTTCTTTCAGCTGCAGATCGAGAACCTTGTTTTCCACATCTTCAAAGCACTGGTACCACTGATCTAAGGGTTTTTGGTCAATAGCGCGAATTTTTGTATAACCTTGAGCGCGTAGATCTGCCACAAGCGCTCCCCCGATGAAGCCGCCTGCGCCACAAACACTAATGAGTTGATCGTTTGTCATAAAAAGAAAAGAATAGCGCGTAACTAGAGAATCATAGCTTGCTATTCAAGTCGCGACTTCCGTAAGCCTTAGAAACGGCATGAAAAGCCTGCTAAAACTAGTCCATGGTTAGGGTGAAAGACTAGCTAAACATCAAAGGAAAACCATCTCGACGTATCGCCAGAAAGGTGGTACCTTTTCTTTTCTAACTTTTTGAATTTTACATACGCTGAATGGCCTCTTTTTCTGAGACGACCCCCCCACGCAAGACGCCAAGTCTCGACATTGATGAAGAAATGAAGATGCCGGTTAAGCGTATCCTTCCCTATCTTAAGCCTGTTCTTCCGCGTTTCATTCTTGGGCTGCTGATGGGCGTCTTGGCTGCCCTCTTCAATGCCGTTTGGCTTCCCGCCTGCAATATCATCTTCTCCATCGTGCTGCATGATGGCAGCAGCAGTGCGCCCCTGGGAACGACGTATGACTTTCTTGGGCTTGACCTTAACTTTGCTAAGCTCCTTCAGCTGGATCCAACGGCCAAAGTCGGACTGACAGGGGTGATCATTGCTGCCTCATTCATCCCCGTGATGCTGCTCATCAACGGCTTGCTAGACTACTTGAACAAATACCTTCTTGCCTGGGTGGGTAACAAAATGCTCCAGGACGTTCGAAATGATGTTTTTGCCGCCATACTACGTCAGTCACCTTCTTTTTTCAGTGGCACAAAGGCTGGTGAGCTGATCCAGACTGTGCTGAATCAGTCTAGCGTCGCTCAGCGAAACGCTGTGCAATACGTGCAGTTCATGACCAGCAATCCCTTGAAGATATTGGTCATCCTAATCTCGCTGTTCAGTCAGCACGCTTTTTTTACCTTCATGAGTCTCTTCATCTTTCCGATTTGCCTATTGCCGGTCATTCGGTTGGGCAAAAAGGTGAGAAAATCAGGCAAAAAGGAAGAGCAAATGACTGGGGCGATGCTGACCACCATGCATGAATCCTTGATCGGCATTCGCTTGGTGAAGGCATATGCCCGTGAGAGTTACGAAGTGCACCGTTTCGTCGAGGCTAACGCTTCCATGAGTCGCAATGCCATTCGCTGGCAGCGGGCTTCCGAAATGGTTGGGCCTATTGTCGAGTCTGTTGCCTCAATCGGAATCGCCGGAGGTTTAGTTTACTGGTGGGCGATGGGGCTGAAATCTTCCGAATTCATCGCCGTCGTGCTCTTGCTGACTCGCATTTATCCTCCAGCAAAAGAGCTGAGTAAGGTCAATCTGCTGCTGCAAAAAACCCGCTATGCCATCAACAATGTGGTGAAAGTTTTGGATCGTCAGCCGGACATCCAGGACGCGCCAGATGCTGTTTCACTCGGTCGTGTGAAAGGCGAGATCCTTTTTGAAAACATCTCTTTCTGCTACGCCAAGCCCGATGGACGTAAGCTGGAAAAGCCAGCTTTGGAGAATGTTCAGCTCCGTTTGGAGCCGGGTCGCTTCTACGCCCTTGTTGGGCCTAGCGGTGCCGGGAAGAGCACTCTATTTTCCCTCATCCTTCGCTTTTATGACCCCGATTCTGGCAAGGTGAGCTTGGACGGGCATGATTTGAGAAAAGTCACCCAGCAGAGTCTACGGGATAACATCGGCATCGTCAGCCAAGACACCTTTCTCTTTCACGACACCATCCGCGAAAACATCCGTTATGGGCGGCTGGATGCGACCCATGAGGAGATTGAAGCTGCGGCCAAAAAGGCCCATGCTCATGAATTCATCCTCCAGCAAGAGGGCGGGTATGACGCTGTTGTGGGGGATGCGGGTTGCAATCTCTCCGGTGGCCAAAAACAACGCATTTCGATTGCTCGCGCTGTGCTCAGGAATGCGCCGATATTGCTGCTGGATGAAGCCACCTCCGCTCTCGATACCGAGACCGAGAAAATCATCCAAGACGCCATTCATGAATTGTCGGAAGGCCGCACCGTCATCGCCATTGCGCATCGACTGTCCACTATCCTTGAGGCAGATCAGATCATCGTCATGGCTGACGGCAAGGTGGAAGCCAAAGGCACCCATGGCGAGCTGCTGGCCAACAGCAGTCTCTACCAAAAGCTCGCTGCGTTACAGTTTCAAGAGGTTTAGGTTCTGGGCTCATGATCCCTTTGGGAAAAATCGCCAAGGGGGGTAATGTCGGCGCAAAAATACGGAGTTCCCCCCGTCCCCTAGGTTCTGCCGCAAATGCTGTGTTTCAGATCTGGGATGGCTTCCGTGAGGCCAAAAGAAACTTGCCCACTTGCAGCGCCCATGCGAAAGACATGGCCTGCTGAGTGCCGCGCCCGTAGTTCAACGGATAGAATGGTGGTCTCCGAAGCCGCAGATTCAGGTTCGATTCCTGACGGGCGCACCAGCTGTGTTGATCACCGAAATGACCTAAGCATGGTGATGGCTACGCTTCCCTCGATCCGTTCTCATCTCCGGGGCCTCAGGCTAGCTGATTTCAGCCCAGCATGGATGATTGGTTGTTTTTGCTTGGGCTGCTGCCAATGTCGTGACTCTCCCGACGCATGAGCACCGCCCAGTTGCCGCGACCTTTGTTTCAGCGCACACCAGAGCCCGCAGGTCCGATGGACAAAGTGCGGCGCTGGTGGTCTCGGTTTGTCCACAAGGTCGAAGATGGCCTTCAGGCGGGAGCGACGCGTGATGCGATGCTGCCGGTCTTGATTGAGGTGTTTGCGGGTTTCTCCAAACTGGATGGGGAGGTTGAGGAGGCTGAAATCGAGCGTTCTTTAGGCTATCTGCGCTATGATTACTCGGGGGCCATTTACGCCGACATGAGGCGACTTTACTTCGAGGCGTTGCAGCAGCCGCAGAATCTAGGTCAGCGGGCCAAGGAGCTGAGTACACAGCTGGCGATGGATCAGAAGATCCTGCTTTGCGTTCAGCTCTATCTTCTGATTTCTCAATCGAGCTCGAATCAGCGGCAGATGGTCGAGTTTTACCTATTCATGACGAATCTGGGCATCGCAGCTCAAGCGATCGATATCGTCTATCAGCTGAATGCGGGAGATAAGACCCCGGAAGGTGAGGATTTTAGCACAAAGAGTGGTCAGCCGCTGGAGACGCTAGAGATTAGCTCGCAGACAAGCAGTTCGGTGGTCTTACGCTCGCTTTCTGTTGAGAGCCAGGTGACCGCTTTCCGTTACCAAAATTTGTTGCTCGTGAAGAATACGGGCAAAACGCCGATTCTCGTGCGCAGTCGTCGGCTGCCGCCGGGAGACTTCTCACGGCTCTATCCTGGGGAGCGCGTGGTGGTGGAGGATGTGACTTTGGATTTCAATGAACTGACGTCTTACTTCAATGCGAAGAAGACTCTCACGGGGGCGCAGTTGTATTTGATCCTGACGGATACCGGAGATGCGGAGATCTCTCCCCAGCGGACGCGCTGGACGAATCTAAGGCTCAGCTTTGGTTTGGGGGTGACCGTGGAAGCTTTGCGCAACACGAATGCGACGATCAATGGTACGCTGCTGCGGGAAGGAATTAAGATCGAGGCTTCCATCGAAGACAAGATCATCGCCTACGAGGACATCGAGATCGAGCTCGCGGATCTGCGTGTGCGTGCGCATGAGTTTGGCGGACAGTTCCGCTTGGAGGGCAGCCGGAATACCTATCTTGTTTCCAACAAGCCAGAGCTGCTGGAAGAAGGTGATATTCTGCTGAGCGAAGATACGGAAGGAGAAATTCTACTGAGGATCGAGTGCAATTATGCACAAAAAACAGGCACCCTGGAGGTGCTACGGTCTTCAAGGCCGCTCTACATGGGGCAGATTCCGGTGCGAGAACGCATCTCGCTTACGGATGGGGACACGATCACTCTTGGCGAGGGACAGTTTCTGCGCTGCCACTTCAGTGATCGGATCATTGAAGAAGAAAAAAATGTGATCCGTCAGATGGAGGTGCGTGAGCTGGTGCATCGTTTCGATAGCCGGGATACCGCACTAGATGGTATCAGCTTCATGGCGAGGCGTGGAGAGATGATCTGCATCATGGGCCCGAGCGGCTGTGGCAAAAGCACGTTGCTACGAGTGTTGGGTGGTCAGTTGAAGACCAAGGGCGGTGAGGTCCTGATGAATGGTCTTTCTCTTTACGAGAATCTGCAGAGCCTGACGCCCTACATAGCCTACATTCCGCAGGAGGATGCTTTTGATCCGCTACTGCGTGTCCAAGAAAACTTGGACTTTTCAGTCTCCATCCGATGCCCTCACCTGAAACAGGAGGAAAGGCGGAAGCGGGTGGAAGCCAAGCTGGCTGAACTTGGACTGGCTGATATGCGTAAGCGCTTGGCAGGGACGCCTGAGCAAAAGTTTCTTTCGGGGGGTGAGCGTAAGCGCCTGAACGCAGGGCTGGATATGATCGGTATTTCGGATGTCTATCTGTTCGACGAACCAACTTCGGGACTGTCGTCAAAGGATAGCGAGCATGTGCTCGAGATTATTCGCAGTCTTGCCCGCAATAAGTTGGTGCTCGTCTCCATTCACCAGCCGAGCATGAGGCTTCTGCAGATGTTCGACAAGGCGCTGCTTTTGGATAAAGGAGGGAAAATGGCTTTCTTTGGCACGCCTCAGGGTTTGTTGGAGTATTTTTGGAAGGCCTACAATGAAGAGACTGGGCAGAGAGAGGCAGAGATGCCACCGAACATCACACCTGACTTTGTCTTTGATGTCTTGGAAACCCCGCTGAGAGACATTAGCGGCGACATCATTCAGGAACGCAGCGCCGATGGTCACTTGGTGGCAGCTAGGCGATTTCCACCCAACTTTTGGCGCGATCGGTACCAAAGCCATCTGTTGCTGGAAAGTATGGCGCGGGTGCAGGCGGCACCTGGTGCTACCAATGTCATTTCACGTCCTCTCGATGAGACGCAGGGCAGCAAATCGCGTGCGCGCTCTGCCCCGAAGCCACCCAAGCACACCCTGCGCGAAGAGAGCATCCTCTTCTACACGAACCTGAAGCGTGCCTTCCTGTCGAAGCTGCGTAATCGCATGAATTTGCTGACGACCGTGCTGGAAGCTCCTCTGCTCGCGCTGCTGATTTCTAGCGTTTTGAAATACAGTGAGGAGGCACAATACACCTTTGCCACTGCATTCCATGTGCCGACCTACCTGTTCATGAGCCTAGTGGTGGCGATGTTTTTGGGGCTGACGAACAGCGCGGATGAGATCATTCGTGATCGCCACCTGCTCAATCGTGAGCGCAATCATAACCTGAGGACTTTTTATTACCTATGTGGCAAGGTCCTTTCGTTGAGCGCTTTCGCTTTGGTGCAGTGTGTGATTTATCTACTCATCGGCAATGCAGTTTTGGAGATTCGCGAGATGTTTTGGGTGCATTTGTGGTGGATGTTTGTGACCTCGCTCACAGGAGTGAGTCTAGGACTTCTAATTTCTAGTCTAGTGAGCGATAGTCGAACTGCGACCAATGCAATTCCTCTGCTTTTGATCCCGCAGATCATTCTCGGCGGTGCTCTGATCAAGTATGAAGAGATGAATCGGAATTTAGATTTCGTCTATTCGGTGACGCGCTGGTTGGAAAAAGCAGGCGTAACGGAGGAGGATGAAGCCAGTAAGCTCAAGGTGCCCTTCATCTGCCAATTCATGCCCCTGCGCTGGAGCTATGAGGCGATATTGATTTCGCAATCGAAGTTGAATCCTCTAACGGCAGCACAGGACGAGCTCGATGCTCGAATCCAAGAGCTCGTGAATCTTCCCAAGGAAGTCCGGCTTTCGGCGGATCAGCAGCGGCAGCTTGATCTGGCCAAGCAGGCTCTGGCGCTCGTCTCCGGACTCTATGCCAAAGATGCAGATGCTGCCGCGGAGATGCTAAGGGAGATTCGATATGCAAACATGCGCGGTAAGTTGGATGCAAAGTTACTGAGACTGGCGCAGGAGCAGCAAGACGGCATCAGTGCAGAAGAGGTGTATGTGAACCGCAAGGTGCTCGATCTCACGACCAAAGCGGAAATGGAACGCTCTGACTACCGACGCAAGCGCAGCCCAAATGTCTTTTTCGGTAGCAGCAAGCGCTACTTAGGCACGGAGTTCAGCACGCTTTGGATCAATGGCCTTGTGATTCTATTTATCGTGGCTCTTGTGCTAACAGGCGTTGAAGTTTCGCTTAGACGGCAGTTGAAGCGGGTGTAACCAGCGCACCCGGTCCTGCGGCGAGGTAGCGACGGGAGACTTCCACATACTTCAGCGCCAGTTGTACATTGGATTGCTGTTCTTCTTCCGTGAGTGGCCGGATGACTTTGGCGGGTGTGCCCATGACCAACGATCCTGGTGGAATGCGTGTGTTTTTAGTAACCAAAGCTCCTGCCGCGATGGTTGACCGTGCGCCAATCACAGCACCATCTAAAATAATAGCGCCCATGCCTACGAGCACCTCATCTTCTACCGTGCATGCATGGACCACGGCACGATGGCCGATGGTGACGCGGTCTCCGAGAATGCAAGGAAAAGCATCGCTAACGTGCAGGACACTGCCGTCTTGAACGTTAGACTGGGTGCCGATGACGATGCGATGAATATCTGCTCTGATGACGCTGCCGAACCAGATGCTCGACTGTGCGCCGATGACGACATCTCCAACCACCGTAGCTCCCGGCGCCAGAAAAATCCCAGCTGCGAGAACAGGAGTGTGCTCAGGGATCAAGAGCTTTTTCAGGGGGTAATTATTCATAAATCCTTATGCTAGCAGCTTCAGAGCCGATTTTGGGTTTGACGTTTTTGAATGGTTAGCCTCTTAATCGCCAAGATGGCCGCGGCGTAGGCATGCGGACATTATCCCATACATAAGCAACCAACAAACTGACAACACAATGAACAAAGCTCAGCTGCTCGAACTCGTTCAGAAAAACCTCGGCGCCGAAACCAGCAAACGCGCTGCGGCCGACGCTCTAGAAGCCGTTCTGACTGCCATCGCCAAAGGCGTGAAGAAAGAAGGTAACGTCCAGCTTATCGGCTTCGGCACCTTCAAGGTCGCTAAGCGCGCTGCCCGTACCGGCCGCAACCCGAAGACTGGTGCTTCGATGAAGATCAAGGCATCGAAAACGGTGCGCTTCGTTGCATCTTCGACCTTCAAGGGATCTCTGTAATCTGATCCCGATTGAATCGGTGCAAAAAGCCCGCAAGCTATGGCTTGCGGGCTTTTTCATTAGGTCAGCATGGAATGCATTCACGCCTGGGAGAAGATGCTTGATTATCCTTAGTCTAAGCTGTCATTCCCGGCTTGTGAAAAGTGGCTTTCATCTATCTGATTTTCTGAAGCGTGCGGCGCTAGATTTCCCCGAGCGGACTTTTCTTGTCGATGATGAGGTGAGCATGAGATTTGCCGAGGCGGCTGAACGGGTGGAAGGGTTGGCTAGCAAGTTGTTTTCTCTGGGTGTGAAGCCAGGAGATCGGGTGTTGTTGGTTTCTGAAAATCGGGTTTCACTCGTTTTGCATCTGTTGGCTGTGGCTCGTGTTGGTGCGACTTTTTCGGTGCTCAGCTCGCAGATTACAGTCGCTTCGATGCAGCAGATTATGGCTCAATGTGAGCCTGTCCTGATTTTACTTAGCCACAGTCGTGAGGATTTGCGGTGTTGTTGTGATGGCTCGCGTTTGGTTTGGCTGGATGAGCCTTTGCCTGCAAATTCGGGGTCATCCAAGGTGGATTTGCCTTTGTCGGAGAGAGGGGATGCTCTTGCTTTTTTGGTATTCACCTCAGGAACCACAGGGATGCCCCGAGGGGTTATGCTGAGCCACGCAAACGTGGAGTTTGTTACCCAGGCTATCCAGAAACGACTACGGTATGTGCCAGAGGATCGGATTGGTGTTTTCCTGCCTCTGTCATTTGATTACGGGTTGTACCAGATCTTTTATGCCATGATGTGCGGTGCAGCGGTGTATCTGGGGCGACCTGAAAGCGCGGGGCCTGAGTTGCCAAAAGCTTTGGCCCGTCAGGCGATTACAGTGCTGCCAGGTGTGCCTACACTGTTTGCAGGTTTAATCAAAATGCAGTCTTGGCGTCCTGCGCTGCTGCCAGATCTTCGAGTCATGACAAACACGGGGGATCACCTTCCACTGCCGCACCTGAAGGAATTGCAGCGTCTCTTCCCACGCGTGGAGATATTCCCGATGTATGGCCTAACTGAGTGCAAGAGAGTTTCGATTTTACGACCAGAGGAAATTGACCGTCACGCGAATACGGTGGGACGCGCTCTGGATGGTACCGAAGTGTGGGCTGAATCACCAGAGGGGGAAAGACTGCCGCCAGGGGGCGTTGGGGAGTTCATGGTTCGAGGTCCTCACGTTGGGTTGGGCTACTGGCGAGCCCCTGAAGAGACGGCCAAGCGCTATCGCATCCAGGCAGATGGTGCGCGTTTGCTTGTGACAGGCGACTATGGTTCAGTGGATGCAGAAGGTTTCCTGCAGTTCCATGCACGCAGCGATTTCATGATCAAGCATCGCGGTTATCGAATGAGTCCTGTGGAAATCGAGGAAGCTGCTTGTCGTTTGCCTCAACTGACAGCAGCGGGCTGCATCAAGGATGAAGCCCGAGAACAACTCTGCCTCTTTATCACCACGCATGGGGAAGTCCTGAGCGATGCTGAGCTGTTGATGGCGCTAGCGGAACACTTGGAGCGAGCCAAGATTCCAGATCGTATCATTCGCTTGCCTGAACTGCCACGCACGGCGAACGAAAAAGTGGACCGCAAAGCTCTGCGGGCTTTGCTCACCGCAGTTTAAGAAGGACTATGGATGCTAACCTTGCGCATGTTTTGGCCAGCCGCTATGGCACGCCCCAGTATGCCTACGATCTGACGGCTGTGCAGGCGCGAGCCTCGGAGCTTTTTAGTGCTTTGCCTGATGGCGCTGAGCTTTATTTCTCATTGAAGTCGAATCCCCTGCCTGCTTTGGCTCGGCGTCTGGGGCAAGCTGGGTGCCGAGCTGAGATTACCTCTACGGGTGAATTGGCCGCTGCGTTGGAAGCGGGATTTGCTGGTGAGCGCATGTTGTTCGGAGGGCCAGGAAAAACGGAGAGGGAATTGCAGGCTGCTCTATCTGCTGGAATCCGAATCTTCTCGTGCGAGTCCTTTCGTGACTTGCTCGCTTTATCGACGGCTTGTGGTCATTTGGGCTGTGAGGCTGGGGTGCTGTTGCGAGTGAATCCGGCTGAGGCCCCCGAGGCACGGTTGGCCATGACCGGGGTGGAAAGTCAGTTTGGCTTTGCCGAGTCGCTCTTGCTCGATCCTGAAGTGAGAGCTCGTGTGCTTTTGCCAAATCTTCAATTCAAAGGTGTGCACATCTATTTCGGCACCCAGGTGGCAGGGGTGGATGCCTTGGTCACTAACACGCGTCGAGCCTTGGAGTGTGCGCAGCGGATTGAGGTGGCGCTAGGAGTTGAGTGCCAGGTGGTGAATGCAGGTGGTGGCTTTTCCTGGCCTTATGCTAACGATCAAGTGCCACAGACGCTCATGGGGCTCAAAGAGAGGCTGACTGAACTTTGGCAGAACTCTGCATTGGCGGCACGTGGTGCGGCGATTTGGTTTGAGTCGGGTCGTTTTCTTTGCGCAGGCAGTGGGTGGCTCTTGGCGCGGGTCCTGGAGGTGAAGACGTTCCCAAGCCGTTCCTTCGTGATTCTTGATACAGGCATCCATCACCTGGGCGGCATGGCCGGACTGGGGCGTCTGCCGCGCAGTGCTCTGAAGTTAGTGAACTTTAGTTCTGTCGTTCAGCATGGCTCGAGCTTGATCGCTGATGTCGTGGGACCTCTCTGTACTCCTTTGGATTCGCTAGCGCGTGGCATCCATATCCCACATGTGTTGCCTGGTGATTTGGTCGGGATTCCGAATGTTGGTGCTTACGGCGTCACGGCAAGCCTGCTGGGTTTCTTGAGCCATCCTCCGCCAGTGGAAATTGCGCATGAGGGGGGGCAGGTCGTGGAGGTGTGGCGATTGCGCCATGGGCATGAATGCGTGACGCAGGGTTGATTTCATGCTGCGTTGCTTTAGGAACCCTTTTCCTTTTCTGCTTTCACTGAGCCCATGTCATCTGAAGAACGCCTCCTAGCCCTCCTGCGTCCCTTTTTGCGTTTGCTGCCAGCTGATGCTGAGTTGCCCATGGATGCGGAGCTAGGAAGGCTCGGTCTGGATTCGCTTCAATCGATTGATCTGCTCTTGGCACTAGAGCAGGAGTTTGGAGTCAGCATTCCAGATGAAAAAATCACGGTTGATGCCTTCACGACGCCAGCGCAGGTGTTGACGTTGGTGAGTTGATCACCTGCTCAAGGCCTTTCATAAAGCCGTGAGGCGTCGGCTGCTGCGAGTTCAATCAAATAGCTGGCAAAAGCGCCTGCGAGCCGGTCTAGGTAAGCCTTGCCTTTCTCTGCCGTAGCGTGTCGCGGATCACCGGAACCGGTATCATTTGTCGCCTGGGTCCACGGGCGTTGTGCCCAGGCCCATTTTTCCCGCATGGCCTTGAGTACAGGCAGGTTATCACGCCCCTCTCCCCATTCTGCTTGGGGGAGTACCCAGTCGGGATGCAGATGTAGCATAAGACTGGTCTCTCGCTCATCAGCATGGTCACCGACGATGGCAAAGAGATCGGATCCACGGTCGATGTTGAACCAATTCACCAAGCTCAAGAAGACCTTGGGGTGTCGCGCCTGAAGTTCTCGCAAGATCTGGCGGAAATCATTGCCACCATGTCCATTGAAAATGACCAATTTGGGGATACCTACCCCTTCCAGGCTGACGATCACATCCTCCAGTACCGCCATTTGGGTGCTAGGGTTCATGTTGATGCAAAAGGGGATGTCTGCCTGCCCGGTCTGGACGCCAAATGGCAGGTTAGGCAGAATGCCCACGTGGGCTCCTGCCTGCCAAGCGAGGCGACCTGCTTCTGCGGTGATGGCCTCATTTTGCAGGCTATCGGTGGCATACGGTAGGTGCCAATTGTGAGCTTCTGTGGCTCCCCACGGTAGCACCGCTACCTCGTAGCGTGTGGCATGGATGTGTTTCCAGTTCGTTTCGGCGATGATCCAGGGGCGTGGGGGATGCATGGGGGTGAAATACAGCGTGCGGACTGCATTCCTTCCATGGGGTTGTGAAGGAATTTGATGAAAAAGCAGGTGCCTGCTCCGCGCTGTGCCCCTCGCTTGACCGGTCATCGTTCCCCATCCATGGATGCAGACAGGGGGCAAGCGATTGCTTTCACTCCTGCTCAATCTGCTTAGCTTCATTTTTCGCGCCAACTCTCCCTACGACATAACCTAATGAAATTTGCCATTTTTGGAGACATCCACGCTAACCTAGAAGCACTGCAGACAGTGCTCTGGGATGCTCATGAGCAGGGATGTGCCAACCATGTCTGTTTGGGAGACATCGTCGGCTACGCGGCCAATCCTACGGAGTGCCTTGAGGCTGTGCGTCAGATGGGCTGCCCAGTCGTGCGTGGGAATCACGATGAGGGTGCTGCCAGCGCGTCGAATCTTGAGGAGTTGAACCCGCTGGCTCAGGCGGCGCTGCTTTGGACACGTGCCCAGCTCAGTGAAGAGCAGCGGCAATGGTTGCGCGATCTCAAGCTCGTTAGGCAGGTGCGCGATTTTACCATCGTGCATGCCACTTTGGATTCCCCTGGTAGCTGGGGATATGTCACCAATCGTTTCGATGCGATGGCTAGCTTCAGCTATCAGTTCACTCAGGTTTGTTTTTACGGCCATACCCATGTTCCCCGGATTTTTGAAAAAGACGATGCCGTGCGTGCTGCTCGAGGCTCAGAAGTCCAACTTCAGCGTGGGGTAAAGTATTTTGTTAATGTCGGCAGTGTCGGCCAGCCACGTGATGGTGACTGGCGCGCGTCGTATGCCATTTATGACATGCAAGCGCAGACGATCAGCATTCGCCGCCTTGAATACGACATCGAAACGACGCAGAAGAAGATCCATGCGGCGGGATTACCAACTTTACTTGCAGATCGTCTCGCTTTGGGCAAATAAAATGAATGAAGGCTGGCATGATGCTCGTTTTCATATCGGGCTTGATCGCTGAGGTGTGTCGTCTCGCCCGTCACCGTGATCCCTTCACCCTCTCTCATGTCTCCAGGCAAGCCGCCGCCGTGCCTCGCAGACTTTCGTTCTGCGTTGATTGTTAAACCCAGCTCTCTGGGGGATGTCGTCCACGCCCTGCCGACTGTTCATGCGATAAAAAAAGCTTTTCCTTATCTCCGGCTGCGCTGGTTGGTGAATAGCGAGTGGGCGCCGCTGCTACAAGGCGCTCCGTGGTTGGATCGAGTCATCGAGTTCCCCCGGAAGAAGTTTAAAGGTCCCTTCGGGCTCATCCGCGCTTGGCAGTGGGCCAAAGTTCATTTGCCGACTCGGTTAGAACCCGAGATCGTGCTAGATCTCCAGGGGTTGCTCAGAAGTGCCCTTCTTTCCAAGGCCAGCGGCTCGAAACCGGTGTTGGGGCTCTCAGATGCTAGGGAGTGCTCTCGTTTTTGGCATGATTACATCATCCCTGTTGATCCTGCCGCCCATGCGGTCGATCGCTATCTTTGTCTTGCGCGCGCCCTGGGGGTCGAGGTGAACCCAGAGGCCATCGTGTTTCCACTCGCCGAAGGTGTGTTGCCCCGGGAGTGGCCTCAGCGGCAGGATTTGATTGTGATTCATCCTTGGTCACGAGGGCAGGGGAAATCGCTCTCTCCTGAAGCGCTCCAAGCTCTCTGTGATGCCCTTGCCCCACGTCCGCTGGTCTTGGTCGGCATGACTGATGAGCTGACTCGGCCCCAGGGGCAGCACATTACTGATCTCAGCGGTCGTACAAGCTTGGCCGAGCTGATTGCCTGCCTGCGTGCTGCACACTGGGTGGTCAGTGTGGACAGTGGCCCCATGCACATGGCCGCTGCGGTGAATGATCAAACCCTGGCTCTTCATACCTGGAGTGATCCTCGCCGCGTCGGTCCCTACAATCCTCGTGCCTGGGTGTGGAAGGCTGGGCGCATCGCGCACCGCCCTGACTTGACCTCAAAGGAGGCCGAAACCGTCTCCTACATTGGCGTGGAGGACGCGCATCGCATCGGCCAATGGTTGCAGGCAAGGCTGCAGTCGGAGGGCCAGCAAGCCGAGGTGCCTTTGGCAGAAACAGTGCTGTGGGAGGTGCCCTCGCGTCCGGCGCGTCGTCCTCGTGAAGAGAGCTAGTGCTTTTCTTTTGGCGGAGAGCTTAGTTTCGCCAAGGTAGGAAGCATGAATCGAAAACGCCTCGGCCGCACTGGACTCGTTGTCACCGACATCTGCATGGGAACCATGACTTTCGGCCTGCAGGCTGATGAAAAGACCTCCTTTGCCATCATGGACCGTGCGGTGGATGTTGGAATCGACTTTTTTGACACGGCGGAAATGTATCCCGTGCCTCCGAGTGCGGATCTTTTTGGTGTTACTGAGGAGATCGTCGGACGTTGGCTAAAAGGCAAAAATCGGGGTGAGATCATTTTGGCGACCAAAGTCACAGGGCCAGGGCACGGATGGTTTCGCCCGCCAATTCGTGGTGGGTTCACCGCCCTGGATCGCCGCCAGATCTTCCGTGCCTGCGAGGACAGTCTGCGCCGCCTACAAACCGACTACATCGATCTCTACCAGACTCACTGGCCTGACCATGGAATGGATCCGCAGGAGACGCTCAGCGCCATGACTGAACTGATCCAACAAGGGAAAATTCGAGCCTGGGGCAGTAGCAATGAAACCTGCTGGGGCGTGATGAAAAACCTTTGGGAAGCGGAAAAACATGGCCTCGCCCGCATGGCGACCGTGCAGAACAACTTTTCCCTAATCAATCGCCGGTGCGAGAGCGAGCTCGCGCAGGTTTGCCGCCAAGAAAACGTCAGTCTGCTGCCCTACTCTCCGCTTGGCGGTGGGGTGCTCACGGGCAAATACAATCACGGAGCCCGCCCGGCTGGGGCGAGATTCACCAGCTATCTCGAGACTGGGGGGCCACGCCAAAAGCGCATGGCTGCCCGGTTTGTGAATGAACGCACGCTGGAAACCACGGCTCGTCTTCAGCATATCGCTCTTGATCTTCGGGTCAGCGTCACGGCCCTCGCCCTGGCCTGGAGCCGACAGCATGACTTCGTCGCCTCGACCATCGCCGGGGCGACCACGGTCGCCCAGTGGGAGGAGTGCCTTCAGGCAGTCGATCTCGTGCTCAGCCCTGAAACTTTGGCCCAGATTGATGAAATCGATGCCGAAATCCCCAATCCAATGACTGAGGATGGCCTTCGGCGTTTATAAAGCCTCTCCCGCCTTGCCATCTGCGAGAAGACGCTTTAGAAGGAGCGTCTCAGCCGCGTCTGCCGATGTGGTGAAATGGTAAACACAGCGGACTTAAAATCCGCTGGGAGGTAACTCCCTTGCCGGTTCGAGTCCGGCCATCGGCACTTCGTTTTGCAGAATGTCTTCCGCACTCCAGGAATCATCCCTTTCTCCGCACTACCAATGCGTGCGCTGCGGCAACTGCTGCCGCTGGCCAGGTGACGTGCATGTGACAGAGAAGGAAGTGGAGACCATCGCTGCATACCTTCAGATGCCCGTGAATGAGTTCATACAGACCAGCACGCGATTGAATGCGAATCGCACGGGTCTGTCGATCATTGATAAGCCTAATGGTGAATGCCTTTTCCTGCAGGGAGTGAATGTCTGTCGTATCCAGGCAGTAAAGCCTGTGCAGTGTGCCGGTTTTCCCAATGTGTGGAACTTCCCCGGTTGGCGTGAGAAGTGTGAAGCCGTAGAGGTCACGCCGGATCAGGCTTGAAAAGCGTATCGTTTCCGTTCCAGCCTGTTGCTCCTTTCTATCCATGTCTTCTCCCGGTCGTTTCATCCGTTTGGCTCTCGTTTTTTTTCCTCTTGGGCTGATCATCACCAGCATTCTTTCCTTTGGCATCTGGTGGCAAAAACGCCAAGCCGTGGACGAACGCAGCTTTGCCCACGCCTCCGCCTTGCGTCGTGACATGACCGAAATGGCGCTCGCCCGCTATGCGGACATTTTGCGAGAAGAGCTGCAGCGCGCAGGGGCAGCCAGGCTCGCCGCTGTTGCGAGCTACATGGATTCCTCTATGAGCCCTGAAAACATGGGCTTTGAACCGAAGCGAGACCGCTTTTTTGAAGCGGGGCAGGAGTTTTCCAACATCGAAATCGAGCTCACGGGCAAGCAACGCCCACGTGAGGTGCGGCTCGTTTTGCTAATGTATGGAGAGGTTGCGCATTTGCATGAAGAGGTCCAGGCCATCGCGGGCGGTATGTCGCTCTTTCATTCGATCGCAGGTGAGCGAGGGGAGGCCACGCTGCGTTTAGCTGCTGTGCCTCTTGGCGTGCGGGATGAAAACCAAATGACCGCGCTACAGCGACTGGCAGCGGCCAGTGCAGAGCGTCAAGAACGCATCGTGTGCATTTGGCTACTTGGCGGGGTGGCAGCGCCAATGGTGAGCGAGGTCCGTGCTGCCTTTCGCGCCGAACAGACGGGGGTTGTGATCGAATCCTTGCCAGCAACCCAAGACGTGTCCGCGACATTGAAGCAAATGCGTGAGCTCAAAGCTGCGTTTTGACCGCAGGGAACGGTTCATTTTGTCCAATCCAGACTAGGCAAGAGGAATGGCACGGCTAAAGTCGGCACTCATGATCGAACATGAGCCCCGCATTTACGTCCTGCCTACCATGATGACGGCAGGCAATATCCTTTCTGGATTTGTGGCGATCCTGCAGATTTTCAAGGGGAGGGAAGGTCAGATCACGGAGCACTATTACTGGGCGATTATTGCGATTTTGGCAGCATGTTTATTTGACGTTTTGGATGGGCGTTTGGCTCGATTGGGAGGGCAGGAATCGCCGTTTGGTCGTGAGCTGGATAGCATCGCTGACATCGTGAGCTTTGGTGTTGCTCCGGCGCTTCTCGTTCATGACATCGTGCTCAAAGACATCGAAAGTCCTGCAGGTTTGGGGTGGCTCATTGCATCGGCTTACCTTGTCTGTGGAGCTTTGCGGCTTGCCCGCTTCAATTGCTTGGCAGCTTCGGATAACAAGACCAACGGCAAGCATTTTCGTGGTTGCCCGATTCCTGCCGCTGCGGGTGTGATTGCCTCCCTCACGCTCCTCATGATCTGGCTGGATGAAGGGGAAAAAGAAATCGGTCCCTGGAAGTATGGTTTGGCGGGGCTGATGGTGATGCTTTCTTACCTCATGATGAGCAACCTGGAGTATCCCAGTTTCAAGTCGGTGAACTGGCGTACCCGACGCTCGCCTGCCTGGGTGCTTATTTCGATCATCATGGTCGCCTTTACGGTAAGGAATTGGCAGTGGATGCCTTCCATCCTCTTCGTTTCTTATCTGATTTATGGATTGGTCAGACCCTGGGTTTCGCGTCAAATGAGGCAAACGATCGAAATTGATCATGAAGCGGCCGATACCCCAGAGGATCCGATCCCTGGGGATGATCTGGCGCCGCTCCATCAGCCCTCGGATGCCACGGTTCTGCCCAAGGACGCCGCTTCTCAGATTTAAACTCCTTTTATCTTCATCCTCCGCACCTTCGCTGAATGGCAGATTTTTACCAGCACGCCCGCCTTCCTACTCTCCATCATCTAGCAACGCCAGATAGCAGCGAACGTGAGGCTGAACTCACCGAACTGACACGCGAGCGACCTGTGGCGCTTCTGCTGCCAGCGTTGCACACGGAGGTCCATCGACCTGCACTGCCGAGCATCTTACGTCAAGTGGCTGAGGTACCCTACATCGCCCAGGTGGTGATTAGCATGAATGGTACCCAGGATGAAGACATCATCAGTTCCAACCTCAAGGCCTGTCGAGAGTGGCTGGGTGACAAACCTCTGACACTTTTGTGGAATGATGGCCCTGCGTTGGATGCTATCCATCGCCAAGTCACCCCGCAAAACACGCACGGCAAGGGGGCAAACATTTGGATGGGATTGTCTTGGCTGCACGCTTCGGGTCATCGTGGCATCGTCATCAGCCATGACACCGATATCTTGAATTATGGCCCCAGTTTATTGGCCAAACTCTGCTATCCCATAGCACATCCTCGCTTAGGATATCGCTTTGCTAAAGGCTACTACAGTCGCGTAGCAGGCCGACTGTTTGGCCGTGTCACACGCTTGCTCATCTTCCCGCTGATTCACGCTTATCAGGAAGTTCTCGGCCCCATGCCGTTGCTAGAGCATCTGGAAAACTTCCGTTACCCCCTGTCAGGTGAGTTTTCAGGCGATAGCTCCACGCTTAGCCAATTCAGTCTGCCATCCTCTTGGGGCTTGGAAATTGCCATGCTGTGTGAGGTGCATCGCCAACTCCGCATCTCAGAAATGTGTCAGGTCGATTTGGGCTTTCATTATGAGCATCGTCACCGTCAGCTTGAGCACGGAACTGTCGAGCCCGGGCTCGTTACGGCGGCTGCAGATGTGGCTCGATGTCTAGCCTGGCAGGTGCTTCGCGAATCTCAAGAGCAGGCGGCCGAATCGCTCCTACGTCTCGTTTTGGAGCGCTACAAGGTCAGGGCACAGGAATGGATGGATCGCTACGAGCACGTGGCCCTGCTCAATGGCTTGGCTTACGATCGCGAGGAAGAATCGTTGGCCATCACGGCCTTCACAGAGGCCTTGGCAGAAATTGCTGAAAAAGCAGCCACCCAGGGC
Organism: Verrucomicrobiaceae bacterium; assembly: GCA_947507875.1. Classification (GTDB taxonomy): domain Bacteria; phylum Verrucomicrobiota; class Verrucomicrobiia; order Verrucomicrobiales; family Verrucomicrobiaceae; genus Prosthecobacter. Next base: position 36,107 of record CANNQP010000008.1, on the reverse strand, counting down.
ATCCTACACCCCAACCTGAGACCGCCTCCTGCGCAATCAATCCAAGCTTCAGACTCACTGCGAGCAAACGTTTTGGCAGCAGCCCTGACCTGAAGGCCTGGATGGTAAGATTCTGCATTTGCCCATGCGTTGACGTGCTTCTAGCGTGGAGGATACATGAACCAGCCTTTGCCCTCTGATCGACTTGAGACTTCGTTTGCCCCGTTCCGTGATAAAATGCAGGCCGAAGGCCTGAGTGACTCGGCTATTCGGGCGTTTCGGGGGAGTTATGCCGCCTTGCTAGCCGGTGAGACAGGCATGATTCCCGAGACCTCGATCCGCCCTGTAGAAAATTTGCCGAAGGCGGATGCGCTCACGGCCCCAGAGGCGGACCGAGTTTCGCGCCTACTCAAGCAGACGGTGCTGATCAAGCTCAACGGTGGTCTTGGCACGGGCATGGGGCTAGAGAAGGCGAAGTCACTGCTACCGGTGCGCGGCGGCGATACCTTCCTCGATTTGATCGCCCGGCAGATCCTGCGGTTGAGGGCGCAGACGGGCAGTGATGTGCCGGTCTTCATGCTGATGAATAGCTTCAGCACATCGGCGGATACCGCGGCGCATCTAGAGGCTCGCTTTCCGCAGCTCGGTGGCCGCGAGGTGTGGGAGTTGATGCAGAACAAGGTGCCCAAAGTGCTCGCGAGCACGCTGGAGCCTGCACCTTGGCCCTCGAACCCAGAACAGGAATGGTGCCCGCCGGGTCATGGGGATATCTACGCCTGCCTCGCTGGATCGGGTTGGCTGGAGCGGCTACTCGCCAGCGGGGTGCGTTATGCCTTTGTGTCGAATTCTGACAACCTCGGTGCCACGCTCGATCCGGCGATCCTCGCGTGGTTCGCGGACAGCGGCATGCCCTTTGCCATGGAGGTCACACGGCGCACAGAGTCAGACAAGAAGGGCGGTCATTTGGCTATGCGGCTTCGTGATGGGCGCTTCCTGCTGCGTGAGTCAGCTCAGTGCCTGAAGGACGATGAGAAGCACTTTCAGGACATCGAGCGTCACCGCTACTTCAACACGAACAACCTTTGGATCGACCTCCAGGCTTTGGAAGCCGCGCTCGCCGCCAATGACGGCCTCATCCCGCTACCGCCGATCATGAACAAGAAAACCGTCGATCCTCGCGATGCGAGCTCGCCTGCCGTCATCCAGCTCGAAACGGCCATGGGCGCGGCCATCGAGTGCTTCGCCGGCGCCGGTGCCATCGAGGTCTCCCGTGTGCGCTTTGCCCCGGTCAAAACGACGAGCGACTTGCTCGCCGTGCGTTCCGATGCCTACGAGCTCACGGAGGACTTCTGCCTGCGCCTGCATCCCAGCCGTCAGGGCCAACCGCCGCATCTGCACCTTGACCCGAAGCTCTGCAAACTCGTGGACGGGCTGGAGAAGAACTTCCCCCACACCCCCAGCCTCCTCCACTGCCGAAGTCTCCTGATTCATGGCCCCGTGGAATGTGATGAAGGCGTTATGTTCAAAGGCGATGCGGTCATCCACAATCACACGTCATCACCGGTAAAACTCAAAGCCGGCACGCATGAAGGAACCTTCAGCGTGGGTGGGTGAATAGCAGTCTAGACCAAGTCCGAAAACGTCAAAGTGACTGCCACGAGAGCTAGGGCATGCTAGCATCGAAGCCTTGCATCCCGTGAAGCGCGGGTCAGTGTGCGGGTCTATGAAACGTCTAACGCGAATCATCCTTTTCCTAGGCCTCTCGTGCGTCGCGCTGTTGGCTCTGGCGGCAGGGGCTTCGTGGTGGATTATGCGAAATCTCGGCCCTGAATTTTGGGTTCAGCAGATTGAACGAGCGATGGCTTGCAGGGTTGAAATTGCGGATACCAGCCTGAATCTGTTTTCGAAGCCAGCTCGGCTTTCGCTCCGTGATGTGAAGTTGATGCCGAAACGCCTGCCCAGTGCCCCTGGCATCGAGGTGCCCGTTCATTTTCCAGAAGTGGTTTTGGAGGTCCGCTTGAAGGATGTGTTGAACCGCCGGTTTTATGTCGAAAAGCTGAGCTTTGTCGCGCCGGTGGTTCGAGAATCGATTGACGCCAAGGGCCACAGCACCCTGGAGGGTTTGTTTGTCCACCCGCAGATGATCGAGTCAGCTCTGCCGCCGAAGGAAACCTCGCGTTCCCTTTCACAGGAACCAAGCCCTACCGTGGCAGCTTCGGGTGCGAGCCCAGCCCCAGAATCCGAAGAGCCGGAGACGTCCCAAGAGCTTTTTTCTTTCTCGATCCAGTCCGCTGTGATCCAGGACGGCACCCTGACGATTCAAAACCACGGCAGCACCGTGGCCGTTAGTGATTTGGATTTTGAACTAACGGGCATCGACCTGGACCCCAAAAACTTGGCGGAGCACAATCAGATGGTCGCCAAGCTGAGTGCTGCTGCGAAGATTAGTGGTTGGGCTCGGATCGCCGGTGCGCGTCAGCAGGCAACCCTAGCTGACGTGCGCCTGAATGCGACGAGTCAGATTCGTCCGCTGAATCCGAGCACAGGGGCCTGGCAGCCTTCATCTCTGGTCAAAATGACGCTCGACAAGGGATCCATGATCGCTGGCCACATCACGATGGGGGATGCGGCGGGTAAGGAAATGCGCAAGCTGCAGGAGTATGGCATCGACCTCAGCCCCGTGCGGGTCGGTGGCCCGCTGCAAGAGGTAGCCGTGGTCGAGGGCACGTTCGTGAACAATCGCTTTTCCTTGACTCAGGATGCCCGGTTTCTTTTCCCAGACTATGAGGTGTCGTTGCGGCGCAAGTCGTATGTGAATGCAGCCGCTGATCGGCAAGAGATTGAGCTGCGCCTAGCCTGTGGCCCTGAACTGCAAGGAAGGCTCCAGCAAGGTCTCGAAAGGGCTCGCCTGGGGGAGTCAATCACGCGCGGTGTGATGAAAGCCCTGGCTGATGAGCAAGGGCGCATGGCATTTGACATCGAATCCGAAGGTTCTCTGTCCGATCCTCAGATCAAGCCCAAGGTAGATCGTATCCTGAAAAACCTCATTCGCGGTGAGGGATTGGGGGATCTGCTCCAGGGATTGCTCAAGAAGCTTTGAAGCCTCACTGGCCTCCCTCGTTGGGGTTTCACCGGCAGGCAATGCCCCACTCTGCTTCGCGGATCTGTCGGCTCAAAGTCACTGTTCATGCCAAGGCGCTCGTTCTTGAAATGATGACTCTGAGCGAAGGCTCTTTGACGGTGGAAGCCTACAATGCGATGGCAAGCGCTGGCTTCGTCTGATGCAGTGGACGGGCGAAGGGATCTTTTGAAAAGAAAGATCGTGAAGCATGAAGTAAGCTTTGCCCTGCATCAGCTTCAATAAGCGGGAGTCACCAACCGCCGCGCACGTTCCACTTTTCCATGAGGTCCTGAGGTAGCTCGGTGAGGAAGCGGCTGGGTTTCATGAGAATGTCGCCATCACGTGCTTGGTGGTTGAGGACCGGATAGCAGAGGTAAAGCTCGTCCTTGGCGCGTGTCACGGTGACGTAAAACAAGCGGCGCTCTTCCTCGACGCCGAGATCGCTTTCCTCCACCGCTCGGGCATGGGGGAACATGCCATCCGCCACCCAGATGGCGAAGACGCTGTGCCACTCCAGGCCCTTGGCCTGATGAGCGGTGGTGAGGGTCACCGCCTCGCGATCTTGCTGCTGATCGGGTTTGTCTCCCGTGTCCACGCCACTCAACAAACTCAGCTGGCTGAGAAACTCCAAAGGGTCCGTGAACCGGCTGGAGTAGTTGCTCAGTTGCTCCAGGTCTTGTTCACGCTGGTCGGCGTTCTTGAACTTGGTGCGCATGTAGTCCTGATACACACCCTCATAAATGCTGCGGATCATCTCGGGTGGCGTGGCCGTTTTGCCATCGACGATGAGTTCGTCGAGCGTGTAGGCGAACTGGTCCCAGGTCTCGCGAGCTTTTTTCGGTACCGGCATCGGAATGAGCAGGTCGCTGAACTTTCCCGTCATGACCTCGGCACTCGATGCATCGGTTTTGAGCCAGGCACTCCAGAGCTTCGTCGCACTGGCACCGCCGACCCCGGGAATGAGCTTCACCATGCGCATGAAGCTGACTTCGTCTCGCCGGTTGATCGCGAACTTCATGAACGCAGCCACGTCCTTCACATGGGCTTGTTCGAAGAACCGAAGGCCGCTGGTGATCTGAAATGGAATGCCACGGCTGGTGAGCTCCATCTGCAGTTCCATGCTATGGAAATGAGCGCGGTAAAGAACAGCGATGTCATTCAAAGAAACGCTTTCTTCATCCTGAAGTTCCAAGATGCGCTGTGCTACGAATGAGGCCTGAGCGCTACCATTGTCCAGAGGTACGAGTGCCGGCAGGATGCCTTTTTCGCTGCGTGAGGACTGTAGGTTTTTGCGAATCTGGGCGCGGTTGTTGGCGATGCTAGCGTTCGCTAGATTCAGCACCTCCGGTACGCTGCGGTAGTTGACCTCGATCTTAAATACACGCGCTTTGGGCCAGTGCTCGTGGAAGTTCAGAATGTTGGTCACATCGGCTCCCCGCCAAGAATAGATGCTCTGGGCATCATCGCCGACCACCATGAGATTGCCATCGGTGCCCGTGAGCATCTCGATGAATTCGCACTGGAGGCGATTCGTGTCTTGATACTCATCAACGAGGACAAACTCGAACTGTCGCTGGTAACGTTCCAAGAGATCAGGATTCTCCTTTAGCAAGCGCACAGACTGGGTGAGCAGGTCATCAAAGTCCATGCAGTTCGTCTCCACCTTCTTCTGCTGGTAGAGCTCACGCAGACGAGTGATGGGCTCAATGATCTTATCAAAGTAAGGGTAACGCGTGCTGATGATCTCCTCGATCAGTGTACAGGTGTTATCCGCCATGGAGAAGATGTCACCAATGACCTCGGCTTTGGGAAAGCGGAAGCCTGTGGTATCGATGCCACTGTTTGCCACCACGGTTTCGAGCAGATCCTTTTGATCCTCGCGATCCATGATGGAAAAGCCTTTGCGATAGCCGAGGCGTTCCGCATTCCAGCGCAGGAACTTGTTTCCGATGCTGTGGAAAGTTCCCCCCCACAGGCGCTGCGTATCGACCTGCACGAGGGCATTGACCCGTTCCAGCATCTCGCGCGCTGCTTTGTTGGTGAAGGTCAGCAGGAGGATTTGCTCAGGCAAAACGCCATTGTCCAGTAGCCAAGCCACACGGTAGGTCAGCGTACGGGTTTTGCCTGAACCTGCGCCAGCGATGACCAATGTTTGCCCAGGCGGTGCGGTCACCGCAGCATGCTGCTGCTCATTCAGCTCCGCCTTGTAATCTATACGTGGCGTGGAGGCGGGGGCAGCGTGCAGCGTGTATTCGCGAGGCATGAGAGAGGGTGGAAAGGAAAAGAGATACGTTAGATTTTAGATTTGTGGGGTTGAAAGGATTGCGCAAGCACTGCGAGAGTATTGTTTCCGCCTTTCTCCCGACATGTCTGATCTGAAAACCTACCTTGCTGAGCGTTGTGCTTGGATTGATGCCCATTTGGACCGCTTGATTCCCTCCCCAGAGACTCAGCCCATGACGATTCACCGTGCGATGCGTCACAGTGTCTTCGCAGGAGGCAAACGCCTGCGGCCCATTCTCTGTGTGGCAGCAGCAGAGGCCTGCGGTGGCTCGGCGGATGCAGCAGTGCCAGCAGCTTGTGCGGTGGAGTGCCTGCACACCTACTCGCTGATTCATGATGATTTGCCGAGCATGGACAATGATGACTTCCGCCGTGGCGTTCCGACGTGTCACAAGGTTTATGGCGATGGCATCGCCGTGCTAGCGGGGGATGCACTTCAAGCTCTCGCCTTTGAGCTGGTGGCCCAGACTCCAGCTGGGTCATGCCATAGCACGGCGGCTCTGGTGCGTGAGCTGGCGGTCACGGCAGGCAGCCTGCATCTCGTGGGGGGGCAGGTGGCGGATCTGGAGGGAGAGGGGAAAAAACTGCCCATCGAGGCACTGCGCTTCATTCACGAAAACAAAACGGCGGCTTTGCTCACCACCAGCTTGAAGTTGGGCGGCATGAGCGCGGATGCACGCCCTGAGCAGATGCAGGCTCTCCATGACTTTGGCATGGCCACAGGCCTCGCCTTTCAGATCATCGATGACATCCTGGACGTGACCCAGACGAGTGAAAAATTAGGTAAGAGTGCTGGCAAAGACCTGATTTCGGAAAAAAGCACCTACCCGGCCTTGATCGGTCTCGAAGCTTCGCGCCAAGAGGCTCGGCGACTCACGCAGAGAGCTCACGATGTACTCCAGGTGTTCGGCACCAAGGGACAGCGACTCCGGGAGCTGGCAGACTATCTGCTCGATCGCGAGTTTTGACCTGCTTGGCCATTTTTTTCGCAGCGATGCTGGTTCTGTTAGAACTTCTGACTTCGCCGACGGAGCATTTTCAGGGTAAGCTCCAAGAAAAGGGATGGGCACGCTACGCTTGAATCAAGAGAGTCGTGCAAACCATCCATGGGCGACAGTGAATTATGCGGTCAACTCTGTCGGTGGAGAAAAGGCAAGCTCTCCGAGTGATGGAAAGAGTTGAGCAGGTTTTGAGTAAATCGGATCGCTAGGCAAAGCTCACAATCACTGCATGATCCAAGTTTGTTAGCACTCTTACCTCATTCATGATCCATTGATTTTCAATGGAGCCGAGAGTCGGATTTGAACCGACGACCTGATGATTACAAATCAACTGCTCTACCACTGAGCTATCCCGGCGTTGGAGGCGCAGGTAACACATGGATTATCTGCGGGAGATCAAATAATGCGCGAAGCTGATCACTTGGCAACGGCGATTTGTATTTTGATCGCACTTCACGTGCTTTCATCTAGACGCGATTCGATCCAGAGCGCGAGTGAAGAGGTGTCTTTGCGTTTTTGGGTCAGGCTTTGGCAATGTTTTGCCCTTTGCGCGAAGTGGGGTGTTGAAAGCAAACGATCAATCGCATGGCTGGCACGCTTTACTGAAAACCGGTTGGGAGAAAGGGACAGGCCTGCTCCGAGTCTTTCGATGCGCCAAGCGTTGTCCGGCTGATCATGAGCCATGGGTACGATCAGCTGGGGCAGACCTGCGGCGAAACCTTGGGATAAGGTGCCAATGCCGCCATGATGAATGAAGGCGGCAGCGTGAGGGAGGAGCGTGGAAAAGGGGGCGTAGCTGACGGCATGGATGCTCGGTGGCAGGTCGGAGGGGAGCTGGCTGAGGTCGCGTGCGACGAGGACAGCTCGCCGTTGGAGCTGTAGGGCGCTATGGATGGCTCTTTGAAAGAAGGTTTGGGCTTGGATGTTAGCGCTGCCAGCGGTGAAGACCAATGGGGCGGGGCCTTGTTCAAGGAAGCGTTGCAGCGCAAGCGGCATGGCTTGTTCGCTGGCCAGATCTTCGAGAGGAAAGTCCCATTGCAAGCGTGGCCTAGGCCAGTCGGGTTGGGGGGCGGCAAACCATTCGGGGAACAGGCACAAGGTGCCATCTGGCGAATGAGACCAGTCCCACCAAAGCTGCCGAGGGGCTCGAATGCCCCGTGAGGCACAGGCTTTGGCCACCCAGGGTCCCGCATAATGATCGACGGGGTTAGGCAGTCGCAAAAGCAGCTTGCGCAGAGGCAAGGGGAGTTGGTGGAAAAATTGCATTCCAGGAAAAAGGATGGGCATCTCATGCGCGCTGATCATCACCGCCGGCTGGAGGTGAACGGTAATCAGCGGCACGCGATGGTTTTCCCTCAACATTCGGGCAGCAAAGGCGGTGCAGGGGGCCAAAAGAAGATCAAACCGGTGCTTTGGGTCGGCCATCAGGGGCTCGATGGCCTGCAAGGTGGATTCGATGCTTTGTCCGGCGAATTGGAAGACGAGTTTCGTGCCATGGAAGAGTTTCCAGATGCGAGGATTCGCGATGAATTTGTCGAAGTCTTCAGGCTGCCCGAGTGGAATAAACTCCAGGCCAGCTTGGCGGGAGGCTTCTTCAAAAAGACAGGCTGTGATCAGGGTCACATGATGCCCTCGTGATCGGAGTAAACGGCCTAGCCATAAGAAGGGAAAAACATCCCCCGCGCTGCCAAAGGGGAGAAGGGCGATGCGTGCCATGATGAGATTGCAGGATGCGTGGCGGTGTTTTATGCCTCTGCAAAGCCATCGCAGGCCATGGCTGTCTCCGCAAGTTCATGTCCCGAATTGTCTCACTCTTGGTTTTCGTGCTGATGGCCGTCTTCTTTGGCTGTTTCTTCGCGTACCCTATCTGGATGGCAGTGCGCGCGGCCTTTGAGACGCCTGACCACGAGTTCACCTGTGAATTCATGGTGGAGATTTTTCAGAATCCTCTGTACCGGCAGGGGTTGTTGAACTCATTCTGGATTGCTTGCTGGACTAGCCTGGGATGTCTGGTGGTTTCCCTGCCACTGGCTTTGCTCTACGTGCGTTATGATTTTCCCGGCAAGACGCTGTTCAATAGCCTGGTGCTGACGCCTATGGTACTCCCACCTTTCGTGGGAGCCATTGGTATCAAAGCGGTGCTTGGGCAGCAGGGGGCCTTGAATAGCTTGCTGCTTCATCTTGGGTTGATGAGTCGGGATCGGCCGGTGGACTGGTTTGCTGAGTGGCAGATGGCCGGCATTGTGATCATGGAGGTGCTTCACCTCTATCCGGTTCTTTACCTGAATGTCTCTGCCTCGCTCGCCAATGTAGATCCTGCCATGGAAGAGGCCGCTGCCAGTCTAGGCTGTCCTCCTTGGAAACGGTTGTGGCGAGTTACTCTGCCCATGGCCATGCCTGGGGTCTTCGCTGGCGGTACGATCGTCTTCATCTGGGCTTTCACGGAGCTAGGCGTACCCTTGGTTTTTGATTTTGAACGTGTCACGGCGGTGCAGATTTTTCGCTCTTTGAATGATCTGAGCGGTAATCCTTTCCCTTATGCGTTGGTGGTCATCATGTTGGTCATCAGCATCATGGTGTATGGGCTGAGTCGATTTTGCTTGGGGCAAAGCTCCGCCTCGGGGGGCGATCGAGCTTTGATGGCGAGAGAGGTGATGGTGCTAGGTCCTAAGGGGAAGTGGATCGCGGTGGGCTTTTTTGCCATGGTCACGGGATTGGCGATTGTGCCTCATTTAGGGGTGGTTTTTCTGAGCTTTTCGCGGGATTGGTATGCCACGGTTCTGCCCGAAAGCCTCACGCTCTCGCACTACCGCGCAGCTCTTGGCCACGAGCTCACGCTGAGTTCGATTACCAATAGCCTGAAGTATTCCGGCTTTGCGCTCGGCGTCGCTTTGCTGCTGGGCACAGGGGTCGCCTACGTGAATGTGAGAACGCGTCTTTGGGGTAGGCAGGCCTTGGACTTAATGGCCATGCTTCCACTTGCTGTTCCGGGCATTGTGGTGGCATTCGGATACTTGGCCATGACACGGCCAGGGCAGCCTTTCGACTGGCTCATTTGGGGGGAAGATCCTTTCTTTTTGCTCGTGATCGCTTATGCCGTTCGTCGTTTGCCTTATGTGGTCAGGGCGGCCAGTGCAGGGTTTCAGCAGGTCAGCCCCTTGCTGGAGGAGGCAGCGCAGAATTTGGGAGCTCGGCCAGAGCGCGCGATGTGGCGTGTCACGTTGCCTTTGGTCGCCCCCCATATAGCGGCAGGTGGGTTGCTTGCCTTTGCCTTTGCCATGCTAGAGGTCAGCGACTCGATGATTCTTGCTCAGCAAGCCGCGCATTTTCCCATCACAAAGGCCATTTACACCCTGATCCTATCTTTGGGAAGTGGCCCGCAGATTGCCTCGGCGCTCGGGGTTTGGGCTATGATTTTTCTGTCCATCACCATCATAGGCGTTGGGCTGATTGTTGGAAAAAGACTAGGTGCTCTTTTTCGTTAGAGTTTAAAGATGGGGTTGGACTTTGGATATTTAAGGGAATGTGGATCACTTAAGACTGTCTAAGTGTTTAGGTGATGGTGCAGATCTTTTTGGATGAAAAAATTAAATAAGATTGGTTTTTTTGCTTGTTTATACATCTGCTTTTATTCCTATACGGGCTACCCCCCAATGACGCGCTCTCTTCACTCAAAGAGTCAGACCTTGTTTCGTACAGGCGTAATCGCCATGGTCGCGATTTTTTCCACTCTACCTGCTTTCGGACAATATGGAGCATCGCCTTCGCAAACAGGCATTTTCTTTGACGACTTCAGATCGCGTCAAAACCGTAGTGTGCGGGGGTCCGGCACCCGCGATGGCGAAGTGACTTACGACTATGAAAGTGGTGTTTACCGTGACAACATGGGAGATGTCATGGGGCAAAGAACCCCAGATCTCCAAGCGTCGCGTGATGTAAGTCGTCCTTCGGTCCGAAGCGGTAGTGCCTTTTCGGCTCGCAGCGTAGGTGACTACACGAATTACGCAGGGCAATACGCGACTCCGACAGGATTCTTTGCTCCGACCTACAGTACCGACCCTTACCTAGATGGGCGCAGGAACATCAAGATGGGCCCCTTGAACCTGGGTTTTGGATACTTTCAGGGCTTTGAATACAATGACAACGTGACTCGTTCAGGGACCGATCCTCTCTCCGATATCATTAGCACGTCCATGCTGAGTATTGATGCGAATTATCAATTCACTCAAAACAATCGACTTTCCCTGAGTACCGCCCTCGGGGTCGATCGTTACTTGGAAAACCCAGATCTGGCTCCTTACGGTAGCAATGGTTTTGCGTTGAACGTTCTTCCAGGAAGTACCATCGCTTTTGATGTGAAGGTAGGAGAAGTTTATTTCACGTTGTACAACCGCTTCACAGTTCGTCCGACTGTTCGTAATGACTTTGCTGTCTCAAGAAATCAGTTCTTTGGTGTTTTCCAGAATGACACGGGACTTGCCGCGAATTGGCGCATCAATTCAGCATGGTCTTTGGCATTGAATTATATGTACAGTTTTTCCGATGCGCTATCTCAGGCCAGAGGTTCTAATGGACAGCAATTTGGCTTCGAAGAATTCAATCGTGTCACCAACTCCCTGCACGGCTCTTTGACTTACAGCCCTAACGGAACTTGGGTAAGTGGTGTGGAAGGTGGAATTACAGACTTAACTTATGAGAATCAGTTTAATCCTGACGGTTCGCTTGTAAATATAGGACCATTTCTTGTTATTCCGATCGGTAAATCGACTTATTTGCGCACTGCTGCAGGCGCTCAAGTTTTCAATTACGAATCGCTGCCCGTGTTGGTTGCCGGAGGAAATCCACAAGATCCCACGCCTTCAGGTTTGGCTCTGAACAGCGGCGATCAAAGTGATCTTAGCGATTACTACTATTCGTTAACGCTTACGAACCGACTGAATACCAAGGTTGTTCAATCTCTTTCTTTAGGTCACGAGTCCTCTTTGAACCTAACCTCCAATTTCGTCACAGCTGACTACGTCAATTACGGCGTTTCTTTTCTTGGTTGGAAGGGCAGTCGTGTTAGCCTGAGCACTTATTTCGAAAATGCAGAAGCGTCAGGAGGGTCTTTCGCTCAAGATTTCACACAGTATGGCGGAGATTTGTACGTTTCTCATCGGCTGAGTTCCACGGTACAGATTGGGGTAGGATATCACTATGGGGTCACTTCTCCTGCCAGTCAGCCTCAGACGACAAGGGCATTCGTTACGGACAATGATTTCACTCAACAAGCCTTCAACTTAGATTTTGCCTACACGCTCTCCAAGAAGGCGACACTCACTCTCGGCTATCGTTATTTCACGACCGATGTTAAAGGTGCTGACGAACTTGATTTTGATCAAAATCGGTTCGTCTTTGGTTTGAATTACAACTTCTAATCTGTTCAATACTCACCTTTAGCTTCTTTTTTCGATCTAACACTAACGCCGTTCATGATGAAGTCTCCTTTAGTTCTCGCTGTAACTTTGATCATCTACACGCTCCAGGCGCAGGCTCAAGATCCTGGCGTGCGCGAGTACCCCGATAGGTCAACGGACTCTGCGGCGCAAACCGATGGAGGGCAGAGTGGTCCAAGCGCACCAGTGTTGAAGTCTGCTGCTGTTTTGAATTCAATGGACGTTTTGGATGACAGCCAAGCCATTGAGCCTGGGGATGTCATCTCAATGCGCATCATGGAGGATCGGCGCGAACCGCTGCAACTTCGAGTGGGCGCCACTGGTGAGGTGAATGCTCCTCACATTGGTCTGGTGAAGGCCGCTGGACGGACCTGCCGCGCTCTGGCGATGGAGGTTAAAAAACGCCTTGAGCTGAATTACTACAACACAGCAACGGTGATTGTAGCTATTGATTTAAAGAACCAAGACATGAATCCGAATGCGAGAATTCGCACGAGCGGTTACGACATCGACTTTTTCACAGTTTACGGTCAGGTGTTGAGACAAGGTAAATATGAGTTACCTGCTGATGAGGATATCACGATCAGTCAGGCGATCCTTCGTGCAGGTGGGTTTGCTCAGTTTGCTAACGCGACTAAGGTCAAATTGGTTAGAAAGACTCCTCAGGGAAACAAAACGGTGTTAGTCGATCTCGAGCAGATTATGCGCAAAGGAAATCTGGACATCGATATCTACATCAGAAACAATGATGTAATTATCGTTGATGAGAAGAAAGTGAACTTTTGACTCAAGCAGAACGTTGGTTGAAACGTGATCTGCTTCGAACAATCGAAAACTAGTATGTGATTCACGATTGATCGAGGCACCTCGCCTGAAGTTTTCTTTTCCAACGAACTACGTCTTTCTCTCCATGGAATCACCCCTTGCTCTGCCTCCTCAGTTTGGCGGTCAGTCTTCGAGTCAACTTTCGAAGATTCACGAGACATCAGCAAAATTCCAAAGATATAAAATCCTGCTTCACCGTCGCTGGTGGTTCTTGGTGCTCACGGCCTGCATCGGTGTATCCATCGCAGTCATCCGCCATAGCAGCCGTCCGGTGGTTTACAAAAGCATGGCGAAGTTGATCGCAGGCGGTCGTGTCGTTGCCAATGAAGGAGCGGTCGGATGGGCCGAGCATTTGAACGACTTTTATGGAACCATCATCGAGACACTCGAAAGCACTGAAATTCGCAAACGCGCGATCAACCGAATGCACATGCTTCATCCCGATATGAAGGATGCGAATATCGAGGTCAAAGTGGCTCAGACCAAAGGTTCTGCTATTTTTAATGTCTTGGCGAGTGGTCCAGAGCCGAAATACGTCCAGCTTTTCCTCGATGCGCTGCTCGATGAATTTATGCTTTCCCGGCAGCAATTGCGTGAGCAAGGGATGGAAAGAGCTGTAAACATGTTTACAGAAACTGTCGTCAAGAAGGGCAAAGAGCTCCAGGAATCCAACGATAAACTGACAGCTTTTCGTAAGGCGAATGATGTTATCGTTTTGACGGATGGTCGAAATGAAGCCGCAGCTTTTTTGCTCAACCTGAAAGCCAAGCGTGAAGTGTTAGCTGGCCAACTCAAGGATGTACAAATTTCGCTCGAAGATGTCGATGCAGCCATGATTGATGTCGAGCGAGGTGTGACCACCGGTTTGGCCGGAGCTTCCGTTTCTGGTTCTGTGGCTAAGGTGACGGGAGATCCGGGCGCGCTTCCATCCAGCACGGTGGATAGTGCGACTGCTGCCAGTTTAGGGCTTACGTCTGCTCAACGAGACTACCTGGAAGCAAAAAAAGAGATCATGAGAGTTCAGGCGGACCGGGATAAGATGCTGAAAAATTTTAAGCCAGGGCATCCGGACGTGGTCGCGCTTGATGATAAGATTGATACCGCAAAGCAACTGCTCTCTAGATTTGCAGATGATATCGTCAAAGAGCTGCGTGGGCGTGCGGCCACATTGGAGAGACAGCTGAAGGCGCTGGACGAGCAGATCGAGGAAAAAGCCAAGGCGGCTCGTGAGCTTGGGGCTATTTTGGCAGAGCACCTGAGGTTGGAGGAAGATTATAAAAATGCTCGTCTAGCTCACGATAAAATTTTTGAGCAAGTCAGTGAATTGACCAGCATGCAACAGGTTCAGACCGATCAAGTTGCCGTTCAAGAGCGTGCCTCTATGGCCGTGAAGGATACACCCGATTGGATCAAACCTGTGCTGATCGGTCTGATCGGAGGATTGTTCTTCGGTGTGTTGGTGCTGTTGTTGTTTGATCGCCTCGATGACCGCATGAACTCTTACAGCGAGTTCCAAAGCTTATTTCCTGCCGAAGCCATCTTGGGCCAGATCCCAGAGCAGAAGGAGCGTGGAGATGTGGCTTTGCTGCAAACGAATGATGATCGACACCTTTATGTCGAAGCCTTCCGCAATGTTCGCTCGTCGATTCTGTTCAAGAACTGGCAGGGTAAACAGCCAAAGACCATTTTGGTGACAAGTGCGGTGCCGAATGAAGGCAAAACCACGCTAACTTCCAATCTGGCCATCACGATGGCACTGGCGGGTTCAAGGGTTTTATTGGCAGATTGTGACCTTCGTCGCGGTGGTGTGAGTGAGCTCTTTAAGTTGCCAGTCTCCCCCGGTTTAAGTGAAGCTCTTCGAGGTAAGCTGGATTGGCGTGATGCGATTCAAAAGACAGGAGTCGAAGGTCTAGATCTGCTGGCACGTGGTGAGGTTTTTGATCAAACTTCGGAAGTCCTGCTTTCCAAGAAAGCAGAAGAAATGCTGAAGGAGATGTCTGCTGCTTATGATTATGTGATTTTTGACAGTGCTCCTGTGCTTGTTGCGGATGATACGAGCAGTTTCGCGCCGAAGTTGGACACCGTGCTTTTCGTGGTGCGTCTGTCTTCGACTATGGCGAGGCTGTCCGGCAAAGCGCTTGATCTACTTTATGATCGCCAAGTGAATGTGGGCGGGGTCATTCTCAATCGTGCCAGCACGAACCTCAAAGAGTACACTTACTACAATTACGCTAGCTATTACTACACGACTCCCCCTAAAAAGTCGGCTGCAGGGCAAGCGAGTTGATCATTCGCTTGAAAGAAAGGGAATGAGTTGGGGCGAGTATGTAGCTCTTTCTCATGATAAAAATCATACTCGGGCCCCTATTCTGTCTTGCGATTGCTCTCACGTCGGTGGCTCAACCCACAAAGGTGTTCCTTTGGCCTCAAGGTGCACCAGCGGCAAAAGGCAAGGCAGACCAAGATCAGCCCTATGTTTCGGTTTGGTTGGCAGCACCTGAAAAAGCAAATGGTGCTGCTTTCGTGGTGTGTCCTGGTGGTGGGTATGGCGGCTTAGCAGCCGATCATGAGGGGAGCCAAGTCGCGAAATGGTTCAACGGGTTGGGCGTTTCTGCCTTTGTCCTTCACTACCGGCTAGGTTCTCAGGGATACCATTATCCAATACAGCTCATGGATGTGCAGCGTGCGATTCGTCATGTTCGTGCGCATGCTTTGGATTATTCGATTGATCCAAAACGCGTCGGCATTGTTGGCTTTTCCGCGGGGGGGCATTTATGCTCGATGGCGGCGACTCTCTTTGATGAGAAACCCATAGGCATGACGAATGATGCGGTCGATCAGCTTAGTGCTCGGCCTGATGTAGCGGTGCCAACCTATCCCGTGATTTCGATGATCGAAAGCTTCCGGCACCAAGGCTCTCGAAAAAATCTGCTCGGTCCTGCTGATAGCGATGAGCTCGCAGCTCTGGTGAGCACGGAACGACGAGTCACGCCCCAGACACCGCCCGTGTTTCTGTTTCAGACGGACGAAGATACCGTGGTGCCCGCAGAGAATGCCGTGGCTTTTTACCTGGCGTGTCGAAAGCACGGTGTCCCGGCTGAGCTTCATTGCTACAAACCTGGTCCGCATGGGGTTGGTCTTTTCTTGGGAGATCCGGTGCTGGGAAGTTGGAGTGTTCATCTTCGTGATTGGTTGAGAAATCAGGGTTTCTTGAAGCCTAGCCCGCGAACGGCGATCCAAGGCACGTTGAAGGTAAACGGGGTTCCTGTCAGCTGGGGAAGTGTGGTGTTTACGCCGCTGGATGCATCCGCGCCGATTGCTTGTGCACGAGTCATGAGAGGTTCGTTCAAACTTAAGGCCGATCAAGGTCCGGTCGTGGGCAAAGTGCGTCTGACACTCAGCTACAGTGCGGCGGATGTCTCGGGTTTGGAGACCATGGATGGGACGGTGACAACCCATGAAAAAAGCCCTGGTTCGGGAGCCTGGGAGATCGACTTGAAGGAAAATCACCCGAATTTGGCTCTCGAAGTCAGCCGTTAGAGTCATTCTGACTTTGTCCGTCAGAAAGGGGGAGATGGTCGGGCAAGGTCGCTTTTTTGAAGCGGACACACTTGCCTCTAACAAAGGCTTTCCGTCGCCGTTGTTTAGCAACACAGTGAACTCATGTCTGATCGTCAGCCCCAGCCCGAAGAAGCCGCTTTGCTTGTCAGGCGGGCTTTGGATCAGCATGAAAGCAATCTCATCGCCTACACGGCAGGAGTTCTTCATGGTGATGTGGAACGAGCTCGTGAGGTCGTTCAGGATGCTTTGCTCAAACTTTATCTCACCGAGCCGGAGAAAGTGCGCGATAACCTCAAGGCTTGGCTTTTCACCGTCTGCCGGAACCGAGCCCTGGATGTGCTGCGCAAGGATCAGCGGCTTGAACTCGGCAACGAGGACGCCCTGGGCTATGCAGTCAGTCATGAGCCTGATCCTTCTGAAAATGTGGTATCTCAGGAGCTCTACGAAAAAATTTGGGACCTGGTGGAGAAGCTTCGTCCGAACCAGCGTGAGGTCATCCGACTCAAATTCATGCATGACTGCTCTTACCAGCAGATCGCTGAAATCACCGGGCTTAGCATTGGGAATGTCGGATTCATCATGCACATGGCCATCAAAAAACTTCGGGAACTGATGAATCGCGAACTCACCGTCCGAACCGCTTAACTCTCAACGTCTCTTTTCTTTGATCATGACCAGTCCAGCCAATGATACCTCCGAGCTGACCGCCTACGCTGTCGGTGAGCTACAGGCGCATCAAGCGGTGGATATTCATCGCCTTTTGACACAATGCCCGGCTGCTTTAACGGAGTTGGAGCAGATTGAGGCTGTGACCGATGCTTTGCGCCAACATGCACCGATTCCGCAGGAGCGGCTGGATCCTGAACAAAGGCACGCGGTTTTGCGTCCGGTGAACGTGCCGCGTCGCATGGCAGCGATGCAACCTCGCCAGCCGCCTATGGCGCGTCGGCCTCATCGCTCGGTTTGGCCTGTGATGGGCATGGTGCTCCGCATGGCTGCGTTGATCACCATCACCGGATTGGCGTATTGGTTGGGTCAGCATGCAGCGATCTACCCTTTGCCAAATGCCGGGTTAGTCTCTGTGAAGACACCTGAGAGCTCGTTCTTGGAAAAATCCTTTCAGGCGGACAAGCCTGGAGATAGCACGCAAGCCCCGTTGAATGTGGATGAATTTTCCGCAGTTAAGGCGATTGAATCTAACCTCAAGGCAACGAGCAAAGAAGTCGCGCCCGCTTCGAGTGAGGGGGTGGTTCGTTCGCAGAAAGTGGATTCCAGAAAGTTGGATTCTGTCCCCGAGAAGCCAGAAATTGCGATCACAGGAGTCGTGGCAGCGCCGAGTGTTGCTAAAGTTTCCGGGATGCCAAGCAGCCATCAGCCTAGCTTGCCCGCGGTGAAATCGACCGCGAATTCGGTGCTGGTCAAACTTGCTTCAGACCTCGCCTTTACCTCGGCCATGAAGCAAGAGGTGGATGAGGTCGTCCTTCGCCCAGCGGATATTCTGCCTGTTCGTGCCAAAGCGGGTGCAAAACAGGTCTTTGCCTCACCGATGGCTCCCGGAGCCAAAGTCACGCAGGAAAATGCCACCCGCCGTGCACCTTCCGAGATCTACATCCATGCTTGGCGCACGGAAGTCGCTTCCTGCCCATGGAATTCATCCACCAGGCTACTTCGCATCAGCATCCAGATGCCGCCGAGTCAGGCTGCCGCAGATCCTGGAGGGGCTTATCCGCTCCAGGTTTCCTTTGATCGTCGCCTCGTTCGGGAATTTCGCCGTTTAGGCATCCGCCAAACGCCTGCCGCGGAGATGAATAGCGCAGGCACGCAGACCCTGTGGTACGAGTTCATGCCAGTTGGGGATGAAGCCATCCGTAGCAATCGCGCTTTCGCGACGGTGAATCTCGACAAAGGCCGCTTCACGGTATCCAGCCCGGGGCCCTTCAGCGATGGAGCTAAGCTTGCGGTCTTGGATCGTGGCCTGATCTGGACTGCTGCGCGGGATGATTTTCTCTACGAAGCCGCTTTGATTGGCATGGGTACTCTTTTCCAGGGGGACGCACGCAGTCCAGGGCTAAATGTTCAGACCATCCTTTCCGTAGCGGAAAAAAGCAGCGTCAACGATCCGACCGGGGAGCGTTCACGGTTGGTCCGTCAGCTCCATGAACTCAAAAAAACTGCGGGTTTGTGAGCAGAATCCGCATTTGACAGCCTTCAGACTCTAGCTTAAACGCTCCGCCCCTTCCGCAGACCCCTTTTTTTATGGCAAACATCCGTTCCTCCGAGAAAGACATCCGCCGCACGCAGGCTCGTACCGCGCGCAATCAGACCGTGAAAAGCCGCATCCGCACACTGCGCAAGAAAGTTCTGACGGCTGTCGAAAAAGGTGACGCTGCTGCCGCTGCTGCCAGCCTGAGCGAGTTCGCCTCTGCTGCGGACAAGGCCTCGAAGACCAAAGTGCTTCACAAAAACACCTCCAGCCGTCTTAAAGGACGCTTGGCGCTGAAAGTTGGGGCTCTCACGAAGAAGGCCTAATTTTTTCAGGTTTTTTTTTCACGATCACCCGGTTGGTTTGCCAACCGGGTTTTCTTTTTTTAAAGCATGCACAGAGCAACTGCTGGGATGGTGATGGCGATGTCTGCCGCCAGCCGCTTGTTGTCATGAGACCCAGTTTGTGCCGTCTTTTCCACAAGCATTAGTAGGCCAGCTCCAAACAGGCAGGCCCAGGCCAGTCGAATCTGAAGATGCCCCATGATCTCAAGGCCCTGAGAACCCAACACGAGCAGGCAAAGGCCAAGGCTGATTTTGAACCATCGGTGGCGCTGATGTGGGGTGCCCGACAGGAGGCTAAGATTGCTGATCAGAAGACTTCCCAGCAGGCCCCACTGCATAGCATCGCCCATCGGATCATCGCCAGCACGTAGGAATCGGCTCCATAGACAACAGCCCATCGAGAAAAGCAGTCCTCCCGCAAGGTCTTTGTCCAGTTTTGCTTTCAGGCTCAGCCAGAGGCGAGTCTTCCAGGCTTGGGCGATGATAGCCCAGCTGACGGTCAGCAGCAGCCATTGGGTCATCGATTTTGGCATCGTCAAAGTGAGGACGAGGGGCAGCAGCACACTGCCAAGGGCCAGTGCCAAGAGTGGCCCATTCCAGCGGCTACCGAAAATGCCAAAGTAGCCTGCGACCAGTCCGCAGAGTTGTAGCCCGCTGGCCATCAGGGGCATCGGCAGATGATACAAGGCAAGCCTGACCCCAAGGGCCATGAGTAGCAGCATCAGGATCAACAAGCTGAAGCGTGAGAGTCGTGAGCCTAGATGCCGTGGATCTCGTGTCTCAGTAGGCGCAACAAGATGATTCAGGAGGTAGATGAACCAAACCGCCACAAACAAAGCCATGCCAAACTCAGGAAGGAAAGGTTGGTGGTTCACTTTCGCCAATGCGATGGCCCAAAGGACGGCAATCAAGGGTGCCTCTAGGCTCATGAGGTGCAATCGCATCCAGGGCGGAGGCGAGAAGAGAGAGAGGCGAGGCTCAAGTGCCATGAAGAGCCCCCAGAAGAGAAGGGAAAGCGCATCGTTGCAAGTGCTCTAGCCATCACATGAATACCTCTTCCCATCATCCGACCTGCTTGGAGAGTTCGTCGTTACGGCTTAGAGTGAAGGCCATCATGTCCCGCCTGTCTCTACTTTTGGCTGTTTGCCTTGGAGTCTCATGCCCTAGCTTAGCGCAAAACGTCAAACCCGGTGACGTTGCGGGTAACGATGCCGTCAAAAAGATCATGGAGACGCGTCCCGGTCGTGGCGTGATGCGCGATGATACACCGCCCACGCCGCCGCAGGAGGCCGTGAAGCAGTTCAAGCACCGCAGCGATGTGACCATCGACCTCATGGTGCATGAGCCCGACGTCGAGCAGCCGCTTTACGTGAGCTGGGACTCGAAGGGGCGCATGTGGGTCACGCAGTATCGCCAGTACCAGTTTCCCGCTGGATTGAAGATCGTCAGCTACGACCAGCATCTGCGGGCGAAGTTCGACAAAGTGCCGCTGCCGCCACCGCGGGGTGACAAGGGTGCGGACAAGATCACCGTCTTTGAGGACATCGACGGCGATGGCTTCTTTGATCAACACGAGGACGTTATCACCGGCCTCAACATCGCCAGCGCGGCGCTGCATGGCATGGGCCGCATTTGGGTGCTGAATCCGCCTTACCTGCTCAGCTATCCTGATGCCGATTTTGATGCCAAACCGGATGGCGATCCTGAGGTCGAGCTCAGCGGCTTCGGCCTCGAAGACACCCACAGTGTCGCCACCAGCCTGCAATGGGGCATGGACGGCTGGCTTTACGGCGCGAACGGCAGCACGACGACCGGCAACGTCAGCAGCGCCAACACCAAGAACGTGAAATGGGAAGGTCAGTGCATCTGGCGCTACCATCCGAAGAAAAAGACCTTCGAAATCTACGCCGAGGGCGGTGGCAACACCTTCAGCCTCGATATCGACAGCAAGGGCCGGATTTTTTCCGGCACGAACGGCACCACACGCGGCATGCACTATGAGCAGGGCAGTTACGGCATCAAAGGCTGGGGTAAACACGGCCCGCTCACCAATCCGTATGCCTTCGGCTGGTTCGAGCACATGCGCCACGAGGGCGACAACAAGCGCTTTCCTCAAGCCTTCGCGATTTACGAAGGCGGCCTGCTCGGCAGCGCCTACGAAGGCAAAATCATCGCGCCGAATGCCCTGCACAATCTCGTCTATGTCAGCCAGCTCATTCCGGATGGCTCCACCTTCCGCACGAAGGATGAAGAGCAGCTCATGACCACCACGGACCGCTGGTTCCGCCCTGTCTGGGCCGGCGTCGGTCCCGATGGCGGCTTCTACATGGCCGATTGGTATGACACCCGCCTCAGCCACGTCAGCCCCGTCGATGACTGGCACAAAACCAGCGGCCGCATCTACCGCGTGCGTCCTGCGAGCGGTGCGCCGAAACTCAAGCCCTTTGATTTGAGCAAAGCGAGTGGTGAGGAACTCCTCGGCCACTTGAGTCATCCAAACGAATGGTTCCGCAAACAAGCCATCCACGAAATCGCCTGGCGAAACATGACTGAGCTCGTGCCGAAGCTCAAAGCGATGCCGCTCACCTTGGAAATCCTTTGGGCGCTGGATGCACTCAACGCTGTCGAAGTTCTGCCGGTCAATCATAGCGATCCTTACATCCGCCGGTGGGCTTGGAAGATGGCTGGCGAAGGCCATGCTCTACCCACCTTCCACGAAGAAAAGAATCTGGAAGTTTGTGCTCAAATCCTGGCTTCAGCCAAGAGGCTGCCGAGCGCAGGCGCGCTTTTTCTTCTGCGTGCAGGCGACATTGAAGACGAAAGCGGTCACCTGCCACTGCTCGCATGGTGGGCGCTCGAAGCGAAGGCCGAAAAGGAGCGTGAAGCGGTCTTCAAATACTTCAAAGCCGACCCTGCATTTCTCCAAATTCAGCTCTTTCGTGACCACCTCGCCGAAAAGCTCGCGAAACGCTATGCGCTGGCGGGTGGCGAGGAAAACCTGAACTCCTGCGCCCATCTGTTCGAGCTGACGAACGATAAAGCGCTGCGTGGCAAATTCATCGCTGGCATCGCGTCGGCCTTTGAAGGTGCGGAGATGCCGAAACTGCCGGAAGCGCTGCAAAAAGCCCTCAACGACTACATGGCGAAGCAAAGCGGCGGCGACCTCACCCTCGCGTTGCGCAGCGGAAACGCGGAGGCGCTGAAAAACGCCCTCAAACTGCTCGGTGATGCCAAAGCGACCAACACAGCCCGAATCGCCATCGCGAAGACCTTGGCCGAACTCAGCAAGCAGGAGGCGGTGATGCCCATGGTGGCCATCTTGAAGTCCAGCGCGGCGCCGAGCCTCAAGCGCGGCATTTTGCAGGCTGCGGCCAAGTTTGATGACAAGCGCCTCCCCGAAGCCCTGTTGCTCGGTTGGGAAGGTCAAATCGCCGGAGACAAAGCGCTGCGCGAGGACGCGCTGCGTGTCATGGCTGGTCGCAAGGAGTGGGCGCAGATTCTGATGAGCTTCGTGAACGAATGGAAAGTTCCCGCGAAGCATTTCACCATCGACATCGTTCAGCAGCTGAGTCTGCACAAGGACGCCGACATCAGCGCCAGCATCGAAAAACACTGGAAAGGCCTGCTCGCCACCGGACCAACGCCTGAGAAGAAACGCGAGGCCGAGCGCATCAAGGACGTGCTCAAAACCGGCCTCGGCGATGCCGACAAAGGTAAGATTCAGTTCATGGCGCGCTGCTTTGCCTGCCACAAGCTCTTCGGCGAAGGCGGAGCCATCGGGCCGGAGCTCACGGGTTACGACCGCGCGAACGTGGACTTCTGGCTCGACAACCTTTTCACCCCGAGCCTCGAAATTCGCGAAGGATACGGCGCTTACACCGTGAAAACCAAAGGCGGCCAGCTCCTCACCGGCCTTATGGACGCGCAGGACGCGAACCGCATCGTCATCAAAGACCTCGCCGGCAACCAAACGGCCGTGAAACAGGCGGATATCGAGAAGCTGGAGGCGTCACCGGTCTCATTGATGCCCGAAGGGCTGACTGCGGGCATGAGCGATGAGGATTTAAAGGACTTCTTCGCTTACCTGATGAAGGTAGCGCCTTGAGGAGTTGTGAAGGGCACCTTGTGCTCAATCGATAGCATGGGAAAATGAGCTGTTGTCCTCGGTTGCGGTGGCTTGATTCGTGGGCTTAATCCCATGGCTGTGACTTTTCGCCATCCTAAAAACGACGTTTTTATTCCTGATAACACGGAGCCCTGGACAGCCTTGCATCGGGTGACTCATCTCGGGATAGTCTCACACCAGGACGATCTGGAAATTGCCGCTTATCATGGCATCACAGAGTGTTTTCACAGTGGTGACAAATGGTTCGGTGGAGTGGTGGTTACCGATGGCGCGGGCAGTCCACGTAAAGGGCCCTACGAGAACTACACGGACGAAGAGATGCAAAAGGTGCGTCTTGTGGAACAGCGGAAGGCAGCCTTTGTCGGCGAGTACAGTGTGATGATCCAGCTAGGATATCCGAGTGATGACGTGAAGCATCAGAACCGTTCGTCGGTTGTGGACGACCTGAAGTTCATTCTCGAGCACGCTCAGCCCCAGACGCTTTATGTGCACAATCCCTGCGATCGCCATGATACACATGTGGCCACGTTCCTGCGTTGTCTGGAGGCGATCCATGCTCTGCCACCGGAGATGAGGCCAAAGAAAGTCTATGGCTGCGAGGTCTGGCGAAAGTTGGATTGGCTGCTCACGCAGGACAAAGCCATGCTTTGGGTGGACAAGCATCCTCATCTCTTGCGCCCGCTGCTAGGCGTGTTTGATAGCCAGATCAGTGGTGGCAAGCGCTATGATCTTGCAGAAGAAGGCCTGCGGCACGCCAACGCAACCTACTTTGATTCTCATACGACGGATAACACGAGCCTTCTGACCTTTGCCATGGATTTGACGCCGCTGGCTCAAAATGATCAGCTGGATGTCGAAGAATTCACACTCGGTTATGTGCGTCGTTTGGAAGAAGATGTCGCCGAGCGCATGAAGCGCTTCATTTAAGAGAGCAAAACGCTGCTTCATGAGCCTCCGCCCCTTGAGTTTGGCTGGCTGCCTAGTGATGCTCTTCACTGGTTGCCAGAACACACCTCAACATGGCCCCGTGTCTGCACGCACCCTCAAGGCATTGGTTCGCAGAGCCGAGCCCAAGCAAGCTTTTCTAAGTCGTCTCAACGAGGTGGATCGTGGGATACGCGCGGCTTTGCCCACTGCCCCCGTGCATGTTCCTTGGGCGCTGCAGACTCATCCGCCTGTCATTCTGGTGCGGTCAGGTAAAGCGCGTCCGCTACGGCTCATGCTCGACACGGGAGCGGCACGGATGGTCATGGGAGCGGAAAGTGCAGCTAAACTGGCGCTGCCGACAGTCAACGCAAACGAGGTGCAGGCCACCATGATCGGAGTGGTCGGCAAGGAAACCGGACTGGTGGGGATGGCCGGCCCTCTACGGATCGGCGACTGGCAGATTCCGGCCTACCCTTGCTTTGTGCGGACTTATCACACATCGGGGCATAACGATGCTTATCCGGATAACATCCTCGGTGTGGATTTGCCCGCGCGTTACTGTCGCTACCTGACGCTCGACTATCTTAACCAAGAAGCTGTCTTTGGCTTTGGTCAGGGCTATCGGCCACGATCGCATCAGTGTTCATCGGTCCCCTTTTTCATGAAGGAAGGGGTCATTTTCATCGAGCTACAAAGCGGTAAGGTGAAGTGGCAAGCGATCCTTGATAGTGGTTCTTTCAACGGTATTGAAATCAGCGAAGCCATCGCGCGCCGGCTCGACGTTCAGGACCAGGGGCAAGTGGTACAAGACCTCGTCCTGATAGCGGTCGGCGGCACCATGTCTTCGAAGGACGCGAAGCTCCGCAGGCTGAAGCTACCGTGCGTTCAGATGCTCGGTGAACGCTATGAAACGCCCGAGGTGGACATCTCGCCTGGCTTGCCGCGCGTGGGTTCGAAATTTCTTCGCGACTACCGAGTGACCTTGGATTTTGATCAGCGCCGAGTGTGGCTAGAGCGGTGAGAACGAGGGCGAAAAGATAGGTCTTTGGGGAGCTGATCTGGCCAAAAAATGATGACCGGGATCACTCCCGGTCGCCACTTTTTGTAGTCTAGGCTCCACGAAAGTCATCGCGTGGGCGGCGGCCGTCTTCACGGCCAGGGTTACCATGCCATGGCGCTTCATCGCGCCTCGGGTTGTCACGACGTTCCCCGTGACCCTCATTCCTCGGGCCATGTGCGTGTGGATCTGCATGTCGCTCGAAGGGCTGATGTCGGTCACTTTCGGGGTGGAAATCACGCATGGCACGTGAGCTTGGTCTCCGATGATGCATGGGGGGCATAGGGCGGCCTCCCTCGGGTGATTGAAAACGATGGTGTGGAGCATGCATTGGCCCATGCATGGGCCCACGATGACCTAGCTCGAATCGGCCTTCAGGGCCACGGGGGTTGCCAAAACCGTGAAAATGGCTGCGGGGGCGGCCGCGAGGCTGGAAATCACCACGTTGTCCTTCCCGAGGGCCTTGCTGTCCGTGGTGGCCGTGTTCATGACGACGAAAATCACCATTGGGTGGATGTCCCTCCCGGCCCCGATGGGGATTCATTTCCCGAGGGCTGCGGGCTGGATTGCGATGTTCATCTGGGCGAATGGCTGGAGCTGGGCCGCGGGGTGAGCCTCTGGGTGGGCCGTCACGCTCAGGCTGAAATCCTTCACGCGCAGGCTCGCGCCGTGGTTCGCCATCTCGCGGACCTGCCTCTGGCCGACGACGCTCAGGCTGGTCAGGGCGTGCTTCCGGGGCGATCTCTCGTGCTTCACGATCTCCGCGCCGCACGTCTGGGGCTGGCGGTCGTGAGCTGGATTCCTCTCGTTTGGGAGTTGGCCGTGGCGCCTCGGCGGCACGCTCGGCCTGAGGAGGCGGGCTTTGTGGGGATTCCTGAGCCTGGAGCAAACCACAAAGGGCAGTGAGGCTAAGAACGAGTAACAGCGAGGTGGGCTTGAGTTTCATGGTCGATGCAGAGGAAGGAGGCGCGAGTGAACCGGTCCACCAGCCTAACGGCATAACGCTCTCGTTTTGTGTGCATCACGAAAAAAATCTCCGCCTCTGCCTACTCCAGCAGTTCGGGGTACTTTGCCAGGGCCATCGCGCGGGTCTTTTCCAGTCCATACGTCAAGCAGCCTTGGTTCATGATTTCTTCGGCCAGAGCCCGGCATTCGGCGGCGCTGAGCTGCCGTACGGCGTGTTTTACTTTGGCCACCTGACCTGCGGTCACGCTGAGCTCATGCAGCCCCAGACCAACAAGCAGTGGTGTCAGCTGTATGTCAGAGGCCATTTCCCCGCAGATACAAACGCGAATGCTCGCACGATTGGCGGCCTCGACCGTCATGCGGATGAGGCGCAGTACGGCTGGGTGGGTGGGTTGGTAAAGGCCCGCCACGCGTTCATTCAGCCGATCCACGGCCAGCGTGTATTGGATGAGGTCATTGGTGCCGAGGCTGAAAAAGTCCACCTCGGTGGCAATCAGGTCGGCTGAGACGGCAGCGCTCGGGATTTCGATCATGGCACCGATGGCGATGTCATCACCGATCTTCACGCCTTCATGCAGCAGTTCACGAGCGCATTCGTCCAGCAGAGCCCGCGCTTGTCGCACTTCTTCGACGCCACTGATCATGGGAAACATGATGCCCACGCGGCCTGCGGATGAGGCACGCAGCAGGGCACGCAGTTGGCGGCGGAAGAGCTCACGGCAGCCGAGTGAGGCACGAATGCCACGCCAGCCGAGGAAAGGATTGGGCTCTTTCTCAAGAGCCATGACAGGGTCGATCTTGTCCCCACCGAGGTCGAGGGTGCGGAAGATCACCTCACCCGGCTTCATGGCTTTCACCGCCTGCGTGTAGCACTCTGCCAGCCAGTCCTCTCCCGCTTCTGGGTCAGAGAGATGCAGGAATTCCGTGCGAAAGAGGCCCACGTGCTCGGCTCCACAGTCGCGGATGGCCTCCATTTCCTCGATGAATTCAGCGTTCGCGCTGACCTTCACTCTGCAGCCATCCCGGGTGATGGAGGGCTGGTGCCGTGTCGTCAGCAGCGCATCATCCCTTGCATCGGTTTGGGCTTCACGTGTCTTGTACTTGGCTAGGGTCTCCGCGCTGGGGTGCCGGATCAGTAGGCCTTCATCGCCGTCCAGCAGAACCGGATCGCCTGAATGTAGCTCATCGCAGATGTTATGCAGCCGGACCACAGCCGGAAGGCTGAGCGAGCGTGCGATGATGGCTGCGTGGGAGTTAGCGCTGCCCATTTCTAGGGCAAAACCGAGCACCTTGCTGCGGTCGAGTTGCACGGTGTCCGAGGGGGTCAGATCATGTGCGACGATGATGACCGGTTCCTCAAACATCGGGTGGTCTAGCATCTCACCACGCAGGTGGCGCATGACACGCTGAGTCACGTCCTTGATGTCCAGGAATCGCTCGCGCAGATAGGAGTCTGCTAGACCGCGCAGGGCATCCATGTGCTTGCACATCAGGCGGTAATAGACCGCATCCACGCAGATCAGCTGCTCGCGTACGGTTTTTTCGACCTGCTTCAGGATGGAGTGATCGTGCAAGATCAGGAGATGTGCTTCGAAGATCTCAGCTTCCACAGAGCCCTGTTCGTCCTGCATGGCTTTTTGCAGGGCCTCAATCTCCGTACGGGTCACTTCGAGCGCAGTGTGCCAGCGGGCGAGGTCACTTTCCACCTCGTCAGGCGTGATCGGTGTGGTGTCGGGTTCGTCAAAATGCTCTTTCAGCACATGCACCACCGCGTGAGCGACTCCATGGGAGACGCCGGTGCCTTCCCAAAGATGTTCTTGAGCGGTAGGATTTTCAGACATGAGCTGCGGATGATGGGAAGCACGGCTCGTCTTGGCAATCACGAAACCTTTAGCTCATGAAAACAAAAAATGGGCGGAGGTGGATCTCTCCCGAATAAAAATACCGGAAGCCGTGCGCAGCCCCACTTGAAGCTGGGAGGGGATGGCGCTTTCGGTAGCTCTTGCCTTCTGACTTTTCTCTACTGACTCCCACCATGCCTGAATCCAACCCACCCACCCTGAAACTCGCCCTTGTCGGTGCCGGCATGTTCGGCGGTGATGTCCATCTGCGTGCTTACGCGGATCTTCAGCGCTTTGGCATCGCCGGCCAGTTGGCCCGCGTTGGATTGGATGAGCATGCCCGCGCGCTGGCCCCAGTGAAGTTCGACCTCGTGGCTGTGGCCACCCGCTCTGAGGCCTCTGCCCAAAAATCCGCCGCTGCCTTTCAGGCCATCACCGGCCATGCGCCGAAGTGCTATCATGGCCAGGAGCCCTGGCTCGACATCCTGCGTGATTTCCCCGACCTGGACGTCATGGCCGTGGCCACGCCCGACCACCTGCACACCGCTCCGGTGCTCGCGGCACTCGCGGCCGGCGTGCATGTTTTGACGGAGAAACCCATGTGCCTTTCCACCAGCGAGGCAGATGAAATCATCGCTGCTGCTCAGGCGCGGAACCTCATCGTCGGCGTGGACATGCACAAACGCTATGACCCTGATCATCTGCGCATTCGCGACGACATCCAGAACCGCATCGGCGCGCCGCTCTACGGCACCGCCTACCTAGAGGAGCCGCTGGAGGTCTCTACCAGCACCTTCAAGTGGGTGGAAAGCAGCGACCCCTTCAGCTACGTGGGCCCGCACTGGACCGACCTGATCTACAGCTACTACAAGTCGAAGCCCGTCAGCCTGACCGCCGTGGGGCAAAAGAAGCGCCTCGTGCGCGATGGCATCAATGCCTATGACGCCGTGCAGGTCCGGGTCGATTTCGACAACGGCATGAGCATCAACTTTCACAACAACTGGATCACGCCCGCTGACTTCGAAGGCCCAGTGAACCAGGGGCACGAGATCGTCGGTGCTGATGGCAAGGTGGAGAGCGACCAGCAGTACCGTGGCTTCCGCTGGTGGAATGCAGGCGGCGGCTCGCGCACCAGCAACAACCACTTCACCCGTGATGTCGTGCGGCACGATGGTACCAAGGCCTACATCGGCTATGGCGTGGACAGCCTCACCGTCGCCCTCGTGGCCATCTGCCTAGTGAAGTTTTCCGGGGCCACGCGTGACTCCGTGGCGCATCTTTACCCCACCGCAGAGGAGGCCCGCATCACCTGTGCCATTGTCGATGCCGCCGCCAAGGTGCGTGACCTGAACTGGAAATACATGCAGGAAGGGAAGGGGGCCACCGTCACCGCTCGTTTTGGCCCGGATGGCATCACCGTCATCGACCCGAACTCGCCCGAGGTCTTTCATCGCATCTACACCAGCCCGCTCTGAGTGACAGGCGTAAAATGACGACATGTCTGGCCCCCGAAACAAACCCGACCTCATGGCCAAGCTGCGCGACGTGCCGCACACGCCGGGCGTGTATGTCATGCGGGACCGGCTGGGCAGCGTGATCTACGTGGGCAAGGCGCGTGACCTGCGCAAACGGCTGAGCAACTACTTCACCCCGGCACGCTCGAAGCTGGCAGATCGCAAAACCCGCGCCCTCATCGCCAGCATTTGGGACTTTGACATCCACCAGGTGCGCAATGAGCCCGAATCGCTCCTGCTGGAAGGGAAGCTGATCAAGGAATTCAGGCCGAAGTACAACATCAGCTTTCGCGACGACAAGCGCTTCCTCATGGTGCGGGTACACCTGCAGGATGACTTTCCCCGCTTCACCCTCACGCGGCTGAAAAAAGACGATGGCGCGCGCTACTTCGGCCCCTTTGCCCACAGCGGCGCGCTGCGTACCACGATCAACTGGCTCAACAAGCAATACGGCCTGCGCGTCTGCCGCCCGATTCACCCCGGAGAGCATGATTACAAGCACTGCTCCAACGACATCATCAAAAACTGCTGCGCTCCCTGCATCGGCCGGGTGAGCCCGGCAGAATACAAAAGCCGCATGGAGGAGGCCTGCGCCCTGCTGGACGGCAAAGGTGCGCGTGATCTGACCTCGATCCTGGAAGAGGAGATGCAGAAAGCTGCTGCCAAGCTCGACTTTGAGCGCGCCGCCGAGCTGCGTGACATGGTGGAGG
The DNA here is from genome assembly GCA_947507875.1 of Verrucomicrobiaceae bacterium. Lineage (GTDB taxonomy): Bacteria > Verrucomicrobiota > Verrucomicrobiia > Verrucomicrobiales > Verrucomicrobiaceae > Prosthecobacter. The sequence goes on along the minus strand of CANNQP010000008.1, from coordinate 6,214 downwards.
ATCTCAAAAAGACCTTGGCACCAAAGCGCAGCTTTGAGCGCGGCGCACGCATGAAGGTCATGTCCACCATCGACCCCATGGCGGATGTGAAAGAGTTGCAGGAGGAACTGGGCCTCGAGAAGCCACCGCTCATCATGGAGTGCTTTGACATCGCGAACATCGGCACCGCGCACTGCGTGGCCAGCATGGTCCGCTTTAAAAATGGGGTGCCCGACAATGCCAATTACCGCCGCTATCGCATCCGCTCAGTGAGTGGGCAAAATGACTTTGTCAGCATGGCGGAGGTCATCCGACGCCGATTCTCCCGCATCCTGCGAGAAGGCCGTGAAGCCGTGGGGGCGGAGGACGCTGACTTCAGTCAGGAATCGCCACTAGAAGCGATGGAGCGCCTTGCCGCTGAGGAACCTACCGCTAGCCGTCGCAAGCCTTGGGTGAAATTGCCTGATCTGGTCATCGTCGATGGAGGCAAAGGCCAGCTCGGCATGGCCGTGGAGGAACTGCAAAAGCTCGGCCTTGGTGGGCTGCCCATCGTCGGTCTGGCCAAGCAGCACGAGGAAGTCTTTTTCCCCGGGGAATCTGACCCTGTTCGTATCCCCCATGAACGTGGCGCCCTAAAGCTTTTGCAGCGTATTCGCGATGAAGCCCACCGCTGGGCGAATGGCTACCACCAGCTGCTGCTGGGCCGCCGGGTGGAGGAAAGCCTGCTGGACGACTGCCCTGGCGTTAGCCAAAATCGCAAAGCGGCGTTGCTGAAGGCCTTTGGCTCGGTTGCGCGCCTGCGTAAAGCCAGCGCATCGGACCTTGCTGCCCAGGTGCCCGGCATCAGTCGCACCCTCGCGGAGACGATTGTGGATTTCCTCGTTTCCAGGAGCTGAAGCCTCTTGGGGTATTTTTGCGGCACAAGCCCACGAAAAATCCCCTCTTCGCGAGCATTTTCACCCGTCCCTTTGACAGCAGGGGACGACCGTGCAAGATGCCGCGCTTTCCGGCCAAAGTGGAGCAGGTTTTTTGACCTGTTTGTTCCTCCTCAGGCCGCCGAAAGCGCCCAGATCATACGCTTTCCCTATCTCAAATCTGAATTTTCAGATCTCCAATTCCTCCCCCATGCCCAAAGATACCTCCATCAAACGCATCCTCGTCATCGGTTCCGGCCCCATCGTCATCGGCCAGGGCTGTGAGTTCGACTACTCCGGCGTCCAGGCCTGCAAGGCGCTGCGCGAGGAAGGCTACGAGGTGGTGCTCATCAATTCGAACCCCGCCACGATCATGACCGATCCGGAGTTCGCCTTCCGCACTTACATCGAGCCGATCACGCCGGAGATGGTGGAGAAGATCATCATCAAGGAAAAGCCGGATGTGCTGCTGCCGACGCTCGGTGGCCAGACGGCGCTGAACACCGCCATGTCGCTGCACCGGGCGGGCACGCTGGAAAAACACGGCGTGCGCATGATCGGTGCGAAGCCGGAGGCGATCGAGAAGGGTGAGGACCGTCTGCTTTTCAAAAACGCCATGCTCAAGATCGGCCTCGATCTGCCGCAGTCCGGCGTGGCGCACACGATGGAGGAAGCTCGCAAAATCGCCGATGAAATCGGCACGCTGCCGCTCATCATTCGCCCGGCCTACACGCTCGGTGGCACCGGCGGCGGCATCGCTTACAACCGCGAAGAGTTTGAGTCGATCACAGCCCGCGGCCTTGATCTTTCGCCGGTGAGTGAGGTGCTCATCGAGGAGTCGTTGCTCGGCTGGAAGGAGTTCGAGATGGAGGTCATCCGCGACAAGGCGGACAACTGCGTCATCATCTGCTCCATCGAGAACCTCGACCCCATGGGCGTGCACACCGGCGACTCGATCACCGTGGCTCCGATCCAGACGCTGACGGATCGCGAATACCAGATCATGCGCGACTTCTCCTTCGCCTGCATCCGCGAGATCGGCGTGGAGACGGGCGGGTCGAACATCCAGTTCGCCGTGCATCCGGACACGGGCCGCATGATCGTCATCGAGATGAATCCGCGCGTCAGCCGCAGCTCCGCGCTTGCGTCGAAGGCCACCGGCTTCCCGATTGCGAAGATCGCCGCAAAGCTCGCCGTCGGTTACACGCTCGACGAGCTGAAAAACGACATCACGCGTGACACGCCGGCCGCGTTCGAGCCGACCATCGACTACGTCGTCACCAAACTGCCGCGCTTCACTTTCGAGAAGTTCCCCGGAGCCGACGAGACCCTCACCACGCAGATGAAATCCGTCGGCGAGGCCATGGCCATCGGCCGCACCTTCAAAGAGAGCCTGCAAAAGGCCCTGCGCAGCCTCGAGATCAAACGCTTCGGCCTCCTCGGCGATGGTGCCGACAAGGAAGTCGATGACGAAACGCTTACCACCAAGCTCACCGTGCCGAACGCGGAGCGCATCTTCTTTCTCGGCCAAGCCTTCGCGCGAGGCTGGGATGTGGAGAAGGTCTTCTCGCTCACCAAGATTGATCGCTGGTTCTTGCGGCAGATTGAGGAGATTGTGAAGGAGCAGGCTCAGCTTGCCTCGTCCGATCTTCGTCGGGCGAAGAAGCTCGGCTTCTCCGACCGTCAGATCGCTTTCGCCAAAGGCATCAAGGAAGGGGATGCACGTGCTGAGCGCAAAAAGGCCGGCATCATCCCCACCTACCGCCTCGTGGACACCTGCGCGGCGGAGTTTGAGGCTTACACGCCCTACTACTACTCCACCTACGGCATCGAGGACGAGGTGCGCGACAACGACCGCAAGAAAGTCATGATCCTCGGGGGTGGCCCGAACCGCATCGGCCAGGGCATCGAGTTCGACTACTGCTGCGTCCATGCCAGCTTCGCCCTGCGCGAGCTCGGTTACGAGACCATCATGGTCAATTCCAACCCCGAGACCGTCTCCACCGACTACGACACCAGCGACAAGCTCTACTTTGAGCCTCTCACGCTCGAAGACGTGCTCAACATCTACGAGCGCGAGAACGTCAACGACCAGGTGCTCGGCGTCATCGTCCAGTTCGGCGGCCAGACTCCGCTGAATCTCGCCAAAGGCCTCGAAGAAAACGGCGTCCGCATCATCGGCACCTCGCCGAAGAACATCGAACTCGCCGAAGACCGCAAGATGTTCGCCAAGCTGCTCGACGATCTCGGTTTGCACCAGGCCCCCAGCGGCACCGCCACCTCGCTGGAGGAGGCCTTGGCCATCACCGCGAAGATCGGCTACCCCAGCCTCGTGCGCCCCAGCTTCGTGCTCGGCGGCCGCGCCATGCAGATCGTCTATAGCGACGCCGAACTCACCCACTACATGAAGAACGCCGTCGAGGCCACGCCCGACCGCCCCGTGCTCGTGGACCGCTTCCTCGAAGACGCCACCGAGGTCGATGTCGATTGCATCAGCGACGGCGAAACGACCGTCATTGGCGCCATCATGGAGCACATCGAAGAGGCCGGCATCCACTCCGGCGACAGCGCCTGCGTCATCCCGCCCTTCAGCCTCAGTGCTGAGATGCAGGACCGCATCCGCGACGCCGCCAAAAAGCTCGCCAAAGCCCTCAACGTCCGCGGCTTGATGAACATGCAGCTCGCCGTCAAAGGCGACGACCTCTACGTGATTGAGGTCAATCCCCGCGCCTCCCGCACCGCGCCCTTCGTCAGCAAAGCCATCGGCGTCCCATTGCCCAAACTCGCCGCCAAGATCATGGCCGGCAAGACCTTGAAGGAACTCGGGTTTACTGCCGAGGTCATCCCGCCACACTACAGCGTTAAAGAAGCCGTGTTCCCCTTCAGCAAATTCCCTGGGGTGGATATCATCCTCGGCCCCGAGATGAAGAGCACCGGCGAAGTCATGGGCATCGACCCCGACCTCGGCCTCGCCTTCGCGAAGAGCCAGATGGCCGCCGGCGGCACCCTGCCCACGAAGGGCAACGTCTTCATCAGCGTCAAGGACTCCGACAAGCAAAACGTCGCGAGAATCGCCAAAGGCTACGCCGACCTCGGTTTCACCCTTTACGCCACCCCCGGCACCGGCCAGGTCATCACCGACGCCGGCATTCCGGTGAACATCCTCCCCAAACTCGCCAGCGGCCAGCGCCCCAACGTCATCGACCTCATGAAAAACAAGGACATGGCGATGGTCATCAACACCCCGTCTGGCAAAAACACCCGCGAGGACGAAGTGAAGATCCGCACCGCGACGATGCAGAACCGCATCCCCATCATGACCACGCTCCGTGGGGCTGATGCCGCCCTGCGGGCGATCAAGTCACTGCAAGGCAGCGAGGTGCAGGTGAGGGCGTTACAGGAGTATCATCAATGATCCGACTAGGTCGTCACAAATTGTGACCGCTTCAAAACCATCATGCCCAAAGCCGAATGAGCAACACTTCGCCTACTAAGAAGGAACGCGAGGACTATGGGCGCGATGCATTTGCTGTGTCATCGCTTAGGACTGCTGACATCGAGATTGATCGTCTTCTTGAATGCCATCAAGGAGCAGATCGTGACTTTGTGCTTATCGAAGCGATTAGCGCATCGATATTGATATTCTATCTTCGTCCCTTTAAGGGGAGAGACCCGTTTAGGCTCGATAAATCAATAGTCCCTGCTGAGTTTTTAGATCTTCACAAAGGATTTGAGGACATGAGAGACAAAGTGATAGCCCACAGGGATGCGAATCTACCGCTCGCGTCTTGGGGTGGTCCAAACGACTTTGGGTTTATCTTTGATGGGCAGACGATCATGCCGAGTGTGTATAAAAGCCTACTCGATCCGATCAAAGCGATTGAGCTGAAAAAGTTGATCCATTGTCTCCTGCAGATTCTGGCGCCTAGAATCGGAAGCTTTTATCAGAAGCACCTAAATGCACCGCCCCCGCCTGGGCATTACTTGATCAGCATAGAAAATACTCCAGCTAGTTGGTTTACGATGGTTTGAGAATGGCTTCCGAGAGGAGCGCGGACACTCCTGTCCGCCTCTTCGAAGTATACTTTCGTTTTCGGCAACTGACACTATTGTCGCTCATGGCTAACCGCAAATACCTCCGACTTTACGCCGAATGGGGTTATATATTTTGGCTGACGCTTTTTGGATGTTTAATCGTTGCTGCGTTCTTCTGTCCTAAGGTGGCTAATTTCTTGACTGTCTTCGGGACCCTTTTAGTAGCATTGGTTGCAATATGGCAGGATCGAATGATGGATGTGTTCAATCCAATAGGAGCAGACTTAATCTTGTGCCCGAAAGATCCTGATCTTCAGACCCCATTCAATGACGGGAAAAAGTATGAGCAGTATCATGCTATTGCGAAAAACTTGAACCCGACTAGGCCGCTGAAAAATGCGCGTGTCTCTTTCAGGACCTATTCAAATAAAGAGGGAGAGATCCGGAATTTTGCTGTCCCCAGACAGTTTACATGGGCACCGCACGAATCAGAGCCAAGAGACGCTTCTGTTCGTCGGGAAAAGCCCTTGGACCTCTTTTACTATTGCGCAGAAACCAAGAAGCTCTTTCTCATTGTATATGGTCGTCTGCCAAATGGCTCAGTGGGAATGATTGCGCATCCATTGGATGATTCTCAAAAATCGTGGCGTTTTGACTTGGTTTTTTCTGCAGATAATTTGCTTTGGGATGTCTACAAGACTTTGAAAATAGAAGTCCAGAATGGACAAGAACCTGTCCGGGTAACGATGGATTGAGCCTGATTTATGTAGCAGCAAAATCAAAGAGGAGCGCGGACACTCCTGTCCGCTTCTTCTCTTCGCGGCTTCGCCGCCACTTCAAAAAGCGGGCAAGAGTGCCCGCGCTCCCCTCGATTAGCTGAGGTATGAAGTTCTTCGATCCGCGAGGGGACATCGAAAAGACGGCCCACAAGCTGCCGCATTGGCAGCAGGGCGAGGTGGCGATCTTCGTCACCTTCCGCCTCGCCGATTCGCTGCCGCGTAAACTCCTAGATGACTGGCTTCGCGCCCGCGATGCCTTCCTCGCCGCGAATCCGCCGCCGTGGGACGACATCACCGAAGCCTGCTACCACGGCCAGTTCTCCGACAAGCTCGACGAACACCTCGACGCCGCGCACGGCTCCTGCGCCTTGCGTGATCCACGTCTCGCCCAAATCGTCGCCGACCGCCTCCATCACTTCGACGGCCAGCGCTACGACCTCTGGAGCTACGTCATCATGCCCAATCACGTCCACGTGCTCTTCACCCTCCGCGACGGCGAATCCCTCG
>CANNQP010000007.1 GCA_947507875.1 Verrucomicrobiaceae bacterium | reverse complement strand
TTCCTAGCCTCCAAACCTGTTCTCTGAAAGATCAATTCTAACTCCACTCATTAAGGCTCACTTCGTGATCCCGTTGGCTTTGTCAGCCGCCGCTTTTCGCTGGCGGACGGGCAGTCTGCCACATCTCCCCTCCCCCGCAACTTGTTTTTAAAGTTTTATTAAAGTTTTTGCACCCTTTCGGCCTGCGGATGGCGGTTTTTGAATCTCCGCCAAACGATCCAACCGCCAAGATTTAACAGGCCGACTCCTGTCATGACTTGGACCATACTTTTGGCTAGACTTTCTTTGCCGAGACCGCTGCCCACCAAGCTAAAAACAGCAGTGAGTGGCAGATACCCTGCCAGTGTGCCTATCAAAAAGGTGGTTTGCCTGACCGCACTGATGCCAAGCAGCACATTCAAGACCACGCCAGGCAACATGAGCTGACGAATCCAGAACACTCGACTGATGGTTAGCCCATGCAACAGGGGGGTGAGCCATGGCCAGGATTCAGCCCTGCGGAGAACCGTTTTTCTACCACCTAACCTGGCCATCAAAAAAGCGCCGTACGAGCCTATGGCAGAACCCACCAGTGAAAGTAACATGCCTTGGGCGAAGCCAAAAAGCATACCGGCAGCGGCTGAAAGGGAAAGCCTCGGCACACCGACAAAGACGGCTAAGGCGCAGATCGTGGTGAAACCCACCGATGCTAACCAACCCATTTCACGGATGTAACCTTTCCAGAGTTGCACGTTGGTGATCCATGCCCGTAGCGGTGTCCAATGCGCGATGGCCATGAAAGCAGTGACCGTGACTGCCAGGATCACGATGCGGCGACTTTCCTTTCGCCACGTTTTCTGGGCTTCTTCGCTTAGCCGACTTTCATCGACTGAATCCAGATCGAAATGCTGCTGTGGCTGAGGTGTACTTTCTTTGGAAATCGGCATTGAGGCAATCAGGCGGTCTTCTTGGTTTTTCTCAAGCTCTTTGGCCCGCTCGGCTTGGCGGCTCGAACATTATCTTCCCAGCTCACGCCGAAGCGAGTATCTTTGTTCCTATCGTGAAAGCGTTTCTCTTCTTGTTATCCATTGTTTGGTTCTGCGTTTTCTGCATTCCCAACACTCATGGCCAGTCGCTGCGGCGTCCCAGCACGAGCCTAGCCCAGGAACCTGGGACGATTCCGATAGAGACCTTGCTGACGAAGGCTGTTTTTCTCAAAATCGTCCAGGACACGCCCATTTATGTATCTTCGAAATTGGAGCGGGCGATTGGTTCCATGGCACCCGGCACCGTCGTGCGTTTGATTGCTTTTTCGGACCAAGCCTATCGTGTGCGAGGGAAAGCACGCCACGGTGAGGTATCAGCCTGGATTCCCACAGCAGCTGCGGTAACACCAGATCCGCAGCTGGTGCCTAACTTAAAAAAGCTACACGAACGCCAGATCAAGGTGGAGGAGATGATCGCTGCACGTCAGGTTGCTCTGGGCATGACGGGGGAGGAGGTGCAATCCTCTCTCGGTCAACCGACGCGGAAGAGCAGCAAGCTCAACGCCTCAGGCAAGGAGGAGAAGCTGGAGTATGTGATCTATGAGCGCGTCCCCCAGTATCAAACGAGCATGGATGCGTTTGGTCGGCCTTTTCAGACGGTGACTTATCTCAAGATGGAGACGGGCAATCTGACGGTGACACTGAAGGATAATGTCGTGGAAAGCGTGGAGGAGACAAAGGGTCATCCTCTGGGCAGTGGCGGAGTGAAAATCGTGCCTGCACCGATGATTTTTAGGTTTTGAGCCCTGGATTTACTGAAGTTCGCGCAAGGCTTCACGGACGATTCTGTCGGCTCCGTCCACGGCATCGAAAGCAGGCTGTTTGACCACTTCGTTGACGGCTTTTTGCGCCTCTGCCTGTTTGTAGCCAAGGGCGATCAAGGCCAACACAGCATCGCTGACGGCCTCCTGCTTCGGATCGTGAGTGCCTTTGGCCACCCGAGCCGCCTGCCAGGCATCCACCACGCCGACTTTATCTTTTAGCTCAAGCACGATCCTCTCAGCGGTCTTTTTGCCCACGCCCTTGATGCGGGCGAGCGCTGCGGTGTCATTGCGGATGACGGCATCTTTGAAAGCAGGAACGGGCATGCCGCTCAGGACAGACAACGCCATTTTCGGCCCAATGCCTGACACGCGATCCATGAGCAGGCGGAAAAGGTCACGTTCATCGCCGCTGAGAAAGCCGAAGAGCGTGTGTTCGCGCTCCGTCACGTGATAATGCGTGAGTAAGGTGACCTCGCCACCGACCTGAGGCAGACGATCAAAGGTCGTGAGGGGAATGTTGGCCAAGTAGCCCACTCCACCCACGTCCAAAATGGCCTGATGAGGCATGGATTCGACGAGCTTACCGCGCAGAAAAGCGATCATGAGGGCATGAAGGCTCGTCCAGCCCACGGGTCAAGACGGGATTCCTGGCTCGGGCTTGACCGCGAGCACTGTGGCGGAGACGTTTGGTCATGACTTGGCGTTTTCTTTTGCTCCTGTTGGCTTCTTTTGCACTAGCTGGCGAAAAACCGCCCCTAGAGCCGCTGCTCGTGCTGCCAGAGCCGCGGGCGCTGCGCACGGCACGCTCGGTGATTCCCGAGGGCGCGCAGGCCACCGTGTTCAGCCCCGCTCGAGAGATCGATCACACGCCAGGCATTGAGGTGTATGATGCCGAAAGCTTTGCCAAACTCGGCGTCAGCCCGGACACCTTTGTGAAACGGGCTGAAAAAGCGGCCGATCGCCTGCTCTCCGTCGTGCAACCCGAGCTGATCAAGGCGGCTGACGGTCGGGTGCTCTACGCCGTGTATCGTGGCGAACGCCCCATCATGGCCAGTCTGGTCGTCGCGCCTGCGCTACCGGCTTTGTTTGAGGATCTGCTCGGCCCGGAAGTCTGGGCAGTGCTGCCTGACAGGCATTCGCTCTATCTGTTCCCTGCCAAAGAGGAAGCGATTGCCGAGTTCATCGCTGATTTAGCCGAACGCTACCAAGACGATGCCCATGCGGCCAGTTCGGAGATTTTTGTTCTCAAAAAGGGCGCTGCTCCACGCGTCGTTGGCTCGTTCATCGACTAGCACCGCAGGCCTCAGTCATGCCAAGTGCGAGCCACACGCTCGATTGCCGTGGCACGTCCTGTCATCGGGTCCACCGTCACCAGCACGCCATTGAGGCGAACCGCCCCTTTGCCGACGCCGAACTTCGCAGGCAGCGCGGTGTGAAAGCGCTCGAGCACGGGCTGGATCTCGCTGCCAATGACGGACTCCATGGGGCCGCACATGCCAGCATCACTTTGATAAGCTGTGCCTTTGGGCAGCAAGCGCTCATCTGCCGTGGGCACGTGCGTGTGCGTGCCCACGACCGCAGACACGAGGCCGTCTAGATGCCAGCCCATGGCTACCTTTTCGCTCGTGGCCTCGGCGTGAAAATCCACAAAGATGACTGGTGTCTCCTTGCGCATTTCTTGCACGAGATTCGCAGCGTGCGTGAAGGGGTTTTCCAGGCCTTCCTTCATGAAAACGCGGCCTTGAAGGTTGATGACGCCGACTTTGCCCTTCTTGGTGTCGAGCACGAGGCTGCCCTGGCCTGGTGGATTGCCAGGGTAATTCGCCGGACGCAGCAGACGTGGCTCATCAATCATGAAGGGCACAATCTCGCGCTGATCCCAGATATGGTCACCCGTGGTGATGACCGCCGCGCCTGCCCGCATGAGCCCGATGGCGATCTTCGGCGTGATGCCACGCCCACCGGCGGCATTTTCTCCGTTCACGATGGCGAAATCGACCTGAAGCTCCTCTTTCAAGAGTGGCAGCAGGGTCGCCACGGCCTTGCGTCCAGGCTCGCCCACCACATCTCCGAGAAAAAGAATGCGCAGGCAGGCCTCGGGCGGCGTGGGGACAGGGTCAGGGGTGACTTCCAAAGACATGCCTACATTGGAGCCAGTCCCACAGCCTGAACCAGCAAAAAATCCTAACTCCACGCGGAAAGGGCGCACCCAGATCTTGTCAATCAGCCTCCGGGAGGTCTAATGCCGGCTCACATTTAACCCAACCATGCAACACCTCGCCCTCATTTTCCTCGGCAGCGGCTTGGGCGGCTGCCTTCGCTGGTGGTTGAGCAGCTTCATCGCCGCGCGCGTGGGTGAGGCTTTTCCCTGGGGCACCCTGGCGGTGAACGTCTTCGGTTCACTCGCCATCGGTCTTTTTGCCCAAATGACTGGCCCGGAAGGGCGCTGGCCCATCGCCGCAGCGGGCCGGGTGTTCTTCATGGTCGGGATCTGTGGTGGATTCACTACCTTTTCTTCCTTCAGCCTTCAGACATTGCAGCTGATTCAGTCCCAGGCCTGGTTGTCAGCAGGACTCAATGTTCTGGGATCGACGAGCCTCTGTCTTGTTGCCGTCGGGCTGGGTTGGCATCTGGGCACCCTAGGATCGGCTCGGTGACGCAGCTTCGTCCTGCAGCCTGAGCGGAGGGTCTAGATCAGCAAACGGATGAGACTCATTCAGCTGAGCCTTCTGAAACTGTACTGGATGAATTGGCGTAGTTTACCCCGGTTCACCCGGCTTCCCCCATCCGCATGATTCCATTTTGTCCGCCTCTGATCTCGTCCCCTGGCTCTCGCCGCGCTATGCTGGCGGGGGCGCTGTTGCTTTCTTGGTCCAGCCACGCCGCCCCTGCCCCGGAGGGAAAGGCGCTGTATGATCAGCACTGCGCCTCCTGCCATGGGAAATCAGGGGAAGGGGTGGCCGATGAATACGACGAGCCGCTGGCAGGCGATCGCGGCATCGACTGGCTGAGCCGCTACATTGACCGCAACATGCCCGAGGACGAACCGGAGGTGCTGGATGCCAAGCAGTCCGCCCTCGTCGCTGACTACGTCTATCATGCGTTTTATTCCCAGGCGGCGCGGGACAAGGCACGCCCGGCGAAGATCGACTTTGTCCGCCTGACGGCACACCAGCATCAGCGCACCGTGACGGACCTGATCGGCAGCTTTCGTTACCGCGAGCCGATCACCGAAACGGGCGGCCTGAAGGGGCGCTACACCTCGGCGGATCCGAAAGCTCCACTCCCAGAGAAAAAGAAAGACGAGAGCGACGACGATCTAAACCGACGTCGGCCGAAAAAGACCGTTGAACGCGTGGACCCGAGCTTACGCTTTGAGTTTGGTCAAGGTAGCCCGATGGGCGATGAGCTGGAGGCCAGCCGCTTTCAGATTGAGTGGAATGGTTCCGTGTATGCCGAGGAAAGCGGCACCTATGAGTTCATCTTGAAATCTGAGAACGGCGTCCGGCTGTGGGTAAACAATGAACTGGATCAAAAACTCATCGACGGTTGGGTCAGCAGCGGCATCAAGGTCGAGCATCGCGCTACCCTTCACCTCCAAGGTGGGCGCTTTTACCCCATCCGGCTCGCCTATTTTAAATTCAACGACAAGAGCGCGTCCCTATCGCTGGAGTGGAAGCCGCCGCATCGTCCGCAAGAACTCATTCCCGCTCGCTGCCTATCGCCGCGAAACGCCAAGGAGCTCTTTGTCAGCACCGCCGCCTTTCCTCCCGATGATGCTAGCGCAGGTTACGAACGTGGCGTGTCCGTCTCGCGTGGCTGGGATGACGCCGTGACGCAGACCGCGATGGAAGCCGCTGATTACGTGGTAGCGCGGCTGGACCGTTACTCAGAAAGCAAACCCGATGCTCCTGATCATGCCGAAAAGGTGAAAGTGATGCTGAGCAAGTTAGCGGAGCGCGCCTTTCGTCGGCCGTTGACGGAAACGGAAGCCCAGGTGCACGTCCATGAGCCCCTGGCCAGTGCCCGAGACGATCTGGCCAGTGGCGTGCGCCGCAGCGTGTTGATGATTCTGAAATCTCCGCATTTCATCTACCCTGAGCTGGCACCGAAAGACGACTGGCTCGTCGCGGCCCGCGCGGCACTGACGCTGTGGGATTCCGTGCCTCCGGAAGACCTTCACCGCCCAGCTGGACGTCGGGAATTGCACACCCACTCGCAGCTAGAGCCTCGCGTGCGCAAGATGGTGAAGCACCCCCAGACGAAGGCCAAGGTGCATGAGTTTTTCCACCACTGGCTGCACCTGGACAAGGCCGAAGACATCGCCCGCGATCCGAAAGCTTATCCCGACTTCAATGAAGAGGTGGCCGCCGACCTGCGCACCTCGCTGAACCTTTTCCTGGATGAAGTCGTCTGGAGCGATGCCTCCGACTACCGCCAGCTGCTGCTCGCGGATCATTTGTACCTCAATGGCAGGCTAGCCAAACTCTACGGTGCCGACCTTCCCGCCGGCACTGAGGCTGGCAGCTTTCAAAAGGTCGCCTTCACGCCAGAGCAACGCACAGGCGTGCTCACGCATCCCCTGCTGCTGAGCGCCTTTGCGTATTACAAATCATCCTCGCCCATCCATCGTGGCGTCTTCCTCACCCGCAACGTGCTGGGCCGTTCGCTGCGACCACCGATCACCGCCATTCAGTTCATGGATGAAAAATTCGACCCGCACATGACCATGCGGGAAAAAGTGACCCAGTTGACGAAAAGCGACAACTGCATGGCCTGTCACAGCATCATCAATCCGCTCGGCTTTGCCTTGGAGAACTACGATGCAGCGGGGCGCTTCCGCACCCAGGACCAGGGCAAACCCGTGGATGCCAGCTCCGAATACACCACGGCCGATGGGCAGACCTTCCGCTTCAATGGGCCGCGCGACATCGCCGAGCATGCCCTGAGCTCACGGCAAGCACGCATCGGTTTCATCGAGCAACTCTTCCATGCCCTGGTGAAACAACCTGCCCGCGCCTATGGCACCGACACGCTGGACCGACTGCATGACCTGTTCGTGAAGAAGAACTACAACATCCAGGAACTGATCATCGAGATCACCACCACCACCGCCCTGCACGGCATCCAGCCACCGAGCACCTGAGCTCCCCCCTCACCGCCATGAATCGTCGCGAACTCCTCCGCACCCTTCCGCCCCTCGCGCTGCCCTTTGTCTCAGGTCTGCCGTCTCTGCGTGCAGCGCCTGCATCGAAAAAACCACCCCAGAGGCTGATCTTCATGTTCAGCCCCAATGGCATCGTGCCCCCTCAGTTCTGGCCGGATCAACCCGGCGCAGGAGATGCCTTTGCCCTGAAGCCCATCCTTCAGCCACTGGCAGCCTACAAGGACCGCCTGCTCATGCTGAAAGGCATCAGCAACAAAATCCGTGGTGATGGCGATGGCCACCAGCGCGGCATGAGCTGCCTGCTGACCGGCATCGAACTCTACGCCGGGAACATCATGGGCGGCGGCGGCCAACCCGCTGGATGGGCCAAGGGACCTTCCATCGACCAAGTCATCAAAGACCAGCTGCAAGCGGATCCCACCACGCGCACCCGCTTTGGCTCGCTGGAGTTCGGGGTGAATGTGCCTGACCGCGCCGACCCCTGGACACGCTGGGTCTATGCCGCCGCGAACAAACCCGTCGCGCCCATGAATGACCCCGCCCAAGTGCTGGCCCGACTTTACGGCCAGACTCGTGGGCGTGAGCACATCACCAGCATCCTGGATGATCTGAGCGGTGAGCTCGCCCGAGTGCGTTCCAGCTTACCTCCTGAAGAGCGCGCCCTGCTGGAAGAGCACGCCACCTTGGTGCGTGGCATGGAAAAAGATATCCAAGAAGCCGCTGCCGCCCCTGACTTCCGCCACAAGCCACCTGCGCTGGAGGGCAACCTCACCGTGGACAACGACAACATGCCCCGGCTCAGCAAGATGCAGATCGACCTCCTGGTCAGCGCCCTGGCGAACGACATGGCGCGCGTCGCCTCCCTGCAATTCACCGCTTCCGTTGGGGGAACCAAAATGCGCTGGCTTGGCATCCAGGAAGGCCACCATGACCTCTCCCACGATCCCGACCTGAAGGCCGACTCCCAGGAGAAGCTCACCAAGATCAACGTTTGGTTCGCCGAGCAACTCGCCTACTTGGCCCAAAAGCTCGACGCCATCCCTGAGCCAGGTCACAGCGGCACGATGCTGGATCACACCCTGATTGTCTGGACCAATGAGCTGGGCAAAGGCAACTCACACAGCTTGGACGATATCCCCTTTGTTTGCCTGGGCCGCGCCCCTGGCCTGAAGATGGGTCAAATGCTCGCCTTCCAAGAAGAGCCCCACAACCGGCTGCATCTCACCCTGGCTGCTGCCATGGGCGTGCCTCTGAAAACTCACGGCAAGCCGGAACTCTGCAGCACCGGACCTCTGGTGCTAAGCTGAATGCGAGGTTTGCTAGGTCTTGCTCCGCATCTCTTCCCCCCCCTGTTGGCTAGGCGTAGCAAGCGCCGATCCAACCAGGCTCATGCAGCCCTCTTCAAAGCGAAGAGCCCCACGTGGGGTGCACCTGTGATCGAACGTGCACCGTCGCCCCCGATGTTGAAAACCATGACCTCTGCGCAGTTTGCACGAATAAAATCCAAATCATCGAAGACCGAATAGGAGTAATACACCCCGTCCACTTCATCATAGTGGTAGCCGAGACCACGCGTCTTTAGGCGATTCACCATGGGCCATAGCCCCGCGCGGTAGAGCAGCAGTTTGGCAAGGCGGGCTACCTTGGACCCCTGGCCGAAACGGTTTGAATCCGAAAGGAAGATGCCCTTTTTCGCCACCCGCAACATCTCGGCCAGAACCACCCTCGGCTGGGGCACATGGTGCAGCATCCCCAGCTCACACACCAGGTCAAAGCTGGCATCGCCATGCGCGATGCGGGTCGCGTCTCCCTCCAGGAGCTGCTCCTGCGGCACACCCGATGCGTAAGCCACCTCACGCAGAGCCGCCACCGGCTCAATGCCATGGATCTCACATCCAGGCAGGCGCTGCCCCAACCGCAGCAGTGCCCTGCCCGTACCCGAGCCGATGTCCAGAATGGACGCCATGCCATGGTGATGACACAAAGCCGCCATGATCTCACACGCCAGATCATGATCCCCCACTCCATGCATGTCATTGTACTTAGCGGCGGTGCGCTCGTAGTAGGCACGCTGGAGCTGGATCTCAGAGTTCATTCGGGACGTCCCCCACCAAAGCCAGAGCCACCCCGAGGTCACGGAAAAAGCGGGCGCTCTGTCGTAGTTAGCTCAGGCTCAGCTGAAAAAAACTCGCTCAGCCGTGTTTCGTAGCATGGCGACCTTGTCGCTTCGACTGAGAAAATCCAATCGATCCCGAATCAGCGCGATGGAGTCATGGTAAGTATGCCCAGGATCGACCTGGAAGGGGCAATCGCTAGCCCACATCAAGCGATCGGCGCCAAACTTATCACGGCAAGCACGAATCATCGGCGCGAGGTCCAGGTAGGGTGCCTGCTTTTTGCCCAAAGCATAAAACGCGGAGGTCTTCACCGTCACCTTGGGATACTTCGACAAATGCAGCAAACGATCCAGCCCCGCGCGATCAGCTGGCTGCTTCATGCCCAAGCGGGCAAAGTGGTCAATCACCACCGGAGTCTCGGGATACTGCGCGCACATGCGCGAGACAGGACCAAGCGCCTCGGGGTTGATCAGCAAGCAGAGGTTTAGATTTTCATCCGCCGCTGCCGTCCACATCGCTTTCATGCCAGGGCTCCCCAGCCAAGCTGCCGCATCCGAACCCTGCGGATAGAGACGAAAACCACGCACACCTTGTGCTTTCAGAGCCTTCATCCTGGCTCGCACATCGGGTGCATTTTCATCGACAATGGCCACGCCAGAAAAGGTGCCAGGATGAGCCGCGATCATGTCCAGCATGTAGCGATTGTCCGTCTGGTAATAGCTCATCTGGATCAGCACAATGCGTGTCACTCCCTCAGGCCGACAATGAGCAAAAAGCTGCTCAGGCGTGAAGCTCGGCGGCTGCATATCCGCCTTTTGAAAACCGGCGGCCAGAGGATAGTGCACCGTGTCCGGCGTCCACACATGCACATGCGCGTCAATCGCATCACCGAGGGGTAAACTGACACAGCTAGACATCTGGGAGCCGATGGCAGCACCAGCAGAGGAAGTCAGAAAATGGCGGCGAGAAAACATGCGTCGATTCAAACGAACGTTCCTCCACATCACAATCTTGAAAACAGCGTGCTTCGGCGTGTTTCCGCCATGAAACCAAGTCCTCACGACCATTTTCAGCGCAAACCAACTAACTTGCCACTTGGCAAACAGGACCTGCTGCCTAACCTCCTGATCCCAGAACGAGCACCGCTGCCCGACCCCGACGGGTTGTGATGATCGCGACCGACTTCTCAGTGAAAAGCTATGAGTGACGTTCTGAACAAAACCACGGTGCTAGTCCTCAACAGGAACTGGCAGGCCATCGGTGTCAAAACGCCGGCCGAGGCCTTCAGCATGATGGCCACCGGCAATGCCACCGCTCTGAAAATCTCTGGCGACGACGATATGACGCCCGTGACCTTTGAGGACTGGATGCGGCTGCCACTGGACCCGGGAGACAACTGCATCGGCACGGTCAAAGGGCCCGTGCGGGTGCCCACCGTGCTCGTGCTGGCCCGCTTTGACCGCGTGCCCAAGCGTCGTCCAAAGTTCTGCGCCAAGGCCATCTGGGAGCGCGACGGCGGCATCTGCCAATACACCGGCCGCAAACTAAAACCCAATGAGGGCAACATCGACCACGTCATCCCTGTCTCGCGCGGAGGCAAAAGCACCTGGGACAACTGCGTGCTCGCCGACAAAAAGGTCAACAGCCGCAAAGGCTCAAAACTGCCTGATGAGGCAGGGCTCAAACTGCTGCGCCGTCCTTCGGCACCTCGGGAAATCCCCGTCACTCAACTCATCCGCAACACCTACCAAGTGCGTGACTGGGAGGTCTTCCTGCAAAACAAAGGTGCGTTTGAACTGACGGCTTAAACACTCGACCCGCGCGGCAACACCTCCACCACATCGGCCAGGATGCGGCCACTGCCGTGGCGGAGTTCGTTGCAGCGACCGAACAAAATCTGGCCGCTGGTGGCTCCTAGCAGTTCGGCGAGGCGCGAGTCCACCGCGACGCGGAAGTAACCGCGCGGATGGCTGCTGTGGGGAACCTCATAACGCTCCAAGATCGCGCCAAAAGGCACGCGCCCCTCAAGCACGAGCGCTTGCGCTTCTTCAGGCAGCAGGTCCAGGTGAATGCCGATGGCTCCAAACTCAATGGGTTTGCCATCGCTCTGACGATGCAGAACCGAGGCACGCACCAGGTAGTTGCCGATGCGCGCACGGGCCGCCACATCGAGATCAATGCCACAACCGTGAAAGTCACGCAGGTGCGGCGTCATGTCCCGATCATGCACGAGCAGGAAACGCTCCTGCTCAGGGAGCGCCTCAGGCTCCACAAACGTGACGCGTGGGCGCGTGCTGCCGATGCCGTAAAAGAAAATCAGCGGTGCTAGGATGTCTTCGTCTTGTCGTGGAGCCTCGTTCATCACCTCAGGAATGTGGAATTCATCGCGTTGCCGGTGCGGACCTGCGATTGCTCAGGTGTAGCGGGCATACTGGCGGTGCTGAGGCAGGAAAAAGTCGTGCAGCAACCGATCCACCTGGAGCAGCCCTTCGCGGCTGAAGGTCACGGCCTGATCGTCCAGCTGCGCCCAACCTTCTGCCGCGAGATGCTCCAGCTGAGGGGCGAAGAACTGTCGCGGATTCACACCGAACTTCTGCTGGTAGTAGGCGAACTCACTGCGACCCAGCTTCATCTTCAGAATAAACTCACGCACAAAGCGCTCTTCGTGGCTGGTCTCATAGGCACGGAAAATAGGCAGCTTGCCCGCATCCAGAGCCTGCATGTAGGGGCCAATCTCTGCCTGATTCTGATAATGGACACCCCCCAGATGACCAAAGGACGCCACGCCACTGCTGAGCAGATCAGCGCCTTCCCAAAGCGCGTCACGATAGACGAATTTGATGCGCTGCGGGTCCTTCACCACCGTGTAGGCACTGGTCACTGTATAACCAGCTTTGACAAATTCATCAAAAGCGTAGCTGACCCAGCGGCGCTTCGTCGGCCAGTCCGCCACGGGCGCAGTGACTTTGCCCTCGGCCTTCATTTGCTGGTACATCGTGGTGTTGTAGGGCACCTCCATCTGATAGATCGTCACCGCATCCGGGCCGAGGTCGATGGCCTTTTGCACGCACACTTTCCAGTTCTCCTCCGTCTCGTTCATCATCCCGGCGATGAGGTCGATGTTGATGTG
The DNA here is from genome assembly GCA_947507875.1 of Verrucomicrobiaceae bacterium. Taxonomy (GTDB): domain Bacteria; phylum Verrucomicrobiota; class Verrucomicrobiia; order Verrucomicrobiales; family Verrucomicrobiaceae; genus Prosthecobacter. Next base: position 126,622 of record CANNQP010000007.1, on the reverse strand, counting down.
CTCAAAGCCTAGCGTGCGGGCGAAGCGGTAAGCTTTTTCGATCTCGCCGCTGCGGTGCGCGCGTCCGTTCGTCTCCAGGATATGGTCGTCAAAATTCTCCACCCCGAGGCTGAGCCGCGTGACGCCCACTTCGCGAATGCCACTGAGTTTCACTTCGTTCAGCGTGCCGGGTTCGGCTTCAAAAGCCACCTCCGCCGCGCCTTCCCAGCTGACCAGATCCTTCATCCGATTCGTCAGCTCACGCAGCTGAGGCACGCTGAGGTAGCTGGGCGTGCCGCCGCCAAAATAGACGAAGTGCGCCTTCCGCCCCTGGAGGTAAGGCGTGGCGGCGTAGCGCTCCAGCTCACGCATGCCGGCGTCGATGTAGGCCTTGATCTCCTGGGCGTTTTTGTCGGTATAGACCTTGAAGTAGCAGAAGTGGCAGCGCTTCCGACAGAAGGGGATGTGAAAGTAGATGCCCAAGGGCACCTCCATCGCGGCAGGGCGCTGCATCACTGCCTCCACCGCAGGCACTTGGTCAGGCTTCCAAAACGAAAACGGCGGGTAGTTCGAGACAAAGTAGTTCCCGGCTTCGGTCTTCTCGGGGGTTTTCGTCGCGGCTGGGGGGGGGACTTCCAGAGTGGTGGACATGGCTAAATGGGGAACGTGGGGGCGAGTGTAGTTCTGCCGGAAAAAACCGCCAGCAGGGATGTGGAGTCAACGTGAACCCAGCACGGTGCGCAGAAAGTCGCCATCGCGAAAGCGCGCATTGGTGCCCTGACGGATGATGACCAGCTCCTGCGAAGGGATGACATAAAGGCGCTGATAGCCGCTGCCGATGCAGGCGATGAGATCCGCAGGCAGATGTTTGCCGAGGCAGACATGTGACCAGGATTGGCGGTCCCAGTCCACCTCCAGCTGGTCCTCAATGTCGATCTCACGCGCGGATTCCTGCTTTGCGGCGCGATTGTTCCAGAAGCCGAAACGGTAAGCCGCGTTGGCTTGAGAACCCTCCAGCAGAGCTTGAAAGGACGTTGCCTTCAGCAGCGGCGCGCCCTCCCGCAGCAGGCAATCGCCCAAGCGAGCCCACTGATTGGCCGTCAGGACGAAACCCGCCGCCAGCAGGGGATTGCCTGCGGCATCAGCAAGGTAGCGCTGCGGCCCCAATCCCAGCGGGCGCAGCACCCGACGCTCCAGATACTTCGTGGGCGATTCCTTGCGCCGCGTGCGCGCGAGTTTGCGCTTCAGCACCTCATGGAAGATTTGCAGTTGGCTAGGCCCGTAAATGAAGCGCTTGCCCGGCCTGGCCACCATGGGCTGCTTCATGGCCATCGCATTGCGGTCCTTCAGGCCGTCTTCATGGATGGCGAGCCCACGCTCCAGTCCGCCCGTGAAATCGAGCAGATGCTCCACCGTGACCTTGGCGCGCTGAGCGTCGTCTTGCCACTCGGGCAAAGTCGCCGCCGCAGGCTCATCGAGCGCGATCAGCCCATCTTCCACCGCGGCCATGGCGGCCAGTCCCCAAAAGCCCTTCGTGCCGCTGTAGATGCGCAGACGCTGATGACGCCCACCGCCATTCGGATAACTCTCGTGTAGGATGCGACCGTGCTGCTTGATGAGCAGCGCCTGCGTTTTGCGTTCAGCGGCATACTTCACTGCGGCAGTGATCGCAGCTTCGCTAAGGCGTGCGGTTTCTCGCACAGCCGCCGGCTTACCCAAACCCAATCCACCCAGGCCAAACCAGCCTAACATTTGCCGCCGCGTGTGCAGCTTTTCCACACGGCCACGCATGTCGCGTTCGGCATCGTCACACAGCCGACTCAGCATGTCCGGGCTGATCCAGTCGGCGCCAAAGGCCGTGACTGTCTCGCGCACGAGCCCATCCGCCGAAGCCACACGCATGGGCCTGTCCTTGGCATACTTCGCGGCGAGCTGCTCGATCAGGTCATCCGCCGTATGGCCGGCATCGGCATAGATGATCTGCAAGCCATGCGGTTCACGCTCTTCCGTGATCTTGGCCGTGGTTCCATCAAAGACGACCACGATCTGCGTGCCCGTCATGTCCTGCAGATGGCGCAGCCGCTGCAGCAGCTCACTCCGCGCAAGATGACGCTTGCTCGTCACGCGCAGGTGCTTGGCCAGTTCCGGCCAGGCATGCATGACGTTGTGTCCGTCCACAAGGAGATAGCTGGGCATGACGGAAGTGGATTTCATCGTTTACGCTCCAGTGCCTCGACTTTATGCGAAAAGGGCAGCCAGTGTCTTGTCCGTCGCGCCTTCATGAGCCCGCAACGCAGCATGACCAGATTCGCCCAGCCGTTGGCAACGAACCGCGTCCGTCAGCAGGCTAGCCAGTTCCTTTTCCAAAGCAGTCACGTCTGGCACTTGCACCGCGCCTTGGTGTTTCAAAAGCAAGTCCACAAGCGGTTCGAAGTTCTCCATGTGAGGACCAAAGAGCACTGGCTTTTTCGCCATCACCGCCTCCGCAGGATTCTGGCCACCAACCGCGAGGAAGCTCTTGCCCACGATGACGATGCTAGCCAAGCACTGCCAAGCACGCAGCTCACCCGTCGTGTCGATGATCAAGGAAGGAAGGCCAGATGCGAGGGCGGTGGAAACCGCAGATCGCCGCTGTGCCTCGAGACCGATCTCGCTCAATGCAGCAAGGATCGCCTCCGTGCGCTCGACATGACGTGGCACGATGAGCAGCGCGAGATCGTGGTGATGTCGGCTGAGACTTTGCATCACACGCGCTAGCAGCACTTCCTCACCCGAGTGCGTGCTGGCGAGCAAGATGACCCGCTGCTGAGCCGTGATGCCTGCGCGCTGCAAAACCTGCCACAACGCATCGACCTGCTCAGGATCAGCCTCTGCCCCCTGCGGATCAAACTTGATGCTGCCCGTGTGCTGGATGTGCTCCCGTTTCACCCCAATGCCTGCAAAGCGCTCCGCATCTCCTGGCTCCTGCACGAGCACTCGATCGAGCATGGCAAAAATCGGCCGCACCAAGAAACCTAGCTGCCGGAAGCGCTTTTCCGACTTGGCAGAAAGACGAGCATTCACCATCGACACCCGAATGCCCTGACGTCGGGCCATGCTAACCAAGTTGGGCCAGAGTTCCGCCTCGACCAGAATGATCTGCGCAGGGCGAATGAGCTCCAGAAACGCAGAACCCACCCAGGGGAGATCGACTGGCGAATACAGCACCACGACACGCTGCGGATGCCTGCTGGCAAAGTCCTGCACCATCGCCTGCGCGGTGGGTGTGGTGGTGGTGATGACAATGCCTGTGTGCGGTCGCTCCCGCAGCAGCCGGGTCACGAGCTTGATGGCAATGCCCGCCTCACCCACGCTCACCGCATGAATCCAGAGTCGATCCTGACCGCAAGGCAAGGACGCGAGCGCCGCGCATTTCTCCATGGGCAAAAACCCAAAGCGCTCGCCTAGATCAGACCAGCGCCCCCCACGCGCCTTCATCTTCCGCACCGCTCCTGGCAGCAGAAAGACCAGGCCGAGGGGCAGCAGCAGATTGTAAAGGAGCAGGGTAAAGGCGAGCGACATCAAGCCTCTGTCCATGCCACTGGCGGCAGAATGAGGCAAGCCAACAGCGCACAGGTCTTTTTCATTCGCTCATCTCCGAAACAAAGACCCATGCCGCTCGCGCAGCATGGGTCCTTTTTTCCAAGGGGGAAAAGGCAAGACTCAGCGAGCAACCGTGCGCGCGGGACGGCGAGGAGGCGGTGCCATGAAAACATTCCGACCGACCTCCGTGCCGATCTTGGTGTTGCGATGCAGGATGACGCTGAGCGTCTGCTGCTGGATCATGCGCACCATGGCGGAGGGCAGCACTTTCTCATACCAGAAGCGGTCGCCATCGCGCAGACGAGTGAATTGATCGACCAAGATGCGATGAAAGGTCTCGCCCACCATCGAGCCAGGGCGATCCACCTCTGCCAAGCCGCCTATCCACAGGTCAATGTCCGCTGGGCTTTCGTAAGCCGCATCTAGCTCTGCCACCACCTGGCGGTTCGCATTCACATCCTGAAAGCGATTCACCGGACGCAGACCGAGAGCGACCCGCATCTGAGCAAAGCTGGGTAGGCCGTGATCACGACCGCGCTGGATATTCAGGGCCGCGAGATCAAAGCCACCTGCACCTGGGGCACCAAAGAGGAAATTGCGCACATCATCAATGAGCCATTCATCCAGCTCCTGGGCACGACCCGTCGCCAGACCACGCAGGATAACATCAATGCCATGGTCACTGACCTGCTGAGGCTGAAAGAAGGAATCAGCCAGGGAGAGATGTCCCGCCTCGATCTCGTTGCCGTCGGCATCTAGGCGCAACAGCGTGGGCGAAAGCAGGCTATGACCGAGACGATAGGCAGCCGTGGCGAATTCGTTCGAGATCGCAGGATCGACCTCTGCCTTGTAGCCCTGATAAGGCTTGATCGCACCTGGACCCAGCAGCGTTGGCAAAAACTCGCGATAGGTGATGGCCTGCATCTCAGCGCCCACGATCATGCGGGCGAATTGATAGATCTCTTCATCCTCAGCATCCGGGTTCGCGGTGCGATACAGGTCCGCCCAGAAGTTATGCTCACGCAAAAACAGCGTGTGGATGGCGATCAAACCGACCTGCTCATTCACCCGCACATCGCCTGCCACAAAGAAGCCGGGCACAGGCGGCAAGGCCGCGACAGCATCGGAATGAGTCGGCAAGAGATCCCCATGTTCACTCGTCGTCACACGCAAGCGTCCCGTGCCATCATTCGCACGCAAAGCCGCCGCGCGCACCGCATCGGACCCATAGATCTGGGAAGCGTCAATCCAGGCGGTGACCGCATTCTTTTGCTGCCGCACTCCATCCACCATCACGTAGTTGCTGCGATTCAAACCGATCGTGACCGTGCCGGTGCGGGCAGGGTCAAAGTCGGGATCTCCCGCCGGCACCGCGATGGGAAAAGGCTCTGCCGGATTCGCTGTCGGCGTTTCATCCAGATCATGATCCAGGAACTGGCCCCACTGCCAGAGGAAGTCGCTCGCTCCGCGGCGATTCGGACGCAGGTTAGGCTGCTTGGCCACCGCATTGCTGATCGCACGAGCGCTGGGACGGGTGCCGCCAGCAGGCTCACTCACGCCATCGGCATAGGCGGCAGGGGCTAGACGTCGAAAGGGTAGATCCGGCGTGCCGCGTGCGGTCAGGGTCACGTGATTGCCACTGCCATTCGCCGTGCGAAATTCTTCGGGCAAAACAAAGGAACTCGGCAGGCTGGGCGGCAGGGGCTGACCCGTGGGTAGAGTCGGCGGCGTGGGGCGTGAGGGGCGAGAGCCACCGGAGGAAGTCGGCGGTGTGGGTGGCTGCGCTGGAGGTTGGCCCGGTGTCGTGCGGGGAATCGGGGCGACCTTGTTGGAAGACGTGGTCACGGGTGGATTGCCCACACGGGGAGCTGCCATTTGGCCAGAAACCTGGGTGCCAAGATTAGCCAGAGCAAGCAAGGCGGTGACGGGGAACCAGTGGCCGATCAGCAAGGTAGAGAACGTTTTCATGGTCTAGTTTGGATGGTGGTTGAATGTGGCGTTGCTGGTCATCGCCAGCGTTGTCACACCCCCAATAGACTTCCCCTATGTTAAGGCTCGATGTCGTCAGACCGACAGATTTGTGAAGCGATGGTAAAAGTTACCCGCGCTTGGTTTTCTCCAGAAAAGCCAGCGTCAGCCCCGCGTTAGCCTCTTTCCTCATGACGTTCCGCTTCGCCCTCACCCTCGTCCTCCTCGCCTTTGCCACGCAGGCAGAAACCCCGAAACCAGCGAGCACGCCTGCGACCCAACCAAAACCTCGGTTCAAAAAGCTACTCCCGCAAACCCCCAGCACCCACGAGCTGCGCACCCTGGAAGTCGCGGCCTATCCTGAGCACCGTGTGGAACTGCAGGTCTATGTACCCAAGGCCGAAGGCACCTGGCCCTGCATCCTCGACATCCACGGCGGCGGCTGGAAGGCACGCCAAATTGATTCCGACAAACCCATGATGGAGAGTCTCGCGCAGCGTGGCTTCGTCACCGCCTTGGTGAGCTATCGGCTCGCCACGGAGGCTCCCTACCCGGCTGCGCTTCACGATTGCAAAGCCGCCCTGCGCTACCTGCGCGCTCACGCCCGTGAACTCAAGATCGACCCCGAACGCATCGGCTGCATGGGCGGTTCGGCGGGCGGCCATTTGTCTGGCCTCACCGCAGCCACCTCAGGCCTAACCGACTTTGAAGGCGAAGGCCCTCATCGCGATCAATCCAGTCGGGTGAAAGCCGCCATCGTCATGGCAGCCACGCAAGATCTCGTGACCGCGAATCGCGAAAAGACCAACGAGAACGCCCAGCTCTTCTTCGGCGGCACCTGCGCCGAAAAGCCCGCGGTCTTCGCCGCCGCCTCTCCGATCACCCATGTGCGTGCTGACATGCCACCGATCCTTTTCATCGAAGGTGAAAAAGACACACTCAAGATCGGCCGTGCCGAGATGATGGAACAAATGCGGACCCTTGGCATCGAAACCGGCCTCCACACCCTGCGCCAGGCACCGCATCCCTTCTGGATGAGTGACCCTTGGTGCGCCGAGACCGTGGACCTCGCCGCCGCCTGGTTCCAAAAGCATCTCGGCAAACCCTCCAAGCCTTGAAGGTCTCACCTCCGCCCGTGGTTGAAATCGACGGGCTTCTTGACCGTCTTCGCGCCCAGATTGCCGTCGATGGTGCTGCGAGTGCAGGTGGGATCGACGACGATGGTGGCGGCTTTGTTTGAGAAGGTGTTGCCGATGAAGATGAGGTCGTGGCCATTGGGAGCAAACGTGACGGCTTCCTCGGGGCAGTGGTCGCCGAGTTGGAAGACGTTGTCCTTCACGAGGATGGGGCCATAGCTCGCTCCCGGCTCGTAGAGGGTGAAGTAGAGCTCGGGGAATTGGCCGGGCTTCGCGGTCTGGAAGGCGATGCGACCAAGGCGTGGATCGGGGTCGTTCTTCGTGGTGTTGTTGATGAAGATGTTGCCGGTCATGATGAAGTTGACCGGCTGATTGATCCACGCACCGCGTCCACCACCGCGGAAGGTATTGCCGGTCATGGTGACATCCGTACAGCTTTTCTCGACGCTGATGACGCGGCTGCCGTTCGTGCCATCGACGAGATTGCCACTGATGGTGGCGTTTTGGCAGAACTCGGCCAAAAAGAAGGCGCCCATGCGGCTGCCGAGGATGTGGTTGTTCGCGAAGACGATGTTCCGGCAACGCTGGATGTGCATCGTGTCGCCGATGGCGCTGAGCTGGCAGCCGGTGACACGCACCTCGCTTGCGCCGACGATGTCGAAGGCTCCTTTCCCAGGTCCGCTGCCGGTGGGGGCATACGCCGCGAGATAGTTCGCTTGGAGGTTGTGCGCGAGTCGGCCTTTGCCCTTGGCTTCAAAGCGAATCGCGGCTCCGCCGGGCTTGTCAGCGATCTTGATGACATCGGCCGCAGACTCGACCACAAAGTATTGTCGGCCGCGGACGATGTTTTTGGGCAGATCAGTTCCCAGCAAGGTCAGCGCGTCTTTCGGCTCATCCATGGCGCTGACGGGGATGGGGCGCTTCGTATTGTCGAGACGCACGCGGTCGCCCTCGAACGAAACCTCATGCATCAAATCGGTGCGGAAGTATTTCAGCGCCCGCTCCACTTCCCAAGGCTCGTAAGCCTCGGGGAAGGTCACGATCTGCCAGAGGTAGCCGTAGTCCCACATGAACTTCCCACTGCGCACCAGTGTGCAGCTTTCGATGGCGACTCGCTCCGCGTAGCATTTCACCTTTGCCTCGTCCTTCTTGTCGTAGAGGCCATGCACGCCAATGACAGCGGCGGCCATGCCGTTCGACTTCACGTCGCGAAACAGCAGATCATGGGTGCCGCCTTCCTTCGTCGTGGTGATCTCGATGCCCTTGGTGTTCGCGTTGGGTTCCCAGGCATTGTCCTGCTTCGCCGGGTCAAACACCTGCCCGATGAACTCGCCACCATGCCAGGCAAAGTGCGCGATGTTTTCTCCAGCGAAAAGCACGACGCGAGCCTGATCCGGCAGTCTGTCTGGCAAGATGAAACGCGCACCATGCGCCATGACGGTCGTGTTGGAGCGCAGCGCGATGGGCTTCGTGCCATCCAGATGGTAATCACCGGCTGCAACGGTCACGACGCCCTCTTTGGCAAACAGTGCGAGGAGCTTGGCGGTGTCATCGGCGAGGAGCGCGGGTGCGAGAAAAGCGAGGCAAACGAAGCATTTCATCAGGCAAACATAACGAAGATCAGCCGACCGACTCCACGACAAAGACTAGGCAGAATGCGACACCGAGCTTGGGCGACGATGATCCAAGCACGACTGCGCGGAAAAGTCCGGAGAGGCTTTGTAAAGTTGGCAGTTGCGCAGGGGCGGGGCTCTCGGCGTTAATTGGGCCATGAACCCCGACTTTGGCACCCTCCAGGCTCTTTTGAAACGCAGGCTGCATCTCATCGCCGACCATGACTTTCGCGATGCGGATGCACCGGGTCATTTAGCGGCGTTGCAGCAGATTTCGGAGCTGATTTCTGCGGAGCACCATCGGTTAAAGCCCATCCTGCCGGGGCGGCTGAGCCACTTCCTGCAGCAGGCGAGTTTTTCCAAGGCGCTGGATTTTCTCGAAACGATGGACTGAGCGCAGACGGCCTACTTTCTCACGTAGAGCAGCAGACGGTCGTGGACGAGCAGGGCGAGGTCGAGCTTGCCATCGTTGTTCAGGTCGAGCGCGGTGTAGTCGTGCGGTTCGTTTTCACGCCCGCCTTTGCCACGGAAGTGCGGGTCGGTCTCGAAGACGCGGAAATACATGGCGCTGCGCCACGTGGGTGCGTCTTTGTCCGCGCCGGCTTCGGGTTGGAGAAACTCGATGACCCGGCTGCGTGTGGAATCGACGAGGGCGAGGTCATCCACCTCCTGGCCCGAAAAAGCGGCAGGGATGAGATCGGTGGGTCGGGTGTCCTTCAGCTCGGTATCCAGCGACGCGAGGGTCTCTAGCCGAAGCGCGCGGCCTGACAGCGGGGTGAGGTCAAAGCTCGTCTTGCCGATGGCCAGCAAGCGATCTCCCGTGAGGTGGAGCTGATCCGCCGCAAGGGCAGACAAGGCGTGGGTGTGAACGACACGGAAGACGCCATCGGCGCTTGCGGCCATCTCATGGAGCTTTTTCTGAGCGCTGTCGGCAAGCAGGATGCGGCGCTTGGTCCCTGTGCCGCTGATGATGACGGCGCTGAGCTGAGAGGCGGGATCAGGCGCGTTGAACTGCTCCACCGTCACAGCTTTGCCATCAGCTCCGACACGAATGGCGCGGGCAAACTGGTCTTTGGCCAAGATCAGCTCGGCTTTGCCATCACCGTCCACATCGGCCGTGGCGAGCGCGATGGGCTGAAGTTTGTTCACCAAGGTGTCAGGCAGGCCTTCGGCGCGTTTGAAGGGGGCCTTGAGGTCGGCCTGGCTGATGAGCAGCTGCATGGGCGAGAGATTGGAAAAGAGCGCGAGGTCCCCACGGCCATCCTGATTGGCATCCACCACCCGCAGTGCGCTCGGTTTTCCCACCGTGCTGCTGGGGAGCTCGACGCTGGTGGTCACAAACTTCTTCTGCGCCGCCTCCCAGCGCAGCGAGACGAGGCTGATTTTTGCTTTCGCATCCACGAGCGTGAGCACGCAGGTTTGTGCCGTCTCGGCGACAGAACCCGTGGTCAGCGCCAGTAGGGCATCGGTGCTCTGGTGAATCACTTCTGGATAGGTCAGGCGATCTTTCTGCCAGCGGGAGAGGGCCACGGCTTTTTCGCCAGGGCTGAGGAGCACAAGCTCGGGCTTCGCGTCACCATCTAGATCGGCGATGGACAGCGCCTCAATGCTGCTGAGGGCTGGAAATTCACGCCCCTCACGGAAGGTGCCACCAGGCTGTCCGGCGAAGAACCAGAGCCGCGCATTTTTGGATTCGGAGAGCACCACATCGGGCAGTTGATCGCCATTCAAGTCGCCGTAGGCCGCAGGGCCGCCTTTCGCATCGGTGGCAGGCATGGCGTAGCGGATGCTGGCGGCGCGATCGGCATTGGGCTCCACAGGACCAGCGGCGAGTTTGGCGATGCTGATGAGTCCAGATTTATCCTGGAGCGTGGCGAGTCCTGCGGGCTTGCCTTTGGGTCCCAGGCGAACGGGGTGAGCCCAGCAGCGGCTCGCCTCCATCTCCAGACGCCATTCTTCTCCAAAGGAAACGCCTTCCTGCTGCAGGCGGACGAAGACGGCGTCTCCATCCGGTGCCGTGCAGACGAGATCGGTGCGGCCATCGCCATCCAGATCCGTAGCACGCAGGCCACCGCTGCCGGGCTGACCCAGCACGTAGCTTTTCGGCTCAGCCCAGCCTTCATGCGTTTGCAGCCAGACCCTCAACCGGGTCTGGGTCAGCAGGCTGAGATCGGTACGTCCGTCCGCATTCAGATCGGCAGGCACGAGGACTTCGGTGTCATTGGCCACGGAGTCGATGACCCACTCCTTCTTCGCCGTCCAGTCTCCTGGCTTGCCACCTTGAGTGCGGAGCACGAGCTTTTTGTCGTCCGTGACGTAGGCGATGTCTGCCTTCGCGTCGCCATTCCAATCCCCCACGGCGAGGGAAAGCGCGGTGCGGCCGATGACCAGCGGCTGCTTGTCGAAGCGGGAGATTTCCAAGATGGGATTCCAACGATCCTCGCGGGAAGTTCGCTCCGGGTCCCCCGGCCGGGCGCCGTCCTTGCGCTGGAGCAAGAACTCGAGGCGAGCTCGATCGGGATTGACGACGACCAGGTCCGTGAGCCCATCGCCATTGAAATCCGCCGCCCGTGGGCTGGAGGTGTTCCAGTCGAGCTTCACGATCTCGGGAGCATCTAAGTATAACTTATCTGCCGCAGCAACGAGCGTGGCAGCAGAAAGCAGAGCAGCAAGGACAGGGCGCATGATGGGCAGATCGTGAAAAAGTCAGGCAAGACGCGCGCGTCATTCCACTGGCTTGGAGAGCATGCGAAAGTGAACCGCTTGGGGATGGTTGTAGGTGCCACTGACTTCGGTACCGAGGTATTTCTTGAAGATCTCTGGCGGAGGCTGCGCGGCGGGATCAAACCAGAGGGAGATGCCGTTGCCTGCGGCCTCGGTTGTTTCATGGCTAGCCTTGTCGGCGGCGGCTTTCCCAGGGCCTTTTTTCTTCGCAACCCCTTTCTTTTTGCCTTTGGTCTGCTTCTCCACCGTGGTCATGGCGTTGATGACGTTGAGGAGTTGCTCACTGGCATCCGCGATCCCGAGGCCAACATAACCTTGGGGTAGGCTGGCGATGAGTTCCTGCGTGCGCTGGCTGTCCCAGAGACTCGGGCCACTGGGCTCCTTCATGCGAGAGAGCAGTTTTTTCAGTAGCTCCTGACTGCCAGTGCTGAAGAGAAGGTAGCCGTCTGCTAGGCAGTAAGCGATCTCGGTGGAGGCTGCGCCTGGGGTGGCCACCGCCTGACTCGCCCGGTAGGTGCTGATGGTATGACCGAGGTATTCGGTGTCTTCAAAGGCAGCACCAAAGCCCTGCCCCAGGAAGCGCTTGAGGCTGTCTAAGGCACCCGAGAGTCGTTGGCGATCACGCACCTTGAAGCCCATGACCTGGCTCGGTGCCTGGATTGTGCCGGCATCGAGCTGGATGTATTCGTCCTCCAGACTGCCCAAGAGGTCCTCTTTGATGCTGAAGCCGACCTGCTGTTCCACCTGACCGAGCTGCATGGTGGCCATCATGGCCACGGGGCCGAGCTTATTGACCATGGCGAGAAGGCGATCCCACACGCCGCCGAGGCTCTGGCGCATGACCTGTGCGGAAAGAGCATCCGCCGGGAAAAAGGCAGGCGGGGTCACCTCCCTGCTGGTACCGAGCAACAGGCTGATGAGGCCCTGGGGCTTTTCGGGATGAAGGATCGCGAGATCTGTGCGGGTCTGCTCGGGAGATAGGTCGATGTTAAGGCCCATGGATTGAACCTCCGCCAAACCCAAAGTGGCAAAAATCGCCTTCGGGTCCAGCGGCACCGGGCTGTTCTTGGACTTCATGGCCTCGACCAGAGCCGTCTCGGCCCACTGCATGAGCACTTCACCATTGAGATAAAAGGAGAGGTCACCGGGGCCATCGCTGATCTGTGTGTGGCGGGAAAGGTGGCTAGCCACGGTCTCGGAAGTCTCGGCCGTGCCTGTTTTCAGAGCAGGCAGGAAATGCTCAAAAAGCGCCAGCTTATCTCCAAAGACCCAGACGCCATTCAAAAAGGCATAGGCGCTATCGATCGCGGCATCGGGATCTTCGGACTTGGCCAGTACTTTCAAAGGCACGCCAGCCACATCACGGGTGATTTCTTTCCACTCGGGATGCTTCTCTAGCGCGGTCTTGCGCGATTTGGCGATCAGCTCCTCGATCTTGGACTGCTGGTCGCCGACCTCCAGCAAGATCATGAAGGGAGCCCCCTTCGGCATGCTTTCGAACTCCTTCGGAGAATCCGCTGCGATCACAAACATGGCCGAACCGGTGACACGTTGCAGATTCGCCTGCAGGCCCTCCCCTGTTTCTTTTTTCAGCGCGGTATCCCAGGCAGGCTCGCCGTCTTTGTAGGCGGGAGCCATCCACTGTTTCACGGCCTCATCGGCCAGCAGACGACCATAACCGCTCCTTTCCCAATCAGCCACGAGCTCAGGCGCATTTTTGATGGCCAAGTAGCCGATGGTATTCTTCGGCAGAATGTTTTGCCAAGTTTCGAGCTGCTCGGCAGGAAGCGCCACAGGCAGCAAGAGGCCGGTCAAAGCGACAAGGAAGGGGAGAGAGGTTTTCATGAGGGCAACGAAGAGAAGGGGCGAGAGGCAGGAAAGCGGAGGCAGAACAGCGAGTCGAAATTTGTGCTTCTTTTCCACGTGGGCAGAAGCTCAGGGCTGCTTGGGCTGAGGTGGTTTCACCGCAGGGGGTGCCGGTGGTGGCAGGTAACGGAAACCCGCGTTGGGATTGCGTGGGTCGAAGGCGAAAGCATCACGATTTTTCAGGAATAGCTTCATCACGTTGGCAGGGATGGAGAAGCCTAGGCCTTCCACGCCGATGCCTGCGGCTTTCATGTTGTTCACGCCGACGACCTCACCCCGGCTATTGAAAAGCGGGCCGCCCGAATTGCCGGGATTGATTTGCGTGGTGCTCTGGATGTACCATCGTCCACCACTTTCGCGCGCCTTGATGCTAACGATGCCCTGAGACACGCTGCGCTCCAGACCCAGTGGACTGCCGATGGCAAAGACCCCCTGACCCTGAGTGAGGCTATCGGAGTCACCGATGGGCACAAAGGGCAGGCTCTCCACCGACGGGTCATCGATCTGAAGAATGGCAAGGTCCAGGAAGCCATTCATGGCGATGATTTTGACCTTTGGAAAAGCCTGTTTCTCCAGCCCATCAGGCTTTTTCCGATACACGACGACGGTGATCTCGCGCTCACCAGCGATGACATGCTGATTCGTGATGACGTAGCCGAGCTTGTTGATGATGAAGCCAGAGCCTAGGCCATAGGCAGTCTGGATCTGCACCACGGCCTCCGCCACACGCTCGACATTTTTTTCCACCGGCATCGGCTCGCGGCTGGGCTCGACAAAGTAGATGTCCTCTCCGCGTGTGCTGTTCGCAGCGGCGACCTTTGGCGCGGCGCTGATCTTGTCCAAGCGGGCGATTTCCACACGCGGCACGCTCAGCACCGTAAAGCCAAGGTCGATCATGACCGCGTCATCCCGCTGGCGCAGTAGGTGGCCGGCCAGTTCGGCTCCATTCTTCAACACCACACGCATGTCGTCTGCTGCACCTACGGTGAAAGCGGCTGCTAGGCATCCTGCCAACGCCGCACCTCTGGGATTGAAGCCTAAACTCATCACAGGCGCGGACGCTAGCGGCTGCCGTGTGGGTTACTAGGCTTTTTGTGGGGTGCGGCGTTATTTTTCTTCAAGGGCATCTGCAAACCAGGCGCGCAGGCGACGACGCTCAGGCAGATCACGCAGCACCCAGGCAGCGCTGTGATTCGGAAAAGGCAGAGGCACGAAGGTCCACCGACCCCGGAGTCCACTGCTGCGCAAGAGACGCTCCGTGGCCTCGGTGCTGAGTTCTTGGCTGATCCACTGCGGTCTCGTGCCCAGGCGTGCCAGACGCTGCTTCACCGCCTCGCCCCCGCCTGACTCAGGCCAAGCCCGCGAGCCATCGTAATGACTGTGGCAGATGAAGCCGCGCCACAGCGCAGCGATCTCGTCATCCTGCAGGCCGATGAAATTGCAGGCGATGCTACCGCGCGAAAAACCCGCGAGGAAGATGCGTTGTGCATCGCCACCCCAACGCTGGCAAAGATGGCGCACGGTGTTCACAGCATAGTCACGCGTCTGGCGGACATCGCCCCACCAGCGTGCTGCATTCTGGACGCGGCCCTCTTTGTCCTCAATGAATGGCAAGGCTGCCCAGATGACGCCGCGCCCGCCAGAGATGCCATAGCCCAGCAGGCAGCTTTCCACCGAACCATCGCAAGTATCGCCCCGCGCATCGGCATAGGGGCCATTGCCTGGATACTCAAGAATGACCGGGTAGCTCCTTCCTGGCTGCCAGTCGCTCGGCAGATGCAGCAGATGATGCACCGCCGTCGCCTCCCAGCCTGGCGTGGTCTGCTCCACACGCTGACCTGGCGCAGGCATCACCCCACGCTGTACGGGCGGCACGACCAGGTCCGGCACGATGGACTTCCACTCGCTGCCATCGGCGGCCGGGGAAAGGCCAATGCCCCGCAGGAAAAAACAGAACAAAAGGGCTGCACGAGTCATGCTGTCTGCAAACGTTCCCCAGCGGCCCTCCCTTCCGCAGGTTTCATCCTCTACGCCTGAAGCCTGCCCTTGCCAGCTGCGAAACAAAGCCTAGATCGAGACGCCTCTCATGCCACGCATCCTCGCCATCGACCACGGAACCGCCCGCATCGGGCTGGCCATGAGCGATGAAATGGAGCTGGTGGCCAATCCCCTGCGTACGCTGGAAGCTCGCGATCGCCCGGTGGAAAACATCGCCCGCATCGTGCGGGAAAAGCACATCGCCAAAGTCGTCATCGGCATGCCCTACCACATGGACGGGCGCAAAGGCGAGGCTGCCGAGCGGGTCGAGCGTTTCGCCAAGGAGCTCGAGCGCGCGCTTGATCACGAGGTGCCGGTGGCTTTTGTCGATGAGCGCCTCTCCTCCGTCGAGGCCGAGGCCTCCCTCTCCCGCTCCGGCATCACGGATCCTCGGGAAAGAAAGCAGGTGGTCGATCAGCTCGCCGCCGTGGTCATTTTGCAGGATTACCTCAACAGCCAGCGCGGCCCGGAGGCCTTTTTGCTCCCGGACAGCGCTTACGACATGCCCTGGACCGATGAGCCCCCGAAGCGACGTCGAAAGTAGCCTAGGCCTTGGCCACGGTGCCCCCGAAGGCTGGAAGCGGCTGCGTCTCAGCGTGGCCTACTGCGGCACGCCCTGGCGTGGCTGGCAGAGCCAGGACGGAGGCGGCGGCATCCAGGACAAGATCGAGGCTGCCATCCGCAAAGCCACCAGCATCCAAACCCGCATCCACGGCAGCGGACGCACGGACGCAGGCGTGCATGCCCACGGTCAGGTGGCGCACTGCGATGTGCCTGCCACCGTGCGCATGAGTGGCGACGCCTGGCGCGATGCCATCAATGCCTGCCTGCCGCTCACCATTCGCATCGTTCAGGTCAGCGATGCCGACACGCGCTTCCACGCGCGCTTTGATGCGATTGGCAAAATCTACCGCTACCGCATCTGGCGGCCTCGGCTGCTCTCGCCTTTTGAGGCTGATCGTGCCTGGCACATCCACGGCCCGCTGGATCTTGCGCGTCTCCAGGCCTGTGCCACAGCGATCACCGGCACGCACAACTTCGTCCGCCTGTCGGCCAACCGCGGTGACATGTCCGAAACCCAACGCCGCGCGACGCCAGACAAAACCACCCGCACGCTTCGACGGGTCGAGGTTCGCGAAGTTGGCGAGCTCGTGGAGCTAGAGTTCGAGGGCGATGGCTTCCTTTACAAAATGGTGCGCATGATCACGGGCACCATGGTCCACATCGCCCGAGGCCGCGCCGACCTCACTTGGTTCACCGATCTGCTGACCCACACGGAAGGGCTGCAAAGCAACCAGACCGCGCCAGCGGGCGGACTCTACCTCATGCAGGTGCTGTATCCTCCACACTAGCGCGGTGCAGAAGCTCAGCGCCGCATCACGAACTCATCCAGGTTCATCACCACATTCGCCACCGTCGTCCAGGCTGCCAGCGTCGGCAGATCCACGTCAGCCGGAGCAGGACCGAGAGGTTCCGTGGCCATCTTTTTCGCAGCCTCGAGATCCTGACGATAGCTAACCAACGATTCTGCCAGCAACTGACTCAGCGTGACTGACTCCTGAGCGGTCGGTTCGCGGGCGACACAGAGCTTGAACATCAACGCGAGGCGACTGGCGTCATCCCCGGCGTCACGCAGGACTCGGCGCGCCATGGCCTGATGCGTCTCGATGAAAACCGGATCATTCAGGGTCACAAAGGCCTGCAAGGGCGTGTTCGTGCGGTTGCGGCGGATCATGCAGACCTCGCGATTGCCCGCATCAAAGGTGGTGAAGCTGGCATAGGGCGCATTGCGACGCACCTCGGTGTAAACGCTGCGGCGGTAGCGATCCTCGCCCTCACTCGTCGTCCAATCATTGCTACGACCAAAGGCCGTGCTCAGCCCGAGATTCGGGGCGGGGGGACGCACCCCAGGGCCATGCATTTTCGCCGAAAGCAGCCCGCTCACCGCCAGCGCTTGGTCGCGCAGCATCTCACCCGTTGGTCGGAAACGTGGACCACGGGCCAGCAGGCGATTGTCAGGATCACGCGCCGCCAGCTCTGCCGACGTGGCACTGACCTGACGGTAGGCGCGGGTCATGACCATGAGCTTGATCAAGTGCTTCACATCCCAGCCCGAGTCCATGAACTCTGCCGCCAGCCAGTCGAGTAGCTCGGGGTGAAAGGGCAGCTCACCCTGGCTGCCAAACTCCTCGCTCGTGCGCACGATGCCCGTGCCGAACAGCGTCTCCCACAGCCGATTCACCTGCACGCGAGCCGTCAGCGGATTGTCACGGCCCACCAACCAGTTCGCCAGCGTCAGCCGATTGCGCGGCGCAGCAGTGGGCAGCGGATGAAAGACCGCCGGCGTGCCTTCGCTGACCACATCCCCCAGCGCCTGCCAGTTGCCCCGCAGCTGCACCTTGGTGATGCGCCTCTCCTTCCCCGTCAGGTCCTTCATGATGGGCACCGTCACGGGCTTCAGCTCGGCCAACTGCTTTTGCTGCGCCGCCAGCTCCTGGCGTTCCGCTGCGTTCTCTGGGGCGATGTGGCGCACGTAGTGATCCTGGATGCGCGCCGACTGGGCCGGGCTGCGTTTTTCCGGGGCGAGATGGATCGCCGCCAGCACATCGCTGGGCAAGGCCACCGCCTGACGCACACGAGCATCATCCGTGCTGAGCAGGCGAAAGCGGCCCAACGTATGATGCAGATGAACGGACTTTTGCTCCAAGGTGACCCGCAGACGCGCTCCCGCAGGCACCTGGATCGGGGTCGCTGCCAGCAGCGTCAGTGCATGAGGCCGATCCGCCTGGGGGGCGACGGCCCAACCTTGATTTTGTCGATCCGCCGGGCGCAACACCGACGCGGCGGTAAAGCCCGATTGCTCATGATCGGCCAAGGCTTGGCTGAAGTTTAGCGGCACTGGCCCACTGACCTGCACCACACGCTCTTTTTCTGGCGCAGGCTGGGGCGTGCTTTTCCAGACAAGCTGGCGCTTGGCATCCAGCAACACGACCTGCACGCCCTCCAGGCGCTTGCCCGTGCCGCCATCCGTGCGATTCCACAGCGCCACCTGATCCACGGGCCACTCCTGCTGCAGGTCCACCTCCCACCACGGATCATCCTCCTGACCGCTGGTGTGGGAGACACTGCCCTTCGCGTAGTCGCCCTCCGTCTGGCCATCCACTGCCCGCGCGGCAGCGGCGCCAGCGTAGGTGCTGCTCTGCTTGGCGGGCTTGCGCAGGCTGACATTTTGCCCGCCACTCCTAACCTGCACCTCCGCCAGTTGCAGCATCTTGCCTTTTCCCGGCAGCTCCACGCGCGCGAAGCGAGCCTTCGGTGCCGTGGCGTTCGGTGGCGGCAGCAGCTCGGCCTTCATCTGCGTCAGGACAAAATTGCCATGCCCTGCCGTCGGCTGGGTCTCTAGCCTCAGCGCCGTCAATGTCGCCGTCCGCAGCGGCAACTCCAGCGTGTAAACGTCCTTGGCTGCCTGAGCCGATAGCGTCACCCAACCCTCCGCGCCGATCACGGCCTTCCGCCCGGATTGCGTGATCATCGACTGCGGTTCAGCCACCTTCCAAGCGAGCTCTTGGCGCAGATTTTTTTCCCAAGCCGCCAGCCTGGCCAGCCATTTGGGCTCCGGTTTAGCAAAACGTGCCTCCAGCGCGGCTATGCTGGCACGCAGCTCCGCCCGCTGCCGCTTCAGCTCAGCGGTCTCGAAGCTATGCAGCGGTGACTCGTCCTTTTTGTCGCTGTCCGCGCTCTGATTCAGGAAGGCGTAGGCCTGAAAGTATTCCTTCAGCGTCAGGGGATCATACTTGTGCGTGTGGCACTGCGCGCAGGCCATCGTCGTGCCCATCCAGACCGCGAAGGTCGTGTTCACGCGGTCGATCACGGCCGCGTTGCGGAATTCCTCATCGCTCGTGCCGCCCTCATTCTGCGTCATCGTGTTCCGATGAAACGCCGTGGCGATCAGCTGATCGTCCGTGGGATTCGGCAAAAGATCGCCCGCGAGCTGCTCCCGCGTGAACTGATCAAAGGGCAGGTTCGCATTCAGCGCGCGGATCACCCAGTCGCGGTAAGCCCAGATCTCGCGCGGCTGATCGCTCGGGTAGCCGGAGCTATCTGCGTAGCGCGCCAAATCCAGCCACTGGGAGGCCCAATGCTCACCAAACGCAGGCCGCGACAGGTAATGATCCACCACCGCCTCGTAGGGTGCGCGAGACAAGCGCGCCAGCTCCTCCAAAGTCGGTGGCAGCCCTGTCAGATCCAACGCCACGCGACGGATCAGCGTCGCCGCATCCGCCTCGGCGGAAAAAGCCAAACCCTCCTTGGCCAACCTCGCCGCCAGGAACGCATCGACCGGCGAAAGCGGAGTCCCCTTCGGCTCCACCTTGGGCACCGAGGGACGCGCCACGCGCTCGTAGCTCCAGTGCTTTCCCCAAGGCGCTCCCTGCCGGATCCACTCCTTCAGCAGAGCCACCTGCGCCGCCGGGATCACCTTGTGCAGCTTGGGCGGAGGCATCACCTCATCAGGATCGGTGGACACAATGCGCTGGATCAGGGCGCTCTTCTCAGGATCACCCGGCACCACGGCGATGACCCCCTCGTTGCTCGCTTTCGCCGCCGCCTCCTCATCCAGGCGCAGCCCAGCCTCGCGCTTCTTTTCATCCGGCCCATGGCAGAAAAAACAGTTCTCCGACAAGATCGGACGGATCTCGCGGGAGAAATCAATGGCCGCTGGAGCCAGCATGGGCAGCCCCATCAAAACTAGAGAAACAGATCGCATGACAAAAAGGACCGACATGTACGCCGTGAGAAGCCCCGCTCCGTGCATCAGGTTTGCATTTTCTCATCCGGCAAAGGCGAGAGCACCCGCGTATGCCACCCATCATGCCTTTTGTTTTTCAAAAAAGCACCCCTCTTGCCGTGTCGGCAGAGACCGCCTTCGCCTTTCATTCGAACCCCGCCAACATCACCGTCGTCATGCCGCCTACCCTGAAGCTGACGCGGTTGGAGGCCGAAAGCCCCGCGCGCGAAGGCGGGCTGATCCTGCTGGAGGGCATCGACTTCGGGCTGATCCCGATGCGCTGGCGTTGCCGCTGGCAAACCGTGCAGCCACCGACCCTGCTCGTCGATGAAATGCTCGAAGGCCCCTTCGCCCAATTCGTGCATGAGCACCGCTTTGACCCCCAACCCGACGGCACCTGCCTCATGCACGACCGCGTGACCTACCTCTTCCGCCCGACTTGGTGGGGCCGACTGCTCTCGCAGACTGGCGTCCGCCTGACCCTCCACGCCCTCTTCAGCTACCGCCACCAGCGCACCCGCCAGTGGGCGAAAAACACCGCCCTCCACGCCGCCACCCCGAATCAAGCCACCTCGTCGTAAAGGTAGCGCTGAAAGGCCGTGAAGGCCGCACCGACTTCCGCAGGTTCCCCCAAGTCGGCGATCCAATTCGCAGGAGGTCCGTATTTGAGTTTGAGCAAAGGAGCTAGCTTCTCCGTGGCCAATTCTTCGACACCTTCGCTGACATAGTGCGACAGCACGAAGTCGAGAAAGACCTGCTGCTTGCTGTTGAAGTGGGTGCAGATCTCCACCTTCGCTTTGACTGCGCGCTGGAGCATTCGCTAAGCTGCAATGGCGGCAGCGATGCCGTCCCAGAGCCGGAGGCGGGATTGCAGCGCCTCGACAGCGGCTTCCGTGGCCTGCTTTTCGCGAACGGGGTCACCCGCGCAAAGAAGGTTCACCATCTGGCGCCCCATTTCCCCATGCTCATCCCCATCGAGCGCAATGTGACGATCCAGGTAGTAGCGCAGCGTGGCCAGTTTACCAGGAAACTGGCGCTCCAGACCATGCACCAGATGAGTGAACATCTCGGGGATCAAATCCTCCCGCCCGTAGGTGAAGGCGGCAGCGATCTCATGCACGCGCCCCCGGTCAATGACCGCAAAGGTATGCCGAACAAAAGCCTGCACGGGGGCTGGCACCTGGGCCTGATCCAAGGCCACCTCGACCGAGTGCCCTTGCTCCAGGTGCTGTATGAAATGATCCATCTGCGCCGTGTCCGCACCGGCTTCTCGCATCGCCTGCAAATAAAGCTCGAAGTGGCTGGCCGCCCCACCGCCAGGCAGCGTGTCGCTTTCCTCAGCGAGGACGATCTCATTCACCAAACGCCGCACCTGGGGATGCCCCTGAGGCAGCCAAGGAGCGCGCGCGCAGGTGAGGCGCACCTGCAGGGCCTTGAGCAGAGACATGAAATCCCAGACCGCGAAGGCATGATGCTGCATGAAGATCGTCAAGTCCTCGAGACGATGAAGCTTGCCGTAGAGCCGATGCCCCAACAAGGCCTGACGCTCCGCCGAGATGGCTTGGGCAAGGCAAGTCGAAAACGCTGGGGACGAGGACGGGAGCGGGGTTTCTGTCATGGACGTGGGTTACGCGCTTGCGTGCGGGCTAGATGAGCGCTTTCACGGGCCGTTTCATGAGTCGTCGGCTCGGCCGGGGACTACACCGCGGTGAGGCGAACGCTGCGCTTTTTGTCGAGCTTCAGGACGGCTCCTGCTTCCCAGGCGGGTTCGGCCTTGGGGTCACTGAGCTTTTCGCCGTTGAGCTGGATGCTGCCGCCCTGGATGAGACGGCGGGCATCGCCACCGGAGATGGTCTGCTGAAAGGCGGTCAGGTAGGCGTGCTGGACAACGCCCAGGACATCCCGACGCTCGCCGAGGGTGTAGCTGGGCAGTTCGGCACTGGCCAGATCGCGCTTGCTGAAGCGGGTGTCCCAGTCTTCGCGGCATTCGCGCGCGGCGGCCTCGCTGTGGTAGGTGGCCACGCACTTGGCGGCGAGCTGCTTTTTCGCCTCCATGGGGTGCATGGCGGCATCCATGACCTCGCCGAGGACGAGCAGGTAATACTTGGCCATGAGCTCGTCGGGGATGCTCATGAGCTTGCCGAACATGTCCTTGGGCGCGTCGGTGAGGCCGACGTAGTTGCCGAGGCTCTTGGACATCTTTTTCACGCCATCCAGGCCTTCCAGCAGCGGCAGGGTCATGCAGACCTGGGGCTCCATGCCTTCTTCTTTCTGAAGGTCGCGACCGACGAGGATGTTGAAGAGCTGGTCGCTGCCGCCGATCTCGACATCAGACCTTACGACGACGCTATCCCAGCCCTGCATGATGGGATACTGAATCTCGTGCAGGCGAACTTCGGTGCCGTTGTTGACGCGGTTTTTGAAGTCCTCGCGCTGAAGCATCTGCTGGAGGGTGACGCGGGCGTTGAGCTTGATGACCTCCATGAAGGGCATCTCCTTGAACCAGGAGCCGTTGAAGACGACTTCCGTCTTTTCGCGGTCCAGGACGAGGAAGGCCTGCTCGGTGTAGGTCTTCGCATTCGCCAGCACCTCCTCGTAGGTCAAGGGGGGACGCGTGGTGCTGCGGCCGGAGGGATCGCCAATCATGGCGGTGAAGTCGCCAATGATGAGCACGATCTGGTGCCCCAGGTCCTGGAATTGCTTCAGTTTGCGCAGGCCGACGGCATGGCCGAGGTGGATGTCGGGCGAGGTGGGATCGACGCCTAGCTTGATGCGCAGGGGCTTTCCACGGGCTAGCTTTTCAGCCAATTCCTTCTCGCTATGAAGGGTGACGATGCCGCGCTTGAGGATTTCGATTTGGTCGGGGACGGAAAGCATGGGGAAAAAACGGAAGTCATGATCCATGTCGAAACTCAGGGCAAAGACAACCTCGCTTGCCGGGATTGTTCATGAGACGCCACACGCATCGTTTGCAAGCCGATGAGGTTTGGGTTCGTCATGCTCTCGTCCCATGATCGCTCTTTTTCTCCTGACCTTTTGTTTGGCCGTCTGCCCCCTCCTGGCGCAGGAGCCGCAGGCCTTTGATCGGCTGAAGTCCCACGCGACAGCACCGCTACTCGCAGTGGGGGCAGTGACGGCGGACTGGCCGCGCTTGCTGGGACCGAGTGATGACCTTTCGACGCCCGAGCGGCCTTTGCGCAAAAAATGGCCCGAGGGTGGACCGACGCTGCTCTGGGAAGTGGCGATGGGCGAGGGCTACACCTCGCCGGCCGTAAGCGGGAACTTTTGCGTGATCTTCCACGCGCTGGAGGGGAAGGAGACCGTGGAGTGCCTGCACCGCGAGACGGGCAAGCGCTACTGGTCCCGGGGTTACCCGATCGAGTACCAAGATCGCTACGGCTTTGGCAATGGGCCGCGCGGCAGTCCAGTCATCGCAGACGGCGTGGTGGTGACCCTGGGCGTGACCTCCGTACTCTGCGCCCATGACCTGCGCACCGGGGCGGAGCTATGGCGCAAGGACCTGCGTGCGGAGTACCACGTGCCGCAAGACTTTTTCGGGGCGGGCTCGTCCGCCCTGATCCACCAGGGCCGCGTGATCGTGAATGTCGGGGGCAAGGCGGAGGCCTTCGATGGCTTTGAAGACCGTCGGGAACGGGCGCGGAAGCTAGCGACCAAAGGCGTGAGCGTGGCTGCCTTTGACCTACGCACGGGGGCCGTTCTCTGGAAGGTCGAGGACGCATGGGGAGCGAGCTACGCCTCCCCCGTGTTGGCCCGCCTGCATGGCCAGGAGAAGGTCCTGATCTACGCTGGTGGCGAGAGCGATCCCGCCATCGGCGGCCTGCTGTGCGTGGACCCAGCCCAGGGCACCGTGCACGACCGCTTTCCCTGGCGGGACGAGGAATACATCCAGGCCACGGGCAGCAGCCCCCTGGTTGTGCCTGAAAAAAACCGCGCCTTCATCACCACCTGCTATCCGAAAAATCGCCCCCTCGGCGGCGTGATGGTGGAGTATGACGCGAGCTTCAAGGCCAAAGAAGTCTGGCGTTCCCCCAAGGTCGGCGTGCATTGGATGACCCCGCTTTATGAAAAAGGCCAACTCTATGCCATCGATGGAGAGCGGGAAAACAACGCCCGGCTCGTGGCAGTGAACGCGGAGACGGGTGCCGAAGCGTGGTCCAAAAAACTCGAATGGCAGGATGCCACGCTAGCAGGCCTGATGGGGCGCAGCCAGCCCGTGGGCCTAGGCATCCTGCGCGCCAGCCTGATCCGGGCTGATGGCGATTACCTCTGCCTAGGAGAAACCGGCAGCCTCCACTGGCTACGGCTGACTCCGAACGGCTGCGACGAACTGCAACGCTGCCAGCTCTTCTACGCCCTGCAGAGCTGGAGCGCTCCAGTGCTGAGTCACGGCCTGCTCTACATCCGCCAGCAGGAGGACGCCATGGATCGAAAAGCAGGACGGAGACTGCTCTGCTACGATTTGCGTGGCTCGAACTGAACTTGGAGAAGCGGGAATCTCTGGAGAATTTTTAAAAAAGCTTTCCCAGCTGGCATGATGTGTGCTTTGTCACCTCCCTGCGCCGCTAAGGTGTCGCCTAAAAAGCTCTTCACCCGCGCCGCGACCAAATCCCAAGTCGAACACCCACAACCATGGCCAAATACAAACTTGAATACATCTGGCTCGACGGATACGAGCCTGTCCGCAACCTGCGCAGCAAGACCCAGCTGAAGGAATTTTCCAGCTTTCCTAAGCTAGAAGAACTTCCCAACTGGGGCTTTGACGGTTCTTCTACCCAGCAGGCACCCGGCGGCTCCTCGGACTGCGTGCTAAAGCCAGTCGCTGTTTATCCTGATTCCACTCGCAAAAACGGCGTGTTGGTCATGTGTGAAGTTTACAACGCTGACGGTACCGCTCACGCCTCCAATGATCGCGCCACGATTCTCGACGATGAAGGGGCTTGGTTCGGCTTCGAGCAGGAGTATTTCCTCTATCAAGATGGCCGTCCTATCGGATTCCCCGAGTTCGGCTACCCAGCGCCTCAGGGACCCTACTACACAGGCGTCGGTTACAAGAACGTCGGTGACATCGCCCGCCAGATCGTCGAAGAGCACCTCGACATCTGCTTGGACGCAGGCATCAACCACGAAGGCATCAACGCTGAAGTGGCCAAGGGTCAGTGGGAATTCCAGATCTTCGGCAAGGGTTCCAAGACCGCTGCTGACCAAGTCTGGGTCGCCCGCTACCTCCTGCAGCGTCTGTGCGAGAAGTACGGTGTGGACGTGGAATTCCACTGCAAGCCTCTCGGCGCAACCGACTGGAACGGTTCCGGCATGCACGCCAACTTCTCCACCAAGCACATGCGTGAAGTCGGCGGTAAGGAATACTTCCTGGCCCTCATGGCTGCCTTTGAAAAGAACTGCATGGAGCACATCGCCGTTTATGGTCCAGACAACCACATGCGTCTGACCGGTCTGCACGAAACCCAGAGCATCGACAAATTCTCCTGGGGTGTTGCTGACCGCGGTGCTTCGATCCGCGTGCCGCACAGCTTCGTCAACAACGGCTACAAGGGTTACCTGGAGGACCGCCGTCCAAACAGTCAGGGCAATCCTTACCAGATCGCTTCCCGCATTCTCAAGACGATTGCCGAAGTGCCGACAGCCTGATTGTTTCGTCACGAATCTTAAAGACCAGCAAAGTCTCCCGCCACCGCGCCGCCTGGACCTCCAGGCGGCGTTTTTTTTGAAGTCGAACCTGCCTCGGTGGCTCTGCTGCTGCGATTGGTCTTGACGGCATCCCCATACCGCCGTCTCTGAGTCGCTCCCGATATGCCCCGATGGGAAACCCTCCTCTGGCTCGCCAGTTACGTCATTCTCTGCCTCGGATTGTCCGCCTTTGGCGCGCACAAGCTGAAGGTTCTCTATGGTTATTGGCGGTTTCGAAAAAAACCGCCCCTACCTCAGGGTGCGTTTGCCCAGCTGCCTTTCATCACGGTTCAGCTGCCGCTTTACAATGAAGCGGATGTTGTGGACCCGTTGATCGATCATATCCGCGTGCTGAATTATCCACGCGAGCGGCTGCAGATCCAAATTTTGGATGATTCGACCGATGAAACCACGGCATTGATGGAGAGCCAGGCCGCGCAGTTGCGGCAGGATGGGTTCGATGTCGAACTACGCCACCGCCAAAGCCGACAAGGCTACAAGGCCGGCGCGCTGGATGAGGCCATGGCCACCGTGAAGGGAGAATTCATCGCGATTTTTGACGCCGACTTCAGGCCAACGCCCGATTTCCTCCTGCGTACGGTTCACCATTTCACCGATCCGCAGGTCGGTATTGTGCAGGCACGCTGGATTCATCGAAACCGCGACTTTTCCCTACTGACTCGCCTGCAGGCGATCCTGCTAGATGGTCACCTGATGTTGGAGCAGACCTCACGCAGCCGCTGGGGGGAGTTTTGCAACTTCAATGGCACCGCCGGGCTGTGGCGGCGAACGACGATTGATGACGCAGGCGGCTGGCGCGCCGATACCCTGACGGAAGACATGGATCTGACCTATCGTGCGCAGTTCCGAGGCTGGAAATTTGTCTATCTGAATGATGTGCTCGTGCCCGCCGAACTGCCGCCCGACATGGACGCCTATAAATCTCAGCAGCACCGCTGGGTGAAGGGCTCCATCCAGGTCTGTTTGCAAATGCTAGGGCAAGTCTGGCGCAGTTCAGCACCGTTGCACACGAAGCTGGAGGCGACGGCGCACTTGGGTGCAAACTTTGCCAACTTGCTGACCTTGGTGTCCCTCGTGCTGGTGTTCCCTTGGGATTTTCTGCCACAAAACTCCTGGCAGAAGGCGGTGTTCTTGGATCTTCCGCTCTTCTTTTTTGCCACCATCACCGTGATCGCCTTTTACTTGACCGCCCAGGGTGCGCAACGTCCGCTGGGCTGGCTGAAGGCGATGCCACTGATTCCCCTCTACATGGCCCTGGGTATCGGCATGACGGTGAACAACACCCGCGCCGTGATCGAGGCCCTGCTTGGCCATCAATCCGAGTTTGTCCGCACACCAAAGTATGGCGTCACTCGCAAGGCCGAGGTGGCGACAAAGACCCAATCCTTTCGCTACAAAGCAGGCAAATCCGTGGCGCTATGGGGCGAGATCCTTCTGGCAGGTTACTTCGGTTGGTTGCTCTGGCTCGCCCTAGAATCAGGAGACTGGGGGGCTGTTCCCTATCGTGCCCTGTTCATGTTCGGCTTCCTCTACGTCGCCTCAGGGTCGCTGTTTCAGCGCTTCTCGATGGCTGGCCTCGCACGCTGAACGTCAGGCCCCAAGTAGCGGACACAATTTCCGCAGCCTTTTGCACCACAACCGCTCGATTAAAGGCGGGCAGCCTACCGTAACCTGAGCCTATCCCGTGCGTCGCTGCCTTTGCCTCCTCTTCATCGCCACCCTTCGTGCTCTGGGTGCCAACGAACCTGCACCCCTCGACTTCAACCGCTACCTAGAGGGCAAGTATCTGTATGAACGGCATTGTCTCGTCTGCCACGGGTCACGTGGCGATGGCAAGGGCGAGATGGCAGCCACCCTGGTGCCGCGACCACGCTCCTTTCGGGAGGGGCAGTTCAAGTTCCGGACCACGCCCTGGGGTGCCTTGCCCACGGATGATGACCTGCGCCACACGATCAAGTATGGGCTCACCGGCACGGCGATGGGCATGTTTTCTCACCTTTCGGACGAGGAAATCTCCGCGCTAATCCAGTATGTGAAGTCTTTTTCCTGGCGCTGGCGCAAGGCGGAAAACGACATTGTACCGCTGGCCCTGCCAACACCGCCCGCTTGGCTTAGCCGTCCGACCGAGGTCGTGGCCCACGCAGCGAGAGGAGCGCCTCTATTTCAAACCCACTGCGCCGCCTGCCACGGGGCCACGGCAAACGGCCAGGGGCCAGTCGCTGTGGCGCTGAAGGATTTGTGGGGCCAGGCGTCGCGACCCTCTGACCTACGCCAGCCACACTTGCGCTGTGGAGATCGACCACAGGACATCGATCGCGTCTTGGTCACAGGACTGAATGGCACCCCGATGATCAGCTTCGCATCGGCGCTGAGCCCAGAACAACGCTGGGATTTGATTGCCTGGATTTTGTCCCAACGATTGCCCGAGGTGCCCACCCTGAGCCAAGCTCCGCCACGATGAAGCCTAAAAGGGCCAATTTGACAATCACGCTTCGTGGTGAATTTTCACAAGTGACTCGAATAGATATACCCCGCAAGTCCATCTACCGGCTTTCGATCTATCAACGTTGCCTTAGCAGGCTAAAGGAAAACGCAGTGGACACGGTTTCCTCTGAAGCACTTGCTAAGGCCGCCGGAGTAAAACCGACCCAATTGCGCAAGGATCTTACCTACTTTGGTCAGTTTGGAACACGGGGTCTCGGTTACAATGTCGAAGCACTCAGCAGCACGATCGCCAAGGTGCTGGGCCAAAACCACCTACAGCCGGTCATCCTCGTCGGCGTGGGCAATCTGGGCTCAGCCCTGCTGCGCTACGGCGGATTCCGCAAAGAGGGCTTTGAGGTGGCTGCCGCCTTTGACCTTGCTCCCCGCTCCCAGACAGGCCTCAGCACGCCCATCTTGCCCATGGAGCAGATGGCTGAGTTCATTCGGAAAAATCAGGTCAAGATGGCGATCCTGACCGTGCCTGCAAGCAGTGCTCAAGTCGTGAGCAACCAGATGGTGGAAGCAGGCATTCAGGCGATCCTGAACTTCTCCCCAACCATTCTGGACGTCCCAGAGCAAGTGGTCGTGAATAGCGTGGACCTCGCCGTGGAACTGGAAAATCTCAGCTACTTCATCCGCTAAGCGGCGGTAGCAGCCTGCAAGGGACCCATCCTGTCCTGGGGATGCATCCCGATCAGCCGACGATGATGCCCTTTGCCCTGCGCTCTTTTTCGCGCTCTAGCAGTGGCACCGTCTCACCGGTCTCCACGACTTGAACCCCAAGGTCGCCAATTTTGGCAAAGCTCAGGCCCTGGAAGCAACTGACCTCAGCGGCAAGACGACTGAAGACGTCTTCGATGCTGTGCAGGCCATTCGAGCCACCGCAGGCGACGATGAGATCGCGCAGGATTTCCCAGGTGTCGCGGGCGCTGCCGGGGGATTTCACAGCTTTGTTCAGGCGCTGGAGGCGGCCGGTCACGTTGATCATGCTGCCACGCGTTTCGGCGTAGGACGTGCCCGGTAGCACGACATGGCTCAAGTCTGCGCTGGCATTCGCCAAAATGTGTAGGGAAACGAGGCAGCCGACTTTTTCCAGATCGCGCTGCTCGAAGCCTGCCTTGAGGAGGTTTTCTCCCAGTGCCAGGACGACACGCAACCGGCCACGGCTCATCAGCTCGCCAATGCCTGCGAGCTTGGTGCCTGGTTCGATGCCGAGGATCTGCTTCGCCCCCGTGGTGTTTGGGTTCAAGTCGTCGGCACGTAGGTAGGCATCCGCTCCACCCGTACGGGGAACCACGTCCAGGTTTTCGGTTCCCAACAGACGAGCCAATTGCTTCACAAAGAAAAGCTCTTCATTGGTCATGCGCGCACTCGCGATGATGGCAATCTCCTCGCCTTTCATGCCCGAGACGGCGTCGGCCACGGTTTGCAGGGCTTTTTTCCAAGAGGCGATCTGGTGCTTGCCGCCCGTCTTCACCATGGGGTCGGTCAGGCGGAACTCACTGTTCACGAAATGGAAGTCGAGACGGCCCTGATCGCACATCCAAGTGGAGTTCACGTCGTTATTCTCGCGGGGTGTCTGGCGGTAAAGCGTGTCACCGCGAGCACCGATTTCTACATTGCAGCCACGCCCGCACTTGGTGCAGAGGCTGTTGGTCTCGCTAAGGAACCAGACGCGCTGCTGAAAGCGGAAGTCGGTGCTGGTCAAGGCACCCACTGGGCAAATATCAACGGTGTTGAGGGAATAGTTGTGCTCCAGACGCTTGCCGGGATGCACGGCCAATGTGGTGTAGCTGCCGCGTTCGGTGAAGCCCAACACAGGCTCATCAGCGATCTCGGCGGTGAAGCGGATGCAGCGGCTGCACATGATGCAGCGCTCGTCGTCCAAACGGACGCGGGGGCCGATGTCCACGTTCTTCGGTTTTTTCACCTTTTCTTCGCGGAAGCGGCTCTCGCCCCGGCCGTGCTCGACGCTGAATTCTTGCAATCGGCATTCACCGGCTTGGTCGCAGATGGGGCAGTCGAGCGGGTGGTTGATCAGCAAGAACTCCATCACGCCCTTGCGCACTTCTTGCGTCAGCGTGCTTTCCGTGCGGATGCCCATGCCTTCTGCCACGGTGTTGGCGCAGGCAATGACAGGGCGCGGCATCCAGCCAATCTTTGGCATGCCATGCTCGTCTTTTTCAGGCTCTTGGCCGGGCGCTGGGCGCGGTGGCATGCCCATCTCGACGAGACACATGCGGCAGTTGCCGGGGCTAGAAAGCTTGGGGTGGTAGCAGTAGTGTGGCACCTCTTTCTGGACCTGCTTGCAGGCCTCAATCATGCGGGTGCCCTTGGGGAATTTGTACCAAACGCCATCAATCTGGACGTTCACAAGATCGGCCGGCGGTGGAGTTGCGGCAGGGGCGGGAGCAGCTTCAGGGGCAGGCATGGGGGGAGGAGTACAGAAATCGAAAACGAGTATCGGACCCGGACAGATGGCAGCAACCCGATTTTGTGAAAAATTTCACAAGCTTGAACTTCTGCCCCTGCCGGATCGAAAGGCACTTCCACGGTCCCAGATGCTGGAATCTGGCCTGCCTCATCAGCTAGGCGGTAAGATTCGCTTTTCTTGGCTCGGGGATGCGACTGAGGATCGCGATGGAGACCACTGCGCAACCGCCCGCCATCCACGCGATGCAGTTGAAGGACTGCGTTAGATGATAGACCAAACCGGCCAGCAGACTGGCCAACAGCAGGGAGAAGACATTGCCAAAGCTAAGCATGGCCTGAAGCGTGGAACGGCGCTCCAGGGGGCAAAGCTCGGCAGCGAGGGTGAGATCGCCCACACGATCCAGGAACAGACCGAAGCCAAGGATGAAGTAGGCGATGGCGAACCCGGTGAAAGTTTCATTGAAGATGACCCAACCACAGAGCCCCAAGCAGACAAACCGAGAGGCTAGGATGACCAGCTTGCCGCCACTTTTCCATCCCACGTAGCCCGCGAGCAGGCTACCGAGCACGGTGCCTACGGCCTGCCAGGTGACAAAGTGCCCCTCATCCGCCTCCGGCCTGCCCGTGACCTGCAGGGCATGAATGGTGAGGAAAGACACCAGCATGAGATAGCCCGTGCCGAAGAAGCGGGCCAGCACCAGCCGCCCCAGGTAAGGCTGCGCAAAGAACAGCGCAGGCAGTCCACGCAAGTAAGTTAAATACGCCTGCGGCGCTGGGCGCGGCGGCAGGTGAGCATGGTGTTCCGGATGCTCCTGCATCGGCAGTTGGGCCAACCAAGAGAGAAAGAGTAGCGCAAAGGCAGCCAAATGCAGCCAAGCATAGCCCACATGGCCGGGCAGATGCGTCAGCACACGCTGAATCAACACTCCCGCACCGATGCCGAGCACGGCCTGGAGGATGTAGCGGGCCGACCACCCTGCCGCACGCACGCGCTCAGGCACCATGCGAGTCACCATTTCCATCCAAGCGACGACGGTGACACCGCCGATGAGACCGGAAACCACAGGCGTCAGCACGACGAGTGGCAGCAGCCAGTGATCATTGGCGTCATTCAGCAGCAGGAGCAAACCGGTGATCAAGTAGGGCAACCTTTGCAGCAAACCGAAGCCGAGCACCCAGGGCTTGAACCGCGTCAGACGCTCCACGAGCGGGGCGATGAAAAGGCCCACCAAGGCAAAGGAAGCCGGTAGCAGCACTGGCATGACCGCGATGACCCAGGAAGCACCGCCTAAGGACTGCACCATCTTGGGCAAAACACTCTCAGGAGCCAAAAAGGCCGTGCCCCCCATGTAGAGCCCACCTTCTAGCACATGGCACAATAAATTTCGCCGCACATGATGCGCGTCCCGGTGCGAAGGATGGGCGGCGTTCATAGCTTAGGACGGGGGTCAGCGGCCAAAGGCCTGAATGAAAGCTACGTCGAGGGCTAAGCCTTCATTCACGTTCGTGTGCATGAGCTGCTCCAGTCGGCGCAGCGCGCGCATCCGGTTCATGACGGACTCCGGGCTCCAGCGTGCCGCGAGCTGAGCCGTGTGCTCCTGCCACGTGGGGAGATCCAGATGCTGGGCACCTACCTGGAGACGGGCGATGTCTCCCATCCAGGAAAGCAGCAGCTCCAGCAACGTATCGCGGTGGTGGTGGTAGGCGGCCTGCACCCGGGCACTGACCTCCTCCTCACGCCGCTTCAGCCAGGTGCCATCCGTGGTCTGGCCGTAGTGCTCTTTCTCCTTATCAAACTCGTCCTCCATTTCCTCCTCAATGCCTTCCTTCACCCCTGCAAGGACGTCTTGGAACTCCGCCTTTAAAGCCATGGCCGCGCCAATACCCGTGGCTGCGCGCTCTGCCATGCGGGCCAAAAGCGTCAGTAGCTTTTGCTCATGCTCATCAAAGACGCGCTGCCCTGGTGGTGGCAGCAGAGGCATCTCAATGACACGGGAAAGAATGGTCGTCAGGAGCTGCTCGGGGTGGCTGCTGAGCAGCAGCAGTAGGGTGCGGGCAGGAGGCTCCTCCAGCGTTTTCAGAAAGGCATTCTGCGCCTGGACGGTCATGCGCTCCGCATCCACCAGCACGCCCATTTTGTACTGACCTGGCTGGATGGTGCGGTGCAGCATTTTTTCCAGGTAACGCATGGTGCCCGCCTCCTCGGAGCTTTCTCCAACGCCGATGCGACGGGACTTCATTTGCGGACGCAAAAGGATCGCGCCCTCCTGCGCCCAATCATCCAACTCGCGGTGGCGAGCATCAGAGACCAGCGTGAGCATCTGCGCGGCGAAGTCTTCCAACCTCGCCTCCCGCGGACCTGAGATCAGGTAAGCATGGCCCAGCCTGCCCAACTCCTGGGCACGCTTCAGCAGTTTCAGGGCATGATCAGGCTTGTAGGGCATGGGTTCTGGCTTGCACGAGCTTCACGATCTCCTCATGCACCACCTCGGGTGGGCGGCTGGCATCCACGATGGCGATGCGATCTGGGTTCTCCTGGGCGAGTCGTAGGTAGCCGTGGCGCACCTTTTCATAAAAAGCCCGCGGCTGACTCTCCATGCGGTCAAGCTCGCGCCCCGTGGCATGGATGCGTGCCCAAGCCGTGTCGGTGTCCAGATCCAGGAGCACCGTCAGCTGCGGCAGGGTGCCGCCGACCGCCAGGGCATTCACGGCAGCGACAGCCTCCTCAGGCAAACCACGGGCCATGCCCTGATAGACGGAGGTCGAGTCGAGAAAGCGGTCCAGGATGACAAAAGCTCCCGCGCGGAGCAGCGGGCGGATGCGCTCACGCACGAGCTGCGCGCGACTGGCCGCGAAAAGCAGTAACTCTGCCTCCGGCGTCAGGCCACTGCCTTCACTCGCATGCTGCAGCAGATGGCGGATGGCTTCCCCCGCGTTCGTGCTTCCTGGCTCGCGCATGACATGCACCGTCTGCCCTACCTGAAGCAAACGCTCGTGCAGCAGCCGAATCTGCGTGGACTTGCCACAGCCTTCTGAGCCTTCAAACGACAGGAAGAAACCGGAACTGGGGGCAGACACTGACACGTGGAGGAAGCGGAAACGGGAGCGGACAAACCAAGGCCGAGTGCATGATTTAGCCCGCAGGCCGCTCTTGTCGAACAAAAGCACCGCCTCCACCCTAAGCGCCGTGTCCCACCCCGTCACTAGCCTGAGTCCGCCCTCCCGCCGCCCCCTGGCCACACGCCTCATCGTGCTGCTCGCGGCCTTTGTCATCGTCGGCTCCCTGCTGCTGCTCGGCTGGCTACGGCATCAGCAGCAGGCAGAACAGGAGCGCGTGTTCACGGCCCTGGCTGGCGCGGATGCGGAGTTCGTACGACAGCAAAATCTACCGCGCAGCGCGAAGCTAGCGGCCGATCTCGGGCAGCTACTGGGCTTGCAAATTCACTTCATGGATAGCCAGGGGCACCTGGAACCTGCGGTAGAAGCTGTGGCTGCCGCTCCACTAAAAACCCTGCCGCAGGCGAAAGTGCGCCGCCTGGCCGATGGCTGGGAGGCGCTACGCCTACGGCTCGATGCTAGGCATGACATGATCTTCCTGCGGCGCGCGCCCAAGGTGGCGCTAAGCCTCTGGCACCCAGCTACGCGAAATGCCCTGCTCGTCTTTTGGCTACTATCCGGCGCCGTTGCCTGGATCATCGCCCGCCAAGTCGTGCATCCGCTGGTGCAGCTCACCGGAGCATTGCCCACCTTCTTTGACCCAGCACAAACTACGCCCTTGGAGACAAGCCGCGCGGATGAAATCGGCGAGTTAGCCAGGGCACTGGTGCGCGCTCGCGAAGCTTTGGAGCAGGAGCGCCAACGCCGCGAGCAATCGGAACGACTCGCCCTGCTGGGCCGCGTAGCCACAGGGCTCGCCCATGAGATCAAAAACCCACTGGCCTCCATCCAGCTCCATGCCCAGCTCGTCGATGCCAGCGTGTTGGATGAGGAATCGGCCCAGTCCCTGCGCCATGTACAGGCCGAGGGTAAAGTGATCGAAGGGTTGGTGAACCAATGGCTCTACCTCGCACGGCCCACACCGCCCAAGATGGAGCCGCTGGCGCTGGGACATGTCATGGCGGAGGCGCTAGCCACGCTGCGAGCGCCCGCCGCTCATGCAGGCGTGACCCTGCACTGCACGCCATGCACAGAGGCTTGGCAGGCCCTCGTGCATGGCGACCGAGCGCGCCTGCTGCAAGTGTGCAGAAATTTGATGCTGAATGCCATCCAAGCCATGGCCCAGGGTGGCAGACTGGAAATCTCCCTGGACAAACAGCACGGTCAGTGTCTGCTGGCCTTTCGCGATCATGGACCGGGCTTTTCTCCTTCCGCCCTGGTGCATGGCTCACAATTGTTCTTTTCTGAAAAAGAAGGCGGAATGGGCGTCGGCCTGAACGTGGTGCAGGAGATCGTTTCTGCCCATGGCGGGAAAATGATGCTCAAAAATCATCCACAAGGCGGAGCCTGGGTCGAAGTCACCCTGCCCCTGCTTCCCTGAAGGCCTTCTCCCCGTAAGTTGCACGCCCCCTGCCCCTTCTCGCCATGCCCAGCGTCCTGATCATCGAAGACGAATATGCCCTCGCTGCCGCCCTTGCGACCGTCGTCCGCCGCCTGGGGGCCGAGCCCGTCGTGGCAGCCTCGGGCCAGGGTGGGCTGGACAAAGTCTCACGCCACAGCTTTGACCTCGTGCTGCTGGACATCGGCCTGCCCGACATGAGCGGCCTGAAGGTGCTAGCCGAGATCCACCGATTGCCGAAGATGCCTGAGGTGCTCATCATCACCGCCCACGGCACCTTGGACAATGCCCTGGAAGCACGTCGCCTCGGCGCGCGGGACTATTTCCTCAAACCGCTGAACCTTGCCGAGATGCAGGCCAGCCTGCGCAGCCTGCTAAGTCCTGCGGCGGACAGCAGCTCAACCGCCGCCCGACCAGCCATCGCTGACACGCCGCCTGACCCTACACAGGCCATCATGATCGGTGCCGCACCGGGTATGCAGCGCGCCTTTGCCATCGTAGCCCAGGCCTGCGCCAATGATGCACCCGTTCTACTCTGCGGCCCCCGGGGCTCGGGGAAGACGCTCGCCGCCCAGGTCATCCACCGCAACAGCGCCCGCAGCACGCGTGAGCTAACCGCCTTTCGCCCCGATGAATGGCCCACCAGTGAACAGGAACAAGCGCTGCAAGTGGCCCTGACCCGTGCGGCAGGGGGATCCCTTCTCATCGAGGAAGTCGCCGCACTCCCCCTGCCCCTGCAAGGCGTGCTGATGCGGGCGCAAAGTGCCGCGAGTGGGCCAAATCAAGCACGCATCCTAGCCACCAGTTCAGCCAATCTGGCCGAAGAGATCGAAGCAGGTCGTTTCCGCGAAGATCTGTTTTATCAGCTCGGCGTTCTTCAGCTAACCTTGCCTCCGCTGCAAGATCGAGTGGAAGACCTGCCCGCCCTAGCGGCCTACCTACTTGGCCGTGCCGCCCCAGGCCTCGAACTAACCATCTCACCCGAATCCATGGCCTGCCTGAAAGCGCACCATTGGCGAGGGAATGTCCGAGAACTGGCCAGCGCCATGCAGCACGCCGCTGCCATCTGCAGAAGCGCAGTCATTTTGCCACGTCACCTGCCGGAGGCCGTGTCCAGCAGCATGGCCACTGAGTCAGCCGGTCACCTGGACGCCACCCTGAGCCGGGCCCTGAATGTCTGGCTCGACCAGCGGCTGACTGGCCCAGAGACCGACTGGCCCGACTACGATGCCCTGCTGGCACATGTGGAAAAGCAGATGCTGGAGACGTTGTTAGCCCGCTTTGAAGACAAACCGACGCGGCTAGCGGCGGCGCTAAACATGAACCGCGCCACCCTGCGCCGGAAGCTGCGAGACCTGCTGGCGCGCGAGTGAGGCCCCGCTTGGCGTAGATTGCCCGACCCACCGGCGCGCACGGCTCAATCGGCTGTCAGCACCGGATCCCCAAACAGCGTGAAATTTGCCCAATGAGTGACATTGACTTGAAAGATCTCACCCGTATGGCGCTCAGGATTGCCCTCAAAGACGACAATGCGATTGGTCCGCGTGCGGCCAGTCAACCGTGACTCATTCGTCTTGCTCGGCCCTTCACACAGGATTTCGACCCGCTGACCGATCAGCTCCTGATACCGCGGATAAGCGTGGCCATTCACGAGAGCCAAAAGGTCTTGATTGCGGCGCTCCTTTTCCTTTTCGCTAACCTGAATCTCATCCGCCATCTCCGCCGCAGGGGTGCCACGACGCTTCGAATAACGAAAGATAAAGGCATTGTCGAACTTCAACCGGTCAAACATCTCACGCGTCTCCAGGTAGTGCCTCTCCGTCTCGCCAGGGAAACCCACGATCACATCCGTGGTGACAGCAATGCCAGGGCGCGCCGCACGGATACGCTCGACGAGTTCGGTGAACTTCGCGGAGCTGTACGGCCGATGCATTTTTTTCAAGATCTCATCGCTGCCACTCTGCACCGGCAGATGCACATGCTCGCAGAGTTTGGGTAGGTAGGTGAAGGCCTCAATCAGGTCCTTTTTGTAGCCAATCGGATGGGGGCTCGTGAAGCGAATGCGCTCAATCCCAGGCACCTCATGCACCGCCTCTAGCAACTGCACGAAAGGGCTCTTCCCGTCCACCATCGGAAACTCATGGCGGCCGTAGAGATTCACGATCTGACCGAGCAGCGTCACCTCCTTCACGCCACGATCCGCAAGGCGGCGCACCTCCTCCACAATGTCCGCAATCGGGCGCCCTCTCTCACTGCCACGCGTGTAAGGCACGATGCAAAAGGTACACTTCATGTTGCAACCCTGCATGATGCTGACAAAGGCCGCTCCCTGCCGCTCCTTCAGCGTATGATCACGGATGGCGTTCTGGCTGGCCTCTTCTTCGTCGATATCCACGATGGAAAAGCGCTCCTCATCCATCAAGCGCTGCTCCTTGGCTCGAATGATCTCATCCACGTAATCCACCACGCGGTGATACTTTTGCGTGCCTACGACCAAATCGACACTGACCTTATCCACCAACTCCGAGCCACGGCTCTGAGCCATGCAGCCCATGAATCCCGTGACCAAGGGAATACGCCGCCGCCGCACCATGCCCATTTTGCCGACGGCTTTTTGTTCTGCCTGATCACGCACCGAACAGGTATTGATCAACACCACATCGGCATCTTCATCCGTGGTGGTCATGGTGTAGCCACGTTCGACGAACATCTGGGACACTTGCTCAGTGTCACGCTCGTTCATTTGGCAGCCGTATGTCTTGATGTAAACGCGGGGCATGGGAAAAGGGGCCGGATAGTAGGCGACTTTATCAAGAAGACAAGACAGCCTGCACAGGCTAGCTGCCGGAGTTCACAGACCAAGCAGAGGCTCGTTCGCAAAAAACATTTCGTGTGAATAAATGACTTGTGAGCGGCTACAATCTTTGACAGCCTCCCTCCATACCCGTGAGTCGCTCACAAGAATTAGAACGTGGAAGGGCATACTTGGCACGCTACCAGCGCCAAGAGGTCAATTGCCTTCCCGAGGTGCAGATCAACACTTTTCCACGGGCAGGCATCCAACCTTAACCACCATGGACCGCGACGAACAGACCGCCAACATTGCCCCCACGATCATCAACCCGCTCCAGCTCGACTCCATCTCTCCCACGTCCCCTCCACGATCCCGCTCCGCAAAAAGCAGACGCAAGGCCCCTACCAGCCACCGCCACTCGGCCTTGCCGATTGGCACCAAGACCTTCATCCTGGACACCAATGTCCTGCTTCACGATCCAGGATGCATTCATAAATTCGCTGAACACACGCTATGCATCCCGGTGGATGTGCTCAGTGAGCTGGATCGCTTTAAGAATGAAATGACCGAACGCGGAGCGAATGCGCGGGAAGTGCATCGCGCACTCATGAAGGCTTTCTCCGCACCTGGAGCCAGCATCATGGATGGCATAAAAACCGACGGCGGTGGCCTCTTGAAGTTAGTGACCTATGATCCCGAAGCAGCACGCAGCCTAGCCGCCGTGCGTGAGTTTGAGCGCATCTTCCCAGGAAGCGAAAAGACCGATCACCGCATCATCGCCTGCGTCTTGCAGCTCCGAGAGCTAGTCCAACCACCCGTGATCCTTGTCAGCAAGGACATCAACATGCAGCTCAAAGCGCGAGCGGTTGGCATTGAATGCGAAGACTACCTGAACGACAAAGTCGAACCGCGAGAAGTATCCAATTTTGAAATCGCTCGGATCGAGGTCAGCAATCATGAACTCCAGCGCTTTGCCAGCAGTGGCAAACTCACGCTTCCAGCAAAAAGACTCGGAGACATCGCCATCAACGAATACGCTCTGCTCACGGCTGGAGAAAAGGCATCCATGCCTGCCAAAATCAACAGCCAAGGCGAGTTAACACGACTCCTGAACACGCCCGAGTCGATCAAGGTCGGCCAAGGGCGGGCGGTGAAACCGATGAACCTCGGTCAGACCTGCTTACTGGACGCCCTGCTCGATCCTGAAATCAGCCTTGTGACCTGTTACGGTCAGGCAGGCACAGGAAAAACGCTGCTCGCCGTCGCCGCAGGATTGTCTCAGGTGTTTGGAAGAACCTACAATGGCCTAACCGTAAGTCGTCCCATCGTAGCCATGGGGCAAACCGTCGGTTTCTTACCAGGTTCGCTGCAAGAAAAAATGCGCCCGTGGCTGCAACCCGTATATGACGCGCTCGACCTATTGATGCGTCCGGTAGACAATCATCAAGGTCCTCAACGCAAAAAAAATCGATTCCTGCCAGACGCACCCTCTGCCGCGGAAGCCGCCGCTCCTTACGATCCCTTGATTCAACAAGGCGTCATCGAGATAGAAGCCCTCTGCTACATTCGTGGCCGCAGTATCCCTGATCGTTTCTTTGTGCTGGATGAAGCCCAGCAGCTGACTCCCCTTGAAGCGAAGACTGTCGTGACACGCATGTCACGCGGATCGAAGTTGGTGCTTGTTGGGGATCCCGCGCAGATCGACAACCCCTACGTGGACAGTCGCAGCAATGGTCTCGTCTACACTCGCCAACGGATGCGTGGACAACCCTTCGCTGCCCACGTGCCACTCAGCAAAGGTGAGCGTAGCCCACTAGCTGAGGCTGCCGCACGTCTGCTGTGAGATTCCCTATCCTCTTCTGCCCAGCTCAACGGCGCTTCTTCTTGCGGCCATGCAAGATGGCACGCGCCTTGTCTTCTTCGTCCAACACCGTGGTGTATTTGTAGGCAAAGCCTTCAAGCTTCTTGCGTTCAATCTTTTGATTAATCAGACGCTCAATGCTGGCCACATAAGGCAATTCTTCAGCGGAGAAGAGGGTGTAGGCATCGCCTTCCTTTTGCGCACGTCCTGTTCGACCGATGCGGTGCACATAGTCTTCTGAATTCTCAGGCACCATGTAGTTGATCACATGTGTCACGCCGCTGATGTCCAATCCACGAGCCGCAAGATCCGTCGCGACGATCATCTCAAACTCACCGTCACGAAAACCTTTGAGCGCGCGTTCACGTTCTTTTTGACTGATGTCAGAGTGCATCACTGCCACCTTGTATTCGCCGCTTTGTTTGAGTGATGAATACAGCTGATCCGCCTGCGCTTTGGTCCTCGTGAAGACCATCAAGCTGTTGAAGTGCGTCTGTTTCAGGATCGCGAGTAGCAACTCCTCTCGCTGATCGCTAGCCACTGGGTACATGTAGTGGCTCACCGTCTCGGCCGGTGAAAAACGAATACCGACCTCCACACTGAGTGGCTCTTTGAGAGCGAAGTCCGCTAAACTTTTGATTTGCGGCGGCATGGTGGCAGAAAAGAACAAGGTCTGCCGTGTCTTCGGTGTGCGTTCGACGATCCGCCTAACGTCGGGAAGAAACCCCATGTCGAGCATGCGATCCACTTCATCGAGCACTAAAACTTCCAATCCATTCAAGTTGGCGGTGCCATCCTGCATGAAGTCTAACAAACGGCCAGGTGTCGCCACCACGACATCCACACCTTGCTGGAGGGCTTTGCGCTGCTTTTCATAGCCTACACCGCCATACACAGCCAAAATGCGTAAACCGGAGTGTTTGCCGTATTTTTCGAACTGCTCCACCACCTGAAGTGCCAACTCACGGGTGGGCTCAAGCACAAGGCAACGAAAACCTGCGGGAGGTCCTAGGCGACTGATCGATGGTAGCGCAAAAGCTGCTGTCTTACCTGTACCAGTTTGTGAAGCCCCAATCACATCTCGGCCTTCCAAGACCACAGGAATGGCTCGCTGCTGAATCTCCGTAGGCGTGCTATAACCAGTCTCACGAATCGCAGCCAAAACTGCTGCCGAAAGGCCCAGCGCCTCAAAGGCTTCTGGATAAGGCCCTTCTGGAGTCGGTGGCACAGGAGGAGGGGGGAGCGGTTCGAAGTTTTGGATCGTGGCTCGCTTTTCCGTTGTTAGTTCGCGGCGCGGGTCGCCACCACGTTCGCGGCGCGGTGCCCCATGCTCATCACCTCGACGGCCAGAACGCTCACGCTGACTTCCACGCACACGAGTTCCTTCGGCAACAGGAGCTCCTGCGTCTCGACGACGCTGCTTGTCACGAAAGGGAGGTCGGTCGGTCTCCGTGGTGGATTGGCTTCGATCAGCTTGGCTGTCATCCACCACTTTTGCTGCTGATAAACCGATGATTTTTTTCAGACGTCCCACAAGGCGACTGAAGAAAGAAGGCTGACGGGAGGGTGCAGTTTGTCGATGGGCGCTCACTTGGATCTTGGTGCTAGAGGATGGGTCTTTCCCTGACTCCTATCAGCCAAATTAAAAGTGAATGCAATTCACCGGTGAAGCTACCTTCGAGACTCAGAGGAGGCTAAGCTTTGCGCTGATGCCGTTTGGTGGAGCATAGCGGATTCGAACCGCTGACCTTCTCAATGCCATTGAGACGCTCTACCAACTGAGCTAATGCCCCGGAAAGAAAACCGGCTCCCCACTTTTGGGGAGCCGGAAATTAGAGTCGAAGCTTGTTTTGACAAGCTATTTTATGGAAAAAACTGAGACAAGTGAGCTCCTACTTTTTGCTCGCTCCTTTGGGTGCTTTGTCTGGTGCAGCCTCAGGAGTTTTCTTTTTGGAAGCATAAATTTTGTCGCCTTCAGAAATCTCATCAGACTTCATGTTCTTCTTGAGCTCGTCACGATAACGAACGGCTAGATCAGCGTTGCTGGAAGCATCCACCGCAAGAAGTGCATAGGCATACGCGCGGGAAAGATTTGGTGTTGGCTTACCGTCCTTGATGCTTGTCAGACCACGCTCATTTAGGCTGGCCAAACGGAGCATGGCCAGAGGCACTCCCTGCTCGGCAGCCAACTCATACTGACTAGCAGCAGCTGTGTAATCCGGGCCACCCACTCCTGTGCCGGTTTCAAACATCTGACCCAGAGCGATCTGAGCAGGAGCAAAGTTGGCGTTCGCAGCGCGCTGGAACCAAGCCATTGCAGCGACGCTGTCCTGCTGAGTGCCACCACCCTGCTGATACAATCCAGCAAGACGGAACTGTGCTTGCGTAATTCCAGAGTTCGCAGCGCGCAGCAGGAAGCTGAAAGCTTTTTCCAGGTCTTTGTCCACCACGGTACCGTTTTCATAATAAACGCCGACGTTGTAGAAAGCTTCGGCTGAACCATTCTGAGCAGCCATGCGGTAGAGATCGAGTGCGCTTTTGGCATTAGGCTGGACGATAATTTCCGCTTTCTCGTCGGTGCCATTGCGCAGGCCACCTTCGAAGTAGTTGCCCAGGCGGAAGAGCGCTGCGGCGTCGTTGCCGTTGGCTGCCTTGGTGTAGTATTCGACTGCCTTTTTCAGGTCCTGCGTATTGCCACCCAGACCTTGCTCATAAATGGCACCCAGCAGACGGCTTGCTGCTGCAAAACCCGACGCTGAAGCATCTTCAAACATCTTCATGGCTTTGGCTGGGTCCTTTTTCACCAAGGGCTTCGAACTGCCACCTTCAGGATCCCCATTGAAGAGACGTGTCGCATAGGTGCTCATCGCGACGGCGTTTTTTTGCTCAGTTGCCTTGATCAGATAGTCGAGGGACTTTTGATCATCTTTGGGTAGGCCAGGAACTCCAGCTGCATACAGCTGACTGAGGCCGAGAGTAGCCTCACCATCATTTTCACTGCTACCTTTTTCCAGCAAGGTACGTGCTTTGTTGATGTCTTGCTGAATACCGACATTCGGAGCACCTGAAAGGCTGAGATTCGCGAGCAGACGACGAGCGAGTTTGTTGTTGGCACTTTCAGCGTCTTGGATCAGCTGAACGGCTTCTTTCGCACGATCTTGATCTTGCGGGTAAGCCTGAAGTAGAACCTGAGCGAGCTCGACCTTGGCAAGCACTTGGCCTTGAGAAGCTGCTTTGCGATACAGCTCGATGATCTCAGCTACGTTGCTGTTGCTCAACACGCCCCAGTGGGCGAGCACGTATTGGGCGTCCTTGTCATTCTTCGAGACAAGCTCGCGAACTTTGACCAGAGCGTCGTTGAAGGCTTTGTTGACGTCAGGGCCTGCTGTCTTTTCCTGCACGGCTTTTTGGGCAGCAGCTTGATCATTGGCTAAACTCTGGAGAGCCGACACGAGTTCTGAACTCGGGTTGCTCATCTCGGCGGTGTCAATGCCGGCGACAGCGACCAGCGCTGCCAGTTTCATTTTAATTGCAGTAAGTAACATATGGGTTGGTTATGATGGACACATTGAGACCCGCACACAACGGGAAGCGCTCATTTTTTCATAACTCCACCTTTTAAATCAAGGCATAACCGCACTTTTGAAAAAATAATCCCCAGCCTAAAATGGCTACGAGCACTTCACGGCCACAAGGCTGATCTTGAGTCGCTGACACTCATTCATCAGTTCTTCACGGCCTAAGAGCAGTGTTTTTCCAGCCTCCACGGCAATTACATCGACATTCGATTCCGCCGCATTTCGAATCGTGTCAGGCCCCACCACAGGCACATCAAAACGCATGTCCTGATCAGGCTTGGAAACCTTGACCATGGTAGCCCCGCCCTTTCCCATCTCACCCCCACGTTTCATTGCCGCATTGGTTCCCTCAAAGGCTTCGACAGCCAGCACAGTTCCATTTTTTACAATGACGGTCTGGCCAATGTCCAATCGGCTCGTTTCTTTCGCGATCCTGAAGCCGTATTCAGCATCCTCCCATCGTCTCTTTTTTAGTAGTGGCCCTGCTACATGACCCGTAGAAGGCATCAGATGTTCCAAAAATGTAGTCGCTGGCAATAAGGTGATCCCATCCTTCAAGAGCTCATCTGCAATGGCCCCAAACAGTGTCTCTGCATTACGCCGCTTGAGTTTGGCAAGCATGAGCAGCGTCCGAAAGTCTGGCATCAGATCAAAGAGATTCTTGGGAGCAATTTGCCCTACCATGACGGCTTGCCTGACGCCCTCTTTCTTCAGAAAGGAAATCATCTTACCCAACTGCCCAACTCTAAACCAAGCTATCGAATCCACCATGGAACTCAAACTGGGCTTGGTTTCCTGAAGAAAGGCGGCAGCCACTAACCGCGCCACTCCTGCCTTTCTAGCAGCAGCAACAAAGGTCTCAGGATAAATGCCATTACCAGCAATGAGAGCGATGGAAGACAGATCAATAGACATGGATCAAAATTCACGAAGATAGACCAACCGACACTTTCCATTCCTCTAAGGCGACTTCAAAGGCGGAATGATTGTTTAGACAATACAGGTGGGTTTGAAAACCCAGCTCTTTCGCCGTGACTA
Source organism: Verrucomicrobiaceae bacterium (assembly GCA_947507875.1). GTDB lineage: Bacteria > Verrucomicrobiota > Verrucomicrobiia > Verrucomicrobiales > Verrucomicrobiaceae > Prosthecobacter. The sequence goes on along the minus strand of CANNQP010000007.1, from coordinate 82,461 downwards.
GATTGGCCTCCAAATCATCCACATAAAGCGTCGCTTCAGGATGAAGATCGAATTGCTGGATCGCTATTTCAAAAATCTGTCGCTCAGGTTTCGCGCACTTGGCCGAATAAGAATAGATGCCGCCGCGGAAGAGCCGAAAAACATCATAGCTCTCGAACAGGTAATCTTTATGCAAACCACTGGTGTTTGAAAGAAGGAACAGCCGTTCCGAATAAGATGAAAATCCAGCGAGTGACGCTTTCATGGCATGATTCTCTTCAAAGATTTCACACCAAATTGTCGCAAATTCTTCCTGCGTGCCACTGAATCCAAGAGCCTCAATCGCACGCACAACAAATTCAGCGTCATCAATATCACCTCTTTCATAAGGTTGTTTGATGCCATCTAGACACGATAGCAATGCGTGTGAAGGTTGATCACAAAAACGTGCACATCTCGTTGCGGCAAGACCAAAGTCGAAGCTTACCAAGACGTTTCCAATATCACAAAGCAAAGCGGGCTGTTTCATAGACTCAATGCGATCGCAATCACCTCGGGAGGTTCGCTTCAAAAACAAGACAAGCAAAAAAAAGCCGCCTCGACAAGGCCGAGGCGGCGTGAGCATGCAGAGCAAAAAGAATGGTCTAGTGGATCAGACTTTTTTCACATTCGAGATGTGAACAGGGCCTTCTTTCTCAATGATACCACCTGCCTGATTTTGCTGGCTAGGACGCACTGTTTTTTTGATCATGCGCACTCCTTCGATGATGACACGACTTTTGGTCGGCTGCACCTCTTTGATGGTACCCTGAGCACCTTTGTGGGCTCCCGAGATGACGACAACAGTGTCGCCTTTTTTGACGTGGGTCTTGATACGGCTCATAAATTACAGAACTTCTGGGGCGAGAGACACAATCTTCATGAAGTTCTTGTCACGCAGTTCACGCGCAACAGGTCCGAAGATACGAGTGCCTTTGGGGTTGTTGTCCTTATCGATGATGACGATCGCGTTCTTGTCGAAGCGAAGGATAGAACCATCATTACGACGGATTGGGTGGGCTGTGCGCACAACAACAGCACGAACAACTTCACCCTTTTTAACGCTCGCTGTGGGTGTGGACTCACGGACGTGCGCCGTGATGATGTCACCTACGTATGCAAAGCGTGTGTTTTTTTTGCCCAGCACACCGATCATTTCGGCCATGCGGGCACCGGTATTGTCAGCTACCGGGATTGATGACTCCATCTGAAGCATTGATTATTCCTCCTGAATGTTAGGGTTAACGAGTATCTCGAATCGCGTGTGAATTAGTGCTTCAGCACTTCCACAAGATTCCAGCGCTTCAGCTTGCTAAGAGGCCTGGTTTCGGAAATCAAAACCTTATCCCCTTCTTTCGCTTGGCTACTTTCATCGTGGGCATAGAATTTGGAAGTCTTGCGAACGATCTTCTTAAATTGGGCGTGGGGCACACGGCGCTCAACCTCGACGACGATAGTCTTATTCATTTTGGCAGAGACGACGACGCCAACGCGGGTCTTCTGCACTGGAGCCTTGGCCGTAGCCGGTGCTGTTGCTGTTTCGCTCATGATTCTATGTTCAATTCAAAGGGTTATTCATCCTCAGGCAGCTTTAACGGCAGAGTTGCTGCGCTGGGTGATCAGTGTTTCAATTTGTGCCACTTCGCGGCGAAGAGTGCGCAATCTTGAAGGATTTTCCAACTGACCGATCTGCTGCTGCACGCGCAAATTGAGCATCTCTTGACGGAGTTCACGCTTGCGAGAGCCAAGCTCATCGACTGACAGCTCACGTAATTCTTTGATCTTCATGGTTAGATTCGTTGATAAAAATTAGTGAGAGATAGCGCGGGTGACAAAACGCGTTCTGAAACCAAGCTTATTCGCTGCCAAACGGCATGCATCACGTGCGGTCGCCTCGTTAACGCCGGAAATTTCAAACAGCATGTGTCCTGGAAGGATAACAGAAACCCAAAACTCCGGTGAACCCTTACCTTTACCCATTCGAGTTTCAGGGGGACGCGCAGTGACGGGCTTGTGTGGGAATACTCGGATGAAAACCTTACCTTTTCTTTTCAGGAACCGGGTGATGGCAACACGGCAAGCCTCGATCTGGTTGTTTTTCAGCCAGCCACGCTCAAGCACTTGCAGACCAAACTCACCGAAGTCCAGTTTGTTTGCACTGGTGGCGTTACCCGAGCGGCTACCGCGCTGGGTCTTACGATATTTTACGCGACTGGGAAGAAGAGCCATGAAGATCTAAAAGGAATAAGTTAGAGAAAGTTATTCGGAACTCGGCGAGAGAATTCAATCTTATGCAGCAGAGACGACCTCAGCTTCTGGAGCAACTTCTGCGGTTGCCTCAGGACGAGGAGCACGAACAGCACGTTCGCCGCGGCGTGGCGGACCTCCACGGTCATCACGGTCACGACGTTCCCGACGCTCACGACGAGGAGGAGCGACACCATTTTCGCCAGCATTGCCGCGATTCAGCCAAACTTTGACTCCGATGATTCCATAAACGGTCTTGGCTTCATAGAAGCCATAATCAATGGGGATACGAAGTGTTTGGAGAGGAACTTTACCCTGACGATACCACTCGGCGCGCGCAATATCCGCGCCACCCAAGCGTCCTGCGACACGAATACGGATGCCATCCGCCCCAAGATCCATGGCAGTTTGCACAGATCTCTTCATGGCACGACGAAAAGAAATACGGCGTTCCAGCTGAACGGCCACACCCTCAGCGACGAGTTGGGCATCAATTTCCGGCTGCTTGATTTCAAAGATATCGATTTTGACCTGCTTGCCTCCGCACATCTCAGAGATCTTTTGGCTCATTACCTCGATCTCTTGACCTTTACGGCCGATGACAAGCCCAGGACGTGCCGTGTGTAGCGTCACCCGAACCTGATTCCAAGCACGTTCAATAACGATTTTGGAGAGAGCTGCGCCATTGAGCTTTTCTTTCAGGTAGTTGCGAATGGCAATATCACTGTGAAGTGAATCGGAAAACTCTTTGCCCGTGGCAAACCACTTGGAGCGCCAGTCTTTCGAAACTGCGAGCCTAAAGCCGATCGGATTTACTTTCTGTCCCATAAAGGTGCTTGAATTGAGTAGTGAATTTATTCTGCCGACGATTTGGAAGCGGGCTTCACGGCTTCTTCTGGCTTATTGCCAAGCACGACGGTGATGTGTGTCATGCGTTTTTTGATGGAAGAAGCAGATCCACGAGCACGTGGCATGATGCGCTTGAGAGCAGGTCCTGGCGTAGCAACTGCACTTGCCACAACCATTTCCTCAGCATCAAGTTCATGATTATTGGTAGCATTCGCAATCGCGCTACGCAGAACTTTGCCGACCAAGAAAGCAGCCTTCTTGGGAGTGAAATCAAGCACGCTGAGTGCCTGGGAGACAGGCATACCAGTAATCGCGCGAGTGACTTGGCGCGCCTTCTGGGAGGAGATGCGGGCGTATTTGTAGGTGGATCGAACTTCCATAGAACAACAGGGATCAACGATTGATGGAAACTTTGGCGCGGTCGCCAACACGGACAGGGTCAGAAAGCGAAGCCAATTCTTGTATCACGGCACCGCTGACTGAATTCCTAACTTCTGTGACAAGAGCTTTTGCGATAGGCTTATCCTCGCGGTAAATATCAAATGGCATTCCTGGTTTAACGCCTTCTTTGATACCTGCAGCAAAGACAGCAATGCCCAACTCATTTTTCAAACTAACAATTCGAACGTTTTGAAGATCTCCAAGTGACTGCGTATCTTGAACGGTTTTATTGGAGGCAGTGGCCAGGGTAGATTCTGCCTTCACGAGTGCCTTTTGCAATCGATCTCCAGTCAGCGGATCGGGATTCTGCACTGTCTTGGCGAACGCCAAGGAGACCTCCGCTAGTTCCATCAGACTATCGGCTAGCTTCTGACGTGATGTTTCACTTACACGAAGATCAGCAAGCGCAGAAAGCAGACGGTCCTGAGTTTCTTCACGGTTGTTCTCTAGAGCAGCAATGCCAAGACCTTCCAAGAGACCTCTTAGTCGCTCGTAGCGATCTTTCAACTCTTGGGCTTCTTGGCTCGAAACTGCAGCACTCTGGGCTAGTGCTTCACCCTTTTCTTTCGAAGAAGCAATCTGAGCCTCAAGCATCTGAATCTTTTGGGCTGCGACTTGCAACGTAGTATTCAGCTCTTGTAGCTCAAACGAAGTCTGCGCATTCACTTCTACCCCATGCATTGCCACCAAAAGCAATGCAAAGGATTGAAGAATATAGCGCAAAAGCTTCATGATAATGAATCTGGATTCAATTATTTAGCTGCTTTCACCGTGTGAGCGCCGTGACCCTTGAAGATACGGGTCAAAGCGAATTCACCAAGACGGTGACCTACCATGTTTTCCGTAACGTACACGCTGACAAAGTCTTTGCCGTTGTGGACGAGGAAAGTGTGACCCACCAAATCAGGGGTGATCATGGAGGAGCGTGCCCATGTTTTGATTGGGCGTTTAGCTCCTTTGGCTTCATTCATTTTGTCAACTTTGTCGAGCAAGGCTTGCTGGACAAAAGGACCTTTTTTTAGGGAACGTGGCATGGATCAAAAATGAATCGAGATTACTTCTTCGCGTGGCGAGTCTGAACAATAAGCTTGCCGGTTGCCTTCTTCTTGTTGCGCGTTTTCTCACCTTTCGCGTGGCCCCATGGGCTAAGAAGGTGCTGACGACCACCACCAGATTTGGAGCGTCCCTCACCACCACCGTTGGGGTGGTCGATCGGGTTCATACACATACCACGGACGGTTGGGCGTGTACCCTTCCACCGGGTGCGGCCTGCTTTACCAGAGACAACGTTCATGTGCTCGCTGTTACCAACAGCGCCCACAGTAGCGTAACATTCAGCATGGACTTTTCGCACTTCACCTGAAGGCATACGCACAAGAGCATAATCACCCTCACGGTTAGATAGAATAGCAGCCTGTCCTGCTGCGCGTGCAGCAACACCACCTTGACCACGAACAAGCTCCACATTGTGGATGCTTGTTCCCAGAGGAATCTTGCGTAGCGGAAGCGCGTTTCCGACTTCAGGAGCTGCTTTTTCACCAGCCATCACACTAGCACCCACAACAAGAGCCGCTGGGGCTAGGATGTAGGCTTTCTGGCCGTCTTTATATTCGATCAAAGCGATTCGAGCAGAGCGATTAGGATCGTACTCAATGGCGACGACCTTTGCTGCCTCATCGCGTCTTTCACGCTTGAAATCGATAAGACGATAACGACGCACTGCTCCACCGCCGATATGACGGCAAGTGATGCGACCTGTATTGTTGCGTCCGCCAGATTTCCTCAGAGCAATCGTCAATGCGCGCTCTGGTTTATCTTTGGTAATCTCCTCGAAAGAGTTCCACTCCTTGTAGCGGTTCGATGGGGTGTTGGGCTTGAAAGTTTTCAGCGCCATGGCTGTGAGTCCTTCTGGTTAAAAATTCAGAACCGGGGTTAATGGATTAGACGAGGTCAAGACGTTCTCCGTCTTTCAACCGCACGATAGCTTTCTTGTAATGATTCGTACGACCTTCATCAGCGCGACGCTCACGACGAGCTTTGCCATCAAAAGTCGAAGTCCTAACAGCAGCGACTTTCTTGCCAAAGTGCTTCTCGATAGCGAACTTGATTTGGAGTTTATTCGCGGAGCGACTCACAATGAACACATACTCATTGTTGACTTCACCCAGGCGTGTCGCTTTTTCGCTTAAACGAATGGTTTGGATAACAGATTGAGGGTCTAGTGTCATATCAGGCAGTCCTCCGTGCGAGTGTAGAAAGGGCTTCGTTGGTCACGAGCACCTGTGGGTAATTCAAGAGCTGTTCAGCGTTAACATCTTCAGCCGAGATCAATTGCACGCTCTGCACGTTGCGAGCAGCGCGGAACGTTGTCTCATCGAAAGTTCCGATAACAAGAAGCTTATTAGCAGTCGAAAGCTCTTTAACAGCACCGACAAAACTCTTCGTTTTACCATCGGCGATAGAAAGTCCGGCAATCGTGGCCACAGCGCCATCGGCAATGCGAGCGGTTAAAGCCGTGCGGAATGCTAATTTGCGCGTCGCTTTCGTAGTTTTCTTCGCCCAAACTGTGGTATTGCGAGGACCGAAGACAACACCACCGCCGCTCCAGATAGGCGAACGCTTGGAACCCATACGAGCATTGCCCGTTCCTTTTTGATTCCAGAGCTTCTTGCCAGAACCTGCGACTTCAGAGCGGTTCTTGGTGTGTGCATTGCCCTGACGACGATTGGCGCGATAGGCGACAACGGTTTCGTGTAGAGCTTGTTTTCCTTTGTGGCCTTCCACAAGGTTTAATTGCGCCTGCTTAGCGGCGTCGATCGAAAGAACAGTAGCGGACATGATGGATGAACTTTCTTAGATTACTTGGCCGCTGGTGCGGGCTTCTTCTTGGAAGGGCGAACCACAACAATGCTACCCTTATTTCCTGGGATCGAACCACTGATGAGCAAAACGCCGTCTTCAGGGCGTGCCTGAATGACTTTTAGGTTTTGTGTCGTCACACGCTCCACGCCATCGTGACCTGGCATCTTCTGGTTTTTCCAGACAAGACCTGGCGTCAAACGACATCCAATGGAACCAGGACGACGATGCATCATGTGACCATGAGTTGCAGGCTGACCGCTGAAATTCCAGCGTTTCACTACACCTTGGAAGCCTTTTCCTTTGGTGGTACCAATCACGTCAACCCATTGTCCGGCGCTAAACAAGTCTGCTTTGAGTTCGCTTTCTGCGGCTGGGAGTTGTTCGTCGCTGGTGAATCGAAACTCTTTGATGATGCGCTTGGGAGAAGTACCATGCTTCTTGAAGTGTCCCAACAAAGGTTTGTTTACGCGAAACTCTTTCTGTTCGCCATAACCAACTTGAACAGCGCTGTAGCCGTCCTTGCCGGACTTGTTCTTCACCTGAATGACCTTGTTACCAGATACATCCACGACAGTCACTGCGATGGCTTCACCCTTTTCGGTGTAGACCTTCGTCATTCCAAGTTTTTTTCCAATCAAGCCGAGTGCCATAATTTTTTCCTCTTTGAGGTTTCTGTTTAGATCTTGATCGTGATGTCGACTCCGGAAGGAAGATTGAGCTTCTTGAGCTCATCCACAGTCCTTGAAGTAGGATCAACAATATCTAGGAGGCGTTTGTGGGTCCGAATCTCAAACTGATCCATGGACTTTTTATCCACGTGTGGAGAGCGGTTCACGGTAAACTTCTCGATACGGGTCGGAAGCGGGATAGGGCCTGCAACCTTAGCGCCCGTGCGCTTGGCTGTCTCAACGATGTCAGCGGTGCTCTTGTCGAGCGTGCGATAATCGTAGGCGCGGAGACGAATGCGAATTTTCTGATTGTTCATGGCGTGAGTCCGTCGTGAATGATGAGAGTTTTAATGAATCAAGCCTGCTTGCCGCCTCGCTGCTCAACAATCTGATCAACAATTTGCTGAGGAACTTGTTCGAAGTGGCTAGGCTGCATCGAGTAGCTAGCACGACCGGAGGAAAGTGTGCGGATGGCTGTAGAATAACCAAACATTTCTGCCAAAGGCACTTCAGCGCGCAGAATGGCTGTCGCACCACGGCTATCCATGCCTTGGATCTTACCACGGCGACGATTCAAGTCACCCATGATATCCCCTTGATAATCTTCTGGGGTTGTACATTCCACGGCCATGATTGGCTCAAGGAGAATGCATTTTGCTCTCTTCAGAGCGTCTTTGACTGCGAAAATGCCCGCCATTTTGAAGGCATTTTCATTGGAGTCCACTTCATGACTGGAACCATCAACGAGATCAATGTGCATATCAATCACAGGATAACCAGCGATGATTCCATTGAGGGCTGCTTCGATACAGCCAGCTTTAGCTGGATTGATGAACTCCTTAGGAATCGTGCCGCCAACCACTTTGTTTTCGACAACAATACCTGAACCTTTTTCACCGGGGCGAACTTTGATCACCACGTGGCCGTATTGACCACGTCCGCCAGACTGCTTCACCAACTTACCTTCGCCGTCTGCCGCTTGAGTTAGGGTCTCACGATAAGCGATTTGTGGCTTACCTGTATTGGTTTCGACCTTGTGCTCGCGCTTGAGGCGGTCGCAAAGAATTTCCAGGTGAAGTTCACCCATTCCTGCAATGATCGTTTGGCCTGTTTCTTCATCCGTTTTGACGAAGAACGTGGGATCTTCTTCCGAAAGTCGCTGAAGGGCATTCGCCATCCGCTCCTGGTCACCCTTTGTTTTCGGCTCTACTGCCATGCTGATAACGGGCTCAGGGAAAGTTGGTGGCTCCAACTGCACCTCAAGACTTTCATCACAGAAGGTATCACCTGTTCTGACGTCTTTGACACCCACGAGAGCAGCGATGTCACCTGAGTAACAGGTGTCAATGTCCTTATGGACAGCTGCTTGAATCTGGATCAACCGACCCACGCGCTCTGATTTGCGTGTGCGTGGATTGTAAATGGTGTCACCTTTGGAGACTTTGCCAGAGTAAACACGGAAGAATACCAAGCGACCAAACTTGTCAGACCAGAGCTTGAAGCCCAAGGCAATGAATTTGCCATTGTCGTCAGGAATAGCTTCAATGACGTTTTCGGGCTCGTCAACGACCGTTCCTTTCTGAGGATCAATGTCGAGAGGTCCTGGCAGGTAGTCGATCACGGCATCAATCAAATACTGAACGCCTTTGTTTTTGAATGCCGATCCCCCTGCCATCGGGATGATCTTGTTTGCAATGACTGCGCGGCGGAGTCCTGCTTTCAACTCTTTCGGGCCGATGGGCTGCTCTTCGAGGAACATCATGCCTAGCTCATCATCTGCGCTACAGACAGCATCCAAGAGTTCCGTGTACGCGGCTTTTGCCTTGGCCACTTCGTCTCCTTCGAGCTCGCGAACCTCGTAAGTAGATCCCCACTTATCGCTGTCTGAGTAGATGATGGCTTTTTGGTTCACCACATCGATCTGACCGGTTAGTTGATCTTCCGCACCAATAGGAATGAGAATCGGGAAAGCGGGTGCACCTAGTTTCTCGCGAACATCCGCCACCACACGCTCAAAATTGGCACCTGTTCGGTCCATTTTGTTCACAAAGGCGATACGCGGAACACCATACTTCTCTGCTTGGCGATAAACGGTCTCCGATTGTGGCTGGACACCTGCAACACCGCATAAAACGAAAATAGCACCGTCGAGAACACGCAAAGAACGCTCCACCTCGGCGGTAAAGTCCACGTGCCCTGGGGTATCGATGATGTTAACACGAATGTCTTCAAGTTCCCGTGTCTTGTAGATGCCCTCTTCTTTGAGCTGCTTCCACTTGGCCGTCACAGCAGCAGAAGTGATCGTGATCCCACGCTCTTTTTCTTGCTCCATCCAGTCTGTCGTCGCGGCACCATCATGCACCTCACCGATCTTGTGGATCATGCCGGTGTAGAATAGGATTCGCTCGGTCAGCGTCGTCTTACCCGCGTCGATGTGCGCACAAATCCCGATATTCCGGGTGCGCTCCAAGGGGAATTCGCGGTTAGGAGAGTTGGGGTTAGCCATGGTCTGAAGGAAAGGGGGCTGGGCAGCTTGTTACGGTGGAATGAAATCCGCGATTAGAAGCGGAAGTGAGCGAAGGCACGGTTGGCCTGAGCTTGCTTATGGACGTCATCGCGCTTGCGAACGGACGATCCCTGTCCTTGAGCCGCCTCTTTGAGCTCATTCGCAAGAGCGCGATGCATGGGCTGACCTTTGCGACCGCGGGCGTATCCAACAATCCAGCGCATGGCCAAAGATTCAGAACGCGCAGAGGAAACCTCGAGTGGCACTTGATAAGTCGCACCGCCAACGCGGCGAGCCTTGACTTCAACCTTTGGCTTGGCGTTGTCGATCGCACGATGGAAAAGCTCCAAGGGATCCACGGTCTCGGTTTTCTCGTTTAGCAAATCGATGGCAGAATAGACGATGCTCTCCGCTACGGATTTCTTACCGCTAACCATCACGCGGCTAATGAGGCGGGCGACGATTTCACTATCGTAGCGGGAGTCTTTGACGACATTCTTGTCGTAAACGCGTTTCCTGCGGGCCATAAGAACGAAATGCTGAGTTTAAAAGAGCGGTTAAAAAGGAGATTACTTCTTGCCTTTAGTTGGGGCAGCTGCGGCACCTGGCTTCGGACGCTTCGCACCATATTTGGAACGACCACGACGACGCTTCTCCACACCAAGACAGTCAAGCGTACCACGGACGATGTGATAGCGAACACCGGGCAAGTCTTTCACACGACCGCCACGCACAAGAACAATGCTATGCTCCTGGAGGTTGTGGCCTTCACCGCCAATGTAGGCAATCACTTCGTAGCCGTTAGTCAGACGCACTTTGGCAACCTTACGAAGCGCTGAGTTAGGCTTTTTCGGGGTGCGGGTCATGACCTGTAGACAGACTCCGCGGCGCTGCGGGCACTTGGCAAGCGCAGGCGACTTCGACTTCTCCGCCTTGTCTTTGCGGCCGTGTCTGACGAGCTGATTGATGGTTGGCATGTTGTCTTGTGGAAGAAAATCCGATCCTTATTTGAGGCCTCGTCGGGCGGGAACGGGAGAGACAATGTGCCTGCTCTGTCTAGTTCAGAGTCGCACAGTGTTTTTCCGGTTCACTGCTCCGATAGCAAAAGGAACCTCGAGAGGTTCATTTCAGCAAGACTTTGGGGAAAGTCCGGGGCTGGGGGGCGCGACAGTGGGTCAGGATAAAAAATAGGCAAATGGAATTTTAACTTTCAGGCAGGTTTTTTTAAAAAGATGTTCACAAGGCAGGCTGTGCTGCGGTTTGATACCGCCTGTATGGCCTCTTTTTCTGCCAGGGCACCCTGGTATCGCATTCTTTATGTCCAGGTCCTTATGGGTGTGGTAGCCGGAATCATCATCGGTTGGTGGTTTCCGCATGAGGGAAAGTCTTTCAAAGCTCTGGGAGACGGTTTCATCAAGCTGGTCAAGATGATGATTGCTCCCATCATCTTTTGCACTGTGGTTCAAGGAGTTGCGTCGATGGGCGACCTGAAAAAGCTAGGGCGCATCGGCGGCAAAGCCCTGCTTTATTTCGAAGCGGTTTCTACTCTGGCTTTGGTGGTCGGGTTGGTCGTGGTGAATCTGCTGCAGCCAGGCGCTGGATTTCATGCTCAAATGGACACTTTGAGTGACTCTCCATCCGTGAAAGTCTATGCTGAAAAAGCCGAGCACCTGAATACCGCGGATTTTTTACTGAACATCATCCCGAGCAGTTTCTTGGGGGCGTTCACTGGCGGTGATCTTCTGCAGGTGCTTTTCATAGCTCTGGTCACGGCTTTTGCTCTCGCGGGCATGGGAGCCAAAGGGCGTCCAGCCTTGGCGGTCATTGAGCAAGCAGGGGAAGTCTTTTTCAAAATGATGGGCTTGTTGGTGAAAATGGCACCTGTCGGGGCCTTGGGTGCGATGGCCTACACTGTGGCCAGTTATGGCATCGGGTCCCTTGGTCGTTTGGTTTCACTCATGCTAGGCTTTTACCTAACCTCAGGTTTGTTCGTCCTGGTGGTTTTGGGTGGCATCGCCCGTGCCTGCGGTTTTTCCATTTTGCGTTATTTGCGCTACATTCGCGAGGAACTGCTGCTGGTCCTGGGAACGAGTTCGTCGGAGACTGCTCTTCCTGCCCTGATTCAAAAGCTTCGAGGCTTAGGCTGTGCGCCTGCCACGGTTGGATTGGTGGTGCCGACGGGCTATAGCTTCAACCTGGATGGCACGAACATCTACATGACCATGGCAGCGGTGTTTTTGGCTCAAGCGACCGATACGCCTTTAAGTCTTGGGCAACAGATTAGTTTGTTATTCGTTGCAATGATTACCTCCAAAGGCGCAAGCGGGGTAACAGGCGCTGGTTTTGTGACGCTAGCAGCGACTCTCGCCATTGTGCCAAGCATTCCGATCGAATCTCTGGCGCTCATCGTAGGCATCGACCGCTTCATGAGTGAGTGCCGCGCGCTCACGAACTTCATTGGCAATGGAGTGGCCGCAGTCGCCATCAGCCGTTGGGAGGGCGAGGTGACTCCAGCCATGCTTGAGGCCGCGCTGCGAGAACCTCCAAAGTTACCGGAGCCTAGCTGATCAGTCGCTCATCGACCGTGCAACATGCTAGCAGGCAGACTAGCCTGCGCAGCTTGGTCTTTGAGAAGTTCGCGCTTCGTCATCGTGGCAGAGATAAAGCCCACGTAAATGCTGGCGTGCATCTCCACAGGAAGGCGCCATTCATCATCGCTAACCCAGATGGTGGCGGTTTTCATTTTCTTAAAACTTCCCAAAGCCAGCGTGCGGAGATCCATGCGGCGGATCTTCACATCAAGTTGGATTGTCGGGTAGAGAACACCTTGCACCTTGCGCTTTTCGCGCCCCATGACGGTAAAGATCGTTAAGTAAGGCCGGTCAAAAGGCTGCACGACACGAGTGAAACTATCCCCCACCCGCAGAGGGTGGCTGCGCACATAGAGGATGGCAGATTGGAGGTCATCGACACCACCCAGAGGGCAAACTGAGTGCTTGCGCTGCAGCGTACCTCCGACCGGCTTCAGATCCGTCATCGTTCGGATTTGGTGTTGATCAAAATGCACTTGGTAGGATACGGTCTCGCGCGAGTCGGTCTCGGAATGCTCCATGTAATGAGCCCGCAAACCCGGGCGCTTCATCACAGAGGTCATCGCACAATCGTAGCGCCAGAGCGCACGTGCGAGACCTGTTGTACCTGCCTGGGCTTTCGCCACCTGATGCTCACCCGCCTCTTGCAGCAAGACATTGGCCAGGCCGGCTGACAGCAGGTTGTTCCAGCTTAGCTCATACTGCACCCGGCATGGCATGAGGGGCAGAAATGTGCCGGGTACTGCGTGCGTGAGGCTTTTCTCCCAAACCTGCCGCGGGACCGCATCCTGGGCACATAGTGTGTCCGCGATTCCAGAGAGCAGCACCATGAGGAAAAGCGAAGCCTGTAAGGCACGAGTTAAGCATCGTTGAGGGAGAGTCCACATGCGGCATCAGAGACTGTCACGTGCGCGTGGGCATTCAATCCGGAAGCCATCTTCTCGCAAAAGAACTAGACGACTTCGTGTGGCTGTTGTGATAGGCAGCACGATGATGACCCTGCCCGATTGCATTCGCACCGTGGAAGATCCCAGCGGCTACTTCGTCTATCACATCCAGCATCCTGCCGTCACAGCCAAGGTGTCAGGCCACGGTGCTCATGTCATGGAGTGGACTCCCAGTGGTCAGACCCATGGGGTGCTCTACCTCAGTCCCCAGGCCATTTTCGGCGTAGGCAAAGCCATCCGTGGGGGCATCCCCATCTGCTGGCCTTGGTTCAATGCTCATGCCACGGATACCACGAAGCCCATGCACGGCATCGCCCGCATTCAGTCCTGGGAGCTTCTGCGCGCGGATGCTCAAGAGCGTCATGTGACGCTGCTTTTCCGCCTGCAAAGTTCACCCGAAACGCGCGCGCTTTGGCCGCATGATTTTGTCTGTCATCTCGGCATCAGCCTTGGCGCTCAGCTCGAGGTCTCTCTCATGACGCAAAATCTAGGGGCCGAACCCATGATCGTCACGGAAGCCCTGCACACCTACCTGAGCGTGGGCGATATCCAGCGAACCACCGTTCGCGGATTGGCTGAGGCGCGTTACCTCGACACCGTCGGCGAACCCACCCAACGCCAACAAGATGGCGATGTCATCTTTGACCGCGAGGTGGATCGCCAATACGTTAGCACTGCAGGAGTAGTCATTGATGACCCGACCTGGGAACGAAAGATCATCGTGGATAAGCTGGGCAGCGGTACCACGGTTGTGTGGAATCCATGGATTGAAAAATCCAAGCGCCTAGCGGATCTGCCCGACGAGGATTATAAACGTTTTCTGTGCGTCGAAGCCGCCAATGCTGGCGAGGCTGCAGTTCGCATTCTACCAGGCGGACAGCACGTCATCACCACAAGCGTGAGCGTGCAGGGCTGATGCGCTAACGCGCAGCAGACTCGAACCGAAAGTGCCGCAGCTCGTCCTTGGCATGCGGTGAGTCATTTTTTTCCAAACGACACGCATAGTCAGCGAGTGACTCTTCATCCTCAGGATCTAGGGCTCGCTTTGCGGCCGGGGCCAGCAACCATTTCGCCCAGCGCCATGCCAATGGATCACCCCCATCAGGCTCACCAGGCACTGCAAGGACCGCGCTCTGCCAGGCATCGAGATCCAGCGCTTGCAGCTGTCCCTCTGGAGTTAGCCGCAATCGCGCCATCGCCTCAGCGAGATTAAGGAACCAATGGGGCAGTGGCCGCTGAGGTTGGGGTGGCATCGGCAGGGAATACCAGACCCGATCCGACAGACGATAAAGCAAACGGCGATCATCGGCAGAGATGTCCACACGCTGCACAGCCTGCCCCAGCCCTAGAGGTGGGCTCAGGCTCTGCCCATCTCGCGTATTCCATGACCTAGCCTCACCGTCCTCCGTCAGCGTCACCAGTCGATCGCCTGAGGAACTCAGAGCCATGGCAATGATGAATCGATTCAGCCGCAGACTGACGCCTGTAGTTTGTCCGGTCGCACCTTGCCAAAACCGCACCTGTTGATCACGACCCGAGGTAGCAAAAAGATGGCCATCCTCGCAAATGGCCACAGCCCCAATCGCGGGGGGATGACTCACCGCCGGGCAAAGCTCACGCCCAGAACGGCCATCAAACACACTCGCCTTGCCGTCTTTGCTCGCGATGACCACACGCGTGCCCGCTCGGTTCCAAGCCTTGACCTGTCCGTACGAGCGCAGCGGCGGCGGCAACGTGTCCGGCGGCGGTGGTGGTTTCAATAGATCTTCCTCCGCTGCCATGATTAGGCGTCGGGTTGCCTTGCGCTGATAGACCCGCCAGACACGAAGGCTAGGGGCTGCCCGCGCTGCGGTAACCAAAAGCGCCGCATCTGGCGTCATCGCTGTCTGAGCCAGAGGCTGACCCAAACGGATACCGTGCATCGCGCCTGTCTCCGTATCCCGTACACGCAGCTCACCATGACGCGAGATACTGACAAGCTGCCCGCGCTCCAGGGAAGAGTGCAGCGACATCAATTCGCCGTCATGGCGCTGTGCGGGGATTGCAGGCCTTCCTTCTGCCACAAGCCAAGTGTGCAAGTAGCCGGCCCCATCTCCTACCCATAGAGTCGAGGCATCGGAACTGAACGCCATGGAAATGACCGCAGAGGGGTGACGTAGGTCGGGTGCGCCGGTCTCCTGGGCACGGAAATTCACCAGATGTACCTCTCCATTATGCAGCCCAACCGCGAGCAGGTTGCTCTCCCGATGAATGGCCACAGCCCCCACACCGTGATCCAGCTGGAGCAGATCCCCCAGCAGCTGCCCAGTCTCCAGATCCCACACCGCGACCACTGCCTGCGCAGCACCCGCCAGGGTGAGGCCCTTGTTGCTAGCCGTCACGGCGAGCGTGCCCAGGTAATCCAGACTCAGTTCGTTGATTGGTTGCGGCACGGATCTCGACGATGGGTGCTCCATGACCAGCCCTCTGGTTTGAGGTCGTCGCAAATCCCAGGCCTGCACCGTACCAGCCTCGCCCCCAGCAGCCAGCGTCATGCCATCGCCTGAGAAAGCCAGTGTCAGCACCGACTGTGGGCTGCCATCAGGGTTTGAGGGAAGGCGGGGTTCGATAGCCTCAGCCGTTTCCGTCGCCAAAGTCCATCGCTGGATTTGTCCCAGGTCATCCGACACATAGGCCTGCTTACCATCCCTAGAAACAAGCAGGGCGGTGGCTTGCACACCCTCTGGCAGCGGGTGATCCGTTCGAGTGCCTTTTTCCAGCGACCAAAAGCTGAGCACCTCAGGCCCTGTGCGACTCGGGCGGCATATTGCCAGCGCCAAGCCTGCTTCACGGCTGATGGCGACGAGGCGCGCCTCCTCCGCACCTTCAGGGAGAGACAGCTCCCGCGTCGCAGGCTGGATGAACTGCGCGTGCTGCAGTAGGGAAAGCAGGTTCACAGACGCCGCTTGGTTGTCAGGATCGGTGCGCAGAGCCCGGCATAGAAGTGCCGCTGCATTTTGAAAATCTGGTGGTTCCGAAAGCTGCACCTGCGCAGCCATGCGGCCATCGGAGATCGAAGAAGCGTGCTGCAATTCGCGGCGATGGTTTTCCGCCTTTACATAGAGCGCGGTGCTCGTGATGCCACCAGCCAACAGTGCCAGCACCACAGCAGCCGCTGAGGCCACACCGACCCGGTGGCGCTTGACGAACTTGCGCAAAAGATAAGTGCGGCTAGGCGGCATGGCGCGCACAGGCTCATCATTCAAGTAATGGCGCAGATCCTCTGCCAGCTCGTCCGCATTACCGTAACGGCGCGCTGGGTCGCGCTCCAAAGCCTTTAGGATGATCCAGTCCAAGTCGCCTTTTAGCTCCTCCACACGTGCGGAAGGCCGTGGCGGGTCCAGCTCGACCTGATCGTGCAGGATCTGGTGCAAGGGCCGATTGGCCAAATCAGCCGATGACACCAATGCGCGTCCACTCAGCAGTTCCAGCAAAATGGAACCGAGAGCATAGACATCCGATCGGGTGTCCACGTGGGCGCTGCCGTGTTCGATTTGCTCAGGGCTGATGTAGCCGGGCGTGCCGACGAGCTGGTCCATACCCGTCACCAGTGTCTGGCGCAGATTTTTTTCCTCCAGCACCTTCGCGATACCGAAGTCGATGACCTTTGGCACGGGCTTTCCATCCTCCTCCATGACCATGATGTTAGAGGGCTTCAGGTCGCGGTGGATGATGCCCTTTTGATGCGCGTGGTTCACGGCTTGGCAGACCGGAATGAACAGCTCAATCCGCTGCCTCAAGGTTAGTTTTTGTTGGCGTGCATAGCTGGTGATGGAACGCCCGCGAACCAATTCCATGACAAAGTAAGGCTGCCCACGTTCGGTTTTCCCAGCGTCTAGCACGCGCGCGATGTTGGGGTGCTCCATGCGTGCCAGCGACTTCCGTTCCGTCTCAAAGCGAGCGACGATCTGCTGAGTGTCCATGCCTGCCTTCAGAACCTTCACGGCCACAAGCCTCTGGATGGGCTGGACCTGCTCCGCCTTAAACACGAGCCCGAAACCACCTTCACCTAGCTTTTCCAAGAGGCGAAATTTACCATCTAGCCAGCCGCCCTGCTCCTCTAGCAGAGCAATCGAGTGACCAGGGTCCGCGCTTGTGGATGTACCCACCACCGCAGGAGATGAGTGCGCCGGCGTGATGGGTGTCTTAGCACAGCGAATCGTCTCATTCAGCGAAGCGTCCTGCGTCTGAGGGTCTGAAGCTTGATCTGGCACGTGGACAGAAAAAGCAGTTTGTCGAAGCGCAGGCAATCACGAAAGCGCAGGCGGCTTTGGCTCCGTGCGCGTGTAAATCCGAGGCACACGTGTGTTGATGTTGGTTAGCACTTCGTAGGCAATCGTACCAGCCCAGTCCGCAAGGTCTTCGGCCAAAATGGTTTCCTCATCTTGGTGGCCGAGCAGCACCACTTCATCCCGGTAGTAAGCCGTGCCCCATTCTAGGTTCACCATGACCTGATCCATGCAAACCCGTCCGGCGATGGGGTGGCGTTGGCCACGGATGAGCACTTGAGCCTTGTTCGACAGCGCACGGAAGTAGCCATCCCCATACCCCACCGGCACGGTCACCATCCGCACCGGATGATCACTGATCCAAGTGCTGCCGTAGCTCACCGGATGCCCAGGCTGCACCACTTTAAAGTAGGCCACATGACTCTTCCATGTCAGCGCAGGGCGCACTGGAAGAGTCAAAGGACACTCGCGACTAGGCGATACGCCGTAGAGCAGGATACCAGGGCGGACGAGATCCAAATGGCTCTCCGGCAACTGCAAGATGGCCCCACTGTTTGCGATGTGCCTGAGCGGTGTGGGCAAGCTACGTTTTTCGTAAAACGAAAGCACCTCATGAAACCGTGCCAACTGCAGCCGCGCATGGGCTAAATCGGCTGCATCCGCATTAGCAAAATGGGAGTAAATGCCCTCCACGCACACGTGTCGCGCCTGGAGACTAGCCTCTAGCAGGCGCTCAGCGCTGTAGTAATGGATGCCTAGGCGCTCCATGCCTGTGTCGATTTTCAAATGCACCCGGGCGGTGATACCCATCGCTGCGGCAGCAGCATCAATGAGATGAAGCTTTTCCACCGAAGGGGCGGTGAGGGTGAGCTGATGGCGTAAAAACAGCGGGATCTGAGTCTCCGCGATTCCTCCGAAAACAAGAATCGGGGTGGTGATCCCAGCCTCGCGCAATAGCAAGGCCTCCTCCAGCAAGGCCACGCCCAAGCTATGAGCCCCAGCTTGCACCATCTCATGAGCCACGGGGATCAGACCATGGCCATAACCATTGGCTTTCACCACGGCCATAACTCGCGCAGGCCCTACATGCTGCTGAATGGCTTGTAAATTTCTACGCAGCTGTCCCAAATCCACCTCCACTCGCGTGGGGCGTATGGATTCATCGGAAAAACTGTCACCGCTGGTTAGCATCGCGGGTTTATCTTCCGCAGGCTGGACCCAATGGCAACCACCGGAGAGGAACCGTGCGAATCCAGGCCCGTGCTCACGACCGGCGTCATGTGGTGTAAACCCTTCCGGGCCATCTCACTCGCGAGCTCGTGAATCCATCCAGATCGTCACTGGGCCGTCATTGACCAGAGCCACCTGCATATCCGCGCCGAAGACACCACGCGCCACGGGCTTTTCCAGCATCGACTCCACCGCACGCAGGAAGTGCTCGTAAAGCGGGATGGCGTGCTCTGGCCGCGCCGCCCGGATGAAGCTGGGCCGATTGCCCTTCTTCGTGCTGGCGTGCAAAGTGAACTGACTCACCACCAAAATCCCCCCAGCGGCTTCCTTGACACTGCGGTTCATCTTCCCCTCGGCATCGCTGAAAATGCGCATTTGCACGATTTTGCCAGCCAGCCAGTCCGCATCCTCAGCGCTGTCTTCATGCTCCACCCCCAAGAGCACCACGAGGCCGTGAGAGATTTGACCGCAAATGTCCCCCGCGATGGTGACGGTGGCCTGCTGAGACCGTTGAATCAAGGCACGCATGGCAGGATCAGCTTTGCGCAAAGTCCTCCAAATACTGGCAGACGATGGTTTTCAAGTCTGGCGGTTGCGGAAGCCCCAGTGCCACGGCACGGGAGCCATCCACGGCAACAGGCCACTGGCTGACGATGCCCTGAATGCGGGCATCGGGTGCATCGACCAGCGGCCCCAGCTGGAGGCTGCGCTCCGCTGCTACCTCGCGCAGGATTTGTTCCGCCAGCTGTGGTGTGACCCGATGCGCGGGCAGCACGTAGGCGCGATCATCTTTCAGACTCGATGCAGGCACCTCATGTAGGGCGATGAGGGATTCGATCACCGTGCGGTAGCCTGTCATGGGGTGGCTTTGATCACGACGGATGGGCAGCAAGCAGGGCTGGCCGGCCAGAGGCTCGCGAAACATGCCGCTGGCCCAACTGGAGGCAGCCGCATTGGGCTTCCCTGGACGGATGATGACCGTCGGCAGTCGGGCCGAACGGCCATCCAGGAAGCCTTTGCGCGAATAATCGTTCACCAAGAGCTCCAGGATGACTTTGGTCATGCCATAGGTGGTGCGGGGGGTCAGCTTGGTTCGGTCCGTGTTCGGGTCCTCCATGGCCTCTCCACCGTAGCCAGCGATGCTGCTGGCGAAGACGACACGCGTGGCAGGGCCGTTCGCCCGAGCAGCTTCTAGAACATGGCGGCCGCCGTCCAAATTCACCCGCAAGGCATCGTCGAAGCGCTCCTCGCACTCACCGCTAACCATGGAGGCCAAGTGAAAAATCGACGTCACCCCAGCGGCAGCGGCAAAAACCGCGGAGGGCTCCGACAGGTCCGCCACGACCTGGCGCACCCGGCGTGGATCAGTGACAGGACGTACAAAAGCCGTGTCCAGCAGAACGATCTCTTCGACTACCTCCGGTTGCCCTGAGGCTCCGGTTAGACTGACGCGATCGAGGATTTTTTGACAAAGCTGGGAGCCGAGAAAGCCACCACCACCCGTGATGAGAAGACGCATGAGCAGAGGCTAACGAAGAGCGCAAGCCTCTGTAAAGCGGACACTTTGCCAAGGGTGAAAAAGAAGCCTCAGCCGCCCCGAAGAAATGTCGCTGCCTCGAAAACAAACCTTTCCCATCCAGCAGGGGCTCTCTTTTCTGCTAGTCGTTGCGCTAGCCACCCCGGGGTGCAGGTCTCCGAAAAAAGTTCTTTTCCACTTCACCTGGTGGACTTTGCCAGGGTGCGAGCGGTCGCCGCCGCCGCCTGACTAGAGAGGAAGTCGCCGGCTCGGATGCATTCACCTCCTTGCCAAGCGGCTCAAAGTGCCCATCTTGCACCCCTTTTTCGCCGAAACCGCCTACCCATTTGTTTTGTGAGCCAGTCCCATCCTACCGATGATCTTCGCGTGTCGGAGATCCTGCCGCTGATCCAGCCGGCACTTCTCATGCACGATCTGCCATTGAATGAAACGGGGGCCGCTTTCATCGAGTCCTCCCGCAAGCAGGCGGAGGCGATCCTGAACCGAGACAATGACCGGGTGCTAGTCATCGTTGGCCCCTGCTCGATTCACGACCACAAAAGTGCTCTGGAGTATGCGCAGCTGATCCAGCAAGCGCGGGAGAAGCATGCGAAGGATCTGGAAATCTTCATGCGCGTCTATTTTGAGAAACCGCGCACCACGGTGGGCTGGAAGGGCTTCATCAACGATCCCCACCTGAATGAGAGTTACGACATCAACACTGGCCTGCGTGAGGCGCGTGGCTTGTTGATTGAGCTCACCCGCATGGCTGTTCCCTCTGCGACAGAGTTTCTCGATGTGATCACCCCGCAATACATCGCCGACGTGGTCTCCTGGGGTGCCATCGGGGCGCGCACCACCGAGAGTCAGGTGCATCGTCAGCTCGCCTCTGGCCTCTCGATGCCGGTTGGCTTCAAAAACGGAACCGATGGCAGCGTGCAGGTCGCGCTGGATGCTATCCAGGCCGCTGCTGGCCAGCACTGCTTCCTGTCCGTGACCAAAGACGGCGTTGCCGCTATTGTGAAGACCAAAGGCAACAGCGCCTGTCACGTCATCTTACGGGGTGGCAAATCAGGGACAAACTTTGATGCAGCGTCGATTGATGCGGTCGTGAGTCAACTGACCGCCAGAGGCCTGCCCGCGAGCGTGATGGTGGATTGCAGCCACGGCAACAGCTTGAAAGACTTCCGCAAGCAGCCCCTCGTGACCCAATCGCTGTCTGAGCAGATCAGCGCAGGCAGCCGCTCCATCACCGGGGTGATGATCGAAAGCCACCTCGTTGAGGGACGTCAAGACGCCAAGCCCGGTCAACCTTTGACCTACGGCCAGAGCATCACCGACGCCTGCGTGAACTGGACTGCCACGGAGGCCATGCTGGAAGAGTTAGCCGCTGCGGTCAGAACGCGCCGGGGGAAATGAGGCTCATGAAAACGGAAAGGCAGTTTCATGCATTCATTTCAGCCATCGCGGAACTGGTGCGTCGGCGTGTGAGCTTCGCTCTTGTGGGATCTCGCTGGATGCCTGGTCATCTCTACCTCGTCCAAGTCGGATGCAACGCTTGAACAAGTGGCCTGGAGCATTATCATCGCGTCCTACTTGAATCCTGGATCGACTTTCACCTGAAAACTCAACACCAAAAGGCACTCGCCATGTTCCTGAATATTCCCACCTGTGACACTCCTACCTATGTCGCAGGCTGTGGGCTTTTGCCTCTGAATGGGGTGAGCTGGCTGGAGGCACAGGCATGAGCCGGGGGGACAACCTTTAATGCATCGAATGCTGACCACTGACACTGCCCGCGAAGCCATGGAGCGCATGTCGGGCTGCCGCATCCTTGTCATCGGTGATGTCATGCTGGACCACTTCATCTGGGGAGCCGTGCGGCGCATTTCGCCAGAGGCACCTGTGCCTATCGTCGAGGTCACGAAGGAAACCACCTTCCCTGGAGGAGCCGCCAATGTGGCGAGGAATCTCTCTGCCTTCACCGCCCATGCCTACCTGATGGGCCGGGTAGGCAAAGACAGCGCGGCAGGTGAACTGAAGCGTCTGCTGAACGAAGAAGGTGTGAACACCGATCCCATGCTGGAAAGTGACACGCTCCCCACCATCGCCAAAACGCGCATCATCGCGCGCCAGCAGCATGTCGTACGCGTGGACCGGGAAATGATCGAAAAACTCTCCACCAGTGAGCTTCAAGAAATCTCACACCGGGTCGAGGCCATCCTGCCCGAGCTCGATGGCCTAATCATTGAAGATTACGGCAAAGGCTTCGTTACCCAAGCCTTCGTGGACCAAGTGCTGGCCCTAGCCAAATCGGCAGGCAAGTTGGTCACGGTCGATCCTTCGCCCCGAAATCCCCTGAGCTGGCGCGGGGCCACACTGGTGAAGCCGAACCGACTCGAAGCCTTCGCCGCAGCGGGGATTCAGGACCATCGCACCCCAGGCCCACCGAGGGAGGACAAACGCCTGCTCGAGGTCGGCGAACAGCTGCTAGACCAATGGGCCGTGGGCAAGGTGCTCGTGACCTTGGGCGAGCAGGGCATGATGCTCTTCCAGCGCGACCGAGATCCCCACCACATCCCGACCCGAGCCCGCGAGGTCTATGATGTGTCCGGCGCGGGTGATACCGCCATCGCCTTCCTCACGCTCGCCATGGCGGCAGGTCTGTGCGCAGAAGATGCGGCTGACATCGCCAACCGAGCCAGCGGCATCGTCGTGGGTAAGTTGGGCACCGCACGCGTGATGAAAGACGAGCTGATGGCTGCCCTCGAAGACTGATTTTCCCACCATGTCCGACTTTACCCATCTGCTCCAGAACCACCTGGAAGGCCATCTGGCCACGATCAACCGCCTCGGGGAATGTCGTGAGGTGCTAACAGCCATCGCCGAAGCCTGGGTCCGCGCGCTCAAAGCTGGGAAAAAAATTCTATTCTTCGGCAATGGTGGTAGCGCCGCTGATGCCCAGCACCTCGCCGCTGAACTCGTGGTGCGCTATCGCATGAATCGTCGGGCATTGCCCTCGATCGCCCTGACCACGGACACCTCCATCCTCACGGCGCATAGCAACGACTACGGCTTCGAAACGGTCTTTTCCCGCCAAATCGAGGCGCTGGCGCAGCCGGGTGATGTCGTCGTCGGCATCTCCACCTCGGGCACTAGCAAAAACGTCGTCGCTGGGCTTCAGGCCGCACGTGAACGCGGCTGTGTGGTCGTCAGCTTCACAGGACAAAACGGAGGCGACTGCGCCGCACAAGCTCACCACGCCTACTGCGTGCCCACGGTCATCACCGCCTATGCCCAAGAATGCCATCTCATGGCCGGGCACGTGCTCTGCGAGTACGTCGAGGAAGCTTTCCGAGACTGAGCTTCCCTTGTGGGGATGCGCCATCGCATGCCAAGGGGCAGGCTGCAAAATCGGACGCCCGGGCTAGACTCGTAGGGTCGAAGCCCACGCACAGGCAGCCAGAAAAACGCGAGCCAAGCTGGAGCTATTCAGCCCCCAGCCCGTCGATTCGAAATTTCCTCGAATCCGTTCGTTTCGGCACCAAGGACTTTGCCCAATCTAATTCAGCGAAAGTAGCCGGAGACCTTGAGCTTACGGCCGAAGATCTTGTCCCCAGCCGCCACATACAGGATGTCATGCTCTTTGCCGGCGAACTCACAACTCACGACTTTCCCATCCGCCACTGGCTTGGCGATGATGCCCGCGAGTCGGCCCGTGGCATCAAAGACCTGGATGCCCAGCTCCGTGGTGACAAAGTAACGTCCCTTCGATTCTGTCGTTGCGCCATCGCCGGCCGCAGTCGTCTTGCCCACCGGCAACCACATCGTCATGTAAGGCGCTCCCGCAGTCAGGCTACCATCCACCTCAATGCGCCACGCCCACACATGTTTTCCGCCATGCTCGGAGACCACCAGCGTGCGCTCATCCGAGGAAAGCGTGATGCCATTCGGCTTCTGCACCTGCCCCTCATCAGCGATGAGGTGCTTTTTGTCCTTGGTGATCAGATGGATGCGCTGCGTTGGCGTCTCAGTGAAGTAAAGATGCCCCGCTTGGCTCACGACGAGATCATTGCACTTCACCCCGGTGAGCAAGACCTCCACATCCCCCTTCATGCTGATGGCGATCACACGCTGCTCACGATTGTGGCAGGCGTAGAAGCGGCCGTCCGGGCCGATCTGCAGGCCACTGATGCCAGGCAGATGATCGAGAAAAAGGCCCACTTTCCCGGTGGCCGCGTCGAGCTTGTAAATGCCCTTGCCGCTCTTCACGTCGGTGAAGAACAGATTCCCCGCGGCATCCACACACAGACCATCCGTGAAGTCATACCCCGCGACCACCTCCTTCCAGGGTTCCGAATCGATGAGATACTCATGCAGCGAGGTGTCCTGCGCAGACACGAGGCAGGCAGAGAGAAGCACAGCAGCAAAGGCGGAGGCAGTATGGTGGAAGCGTGGCATGGTTCGTGGTGAATAAATCGTCTTTTGAGCGTCGCAGCTTCACTTCCGCCACAGCCAGCGCAGCGTGTCGGGCAGAAGCGCGGCACCATGCTTACCGTTGTGGGTGCCTTCGCCCATGACGAACTGGTAGTCATAGCTGGCGAACTTCAGCGCAGCGGCCATGTCCTCGTTTGCCAGCGGCCAGTTGCCGAACTGGTTGTCTAAGTCGTTTTTCCCGTCCTGCAAAAACACGCGCAGCGGCTTCTTATCGGTCTTGCGGATCAGCGCGGGGTAAACATAACCGCCACGGATGTTCGTGAAGCTGCCGATGTGGCTGACCACCTTGCGGAAGGCGTCGGGTCTCTCCCATGCGACGGTAAAGGCGCAGATACCGCCGCTGCTATTCCCGCAGATGGCGCGCTGCTCAGGATCTGTCGTCAGGGTATAGTTCTTGGCGACGGCAGGCAGGATTTCCTCCAGCAAAAAGCGGGCATGGAGGTCGCCGAGTGAGTCATATTCGAAGCTGCGATTACTGCGCGCCTTCGCCTTGGGATCCTGGTTGGGGAACATCCCTGGTTGGATGAAAATCCCGATCGTCACTGGCATCTGCCCTTTGGCGATCAGGTTATCGAAGACCGTTGGCACGCGGAACTGGCCATCGCGCTTCACAAAGCCCGCACCATCGCAAAACACCATCACCGCAGCAGGGTTACCCTTTTGATACTGAGCAGGCACGTAAATCCACCAGTCACGGGTAGTGCCGGGGTAAATTTTCGAGTCCGTCCAAGCGGGCATCTGGATCACCTCCCCCTTTGGCACGCCGGACTGCTCTTGGGAATCCGGTCCCAGAATGTATTGATCATCCTGCGGAGCAGCGGAAAGCGGCAGAACCAGGGTCAGGAAGGCAGAGAAAGCGCAAAAGAGACGGCGATGCATAAGATGAAAAAGACCAAGCAAACGCCTGCCCCAAGCGCATGTTGCAGCGCAAAGCAATGCCGAAAGGCAGTATTACCCCTCACTTTCTTCATGAATCGCAGCGCGCGCGGCTTTTTCCTCCATGGGTGGGTCCTCATGCTCTTGTTGAGCCAGTGTTCCCGTCATCCCACCCTCACCGTGCGCAACGACTCGCCCGCAGAGCTGCGCAACGTCGTGGCCCGGGGCACGGGCTTTTCCCAGCCAGTGGGCAACCTTGCTTCCGGTCAGCAACGCAAAATGGAGGTCATGCCAACGGGGGAAACCGGTCTTCAGCTAGACTTCGAGGCCAATGGCCACCATTACACCTCACCGGAAGACGGTTACTTCGAAGCTAGCAGCCACTACAAGGTGCAAGCAACGGTGCATCCCGATTTCACTGTGAAAGTGGAGAACTTGCGCTGAGTTCCGCCACCTCTTGAGACCCTCGATCAAAAGAGGGGCCACCTCTTCACGGATAGCTCTGATTGCACTGTCACTTTGGCTTTCCAAAGGCATCTCCCACCCTATTCCAGCTACCGCATCCTGTTCCAATCCGACCCTTGCGTCGGGTAGCCCTTTGGGCGGCCTCCAGCTCAAAAGCTGTCCAAAAAAGCGCGCTCCCCTCAAAAAAAGAAACCCATGATGACCTCACTCTATTTCAGGCAAGCCCTGCTTTGGCTCATCAGCCTGTCATGGGTCAGCCTTGTCGCTCAGGAGCCTTACCTCCACGTCGGCACGGATTTTCTGCCTGCCATCCTCGTCCGCGGAGTCGATGTCGAGACACGCGGGGAAGTCATCTGGCCCGAGTATGGATCCAGCTCCGACGACCCCTTCACCGTCAAGGCCACCGGCATGCCGCCGGGGCTACGCTTTTCGACAGACCGGACCATCATCGGCACCCCGACACGCAGCGGGCTCTATCGTGTCACCCTCCGCCTGACCGATGCGCAGCGCAGTTCCCTACCTGCCCTCTGGGTGGTGCAGGTCGTGGATGAACCTCAGCCCGACTTCGGTCCCGGCGGGCGCTTCATGGGCATCGTGCAAGCTGCCCACTGGGCCCGGCATCCGCTCCACCTGCGCGCAATCCGCCTGGATGTCGAGGTGACCCCCACCGGCGCTTTCTCTGGCAGCATGACCATCCTCGGCCAACGCCAGCGCTACGCCGGGCAGCTCCAGCTTGATCCCGAGGATGAAACCGAGAGGCACTGGAGCCACCGCTTTCCCCAGCGCCCCGGCGGCGTGCCGGGCCTGACCCTCAAACTCACCCAAGAGGCCAAGCCCGGCTTCGTGCGCCGTCTGACGGCCGTCATCGAGATCGATTCCTTCGCTACCGAGCGCATCGAGCTGAGGCCTCGCCTCATGCCGACGGATGATGAACGCAAGATGCTCAAAGGCAGGCACAATCTGGCGCTAATGGACAACGTGCATCAAGGCATCGCCTCCCTGGCCTTCACCCCAGGGCTGGAGGTGATCCTGATCGGCACCCTGGCGGACGAGACCGCTTTCATCACCTCTTCTCCCCTCCTGCGTTTCGGGAGCACCCTGCCCGGTGTCCTCATCGGCTACGATGACGGCCTCTACGGCAACCTCGTCGGCGAAATCGAGCTCAACCGCTGGCAGGAGCCCTCCTTCCGCAGCTCCTCCAGCGGCCAATTGCGCTGGTACATGGTCGAGCGTCCCCGCTCTCGCAGCCTGTTCCCTGGGATGGAGATCAACTTCGCCGTCGTCGGCAACAGCTACGTCCCGCCAGCGCCCGGAGCCCTCATCCTCTCCGGCGCCCCGCGCACCGGAGGCAATGCCCAGCTCACGTTCAAAGGCGGTGTCGCCGCCGATCAACCGTTCACCCTTACTTCCCGCCACCAAGCCCTCTTCCCCCGGCGTAGCGAACTGCTGACAGGCCTGCGGCTCGACTTTTACGCCCCAACTGGCTTCTTTTCCGGGCGATTCGAGGTCCTCCATCCCCTGACCGGTGCCCGCACGGGTCGGCCTCCCGTGCATTTTCGCGGCTTTATCCTCCAGCCTGAAAACATGACCAGCAGCGGCTTCGGCATCTACCAGTTCCCCAGCGACCCCGAGCCAGCTGCCGAGCCGCCCACCACCTGGCAGACCTCCCCCCTCCTGCCCGGTTACCTCGAACTCATGCCACTGAGCCCGTGAAATCCAAAGTTCGGGAAAAGGTCACCGCCCCGCTCCACCATCTCAGCGCCAAAGGCACGCGCCATAGCAGACTGAGCCATAGGCCCAGGAAAGCAGTGCCGACACCCCCACGAAAGAACTTCGGCATCCAGGCAAGAGCAGTCGTTGGCGAGTCGCCGCCTGACTTAGCAGGCCTCACGGGTCCCCTGCAACGACTTGGGAAACCATCGGTGAGGGGGCGGCTTCACCACCCTCATTGGCAGCGATCACATAGACCCGAACGGTACTCCCCGGCGGCAGATCTTTGAGGATGTGGTCCAGGTCCCGATCTCGTGCGAGAAAACGAAAATCCTCATCCACCCCCACCTCCTGGATGAAAATCCGGTAGTAGCTGGCCCGCACCACGGCCTCCTAGCTCAAGTCCAAACGTCCAGGGGTATTCGGCGTCAGTGTCAAGGCTGTCACAGCCACCAGCGGCGTTGAATTTGCAGGGATGTTAAGGCCAAACGCTTCCCAGCGCGGATCGTCCTCCGCCAACAGGCCGCGAAGCTTCGCAATCGCAACTGTCCTTCGAAAAAGACCCTACAACGTGAAAGCCAGACTTTCGAACATGGAAATGAGGAAAGTCTTAATTTTTTATCTAATAATTCTAAAAAAGTTTCATTTAAATTCTTGATTAACATCTAAGGACTTGAGAGCGGATGCATAAATTGGCTGACAAGTTTGCTGCTTTATGTTTGATGAATCACGCTTCACACCCTCATCTCTTGAGATCGCCATGTTAAAAATACCCAAGAAAGTTAGCGACCGCTTTGCAGATCACCTAAAAAACTTCCAAGGCATCGCAAGTAACCACAAGGCACGCGATGTATCAGAAGCTGATACCGTAACCTTGGTTAAGGACATCATGGCCTACATGTTTGGCTATGATAAATACTCCGAGCTGACGAGCGAAGTACAAATCAAGGGAACTTATTGCGACCTCGCGGTGAAGTTGAGTGACCGGATCCGATACTTGATTGAGGTCAAGGCCGCTGGAGTGACCTTGAATGACTCCCATCTGCGCCAAGCGGTAGCCTATGGTGCAGGACAAGGGATCGAATGGATCGTTCTAACCAATAGTCTTCAGTGGCGACTATACCGCATTCGGTTCACGCAGCCTTTGGAAACTGAAGAGGTATCATCCTTTGACCTCCTCAACATCAACTTGAAGAGCGAAGATGACCAACGCCGACTCTTTCTTCTTTGCAAAGAGGGTATCACCACAGATGCCATGGATATCTTCCATCAGCATTCTCAGCTTTTGAATCGCTACACAGTTGCTCAAGTTCTGATGACGGATGCCATACTCTCGGTCGTCCGGCGTGAACTTCGGCGTTACTTTCCTGAGCTGAAAGTGGACACCGAACAGATTTCCGATCTGATGAAGAACGACATTTTGAAAAGGGATGTCATCGAAGGAGATAAAGTGTCTGAAGCAGCGACACGAATGAAAAAGGCTATTCAAAAGCTAGAACGTGCTGCGGCTAAAGCCGCAGCCGCAAACCCCAAACTTTTTTCCACTGCTGAGGGGTCTCCCCTTGAAGGCATTGCGAACGAATCTACCGAAGAAGCTAAAGAGCAAAATGACGTCTAACTAGGCCTAGTCCAGAATGATTAGGAGTGTGATAACAGATACCTGCGGAATCTTGAATCAAGTCTTGGATCAAATTCGACAGTGCCGAAGATTGTAACAAAAGCTTAACACACCACTCAAGTTATCCTTGCCGCTCTTTGTGCCCCGAAATCTTCAATAACCGGGACATTCCTGCTCTGGTGAACTTGATTCATACCGAATCTATGAAGTTATTGGGCACGAATGCCATGACCGCACAAAACTCTAGGAGTCAGCTGCATCGCATTCACAGCACCAAAGGCGCGCGCTATCGCAGCCTGGGCCATCAGCCCAGGAAAAGTGTTCCAACACCACCACGCAGCCGAGGGCTCGAAGGCCCGAGCCATGCACGCCAAACCCGAACCTGATCCACTGCGGATAGGTCGGGCTTTCAGCCCACGACCGGGGGTGGGGTTGTGCCTCGGTCCTGGGCCTGACGAGCCCAGGCTGGGATGGGACACGCCTTTGGCGCTGAGATTCCGTGGCCGTTTGGGCCGAGCATCCGCGGTCTGGAGACTGTGCCCACGGACGTCTCTCACTTCCTGCCTTTGGAGGCCTGGCTGAACCAATCATTACCGCCGCTGGAGCTGCTGCCGCTGCCGAGATTACCGAAGGGGTTGTTGTTAAAGCCACCTCCACCCGAGCGATTGCCGCCGGCCCCGCCGAAGCTTCCAGGACGGCTTTGGCCACTGACCTGACCTGCTGGGCGAGGCCCCCCGCCGCCACCGCCCTGCTTGCGCTCGAAGTCGGGCTTGGATTTTAGGCTCAGGGCGATGCGTTTGCGCTGGATGTCCACCTCCATGACAGTGGCCATGACACGCTGACCGACCTTCACGGCTTCGGCCGCATCGCGTACAAAGCTGTCGCTGAGCTGGCTGACGTGAGCCAGGCCGTCTTGATGCACGCCGATGTCGATGAAGGCTCCGAAGGCGGTGACGTTGGTGACAACGCCGGGCAGCTTCATGCCGACTTGCAGGTCCTTCATCTCATTCACACCTTCCTGGAATTTGAAGATCTCGAACTGCTTGCGCGGATCACGGCCTGGCTTCGCCAGTTCGTTCATGATGTCTTGCAACGTTGGCAGGCCGACATCGGTGCTGACGTATTTTTTCAAGTCGAGCTTTTGCCGCAGTTCGGGCTTCGCCATCAGGTCGGCAACCGTGCAACCAAGGTCAGCCGCCATCTTTTCCACGAGCGGATAGCGCTCGGGGTGGACGGCGCTGGCGTCGAGCGGATGCACGGCATCGCGGATGCGGAGGAAACCGGCAGCCTGCTCAAAAGCTTTGTCGCCAAGGCGTGGGACCTTCATGAGGTCTTTGCGTGACTTGAAGGGCCCGTTTTCGTTGCGGAAGGCGACGATGTTCGCCGCGTGCGTGCTGTTCAAGCCAGAGACGTAGCTAAGCAGCTGCTTCGAGGCCGTGTTCACCTCCACGCCGACGTTGTTCACGCAACTGATGACGATGTTGTCGAGGCCATCCTTGAGCTGCTTTTGATCCACATCGTGCTGATACTGGCCGACACCGATGGACTTCGGATCGAGCTTCACCAACTCCGCCAGCGGGTCCATGAGACGTCGTGCGATGGACACGGCACCACGCACGGTGACATCGTGGTTCGGGAACTCTTCGCGGGCGACTTCGCTGGCGCTGTAAATGGAGGCACCGCTCTCATTCACCATGATCACCGGGATGTGTTTCGGGATGCCGATCTTGTTGATGAACCCTTCCGTTTCACGGCTGGCGGTGCCGTTGCCGATGGCGATGGCTTCGATCTTGAAACGCTCGATCAAATTCAGCACGAGCGTCTTCGCGTGCATGAGGCTGTTGCCTTCACCGAGCAGGTAAATCACGTCGTTGAAGAGAAGCTGGCCCTGCGCATCCAGCACGACCGTTTTGCAACCCGTGCGGAACCCTGGGTCGATGCCCAAAAGACGCTTCTGACCTAGCGGTGCGGCCATGAGGAGCTCGCGCAGATTGTCAGCGAAGACCTTCACCGCCTCGGCATCGGCCTTCTTCTTCGATTCCAAGCGAAATTCGGTCTCCATGCTGGAGCTGAGCAGGCGCTTGTAGCTGTCGGCACAGGCCTGTTTCATCTGGTCTGTGCAGGCATTGCCACCTTTGGCAAACATCTGGGTGATGATCTGCACCGCCGTCTCTTCCGGCGGCTGGATGCGCATGAGGAGGAAACCTTCTTTCTCACCACGGCGGATCGCCAACATGCGATGGCTTGGGATGGATTTCATCGGCTCCGTCCAGTCGAAGTAGTCACGGAACTTCTGCGCTTCCTCATCCTTGTCTTTGCCATACATGACCTTGGAAACCACCGTTCCCTGGTCGGCAAAAAGCTTGCGGAGAGCCGCACGAGCTTCGGCGTTGTCGCTGATGCGCTCGGCGATGATGTCCCGGGCTCCAGCCAGCGCGTCGTTGGCGTCTTTGACGCGCAGTTCTTCGTTTTCGTGATCGGGGTTCACCAGCTTCGCGGCTTCGGAAGCGAGGTCTGCACCGGCGGTCAGCATGTTGGCTTCGATGAAATCGGCCAGCGGCTCCAGACCCTTCTCTTTCGCGATGGTGGCGCGCGTGCGGCGCTTCGGACGGAACGGCGCAAAGATGTCTTCCAGCACATTCATCGTCTCGGCCTTCTCGATCTTCGCCCTCAGCACATCCGTCATCAGCTTGCGCTCTTCGAGCGACTTCACGATAGCAGCGCGTCGGTCATCCAGCGCCACGAGCTGCTCCAGGCGATCCTTCACGCCCTGGATCTGCACTTCATCTAACATGCCGGTGGCCTCTTTGCGATAGCGAGAGATGAAAGGCACCGTGGCCCCATCCGCAAGCAGCTTGGCGGTGGCACCGACCTGCACGGCTTTGATACCCATTTCTCGGGCGACGCGTTCGACGTGGGTGATATTGATGTTCAGTTCAGCGGCATCAGACATGGTGGGAACAGGGGAAGGGTGCAGAGCACCGTGGTGGAAGAGGTGAGTTAGCGGTCTTGCCGGATGGCAGCAAGATGAAGAGTTCCCCGCCCGAAAATTTACTGTCTTGACGGGACGACTTTGCTTTCCCCAGCACAGCTTGGCCCAGGGGGTGCTGGGAGGGACGGTGTGTGCGCCAAACTTTACCACAAAGCAGCCTCTCTGTGAGAGGCATGAGCCTGAGTTCACCCACATTTTCACCTACTCATGAAGATCCTGCTCCAGATCACCCTGACGTTTGCCTCGGTTTGCCTAGCTCTCGCTGCCGAAGAGACCTGGACCCTCGTGGATGGCACGTCCATCCAGGGCAGCTTTCGTGGCGCCATGCCAGGCGTCATTCTCTTTAGTGGAAAAAATGGCAGTGACCAGCGCGTGCCGGTTTCTCAACTCAACCAGGAAAGCAAAAAACGCATCGCAGAGCTCATCGGCCTAAGCGCCTCGGTCGCGGCCCCTGTGACGGCTGCCACTGCCTCAACACTACCCATGAAGGCGCGCGACGCCGGAGCCATCGACGCGACTGATGTGAACCTCATCGCGAGCAAACTCGGGCTGAAAGCCGTCGTCATTGGCGTGGTAAAATCCGTGGCCAACCTGGGGACCACTGGACACAAGAAGCTTTATTTTCAAGACACGGAGTTTGAGGTCTTTCTGCCCAAAGGCACACTCGAACAAAGCCCTGGGCTCAACCTCGATGGATGGGAAGGCAAGACGGTGCAGATCACAGGCACGATCAGCAAGTATGCTGATAAGCTGCAGATCTCCCTCCGTGGACAAGCCGATCTCGCGCTGGTGCCCTGAAAGGGTGATGCGAATGCAGGCCTAATCCTGGTTCAGCATGGCCTTGAGCCCAGCAAAGACGTTGGTCATCTCCTCCTGCCCCACCATTTCATTCATGTGACGGCTATAATCGATCTCATGGACGTGCGTGCGATCCAGCTCCTTCAGGAAAGGGCTGGGCAATTCCGTCTGCGGCTTGCCCCACTTCACCCGAGTGCGCACGTAGCTGATGGTCAGCTTTTGCCGTGCCCGCGTGATGCCCACGTAAAAAAGACGACGCTCTTCATCCACGCGACCTTCTTCGTAGCTGCGCTTGTGCGGAAGGATGCCCTGTTCCAAACCTGGCAGATAGACCATCGGAAATTCCAGCCCCTTGCTGGCATGCATGGTGATCAGGCAGACGCCTTTTTTCTTTTCGATGTCGTCTTTTTCCTCACGCTCATCATTCAGCGTGATCTCGTCCAAAAAGCCCGCCAGACCTTCCTTGCGATTCCGCTCAGCATAGTTTGTGATCTGGCTCACCAGCTCTTTCAGCCCATTGTCCCAGGCATTGTAGTCCTCGGGGGTTTTGGCCATTTTTTGCAAATACTCACGGTAGCCGATTTCGAGAATCATATGCTCCGTCAACTCAGCTAGCATCACGCCTTCGCTCTGCGCAGCGGCGGCATACTTGGTGATCAGCGCGGTGAAGCCTCGGATGGCCGTGCGTGCCTTTTCTGGGATCTGTCGCAGGAAATCCTCATCGCACAGAGCCACCCACACGCTGTGGTGCTTTTCCATGGAACGATCTCGCGCTAGCTCTGCCGTCGCATTGCCAATGCCACGCGTGGGTGTATTCAGCACGCGCAGCAGGGCAATGTCATCGTGCGGGTTATGCAGCACCGTTAGGTAGGCCACGATGTCCTTGACCTCGCGACGATCAAAAAAACTGCGCGCACCAATCACTCGATAGGGGATCTTGCGCTGGCGGAAAGCCTGCTCCAACACGCGGCTCTGCTCGTTGGTGCGGAAGAGCACGGCGAAGTGGTCGTAAGGTTCCTTGTCCGCGTAAAAGCTGCGCTCGATCTCCTTGGCGATCATGTCCGCTTCTTCCTTATCGTCCTGAACCACAATCAAGCGCACGGGTGCGCTGCCCGTGTTGCGACTCCACAGGCTCTTTGGGCGCCGGCCCGCGTTGTTTTTGATCAGGCTGTTCGCGGTATGCAGGATGGGCGTGGTGGAGCGATAGTTTTCCTCCAACTTCACCACCGTGGGGTTGGGAAAGAAGTCTTCAAACTGCGTGATGTTCGTGATCTCCGCTCCACGCCATCCATAGATGGACTGGTCGTCATCCCCCACCACGCAGACATTGTAAGGCGCAGGCACCAGCGCACGCAGCAGCCGCATTTGCAGGGAGTTGGTGTCTTGAAACTCATCCACCATGACAAAGCGATGCCTGCGATGAAGCACGGAACGCACATCCTCATGATTCTCCAAAAGCTGCACGCCCAGGCACAACAAATCATCGAAATCCATGGCGTTCAGCGCACGCATCTCATTCGCGTATTTTTCAGCCACGGCGGCATACAGATCTTCTTTCGGGTCGCCCAAGCTCTCGCCGTAGTTCTTCGCCTTGCTCATGCGGCTGAGCACGGCCTGCGGGTCGAGCGTCTCTTCCTTGATCAACAAATCCTTCATCGCCCGCTTCATCAGGCTGATCTGTTCGCCTTGAGAATAGATGACGAAGTTCTGCTTGTAGCCCACCTTTGGCGCGAACTCGCGCAGCAGCCGTGCACAGAAGGCGTGAAAGGTGCCCAGCACGACTTTTTTGCCATCATTGCCACGACACATGTCCTTCACGCGCTCACGCATCTCGGTGGCAGCTTTGTTGGTGAAGGTGACCGCCAAGATGTGCTCCGGCTTGACGCCTTCATTGATCATGTAGGCGATGCGCGCCGTAACAACACGCGTCTTCCCCGTGCCTGCGCCGGCCAGGATCAAAAGCGGCCCATGAATGTGGGTGGCCGCCTGTCGCTGCTGGGGGTTGAGTGTGCCAGTGAATCCGCTCATGCTAGGGCGTCTCAGATGCGGGGGCGCGTGCAGGTTTCAAGACCGAAGTCGGAAACAAATCATGCCATGACCAGTGGTTTCCATTTGACGCTCGCAACTCCCGCCCCGTGCCACTGGGCCATAGTCTTTCCCATTTTGATCCCTGGGACGACCTGAGAACTACTTCGCGAGTCCCGGCACCAGCTTCGGATCATAGGTCGAGCCCTTGGAGACTTGAATCAGTGTCATCCTCACCTTTGTGGGGAAAAACTTCTCCATGTCCGTGCGCTTGTGGGCGTGGAGATTTTTATCGTCCTTGAGCACAAGATGCATTTCCTTGATGCCCTGACTCCAGATGATGTCGTTGTTCTGCCAGAACTTCGTCATGTCGAGATCCTTCTCGATCACGCCGGCCTTCGAATACGGCCCCGTGCCGATGCATCCATAGCCATGGTTCTGACCCTTGTAGGGGATGTAACACACGCTCCACGACGTCGGCTGATCACCCGCTGGTTTTTCGAGCACTTCCAGACGGAGATGCGCGCTGCCGTTGCGGTAATCCACCGGCGAGGTCCAGTCCTTCGGGCGCTGCGGGTTCAAACGATCGTCCTTGAGATAGTAGTGCGACTGGCTGGGCTTCGAGTTCAGCGCGTCTTCCTGCGTGAAGGTGAAGGTTACATCAAACAGCACAAACTGCTCCGCACGAAGGAGCGAGGATTGAGCACACAAAACAACCAGCAGAGCAAAAAGGAGGCGCATGACTCAGAGAAATGCTTCGGGCCCGCCAAAGATGCAAGAAGGTGTCGCAGAGAAGAAGCGCAGCCTTCTCCACGTAATCTGGCCCTAACTTCCAGCCATTCAAAGTCACCAACCCATCCATGGTCTTCTCCCCTTCCTTTTTGAGATAGGAGATCGTGGTGCGCCTAACAATCCCCTAAGCCAAGTTTCATGACCCGCTTCGTCAGCCTCCTCATCTGCTGCTTCTTCAGCCAAGCTTTCGCGCAGTCCCCTTTCCAAAAAGTCCTCTTCCTTGGCAACAGCATCACCCAACATGGCCCCAAGCCCGACATCGACTGGAGTGGCCACTGGGGCATGGCAGCGAGCGCCAAGGTGAAGGACTATGTGCATGTCTTCACGGCCTCGCTCGCACAAAAGCAAGGATCCACGCCAGAGATCCTCGTCAAAAACATCGCCGACTTCGAGCGTGCCCATCAGGGCTACGATTTCGCTGCGAAGCTCAAGGAAGCCATTCATTTTCAGGCTGATCTCATTGTGCTATCCATTGGGGAAAACGTGCGCGCTCCGAAGTCAGCAGAAGAAAAAGCCAAGTTCCAGGAAGCCGTCACGAAGCTGCTAACCACGCTCAAAGGCAATCGGCAGCCTGTGATCCTCGTGCGCAGTTGCTTCTGGGCCGATGCGGCCAAGGACGAAGCTTTGCGCGGCGCTTCTGCCGCCGTGAACGGCATCTCTGTGAACATCAGCACCCTCGGCAAGAATGAGAAAAACTTCGCCCGCTCGGAGCGTCCCTTCAAACACGCCGGAGTCGCCAATCATCCCGGCGATGCTGGCATGGCCGCCATCGCCGAGGCTCTTGTCCACGCGCTGCCGAAGTAAAATCGCCTCTGTCCATCAATCCATGAAGCACTTCATCCTCGCCGCCTTTGTTGCGTTCATCAGCGCCGCGTCTGCCTCAAACATCGTCATCATGGTTGTCGAGGACCCAAACAACTATGAGGCACCGCGCACCATGCGTGATTTCGCCGAACAGCAGCTCCGCCCGCTCGGTCACCGCGTTACAGTCATTGAGGGCGACAAGCCGCAGCCACATCACTTTGCTGGACTGGTCGAGTCCCTGAAGGACGCTGACCTGCTCGTGCTCTTCTCACGCCGCCGCTTTCCGCCGAAGGATCAAATGGCCGCCATCCGCGCCCATCTCGCCGCCGGGAAGCCGCTGCTTGGCATCCGCACCGCCAACCACGCCTTCATCCCGAAGCCCAATGAGGTCGTCGATCCAAGCCTCGTGCCCTGGCCGGAGTTCACCGACGAAGTCCTCGGCGCACCGAACACCGGCTACGAAACCAAAGGCCTGCCCTACACCGTCCGCATCGCCCCTGGAGCCGAAAACAGCCCGCTGCTCGCCGGCGTGAACCCCGCGAACATTCGCGGCTCGCAATCGCTCTACAAAGTGCTGCCTCTCGCAACCGATGTGACCCCACTGCTCATTGGCGCCGCCAAGACCAACACCAGCCCGCCCATGCCTGTCGCCTGGACGCGATCCTTTGGCCCGAAAAAGGCCCGTATCTTTTACACGAGCCTCGGCGCACCGGAGGACATGGAGCTCGCCGATGTGCGCACGTTGCTCGTGAATGCGGTGAACTGGACGCTGAAGCCATGAAGTCACTTCTTTTTCTGCTTTTACTCAGCTTGCCGCTGCACGCCGAAATCCTCGCCGGCATCGCGAAGGTGGACATCACGGACCGCACGGTGCCCCTGAATGATCCGTGTTTTGCCAAAGCGCTGGTCTTGAAGAGCGGCGAGACCACGGCGGTGCTTGTGACGGTCGATGCGGTGGCGATTGGCGGCATCGGACGCATTGGAAACGGCTTTCTCGCGAATGTGCGGCAGGAACTCGGCGATCTCGCCGACGAAGTCATCATCAATGCGAGCCATTGCCACGGCATCGTGCGCATGGATTTGCAGCAACTCGTCGTGCAGGCCATCCGAGACGCCGCGAAGAACCTCGTGCCGGTCAACGTGAGCGCTGGAGTCGGCAGCGAGAGTCGCATCAGCGAGAATCGCCGCATGTTCCTCAAAGACGGCACGCAGACCGACATGCGCCGCGCTTACTCGATGCCGCGCGATGAGGAGGTGGTGAGCACCGGGCCGATTGATCCGCAGATCGGCCTGCTGCGGCTCGACCGCGCGGACGGCACGCCACTGGCCATCGTGTATCACTTCGCCTGCCATCCGATCATGAACCCGCCAAGCAAGGGCAATTCGGCCGACTATCCTGGTTTTGCTTCCAAAGTCATCGAGGAGGCCACCGGCGTGATGGCGTTCTTCGTCCAAGGCTGCGGCGGCGACATCAACCCGGTGCATTACAAAGAAGTGAGCCGTCCTGCCGATGCCGAGCCCCTCGGCACCATGCTCGGCGCGAGCGTTTTGGCCGCGATTCGTCGATTTGAGCCGCAAAACGACGCCACCCTGAAAATCAGCCGCGAAGTCCTCCGACTGCCCCGCGCCACCGATTTCGAAAAGCGCATCGCCAACATCGAAACGGAGCAACGAAGCCTCGTGGCGGCCCTGAAGCCCACGAACATCAACTTCAAGACCTTTCTGCCGCTGCTCATGCAGCACAAACTTTCGCCCAACATGCCTTCTCACTACGCGCAGGGCTATCTCGACAACGGCAAGTCGCTCCAGCAGCTCGATGCGGACAACAAAGCCCTCGTCGAAACCTACCTCAGCAATCTCGCGATCATGGAACAGCTCACGCGACTGAATGCGAACCTCGCCTTGCTGAAAAAGCACCTCGCCGACACAAAGGCCGCGGACAGTCCCACACTTGATGCCGAGGTGTGCGGTTTGCGCGTCGGGGCCTTCAAGCTCGTCACCTTTCCTGGCGAGGTCACCGCGCAGGTCGGCCTGAACATCAAAAAAGCCGCGCAGGATGCCAACGCCCACGTTTCTGGATACACGAATGGCTACCTCTGGTACACCGCCACTGAGTCGCAGCGACGAAATACCGGGTATGCGCAAGAGGACTGTGATGTTCTCGTGGCACCCGAGTGGCAGAAGCTCTTCGAAACGAAGGCGCTGCAGATTTTGAAGACACTCGCGAAGTGAGCGTTGGAGCTACTCCCGTGATTCGTTGGGCAAGCGACCGAACGACGAGCCAGCTTACGCGTCTGATCTGGACAAGAGCACTCGATAGCCACCGAAGAGCGTCGTGCGCACCTGAGCCTTCCATTCCGCCCCCAAACCCAAGAACTGCCGCAGTTCATCTCCACGAAAACCTGCGCGAATGCTCACCTGCATGTCGTAGCGGGTGATCGGATGCAACTCGGCTAGCCAAGAAAAAAAATGCCCCATGAAGCCATGAATGCGACGGCGCTCAGGCTCAGCCGCGAGAATGAAGCGCGTGCGCGTTGAGATGCGAGCGCCGAGATCACGCAGCTGTTCATCACGAAAATGATGCAGGATGAGGTTCGCGATCAGAATCTCACTCTCCGGCAGCGACTGCTGAAAAAGGTCTCCTTGCGACCATGCCGCCTCCGCAGGCCAACGCGCAGGACGTGGGGCCAAGTCCAAGCCATGCAAATCGCGAGCATCGCAAAGCCCCGCCTCGTGGAGGCGCAGCGAGAGTTCACCATCGCCCGCACCGATCTCGGTGATGTGCCATCCAGGCTGATGCAGACGCCGCAGCATGCTTTCCATCCAACGATGGTTTCCCATGACCGCATTCACCAGCAGCAAGTCTTCTCTGCCCTTCACGGCGGCCGGGTGGTCGCTCGGGAAAGTTTCGAGAAGCTCGGGCTGAACATCACGGATTCGCACACTGCTCTGTAGGCCAGACCAGCCTATCGCAGCAAGCCTAGGAATGAGAAAGCGGCTCATGCCCACACCTTTTTCGGCACGGCCTTTAAGGTATTGTAAGGAATGGTCTGCATGGCGAAGTAAGGCCCGATGTGTTTCGCCAAAGGCCCGCGGAACAAGCACTCGCGCATGAAAACATCGCGCAACCAGGAGGCCACGACGCCGGTGCGCGTGCCCAGCCACATGCCACGCGCTGCACGCGCCGTGGCCGTTTGCGAAGCTCGGTGGCGACAGCGATCATAAGCCTCCAGCAGGGGCAGGGGAGCTTGGCCTCGCTGCAGGATGGCGATCAAAACCTCCGCAAGAAACTCTGCATCGGCCCAACCGGTGTTCATGCCCTGACCTCCGATCGGGCTCATGAGATGGGCCGCATCCCCGCACAAGATCACGCGCCCATCGTGATACTGCTCCGCCTGCATCCATCGCGGAGAAAAGGGACTCTGGTTGAGCTGATCCGCCACAGGTAGCTCCAGACCTGCACGTTCACGCACCGATTGACTGATGAATCCATGCTGACCCTGCGTGATGGGTTCTGGCGTCTGCACGATCCAGCGTCGCCGACCCTCAGGCAGAGGAAAGGATTCCACCGCACCGTCGTGTGTGAACCACAGGTGCGCTTCTTCCTTCAAGCTCGTTCGGTCAATGAAATCCCCCATGAGAAAGTGACAACCATAGGAAGCCCCTGAAGTCCGCATTTTCAAAAGCTCGCGCACACGACTGCGATGGCCATCACACCCAACAAGCCACTGGGCCGTTCGCCGCAAACCATCGCCGATCAACGTGACGCTGGCTGCATCTTGCTCGATATGGGTCGCTTCGATGCCACGCAGCAGTTGCACGTTGGGCATGGTCGCGAGCCGTGACTCCAACAGCTGAATTGTCTGCTGCTGGGGCAGGGACAAGATGTAGCGATGCGGACCGGAGATCTCACGAAATGAGGCACAGCCCAAATGACCCACGTGACCATGCACCTGACAGTCACGGATTTTCACTCCCTGCCGAACGAAGGCCTCATCCAGCCCCAGCCGCGCCAGGATCTCCAAGGATGGTGGCGTGATGCCGATCGCCTGCGAGTGCTGCAGCGGTTCCGTACGTTTGTCCACAAGGAGCACCCGCAGGCCCTGCTCACCCAAGAAACAGCCCAACATCAAACCCACAGGGCCTGCGCCGACGATGGCGATGTCATGATCCGTAGGTTGATGATTCATGAGAAAAGTGGAGCGAGCTTTGGCTGGAAACCAATACGACACACGACGCTGATAGCGCTCAAAGGCCATGCCATACCACTGGCGGTAACGCTTTTCTTTCAACAGCGGAGCCCACACACAGTAGGCTGTCCAAAGCATCGCGATGACCAGATGATCCGGCGTCCAAACGGGCGCAGTCCACAAGATGAGCGTGAACGAAGCATAGATCGGCTGCCGACTGTAGCGGAACATGCCTGTGCGTGTGAAGGGCTGATAACTCGGCTTTTCACCACGCCAGACCGAACGCCAACCCAGAATGCCAATCTGCGTATCCAAGCCAGCATCGCTCATCGACTTCGCCAGCATGATCCATGAGATGCCATACAGAACGCTGAGCCCTCCTTTCACCAGCCCATGAGGTGCCCACCACACGATGTCACTGGAAGACCAAAGCAAAAACGTCACCAGCAACTGCACCGATGCCAAACCGGCAAAGATCGTCGTGGACAAGATGGACCCAAGGCCCAGTGGGGCTAGGCGCGCCATGAACCGACGTCCTCGTGCGGAAAGCAGTAGCGTATGGCCTAACGCAAATTGCATGACCAACAGCACGTCCACCAGCGCTGCTGTGCCACCATGAACATGCAGAAGGCTGAAATGCAGGCCATTGTAGAGGCTACAAAACATCACCCCCACCGAGGCGAGGAACAGGCCATGGCTCACCAGCCCATAAGCCAGCGCCGTGTAGCGCTGCGCGGGCGTGTAAGAGGTCGCTGCACTCATGCTCACGAAGCCTGAAGAGCTGCTGGACGTTCCGTGACGGATATGGCGGGGCAGCCCACCCGCTGCATCACGGCGGTTTCGACGGTCAGCCCCGGGCCAAAGGCCATCGCACAAAGGGTTGCTGATTCGCTTTCCGCACTGTCGAGCATCTCTTTCAGCACGAAGAGGATCGTCGCGCTGCTCATGTTCCCATAATCACGCAAGATGGTGCGACTGGCCTCCAGGCTGGCTTCCTCAAGATG
The DNA here is from genome assembly GCA_947507875.1 of Verrucomicrobiaceae bacterium. Taxonomy (GTDB): domain Bacteria; phylum Verrucomicrobiota; class Verrucomicrobiia; order Verrucomicrobiales; family Verrucomicrobiaceae; genus Prosthecobacter. The sequence continues at coordinate 40,547 of CANNQP010000007.1, read as the reverse complement.
GAGGCTTTCCTGCACCTTATCGAGAATGGCCCGCCCCCCGGGATGCACCGCCCACTCGTGCACATCATCCACCTGCAGGTCATGGCGCTTCAGCACGCCATTCAGCAGCTGGCGAATGTTGCCTCCAATGATGTCAGGCACGTAGCTAGAGAGCACGATGTTGAAACCCTCGTTGCCAATCTCCCAAGCCATCTCGGCCTCGCTTGAAGGGACAAGCGCACTTTCAAATCCATCCAGTCGGTAAGCGGGACGACCCGACGTAGGCTGCCGAGCACTGACGATCGCCGCAGCCGCACCGTCGGCGAACAAAGAGTTAGCCAAAATGCTATCGGGCTGATCATTCACCTGCATGTGCAGTGTGCACAATTCCAGGCAAACGACGAGCACGACGGCATCAGGGTTCGCTTGGCAAAACTGGGCCGCCATGCGTAGAGATGGAAACGCCGCGTAGCAACCCATGAAGCCGATGGTGTAGCGCTCGACATTGGAACGCAAACCCAGTTCCTTGATGATGTGATAATCTGGCCCCGGATTGGCAAAGCCCGTGCAGGAAGTGTAAATCACATGCGTGATGTCCTCTTTGGTAAAGCCAGGCGCATCTGCCATCGCCCGACGAGCCAGACTCACGGACAGTTCCTTCGCCCAGTGTGTGTAAACGCGATTCCGCTCTTCCGTGGAAGGAGCGATGAGCACCCCTGCCGCATCGCTGCGGAACAGTGTGGCCTCCGTGCCGACGACAAAGTCACCACTCACGCTGTGACGTGTCTCGATGCCACTGCGATTGTAGATGGCATGAATCAATCGTTTGGTTTTCGGATCACCAGCCCAATCTTTCAGCCGGTCCCGCGTGTAACTTTGCGCGTAGGTGTAGGGCGGTGTAGTGGTGGCGATGTGATGAAGGTAAGCAGGCATGAACGTCGATGGCATCAGAGTTGAACCAGAGTAACCGAGGCACGAACCTTCACGCCATCGCCTACGCGGATGAAAAACAGGACCGAAGGGACGCTAATCCCACTGGCCTTCATGGAAACGGGGAAGTCCAGATCAAAGGTAACCTTGCCCTGCTTACGCTGAAAGTGGCGAACCGTTCCGACGATGGATTGAGGCTTGCCTAGCAAAGTGAGCTTCATCGGCAACTGCGTGGGGGTCTTTAAATCGGAGGCAATGGCCTCCGCAGGCACATCCAGCTCGGCTTTGATCAGAGGATAATCGCTGGCCTTCATCGCCTTTCGCATGTTGTCATCGCGCTTCGGTTCTGCGGTGTCCATCTTCATCGCATCAACGATGACTTCTGCCTGCACCCGCTTCGGCTGCCCTGCTGCATCGAGAATGATGGAGGTTTGAAAAGGCCGCGCCGTAACCGTGCCACCCCAATCGTGCAGCGTAGAGGTGCCTTCAAAGAAGATTTGTGCCGTGCCTGACCACCCTTGCGAAGGGTCAGCCTGAAGCGAAGTGGTTAGCAAACTCAAAACAAGCAAACGCTGCGCAAAAGGTATCCATGACGAAAGAAAAGAACTATAACAAGGCATAAAGGTAAACGTGGAATGAACTCAGCCAAAAACGACACGACCTGCCTGGAGGCTGATCCCAGAAGGTCCTTTGCAGCTTCGTGGCTGCATTAGGTAGGCCAGGTTTCGCTTCAGTTTAGATCCACATGGGCCCAGCGATGCCGGCGCAATTTGCCACAAGGTCTTGCACCTACCTCGCCATGCAAACGGCGAGGCCCTTGACCGCTCATGCTCAAGCCGACTCGATCGAAAGCCGCTCGCTCTGGCGTTGCATCATCCGCACCACGAGTCCCAGAACCTTCTCGCCATTCCTCAGATGTATCACTCAGGTCCACACAGTCGTGCACTTGATCCCTCTCCTCCTGCCACAAACCCACACCGAAAGTCATCGCCTCGGAGCTCGTGGCGATGAAGAGCAGTAGGTAAAGCAGCCATCGAGTCCTGTGCACTTCGGGAAAGAATGAAAAACGTATGCCTTCTGTGACAGGCACGAATGCACTCCGCTCAATGCTTTTTTCAGACAAAATGAAATGCTATTGAGACGCGTTCCTCGCATAACCAACAAATCAGAAGCGTTCTCTGTTTTTTTGGTCAAAAAGTGCTCCGCATCCCTTTGTTACGATCCTTTGAGCTATGCTCGATCCCGTCGATTGCCACCGGAGTTTCCTGCATCGGCAAATAGCCGCACGATGCCTAGTGGGCGTTTGGCGGGCAGTTCGACGGTGATTTCTTCCCAATCACCGCATTTTTCACCTTTAGACGCAGAAGACTATTGAGGCTGCGGTGTGCGATGATTTCGCCAGCGTGGCCGGACATGGCGGTCTTCATGAAGGGAAAGCAAACGAGTTACGCACACGTAACCTTCGCCCCAGATGAAACTTAATACCCTTCTTGTCCTCGGCATCGCCATTGTGCTCGTTTTGAACGCCTGCTCGAAGTCGGATAACAAGGAGCACCACGTCATCTTGATCAGCCTCGACGGCTTCCCTGCCTGGATGTGGAACGATCCGTCGCTGCAAGTGCCGAACCTCCGCAAACTGGCCGCAGAAGGTGCGAGCACCAAAGCGATGACGGTGAGCAACCCATCCATCACCTGGATCAACCACACGACGCTCGTCACTGGCGTGGAACCACGCAAGCACGGTGTGCTCTTCAACGGTCTGCTCGTGCGGCAGGATGGCAACAAGCCAGCAAAAATCGAGCCATGGGTGGACAAGTCGAGACTGGTGCATGTGCCCACGTTGTATGACATTGCGCATCAGAACGGCCTGACCACGGCGGAGTCTGACTGGGTGGCCGTCACGCGACCCGGCACGATCACTTGGAGCTTTGCGGAGCTGCCGGAAGCCGAAAGTCCGGTCGTGAAGGAGATGATCACCGCTGGCACGATCACGCCGGAGCACATCGAGTGGATGCAGCTCGGACCGAAGCGCAGGAGCGTGACCTTTCTCGACAACATGTGGACCAAGGCCGCAATTCATATCTTCAAGACGCACAAACCGAACCTGCTGCTCTTCCACACACTCAACACGGACGCGACGCATCACACCTACGGTCCCGGATCAATGGCCAGCCACACCGCGCTGGCTTACGCGGACAAGCTCGTCGGCGATTTGGTGAAGGCGGTCGATGAAAGCGGCCTGCGTGACCGCACCACCTTCGTCATCGCAACGGATCACGGTTTCAAAAAGGTGTCGAAGTATGTCTATCCGAACGTCGTGCTCAAGAAAGCCGGCCTCGCCACCGCTCTTGGCCCCACGATCACCACCTGCGATGCGTATGCCATGACGCAGGGCGGCATGGCCTTCGTTTATGTGAACGATCCCGCCCGCAAGGCCGAGCTGCTGCCGAAGCTCAAGGCCATGTTCGAGCAGACCGAGGGCGTTGAACGTGTGATCGAAGGTAAAGACGGCCACACCCTCGGCATGCCTACGCCGGAGGAAAACCAGGGAATGGGCGATCTCGTGCTCTATGCCAAAGCCGACCACGCCTTCAACAACGCCGCCGCAGGAGATGCCGTGACCACGCCCACGACGAACTACGGTGGCACGCATGGCTTCTTCAGCGGCGACCCCGAGCTCGATGGCATCTTCATCGCCAGCGGACGCGGCATCAAGAAAGGCGTCGTGCTCGACCGCATGGCCAATCTCGACGTGGCACCAACGATTGCGCAGCTCATGAACCTCAAGCTCCCGCAGCAGGACGGCCGTGTGCTCAAGGAAATCCTTCTCGACAAATAAATGCCCGCAGGCTCTGTGCGCTGGCAACTGAAACCAACCTAATTCATGAAACTCTCCGCCGCCCTCCTCGCACTGTTTTCCTCGCTGGCTTTCTCCGCCGAGCATCCCGACACCACCGGCTGGAAGGATCTTTTCGTCGCAGATCTCTCCAACGCCGTCGATGCAGCGGGGTGGGTGTTTGAGGGCAACGAACTCGTCGCCAAAAACCACGACACGCTCTGGACGAAGGGATCGTATGGCGACTTCATCCTCGACCTCGAGTTCAAAGTGGCCAAGGAGTCGAACAGCGGTGTCTTCCTGCGCTCCGGTGATATCAAGAATGTCCTCGCCGCGCTCGAAATCCAGGTTCACGACAGCGCGGACGGCAGCAAATACGGCATGGTCGCCGCGATCTACGACGCGATGCCACCGAGCAAAAGCGTGGCGAAGCCCGTCGGCGAATGGAACCGCTACACCATCACCTGCAAAGGCCCGCAGGTCACTGTGGTCTTCAACGGCGAGACCGTGATCGATGCGAACCTGGACAACTGGCCCGAGGTCGGCAAGAACCCGGACGGCACGCCGAACAAATTCAAGAAAGCGCTCAAAGACTTCGCGCGCAGCGGTCCGATCGGCCTTCAAGGCCTGCACGGAAAAGCCCAGGCACCGGTGTGGTATCGGAATCTGAAGATCAAGACGCTGGAGTAATCTCAAAACCCCGTCCGCGTCGGCTTGGAGCCGTTTTTCGACGTGAGCTCGATCCCGTCGATTTCGACCGGTGTGTCCTGCATCGGCACATAAAGCCTCACGATGCCAAGCGGGCCTTCGGCGGGCAGTTCGACGGTCATTTCCTCCCAATCGCCGCCTTTGAGCGTGAAATCGACGCGTTGCTCTTTGCTGCCAACACCGCCTGGGAGCCAATCGAAGTGGCTGGAACCGGCTTTGGCCTTGATGCGGAACTTCGCAGTCGTGGGGCCACTGTGCTTGCCGGCGGCGAAACCGAGGAAGCACGCGGAACCGATCTTCGTGAGGCGCAGGGTGCCGTCTTTGACCGCTGCTTGGCAATCGCGGGCCTTCCATCCTTGCAGCGCAGGATCGCCATCGTCCTTGCCTTTGGCGGCAGACTTCGCAGGCGCTTTGGCTTTGCCCTTCGACTGCTGCTTGCCTTCGAGTTCGGGTCGATACTTTGCCGGATCAAACGCCGGGTTCGGCACAGGCACGACGGCCTTCGTGTCGATGAGGAAGCCTTCGATCAAGGCATCGAGTTCGTCCACGAGTTCGGGCTTCTGCGCCGCGAGGTTGTTCTTTTCGCCGAGATCGTCGCGCAGGTTGAAGAGCAGGTGACGATGCGCGCCGTTTTCACCGCCGTGGAAGAGGCGGATGAGCTTCCAGTCATCGCGATGCACCGAAACGGCCGGCGGGAGCCAGTCCGGCACGCCGGGATTGTGCGGAAAGTATTGGAAGACCGCTTTGCCAGCCAGCGTATCGCCTTTCAGGGCAGGAAGGATGCTGTGGCCGTCGAAACTAGCCGTCTCTCTCCGCGAGACGAGCTTAGGGCTTTCTTTTGCAGAAGGCGTCTTCGATGAATTGGGCGCTTTGTTGGCTGGCGGAGCGCTCTGCTCATCTCGCGGAGCGAGATGGCTACTTTGCAAGCCTTCAAGCAGCGTTGGGTGAAAGTCCTCGCTCTGCACCAGAGCATCACTCCGACTTCCCGGAGCAGCGGTTCCAGGCCAAACAATCACGCAAGGCACGCGCGTGCCGCCTTCAAACATCGTCGCCTTGCCACCGCGCAGCGGGCGGTTGCTGGTGGGCGTGGTGCCATCGACCTCGTTATACATGTTGCCGCCGTTGTCGGCGGTGAAGATGATGATCGTGTTGTCGGCCAGCTTCAGCCGGTCGAGACCGTCGAGCAGCGTGCCGATGGCGTCGTCCATGCTCTGAATCATCGCCGCGTAGGTCGGGCTGCGCTGCGCGTCCTTCGGATCAACGCGACCGCGATGCGTCTCGATGTTTGCCTTCTTCGCGTCAAAGGGCGCATGCACGCTGAACATCCAGTAGTTCAGGTAAAACGGCTTCTCCTTCTGCTGCTCCATCCACGCCACGGCCTCCGCCGCCATGCGGTCCTCGATGTGCTCGCCCGGCGACTTCTCTTTGAAGTTCGCAAACTTCCACGGCGCGACAAAACTGCCCGCAGGCCCCGGCCCCGGATGATGCGGCAGATCAAAATCAAAGCCCTGCTGCAGCGGTGAATACGGCTCCGGCCCGAGGTGCCACTTCCCGAAATGCGCCGTGGCATAGCCTGCGTCCTTCAACGTCTCCGCGAGCGTGCGATACTCCGTCTTCAACCGCGTCACAGGATCCGGCATGATCGCCTTTTGATCCGGAGGAGCCTTCTTGCCCGTCGTCGCCTGCAAAACGACCCGCGGCTCGTGGCAATTCGGCACCGTGATCCCCGTGCGTGCCGGACTTAGCCCAGTGAGCAAGGCCGAGCGCGTCGGCGAGCACAACGGACTCGCCGAATACGCTCGCGTGAAGGTCATCCCGCGCTTTGCGAGTCGTTCGACGTTCGGCGTCTGGTAAAACGTCGTCGTGCCATAAAGCGTCGTGTCACTCCAGCCGAGATCGTCGGCGAGGATGACGATGATGTTGGGCTTGCCCGTCAAAGCCTTGGCGGAGTCGGGCTGCGCCGAAAATGACGAATGCAGAATGGTGAATGAGGAAACAATGAGTAAAAGAAGAGGCTTCATGGCAAAGTGACTGTTTTCAAATGTGCCGCGAGCCGCTCCCGCATCCGCGTCAGGCGCTCGGCCTGTGAGGGTTGTTTGGCGAGGTTGTGTAACTCATCAGCATCTGTGCGCAAATCATAGAGAAGTTCTTCGCCGCCTTCCCAGGTGATGTAGCGAAAGGCGTCGGTGCGCAGGCTGTGGCCGCGTTGTTTGGTGTGCGGGGCGATCATGGTGCTGATGGCGACTTGCTTTCCCTTCGTAGCGGGATCGTCGAGCATGAGCTTCAGGCTGCGGCCTTGCAGATGCTTGGGCTTGGGCAATCCGGCGAGATCGCAGAGCGTGGGGTAGATGTCCACCTGCTCGGCGAGGCCGCTGCGGGCACCGGGCTTCACACCGGGCGCGGCGATGATGAGCGGCACATGATTCGCGCCTTCAAAAAGCGTCTGCTTGGCCCACAGGCCGTGTTCGCCGAGTTGATAGCCGTGATCGCCGGTGAGCACGATGATGGTGTTATCGGCGAGATGCAGTTCGCGGAGCTTTTCGAGCACGCGGGCGATTTGCGAGTCCACGAAGCTCGTGGAGGCCAGATAGGCCTGCAACGCATCGCGGGCCTCATCGCGATTGGGAGGGGCGTAGCGGAAAACGTTGTTGTTGGGCCGCAGCGAGGCTTTGGGCAGTTGCGTGAGGTCTTCGCCGCCTTCGCGATAGAACGGCGGCAGCGTGAGCTGGGTCTTGTCGATGGCCTCAAAGAACGACTTCGGGGCCACAAACGGCGTGTGCGGCCGAATGAAGCCCACCGCGAGGAAAAACGGCTTCGCCTTGAACTGCTCTAGCGTGGCGATGGCATCGTCCGCGATGGCGTAATCGGTAAAATCGGCCGCTGGACGCGATGAGGCCGCGTAAGTGCGGTTGTAGCCCTCTCCTTTGGCCTTCGAGCGTGGTTTGTCATCGGGATCGCTCGCCTTTTTGGCCTCGATGAGGATTTCGTTGTCCTTGTGCAGCGCGGAGCCGAGTTCGACATCGAGCTTCGTCTTCGGATCCGGCACATGGAAGACTTTGCCCACACGCCCCGTGGCATAGCCGTGGTCTTTGAAGTGCTGCGGCAGCGTCACCTCATCCGGCAGCGCCTTTCGCAAGCTCGTGCTGAGATCCATCACGCCCGTCTTCTCCGGATAGCAACCCGTGAGAAACGAGCAGCGCGAGGGATTGCACAACGCGAACTGCGTGTAAGCCCGAGCAAACCGCACCCCACGCGCCGCCAGCGCATCCATCCCCGGCGTGCGGACGCTTTCATTGCCATAGCAGCCCAACGTCGTCGTGAGGTCATCGACGATGATGAAGAGCACGTTTGGCGGTGCTGCGAAGAGCGAAGGGCAAAGGGCGAAGAGGATGAAAACGAGGCGTGTCATGTCGGAAGATGTGGGGATGCCTATTGCTCTTTCCCATTTTTCTCAGATGTACTCATCCACCAGCGCTTCTCATTGAAATCGGGATTCGGTGTGGGGAGCTTGGCTTTGGTGCGTTTGAGCCAGGCGTTCAGTGCGTTGGTGAGGTGCGTGGTTTTCTTCGGGCGGTCGGTGGCGAGGTTGCGCGTTTCGTAGGGGTCTTCGCGGAGGTTGAAGACCTCGGTGCGCGGGCCGACGACGAGTTTGCCGTAGGGTTTGTCATCGGGCGTGAAGCCGGTGGTATCGAGGTAGTCGCCGAACCAGTGGATGAGCTTCCAATCGCCCTCGCGAATGACCGCGCAGGGTGTGCGACCGTAGTTCGTGGTGTAGGTGGGCATATGCCAGAACAACGCCGGGCGCTGGAGCGTGCCCGTTTGCGTGAACAGCGGCAGGAGGCTCTCGCCATCTAAAGTGGCGGCGGCTTGGGTCTCAGCCACACTCGCAAACGTCGGATAAAAATCCACCGCATGCACCGGCACGTCACACTCGCCGCCTGGCTTCACTTTGCCCGGCCAACGCACGATCAGCGGCACGCGAATACCACCTTCATAGGGCGAGCCTTTGCCCTCGCGGAGCGGGGCGTTGTTGGTCACGCGAGAGAGGCCGCCGTTGTCGCTGGTGAAGATCACGAGCGTATTCTCCGGAGCCCGAGGGCGTCGAGTTTCGCCAGCAAGCGGCCCAATTCGTTGTCGAGGTGCTCCAGCATGGCGAGGTAGTTCGCGATGGGCCGTTCGGTGGACTTGCCTTCATCGTCCGCCGACCGCTTGAAGCCTCGGGCGACCTGCTTCGCGATCAAAGCCTCCGGTGCTTCCAACTTCGTGTGCGGGCTGAAGTGCGACACAATCGCAAACCAAGGCCTGCTGCGGTTTGATTCGATGAACCCGATGATGTCATCCGTGATGGCGGTAACGGTTTTGTCCTCGTGATGCTCGTTGCCATTCGCCGGACCGGCAAAATCGAAGCCGTAGGCATCGAAGTAGCCTTCACGCTTCCGCAGGGCTGCGACGGCGTAGTTGTTCGCGATGTGCCACTTGCCGCTGATCCCCGTCGTGTAGCCCGCTTTGCGCAACGTGGTCGCCAACGTGGCCGTCTCCGGCCCCAACGCATCCTTCGCCTCCGCCGAGCGCATCGGCGCAAAGGACGGCTCCTTCTCGTTCAACACCTTGAACACACCGGTGCGAGCCCCGTATTGCCCCGACAGAAACGCCGCCCGTGTAGGCGAGCACTGCGCATCCGCATAAGCCTGCGTGAACCGCATCCCCTGCGCCGCGAGCCGATCCAAGTTCGGCGTTTGCAGGTCCTTGTTGCCGTAGCAGCTCAGCGCATTCCATCCCATGTCATCGGCGAGGATGTGCAGGATGTTGGGCTGCACCGCGAAGAGCGAAGGGCAGAGGGCGAAGAGGATGAGAATGCGGATCATCGCGGCTTGAAACGTCGCAAGGAGCCAGACATTCCGGCAAAGAGTGTGTCGGATTTGGAGAAGGGGCGATGCCAGAAGCGAAGCCTTGAGTCTATCAAGACTTCAAGGCTAAAGGATTCCAGACCCGCGCGAACCCAAAGCCTTGGAAGTCTTTGAGGTTCACGGTCGCAAACTCGGTGACGCCTTGCTGAATCAAGCTGAGTCCTGCTCGCCAATCAAACGCACGGCGGCGGGCGACATCTTTGACTCGGAGTCGAGGCCAGAACTGATCATGAAAGCTGCGGCTATCCGGTGGGAAGCCGATCACTTGCCAGTTCGGATGGTGCCGGAAGGCCTCACAGACATCGACGGCTGCCGAAGCACTGAGTGGCTTGGTCAGGACGGCTGGATTGCGCAGCAGACAGTAGAGCTCCAGCAGCATGAACTCACTGATGACGACATCATCGCGATCCTGAAGCGGGTTGATGAAGGTGGATGCCTTGCTGTGAAGGTCGTTATCCTCGTCGAGGGCGGCAAAAAGGATATTCGTGTCGATGGAGATCATGGCTGACCGAGGCTGCGGATTTCCTCATCCTCAGCGGCGATCCGATGCAGATCCTCAAGCGGGACTTTGGTGCCGCCACTACGCACCTTCGGTAGTTTCCAGGCCTTCTTTCCAGGGGCTTCCTCAGGAAAGCGGGCAAGGAACAACTCCAGCCCTCTGCGAGTCATCTCCGCGAGGGAAATCTCCCGCTGAGAGGCGAAGGTTTTGGCACGCTGGTAGAGTTCGTCAGGCAGCTGGATCTGGGTCCGAGTCATGATGGAAGATTTACATCACTGACCTCTGAGCGTCAATCATCGCTTCCCCGCCTTCAACTCGATCTCCCGGAACTCCGCGCCTCCCGCGGGCAGATGCACGCGCACATGGATGACGCGGCCGGTGGTCGGGATTTCGAGGGTGTGGGTTTGCCAGTCGGCGGTGGCTTGGAGGGGGAAGGTGCGGCGGTTGGCGGAGAGGAAGTCTTTGTCGCCGTCGAGACGCCAGGCGATGGCACCTTCGCCGGTGGCGGTGGTTTTGAGGGCGAGTTTGGCGGTGACGGGACCGGCGAGCTTGAGCTTGGCTTTGGTGATGAAGGTGGGTTTGTCGGCCTTGTCGGGTGTGAGGATGAAAAGGCCGTCTTTGGCGGTGAGCTTGCCATTGCGGGCTTCCCAGCCTTGGGTTTCCGATGCCGTGGAGTCGGGTGCTTCGACGGGCGGCGCTTTGATTTTGCCTTCGAGGTAGTGATCGAAGTAGTCGTTCCAAGTCGCGGCCATGGGGCCGAGCGCCATGCCGGGTGGCGTGAGACCGTCGGCCCAGGTTTTGAGCTTCGCGCGGAGTCGCGTGGCGATCTCGGGGTGCTTCGCGGCGAGGTTGTGCTTTTCCTCGCGGTCGGTGGCGAGGTCGTAGAGGTATTCGCGATCACCACCGCGCAGAAGTTTCCAGTTTCCTTCACGAACGGCGCTCTGCGCCATCCAGCGCCAGTAGAGCGCGTCGTGCGGCGGCACTTTGTTTTCACCGGTGAGATGCGGGAGGAGGTTCACGCCATCCAAAGTGGTTGCGGCTTTAGCCGCATCCTCTGGAGCTAAAGCTCCAGCCACTTTCACTGCCGTCGCGGCGACATCGAGTGCACTCACGGGATGCTCATAAACCTGCCCGCCGGGGATGGTGCCGGGCCAGGCGATCAAAAACGGCGTGGACATGCCGCCTTCGGCCAGCATGCCTTTTTCGCCATTCAGCGGTGTGTTCAGGCTGCCGTCCCAGCCGCCTGCGTCGCCCTGGAGCGGCGAATCGACCTTGTGGATCTTCAGCGGAGCGCCGTTGTCGCCGATGAAGAAGATGAGCGTCTTCTCGGTGAGGCCGTGTTTCTTCAAAGTGCTCGTGATGAGGCCCACGCCGTCATCGATGGCCGAAAGCATGGCCAGCGCGGCGCGGCGTCGCTCCGGCATCTCGCCGGGAAAGCGGTCCATGTAGCGCTTCGGCGCATCCAGCGGCGTGTGCGGGCCGCGATAGGCCACGTAGAGGAAGAAGGGCTGGTCCTTGTAGCGCTCGATGATCGCTGCGGCGGCCTTCGAGCAACCATCAAGGTGATACTCGCTCGGCGGCAGATCGCTCATCGGGCGGTCCTGGCCATCGAGCGTGATGTTCGCCGAGAAGGGACGCTGCGCGTTCTGCGAGAACACATGCTTGAAGCCATGCTTCGTGATCGCCTCCGTGGGTCCGAGGTGCCACTTGCCGAACTGCGCCGTGGCGTAGCCCGCGTTTTGCAGTCGCGTGGCGATGGTGGTCTGCTTGTTGAACCCGTCAAGCGCAGAGCCGTTGTTATCGAGATCAAAGCGCCCCTGAAAGCGCCCCGTCATCAACCCGCCACGCGAGGGCACGCATTGCGGCGCGGTGCTGTAACCATGCGTCGCCACCACGCCGCTGCGTGCCAGCGCATCGAGGTTCGGCGTCTTGATGTCCTTCACCACGCCATGAACGCCGAGATCGGCGTGGCCGTGATCGTCGGTGTAGAAGAGAATGATGTTGGGACGCGGCGGAGCCGCGAAAGCGGAGAGCAAAGGGCAGAGGGCAACGAGGAAAACCAGAAGGCGCATGGTTTTGTGAAACGCAGCGCCTCACCACAGATTCCAGCAAAAAACTAAAGCGTGGATTGCTGAAGCTGAACTCCACCGGAGAGAATATCGGTATCATTCGGTTTTTGTGCGCCTGAGGGAATTTGTGGAAGCAAAAAGTAACCCACCGCCTTGATCTCGCCTCCTGGAAGGCGCACCACTTGGCCCTGAAAGGGCACTTTTGATCGAGTGAATTGCGTGCCCGACTCGACCAATGTGAAGTTACCGGCCACGGCTCCTGTATTCGCATTCAGCGTAAGCGCGACCTTACTAGGGTTAGCTGCCACGGAGGGTAGCACGACTTTGTTGTCGTCCGTGTAAGTCACATTGAGATCTGGATTTGCCGTTGAATTGGCTAGGCCTGCATCCGTGAAACGAAGGCTGACCGTTCCTGCATCAGGAAGACCCAGAATGACATTACCGGTGGGGGCAGGAGCCAGATAACTACCAATGGCAGCCAGCGTCAAAGGGCCAAAACCCGCTGCATAAGTGCGAGAGACCGTGGTAGGCCTCAACCAAGCCAACAGGCCGCTGATGGCATTGCCTGCAAATTCGCCCTGAGGATCGGCAGTGACCGCCAGCAGGCCATGCAGGATACCCGCATTTTTGTACAAGGGCGAAAAGAGCCAGAAATCACCCGAATCGCTGAGAAAACTGGATGTGGTGATGCTTTCTCCATCCGCTGTTTTCCCCACGACAGTAAGCGTGCCGCCCTGAGTCACCGTAAAGGTGGCGTAGCCACTACCCTGAGGAATGCTGACCACGCCGTCATCAAGTGGATCAGAAAGCTCCAACGCCATGCTGTAGTAGCCGGCAAAATGCTCGGCAGGATTCGCGCTGGTATTCCAGACAGCGCGCCAACCGCTGACGGTGGCAAGCCCGACGGAGCCGCTGAAATCACCACTGGCACTGTCGAGCGTAAGTCTCACCTCCGCTCCAGCCAAGGTGGCGGTGATGTGAGGTGCGCTGGCGGCAAGCCTACCGGTAATGGAAGTGCTAGCCGAAGCACCCAGCGTCGGTGTCGTGGTTGGCATGGCGCCGATGATTCGTAAGGTGTAAACGCCGCTTTGGGTCACCGTCAGGCTAAACTGGCCACCGAGGCCACGGTTGCTCGTGCTATGACGGCTGATGATGCCTCCGAACGAGCCGACGAAATTTCTGGGTAGGGCCTTTACCGTGAGTCGCGTCGTCACGAGGGCACTGCTGCCTGCGCTATTCGCGGCCCGCACCTGCACATTGAAGACGCCGGAGACCTCAGGCAGGCCCGTGATGGCTCCATTCGCACCTACGCGCAGCCCTCTCGGCAACCCGGTGATGGTGAAGGTGCGTGGGTAATTCTGAGCCGTAACGGCATAACTAAAAGGAGTGCCCACTGTGATGACAGGAAAAGTGATCGGGTCCAGCACCGGGCGGATGAACGTACCCGATACAGGCAACACCAGCGCTCGGGTGATGGAAAAACCGGTGCTATCTGTGACACGCACCTGAATCGCCACGTCACCACTAGATGCAGGAGTCCCCGAGAGCACCCCCATCGTGCTCAAACTCATTCCACTCGGTAGAGTGCCCCCATGAAGTGTCCACGTGTAGGGTGCAGTGCCACCACTCGCGACTAAAGTGGACGTGTAGGCCGTGCTTTTCACCGCGTTAGGTAGGCTTGCCGTGGTGACCGCGAGATCGCTAACCCTCAGGCTAAAGACGCGTGAATCCGTCTTGGCATCTTGATCCCTAACCTGAACGGTAAAGCTGCTGCTGCCCACCGTGGCTCCTAGGGTGCCCGACAGCACACCGTCCGTGCCAAGGACTAGACCTGAGGGCAGTGAACCACCCGTCACCTCCCACGTGTAGGGCTCCTTACCGCCCACCGCCGTTAGAGTGGTTGTGTAGGCAGTACTCACACGCCCCGTTGGTAGTGTGGCAGAAGTCACCATAGTTGGGTCCGGTAGCAGCACGGTGACGTTGGCGGTATTGGATGCCGCGCCAGCCAAGTTCGCATCATTGGTTACCTTCACCCAGTAATTTGTGGTGGTCGTCAGCACTGGCGTGGTGAAAGAATCACTATTTGTGCCAGGCAGTGGCGTGGAAGTATCACCGCTTAACCCTTGAAACCACTGATAGGCGAGCGGGCCTGTGCCCGAGGCACCCACGGTCAGAGTGGTCGTCGTGCCTGCGGGAATAGCGATGGAGACAGGCTGCGTGACGATGGCCGCAGGCTGCCGCACGGTGACGGTGGCCGTGGTAGAGAACGCGCCCGTAGGGTTTTCCGTATTCGTCACCCGCACCCAGTAGCTGGTGGTAGTGGTTAGTGGAGGGCTAGTGAACGAAGCGTTCGTGGCTCCTACCACAGGATTACTAGTATCGCCCATCAGTCCACGAAACCAAGTATAGGTGAAACCAGGCTTACCCGCAGCCAGCACGCTCAATGTAGCAGTCTGGCCGCTGTTGATGGTAGTGGAGGCGGGATTGGTAGCAATAGAAGCCGCTGGGGCTGCGACGACGATGGTAATGCTACGTTGCACACGTCCACCGCCAAAGTTTAGCTTCTCCCAAGCCTCGACAATCACAGATCTAGTCCCTAACACGTTCGTCGTTCCCGAAATCGCGTTCACGCTATTTTGAATGTTTGGTAAAGATAGCCCTGATGGAATGGTATCTGGCGAGTTTACGATGCGCCATGATTTTGGCGTGCTTGGGCTACCAGTAACCTGAAAAGTCGCAGACATTGGCTGACCTGCCCATACATTGAGATCTCCAGCGATCTGCGTCAGACTCGTTGCTCCCGCGACGCTATCGTAAGCACCCAGGCCCGCCACGGTCACGATGGCAAGCTTACTCGCTTCCATGAGGGCAGCCGATCCTGCGAGGTTGAACTCTGCGGGCACCAGCAACTGAGCTGCTGGCGTGCGCTGGAAGAGCATAAGCAAGGAGCTCGCTCGCTTGATGAGTCTTTTCAATGTGGGGAAAAAGGGGCGTGCATTCATATCAGTCAGGTTGGGATCGAAGGTTCAGGGTGTGTAAAAGATAGATCAGTTGCAGCCACAGCCGCCGCCACCGACACCACCACCGCCAAAGGCTGCTTCACGGGAAAAGTAGGCATGTTGCGTCATGGTCAGCAGCAGGGGGTCACGACCGGCATCCATTAAAGGATTGGCGAGATGGCCTCGTTCATAGGGCTTCACTCGCACTAGTTGAGATGAGCAGCTGGACAAACACAAGGCTGCTAGAAAAG
Organism: Verrucomicrobiaceae bacterium; assembly: GCA_947507875.1. Classification (GTDB taxonomy): domain Bacteria; phylum Verrucomicrobiota; class Verrucomicrobiia; order Verrucomicrobiales; family Verrucomicrobiaceae; genus Prosthecobacter. The sequence goes on along the minus strand of CANNQP010000007.1, from coordinate 25,369 downwards.
CGATGCAAAGAATAGGTTTCATGAGGGTTGAAGATGGGGAGAAACTCATTCCGCAAGCAGCTTAGCGATCTCGCCCGCGTATTCGTCATCGGTTTTGCCGAGCTTGAAGCCTTGATGAAGGTAACGAATCACTCCGTTGCGATCGATTAGATAACTGGTTGGCATGGTTGGCGGATTAAAATACTCAGCGGCTCGATGTTGGGCATCATGAACCAAGGAAAAGGAAACCTTGTTTCGCGCAGTGAACGTCCGATAAGCCGATGCTTCATCATCGACGCCAATGCCGATGATCACGAGGCCCTGCTTGGCGTAGGTTTGGTGTAATTTAGACAAGGCAGGGAAGGATGCCTTACAAGGCGCACACCAGGACGCCCAGAAGTCCACAAGCACGACTTTGCCACGATAAGTAGGCAAGGATTGACCAGGCAGAAGGGAGGCCAGATCTGGAAGTGCATTGCCGACTTTTGGTTCAGATCCCAAAGCTGAAGCCAGGGTGATGCTGATCAGAGTTATGTGTAAGATACCTTTCATCAGGTGGGCAAAAGTTATCATGCTGATGTATTTTCTAGTTAGGCTGACTGCACTTGGAATTTTCGGAACTCGCGAGTGACATGAAGGCCTCGATCATCTTGCAAGCAGGCTTCCAGCTGCGGGGCCTTCTCGGCAAAACGAAGCCCTTCCACGAGACCCATGACAAAAATGGCGGTCGAATACACACCCGCCATTAAGCAACTCGGTGCAATGACGGAAACCGCACGCAGTCCATGGCGCACCGGCCAACCGGTTCGCAAATCCAAGATGTGACCATAACGAACCCCCTGATGCTCAAAGCGGCGCGCATAGTCGCCAGAAGCGCAGACAGCATAATTGGAGACAGCGAGACCACCGACGCACTTTTCTGTCTGCACACCATCTTGAATGCCGACATGCCAGAAGGGGTGAACACCATTCCCGCCCATTGCATACAGATCACGTCCGAGATCAATCAATCCATCTTCAATGCCATGGCGTTTGGCCATGATCACCAGTTGATCAACCGCATACTCTTTGCCAAAACCACCGAAGTCCAAGCCCATGCCTTCTCGTGGCAAAAAGACACGACCACGTTTGCGCTTCACCTCTTGCCATCTGGATAAGGAGACCGCCTGGATGATATCCGTCTCACTGGGCAATCGTTCATGCACCACCTTCCAATCCCAGAGCTGAATGAGGGGTAACATGGCCGCGTCCAGCACACCACCCGTGAGCTGATGCATGGCATCTGCGAGATCGAGCATCTTGTCCATCTCTGCATCCACATGCACCCAGTCTTTGCCGGCAGCCTGATTGATCTTGGACACCAAGGAATCCGCTTTGAATCGAGAGAATTTAGCCTCAAAAGCTGCCAGCCAATCCAAGGCGTCCGCCACGAATTGCAACGCCCGCTTGTCGTCCTGAAGACGAAACTGGATCATGCAATTCGTGCCCAAGGCACGAAAAGCCACACTCCGCACACCACGTGCATCGGCCTTTAGGGCAAGGGGTTGAATAGTTTTCGGCATCTCGTTGATTCAGAAAGTGAAGTTCAATCCAAAGGTCCACATGCTCGCGGTCGGATAGGCAGCTTCGGGGGCCTGATCATGGCCAATGCCTGCCATGGCGTAATACTCATAAGCCATGGAAAGGGCGACATTTTCCCCCAAACGACACCGAGCCTTTGCACCCACGCTCATGGTCATCATGGATGACAGCCGGTAGTCCGCAGAGTAGTTGGGGCCGCTGCCATCAGGGAATTCCTGAGGGGCATCGATGCTCACTTCATTCAGTGAGTTATAGAAAAAATCAGCGGCTGTTTGCTGGTAACAACGAAAGAACGGTGTCATCTCGAACCTTTTCCAAAATCCCTGCCGCCACTCGACTTGCAGGCTTTGGGAGAAGACCCCGTAATCGTCTTGGGAAAGGCGGACAATGGCGTCCAATGCACCATTCGCCCCATCAAAGAAACGTGTACCTTGCAGCTGAACTACGGCTCGAAGTCGACTGGCTGGACGATTTTCACGATAAATACTCGTGATCGGAATACCGCCAAAGAATTCATTCCTTTGAATGACTTTGTATTGATCACTCAGGTAACCTTCAGCATAACCGAGTGTCAAATTGGCGGAGAGAATCGTATCACGATCCAGCAGCTGCGAGGCACCCAGGAAAAAATCGTAGCTTCTCTTGTTCTGGTCGTCGGTGCCACGAACCGCGATGGTATCGTTGAGGTAATTGAAGCCAAAAGTGACCGTGGTATTTTTTTGGTTAAGTTCCCAGCGATCATTCAATGCGAAGCCTTGAGAAAGGTAGTCGCTCTCCCTGCTATGAGAAAGCTCCAGCTCCACACGATGATCGCTGAGCTGCTGAGATATTGCGGCGACCACTCCATTGCGCACGTCGTCCAGCTCGACCAAGAAAGGCTGTGTGCCACCTGGAAGCGCGCCCATGGGGGAAGATCCCGTGATGGCATCCCTGAGCATCTGAAAGCGGAAGCTGGTATCCTCGGACAAAAACATTTCTCCCCGGTAATAGTAAGACTCCACAAACATGCGCCCATCGCTTTCATCATAGACCTGATAGCTAGAATCGAAGCGAAACTGTTCTGCGGCTGGCAGTGTGATGGCGGGCAAAAATAACGGAGCCAAGACCGCACTGGGACGAAGTCCTAACTGACTGAGCAAGACTTCAGTGGTATCATCCATAAGATAGCGAATCGCGTTAAACGCAAAAGGTAGAGCGTAAACAAGGCAAGATGTCGATCATTCAATTTTCTAGATTTGAACTGTGCTGCGGAGCTGGGAGGACTAACCAGCGATACAACACTGGCAGCAAAAACAGTGTTAAAAACGTGCTACTGACAATGCCACCAATCACCACGGTGGCCAGTGGACGCTGCACCTCCGCACCAGCACCCTCGCTGATCGCCATGGGAATGAAGCCTAGGCTGGCCACAAGCGCAGTCATCAAAACCGGGCGCAGGCGCTGCAAGCTGCCCTCGTTCACCGCTGCCGCTGCGTTTCGGCCTTCATGGCGGAGCTGATTGAAGCAGCTGATCAGCACCACCCCATTCAGCACAGCCACGCCACAAAGCGCGATGAAGCCGATGGCCGCACTGATGCTAAAGGGCAAGTCACGCAACCAGAGTGCGGCCACGCCACCGGTGATGGCAAGCGGAATGCCGGTGTAGATGATGAGTGCCTGTGTCACGCTTTTGAAGGCGCTGTGGATCAGCACAAAAATAAGCAGCAAGGCCAGCGGCACGACGATCATGAGCCGCGCTCGTGCCTCCTGAAGATGCTCAAACTGACCTCCGAACTCGACACGATAACCGTCTGGCATCTGGATCGCTGCTTTGATCTTTTCACGTGCTGCGGTCACGTAAGCCTCGCTGTCTGTGCCTCCGGCGAGATCGACATTCAGGCCGACTCGGCGGTGACCCGATTCGCGGCCGATGGCATCCACTTGTGGCACTTCAACGAACTCAGCCAAACGGCCCAGCGTGATCAATCCACCGTCCTGCGTGCGCACGGGCAACGCCTTCAAGATTTCCGGATCATTGCGGAGCGTTTCCGGTAGTCGCACCACAATGGCGCGACGTCGATTCTGCTCCATCAAGCTCCCCGCTGTGTGTCCAGCCATGGCAGTGGTGATGGCGGCATTCACTTCAGCGGCTTCGACGTTGAATTTTAACATCGCCGCACGATCCACGCGAATTTCGAGCACAGGCACTCGCCCCTGGCTTTCAAATTCGGCGTTATTCGTGCCATCAAGGCCTTCGAGGATCCTTTTAACCTCACCCGCTACTTTTTCCATTGTGTCGTAGTCCTCACCAAAGATGCGCACAGCGAGATCGGCACGGGAGCCTTCGAGCATCTCATTAAACCTCATTTGGATAGGCTGGGCAAAGTCGTAGTCTTGCTCGGGAACCTCTTTGGCGAGTTCATCACGCACGAGTTCGGCCAGCCGATCACGCGAGACCGGCTTACCGTTTTCTTGGCGCCACTGCTCACGTGGTTTGTAGAAGATGTAGAGATCGTATTCGCCTGGTGACATGGGATCGGTCGCTACTTCGCTGGTGCCGATGCGAGCAAAGGTGCGCGTCACCTCAGGGACTTTGTTGATGAGATACTGCTGCGTTTGGATGCAGCGCTTCAATGAGGTCTTCAGGCTGGTGTTCGCAGGCTGATAGACCATCGCCGTCCAAGAACCTTCGTTGAGCGTGGGCACGAATTCTTGCTTCAGGCTCATAAAGATCATCACGGTGCCGACCAGTAGGGCTGCAACACCAGCGATGACGGCCCAGCGTAGTTTCCACGCGAGACCGAGCAGGGGCTGATAGGCTGCTTTGGCCCAGCGCATGAGGAAGTTGTCCTTTTCGCTGATGTGGCCGCGCAGCAGTAGTGAGCACAAGGCAGGCATCAGCGTGAGCGCAAGTACCAAGGCGCCACCAAGAGCCAGCATGACCGTGATCGCCATGGGGTGGAACATTTTTCCTTCGATTCCAGTGAGCGCGAGGATGGGCAGATAAACGAGCGTGATGATGAGCACGCCGAAAAACATCGGGCTGCCCACTTGTTCGCCGGCCTCCCGCACCGCCGCCAGGCGTTCCTTTGCGTTCAATTTTCGGCCAAGCTCATGCTGCCTTTCACCGAGCACACGGACGATATTTTCAACCATCACCACTGCACCATCAATGATGAGCCCAAAATCGACCGCACCGAGCGACATCAAATTGCCTGACACGCCGCCGAACGTCATGCCAATGAGCGCGAAGAGAAAAGACAGCGGAATGGCCATTGCCACGATGAGGGCCGCGCGCCAGTTCCCAAGCAAAAGCAGCAGCACGACTACGACAAGAACGGCTCCTTCCAGGAGGTTGTGCTTCACTGTGTCGATGGTCCGATCCACGACTTCACTGCGAGCATACTGGATGCGAATCTCGAGGCCTGGAGGCAGTTTGGCCTGCAACTCGCCGAGTTTCTCTTCGACGCGCTTGCTGATGATGCGGCTGTTTTCACCGGCGAGCATCATCACCGTGCCCAGCACGGCCTCTTCGCCGTTTTCGACGGCGCAGCCGGTGCGCACGCTGCTGCCAATGCCAACCTCGGCGAGGTCTTTAACCTTCAAGGGCTCCACACCCGCCGCGAACTTCAAGGGCAGGTTCGAGATGTCCTCTGCGCTTGCCACCTTGCTGACACCGCGAATGAGCACACGATCATCACCGCGCTCAATGACGCCGCCTCCGGCATTGTCCACATTCTGACCAATGATGTCCGCCAGTTCACCAAAGGTCATGCCCGCATTCACCAAGGCTTCTGGCTTGGGCAGGATGACAAGCTGTCGCTCATATCCGCCACTGCTATTCACCTCCGCCACACCGGGGATCGTGCGCAAGAACGGTTTCACAATGTAGTCATGCGCATCCCGCAGCGCCATGAGCTGGCGCTCACGGGTCTCTTTGCGTTGCGGAGCCGCGGTTTGGTAATCAAGCGTGTAGTACAAGATCTCGCCGAGGCCTGTGCTGATCGGAGACATCTGCGGGGTCAGGCCAGGCGGCAGCTCCACCTGCACCAGACGTTCGCTGACCAGCTGGCGGGCACGGAAGATATCAAAACCATCTCGAAACACGAGGGTGACCTGCGAGAGACCAGATTTGGTGAGGGAGCGAAACTCCTCCACGCCCTGGATACCAGCGAGTGCGAGTTCTAGCGGATAGGTAACCAATTTTTCCGTTTCCTCCGGGGCAAGACCCGCTACGGCCGTGTTGATCTGCACCTGCGTGTTGGTGATGTCCGGCACCGCATCCACGGGCAGATGCATGGCGGAGAAAACTCCGGCTCCGAGCAGCAGCAAAGAACCGATGATAACGAGGAACCGGTTCCTCAAGGAGAAGTCGATGATGGTGGCGATCATGGGCGGATCAGTCGGAAAAAGAAGGTGCCACCATTGGAGGGGAAGGAGACCTGGCTGAGGCCATTCTCATTCACGACCGGGCGGGAGGAATTGGTCCAGGTGCTCAGATTTGTGCTCTCTTGCAGCTGCCAACCAAGGAAGGAATCCGGCCAGGAGACATCGAGCGAGCCTGGTGTGCGTCCTGAGACCGACACATTCGGCTTCACCACGACATCGTTCACACCAAGCATGAACGGGCTTAGGCTTGGGGTGATGGCTTCAATGGTGTTGGTGGCGGGGTTGACTTTGCACGGAAGCTTTTCCCAGACGCCGTTGTTGAAGTGATACATGACGAGCTGATTCTCATCGTAGCCGGCGGGGAGCAGCGCGGGGTTGTAGGCAAATTTGAGTTTGATGTTGCCGGTGTGCGCGCCGCTGTATTGGAGATTCCAGCGCTGTTTGCGGGTGCCGTTCGGCGTTTCGAAGCTCGGCAGGCTGAATTCGCCCTCGACTTCCCGCTCGAGCATTTCGTCGTCGTCGGCTTCACTGTATTCGCCGAAGAAGGTGCCTTCCTGGTCGATGTCCTCGAATTCGAAATCAACACCTCCGCTGTGGGTAGCGCCGCCATTGCAGCTTCCACCACCGGTGGTGCTTCCACCGCCGCCTTCGATGACGACTTTGGTGCCGGTGAGCAGGCTGAGAACGATGTCGAAGCTCACACTTTGACCAGCGGCGATGCTGCCGAGCTCCCAGCGCTGCGCTCCGGAGATCCAGTGGTTCGCAGGCGCGAAGTTATCGCGATTTTTGCGGGCGAGGTAAGGTGGGGTTTGCCAATTGTCCTCGATGGAAAGGTGCACACCGTCACTGGGCTTGCCGACGGAGTGATTGTCGAGGCCATCGCCCTCGATGCCGTAGTGGCCGATCTCAAAAGCACTCGGCGCGACCTTCGAATGGAAGCCAATGAGATCCTCCAAGCCGATGCTAGAGCTTTGATTGCCCGCAGCACCCGCATCGATGCCGCTCATCGTCATGTCATACTGATACTGCGGCAGTTTGCCAGGATAGCCGCGGTTGTCGTATTGGCCACGCTGCGAGATAAAGCCGTGCAGGAGCTGGAAGAGCTGCACATCCGTGATCTGAGCCCCGCTGATGTTTTTGACGGTAAAGGTCTGATTCATGACGTAGCGATTGCTATTCACGGATAGGCCGACACCCGCAGCGCTGGCGGGTTTCACACCCATTGGCGTGCCGGTGACGGTATCGACCATTTCAAAGCGCAGCGTGATCTCCAAATCGCCATTCGAGATGACGGATTGTGCGATGGGTAGACCGTCGAGATTGTTGCCCAGGAGATGGATGCCCTGCACGACATGGAAGTCAGAGTTTGTCTTCCAGTCGGGGAAAAGAAAATTCGGCTCTAGCCACTTCGGTGCCACGAGATGACCATTGCCACGCGTGTAAGCCACGGCACTGCCCCACTCGCCGCTGAGGTATTCACGGCCTTCAAAACCAGGCGTGTTGTCGAGGAGGAAGTCCGAATAGCCGAAATCGGTGAGCGTGATGTTCCAGTTGGGATTCGTGAGCTGCATGGAGCCGCCAGTACTGGCTGTGGGGCTCACTTTGATGTTATCGATGAGGAATCTCACTGCGCCGACGGGCGCGTCTGGGAGTTGCAGCACGATCCGATCAAAGCTGCCGCCAGCAGGGTTGAAATTCAGTGTGCCGACCGGCAGCGTATCACCAGCCGTGACGGTGCCATGTGCGATGCCGGTGCCAACGCTCACAGGCACGCCGCTGGTGGTGTCATAGGCCGTGAGTTGGAGATTCGAAGGCATCACGACGGTCAGCGGCTCCACCGTGGCGAAATCCAGGCTCACACCCGTGACCGATTGATCGAGCTGAATGACGAGCATGGAGGCATCGAGCAATGCTTCGAGGTAGTTGCCGCTGAATTTGGAGAGCACGCGCCCACTCGCGGCCTCGGTGGTGATTTGATAGGCACCTGGTGTCGGTGAACTCAAGGTGGTGCTGTAGCCCAACTTCGTCTGAAGGAGAGGAAGCGGCGCGCCCGCGACTGGAGCGGGCGCGGCAGTGTCAAAGTCGAACAAAATGCCGAGCGGGATCAGTGCGAAATTCGCCGTGTAGAGACCGTTCGAGGTCGCGGTAAAGCTGTAGCTCGCGCTGGTGCTCACTTCCGTGCCGAGCAAGTCAGTCCAGTTGAGGAAAGTGTAGCCAGGATTCGGCGTCGCATGGAGGGTAACACCCGCGCCCGGCGCGTAGGTGTCCGCGCCACTGATCGTGCCGCTCGAGGCAGGATTTGCGCTAGCGCTGATGATGTGTCCGGCGGCGAAATTTGCCACGAGCGTGCGATTCGCGCTGACGTTGAATGTGTAAACCGGGCTCGCGCTGACGGACACGCCGGCTTCGGTCCAATTGACAAAAGTGTAGCCGACATTTGGCGTCGCGTTGAGGGTGACACTCGTGCCATTCACGTAGGTGCCCGCGCCGTTTGTACTGCCGCCTGCGCCAGGCACGGAGCTCGTCGTCACCGTGAGACCTGGGACGAAATTCGCGACTAGCGCAGCATTCACGCTCGCCGTGAAGCTGTAGGTCGAGTCCGTGCTCACCACCAGGCCGCCGAGTGTCCAGTTCGAAAAAGCGTAGCCACTGTTGGCCGTGGCCTGCACGGACACGGGATCACCGATGAGGTAGCTGCCACCGCCACTCGACGTGCCGGCCACTGCGGGCGCGCAGCTCGTCGTGATACTGACTCCACCGATCGCGGCAAAATTCGCCACCAGCGTGCGATCACCGGCCACTCGAAAAGAATACGGGTTTGCGGTGCTGACGACATTGCCATTCTCTGTCCAGCTCACGAATTGGTAACCCGCATTCGGGAAGGCATCGAGCCTCGCATTTTCGTCCAGTTTGTAGCTGCTGCTATCTGTTTCCGTCGTGCCACCAATAGCTGGTATGGACGTCGTGGTGATGCCATACACACGCACAAACATGGCCGTTAGCGCACGATTCGCCGTCGCGGTAAAGGTGTAGCTAGCGCTGCTGCTCACACTCAGGCCGCCTTCCTTCCATTTGGAGAAAAGGTAGCCCGGAGCCGGTGTCGCCATGACCGTAACGCTCGTTCCGCTCACGTAGGAACCAGCGCCGGACGTCATGCCACCTGCGACGGGGCTGCTGGTCGTCGTCATGCTGTAGGTGGTGCCACCGAGCAGGATGAAATTCGCCACCAGCGTGCGGTTCGCGGTCACGGTGAAGGTGTAGGCTGCGTGGGTGCTGACTTGACTGCCGCCTTCGGTCCAGTTCACAAACGCGTAGCCCGCATTCGGCGTGGCGGTGAGCGTGCAGCTCGTGCCGCTGAGGAAATTGCCGCCGCCTGTCACCGTGCCGCCCGCCGCAGCACTGACGCTCATGGTGTAGATCGGAGCGAGCGTGAAATTCGCGACGAGATCACGATCGGCGCTCGCGGTAAAGGTGTAGCTCGCAGTGCCGCTGACCACGTTCGCACCCTCGGTCCAGTTCGTGAAAACATAGCCGGCATTTGGCGTGGCGATCACCGTCGTGCTCATGCCATCATCCACCAGGCCACCGCCGCTCACGGTGCCTCCTGCAACTGGCGCGGCCGTCGTCGTGATCGTCCAATGCACCACATCCGGAACGAAATTCGCCACCAGCGAGTGATTCACATCCATCGCCAGCGTGTAGCTGCTGTTCGTGCTCACGATGGTACCGTTGTCGGTCCAGTTTTGGAAAAGGAATCCTGCCGCCGCAGTCGCAGTGACGGTCGCATTCGCGCCGATGGCATAGGAGCCATCGCCCGTCGTGGCACCGCTGCCCACCGGCAGCACTGTGGTGTCCAGCAGGCTTGCTGGAGGCGGTGCCGCGCCCACGGCAGCGACCTTCAGCGTGTAGTTCTTCGCCACGTCGGGATTCACGCCATCACTAGCCGTGACGTTAAACTGAAACGTACCGCTGGATGTCGGCGTGCCGGAAAGAACACCCGTGAGTTCATTGAACGTCATGCCCGGAGGCACCGAGCCTTGCTTTATCGCCGTAAAGGGCAGCGCACCCTCCACCACCAGTTTGCGTGCGGCGTAGGCGGTGTTGATCTTACCCTCGCTGACATGATCAATGAGGCCCACAGGAGCATCCACATCCACGGCTGCCATTTGCGAACCGGTGAAATCTCCCACGACCTCGTGCGTCGCCATGTCCTTCGTCACCGTCACCCACTCGCCAGTCGCCTTGTCGAAATGGTCCGCGTAAGTGCGACTGCCAGTGCCGTGAATGCCATCCGCACCCACCGCATCCGCCATCGCCTCACCCGTTTCCGCATCGAGCGGACCGGTGTACTTGTAGAACTCGTAGCGACGTGTCACCACCTCATCACCGCCGGGTAGCTCCTCTGGCGCAGCGGCTAGCTCGCCATTGGGTCCGCCGTCCACAGCGCTGGTTTTTTTCTGTAGAATGCGCCACTCCACCTCGACCTCGTCGGGTTCGCCATTCGCCCAGTTTTTGTCATTCGCATCGTCCGGATCATCGCTCACCAGCTCGCGCAGCTTGATCTCTTTGTTGTTGTGCGTGGTCGTCTTGATCTCCTTCACCCACACGGCCTTGCCGAATTCCTTCACCGGAGGCGCTGGTGGTACAGGCGGCTGAATGACGGCCTGTACCTGAGCGGGGGCGGCGGCCACGGGAGGAAAATAGGTGTACACCGGCGTCGCCACCTGCACGGCACCGCCATGGATCAGCGCTCCACTGCCGTTATCGATCAACCAGTTGTATTTGATGGCACCGACCGCCTTGCTGTAGCCCACGCCAAAGTGCTCACCCCCGAAGTTCACGCTCGGATTCGTGAACATGTGGCCATTCGTCGCCGCGATGGGGCCGCTCGGAATCGCGGTGTAAGCAGCCCAGGAGCCGTCTGGATTTTTTTTGCTCTCCCAGCGAATACGGCACTTCGGATGCGCAGGGATCGTGTCATCCTGCTCGATGCGCGGCACCCCGTAGTGGTTGTAGTTGTAGGTGTAAGTGATGTCGATGCTGCGGCAGTCCTCGATCTCGATCTCGAACCCGTGGCAGAGCTGCCCGGTATCATTCACCGTGTCGAAGTTGTTGATGCTGCCGTAAGCGATGCTCGCGCGAGCGCTGGGACCAGCAATCAGAGCCATGAGGCTGATCAGGAGAAGCAGGATGCATTTCATGATTTAGCGGTCGGTGAATGTAGGGGTGACGGATTCGCCCGTGAGAGATGCACCCGTCAGGCGTTCGATCTCCATGCGGTGCTGCCAAGCCTTGCGGCGGGATTCAATGAGGCTGTCGATGGCCTCCAGATAACCGCGCTGCATCTCCACGTAAGTCGCTGCGGGCACCGCGCCGAGGCGAAAATGCTCGTCGGCTTGCTTTGCCGCTTCAGCGAACTGATTTTCACTCTCTGGCCGCCAACGCGACAACGCATCCAACTCTGCAAGATAAGCTGCGCGTGCCACGGCAAGATCACGTTCCAAATCGCGCAGCGTGGCTCCGAGCAAAGCCTCTGCCTGCTGCGTACGGGCTTTTTCTGCTTCGATGTTGCCTTTGTTTTTGTTCCAGAGGGGAAGTGGGATGGAGAAGACGATGCCTGCCTCCAGCTGCGTATTGCCCGCCGTTTGGCCGCCCATGTAGGGGCCAAAAGTGATGTTGCCCCAGCGTTCCGATCGCGTCAGGTCCACCTTCAAGCCTTGCTTCGCCACATTGAGGCGCTTTTGTTGGAGATCAAAATTGGTTCGCGCGGCTTGTTGTTTCAGGGTCGCAAGATCGGGAGCGGTAGGAAAGCTAGTGCTTACCCCACTCAGACTCATTCGATCATCCGGTGCGCGACCACAGAGCACCGCAAGCGCTGCGGTTGCCTCACGCACAGCCTTGGTGGCATCCGTCAGTGTGCGATCGCTTGTCAGCAGAGATGCCTCGAGAATGCGGCGCTCCAGCAGGGCGCTCACGGAACCCGAGTCGCGTTGGATGAGGACATGGATCAAGGCCTCAAACCGTTCCCGCACACTGAGCGCGGCTACTTCTTTTCTTCGCAAGAGAATGACGTCTCCCGCACGGGCTCTCACTTCATTGGCTAGCTGAGATTTGAACTGCAACAGGCCCATCTCGGCAAGCCCGATATCGCGATCAGCGATGGCTTTTCGTAAAGACATGCGACCAGGGAAGTCAAAAACCTGGGAAATGGTGGCGCTCCACGCGATGCCATCAACCTGCGACACGATGGACATGCCACCAAGGGAGGTGCTCAGCTCTGGATTAATGAGCTGACCGGCCGTTTGACGGTCTCCGCGCGCGGCAGCGAGTTCCGCTTCATAAAATCGAATTTCTGGGTTTTTGTGCATGGCCTCTGCCACGAGATCGCTACTGGTCAAAGGCGTGGCGGCGTGCGGCGTGACGGTGGCGAGGAAGATGCAAGAGGTGGAAAGAAAGAGAGTAGCGAGTTTCATCAAATCAAAGGGTAGGTGAGCGCAGGCATAGGCATGCCTTGGTCATGGTTTTGGCTCGGCAGAGAACGACATCTGGCGTCGATCTCAGCGCGACCATGGCGAACCGGAGATCGTGCTCCGGCGCAGTTGCTTCATATCAACATCCTGAAGCCAGCCTGCGGTGGCAACTCGTTGATCCCTTGAAGGTCGAGCATGCCCGGTGGCGTTGCCTCAAGCAGCTGCCGAGAGGCCATGCGATGCAAAAAAGCTTCCACCAGCGAGGCGTAGAGATTTTCCAAAGAAGCGCTTTTGAGGGCTCGGGCTTGCAGGAGAGATTCATGAGCCGTCGTGGCAGCGATGGCTTCCGAGCAGACGACAAGGTGATCTCCTTGCTGCGTTGGCTTGGACAGGCTGACTAGCCATTTGGCAATCTCGCTGTCGTGATCGCTCACGTCCGGAGTCATGCAACCACTCTGGTGATGCAGGGCAATCTCGAGGCCATCTTTTGATTCACGCACGATGAGCTGATGACTGCTATCCCATGCGGCCACAAACGCCAACACGGCAGGCAGCGCCGAAGTGCCCACCACAGCGTAAGCCGTGAGCACGAGAGCTGCGATGAGTTGATGGATGTAGCGATGCCGCATGATGCGTGGCCAGCATCAACGCACGTTCATGGGTAATTGCTACATCTTATCATATGGATTACCAAATAATCATACCAAGAACCAGTGCCTCTGAGACTCAAACGCAAAAAGCCCTTTAACCAAAGAAGGGCGCGAGCACATTGCGAGCGACTTTCAGCGCCTTCATCCGGCCTTCCAGCGTCTTGCCAAAGGTATCGTCTTCCACCTCAATGCAGATCGGTCCGGTGTAGCCAATGCGCATGACTTCGCCCATGAACTTGGCCCAATCGATGTCTCCATAACCTGGGATGCGGGGCTGATGCCAACGCAGCGGGTAATCGAAGCGACCGACTTCATTGAGGGCCTTGCGGTCGATGCGCACGTCCTTGGCATGTAGATGGAAGAGCCGATCCTTGAACTCCGCCAGCGGACTGATCGGGTCCATGTCTTGGAGAATGAAGTGCGAAGGGTCGTAGTTCAATCCAAAGTTAGGCGAGTCGAGGTCATGAAAGGCACGACGCCAAATCGCGGGTGTGGTCATCAGGTTCTTGCCGCCGGGCCATTCATCACGGGTGAAGGACATTGGGCAATTCTCAATGCCCACTCGAACGCCATGATCTTCCGCAAAGGCGATGAGTGGTTTCCAGGTCTTCAGGAAGCGGGGCCAGTTCTCATCCACGGTCTTTTGGCAATCACGCCCCACAAAGCCAGTGACCAAGTTCAGGCCGAGCAACTGCGATGCGACGATGACTTTCTTGAAATGGGCCACTGCGGCACGCGCCGTCTGCGGATTGGGATCGAGCAGGTTTGGGTAATAGCCGAGCGAGCTGATCTCCACGCCATGATCTTGGCACAGAGCACGCACGTCTTCCGCTTTTGCGCGAGTGAGGGTGGAGACGTCGATGTGCGTCACGCCGGCATACTTGCGCTCGGCCTTGCCGATAGGCCAGCAGCAGACCTCGATCGTGGAAAAGCCCTCGTGCCTAGCAAAGGCGAGCACATTTTCCAAAGGCAGTTCAGGCAAGGCGGCAGTGACGAATCCGAGTTTCATGGAACCGCCATCGTGATCGAGTCATGCGGGAGAAGCAATGGCGCTTTACGCCTTCAAGGCACGCACTTCTTCCGCCAAGATTTCGAGGCCCTCCTGCACGATGGGCAGCGGCTGCGAGTAGGTGAGGCGCAGGCATTCCTGCGGGTGCTGCCAGGGCTGCTCCAGGCCGTAGGAGAAGTAGTGCCCTGGGATGACGAGCACCTTCCGCGCCTTCAGCCGCTGGTAGAGTTGCGCGGCAGGGATGGGGAGGTTTTTCAACCACAGCCACAGGAAAAAGGCGCCCTCCTGCACATGCAGCGCCCACGGGACATGCGGACCGAGCGCATTGGCCAGCACGCCTTTGGCAAAGTCGGAGCGCTCGCGATAAAAGGGGCGAATGACCTCGCTGCCGAGCCGCAACAGACGATCCTCCGCCAGGAGTGGGGTGAGCAGGGCTTGGCCGAGATTGCCATTCGCCAGAGAAACGATGGCGTTCATGTTCGACAGGGCCTTCACGATGCCAGGGTCGGCGACGATGACCGCGGTGCGCACGCCAGGCAGGCCGACTTTGCTCAGGCTGATGCTGAAAATCATGCCGGGCTGCCACTGGGGCCGCCAGTCGCCATGCAGGACGCCGGGAAAGGGATGGCCGTAGGCGTTGTCGATCATCAGCGGGATGTGATGCTGCTGCGCCATCTGGTGTAGGCGCTGAAATTCCTCGGGTGTCAGGACATTGCCGGTCGGATTCGTGGGGCAGGAGACGCCTATCGCGGCGATGTCTGGCGTGAGCCGCAGGCGGTCAAAGTCGATGTGGTACTTGATCTCATGCTCCCCACGCGACTCGATGCGTGCAGGAACAGCGGTGAATTGCCCCTCACTCAGCGCCTGGTTGGCGTAGCCGATGTATTCCGGCAACAGAGGGAAAAGAATGCGGCGGCGGCGACCCGCGCTGGGACCGGCGAGCAGATTGAAAAGCAGGAAAAAGCCGGTCTGGCTGCTGGGCACGACTGCGATGTTTTCCCGCGTGACCTGCCAGCCACACTCGCGCTTCAGGAAGCCCGCCATGGCCTCACGAAAGGCGGGATTGCCCGCCGGCGGGTCGTAGTTCAGCAGCGTTTTGTCCAGACTCGTTCCATCGGCCAGCATCTCCGCCATGCGCTGCCGCCAAAGAGCCTGCACCTCAGGAATCGCCGCAGGCTGGCCACCGCCGAGCATGCGCATGTCGGGGTAAAGCGTGAGCGCCTCGCCGCAGTCATCCATGAGTTCCTGGATGCCACTGGGCCCTGCCAAACGGCGTCCGATGTCGGAAAATGAAGTCAAGTCGGAGGACATCCGCTAGCCTAGAAGGCACTGCCACGTAGGGCAAGCGCACCTCTGCGAAAGCAAGGCAGGCACGCACGAAGTGATTGCTTGGCAAAGCGTGAGGCTGCCCGCACAGTCCAGCCTGTCATGCCTGCTGCCTCGAAATCTTCTGCCCGCCGCCAGCCTGCCCGCGAACTCGTCTTTGGCGACCTTTGGGAGTACGATCCCGCACCCGAGACGGCAGACCCGCAGATCCGCTCGAGCTACGATCTGTTCATCGACGGCAAGTTCGTGCCACCTGCGGGCGGCAAATCCTTTCCCAGCATCAATCCCGCCACGGAAAAAAAATTGTGCGATGTAGCCCTGGGCGCCGCCGCCGATGTGGATGCCGCCTGCCGCGCCGCGCAGCGGGCTCACCAGCGCGTGTGGGGGAAAATGTCCGGCCAAGAGCGCGGGAAATACCTCTACCGCATCGCCCGGCTGCTGCAGGATCGCGCACGAGAATTTGCTGTGGCGGAGACGATGGATGGCGGCAAGCCGATCAAGGAAGCGCGTGACTTTGACGTGCCGATGGCAGCCGCCCACTTTTTTTACCACGCAGGCTGGGCCGATAAGTTGGAGCACTTGGCTCCCGGGCGCACGGTGGCACCCTATGGCGTTGTGGGGCAGGTCATCCCGTGGAATTTTCCCCTGATGATGCTGGCCTGGAAAATCGCACCAGCGCTGGCGGCAGGGAACTGCGTGGTGCTGAAGCCGGCGGAGACCTCGAGCATCACCGCCATGAAGTTCGCCGAAGTCTGCCAGCAGGCCGAACTGCCTGCTGGCGTGGTGAATCTGGTCACGGGCGGCGGCGAGACAGGCGCCGCGCTCGTGCAGCATCCACTCACGACCAAAGTGGCCTTCACGGGCAGCACCGAAGTCGGTCGGAGGATCCTGTGCAGCCTCGCCGAGACCGAAAAGAAAGTGACGCTGGAGCTGGGGGGCAAGGCTGCGAACCTCATCTTTGAGGATGCACCGCTAGATCAAGCCGTGGAAGGCATCGTGAATGGCATTTTTTTCAACCAGGGCCATGTCTGCTGCGCGGGATCGCGTCTGCTGGTGCAGGAAAGCATCGCCGAGGAGGTGCTGGCACGCCTGAAACGGCGCATGGCCGTACTGCGCGTGGGCGATCCTCTGGACAAAAACACCGACATCGGGGCCATCCATAGCCGGGAACAATGGAGGAAAATCGAGGCGCTGGTCAAAAGTGGCGTGGCCCAAGGAGCCGAGATGCACCAGAGCGCCTGCCGCCTGCCTGCGCGGGGTTATTTTTTCAGACCCACGGTGTTCAGCGGCGTGAGCATGAGCCACCGCATCGCCCAAGAAGAGATCTTTGGTCCGGTGCTCAGCATCCTGACCTTCCGCACACCGGAAGAGGCGGTGGAAAAGGCGAACAACACGGCCTACGGCCTGAGTGCCGGCGTTTGGACGGACAAAGGCAGCCTGATCCTGAAGATGAGCCGCCAGCTGCGCGCTGGCGTGGTCTGGGCCAACACCTACAACAAGTTCGACCCGGCCAGCCCTTTCGGTGGCTACAAGCAATCCGGCTTCGGCAGGGAAGGGGGGCCGCAAGGGCTGCTAGAGTACCTGCGCGTGGCCTGACAGGAGAGCCCCATTCGCGTCCAACAAAAAGGCCGCAGGGAGCACCTGCGGCCTGGATGCAATGGAAGATGAAGAAGGCTTCGTTACTCCACTTTCATGACGCCATTCATGATCGCGCCATGGCCGGGGAAGGTGCAGAGGTACGGGTAGTCGCCAGCCGCAGGAGCGGTGAACTCGAGGGTCTCGCTCTGTCCTGGCTGCAACAGCTTGGTATGAAAGAGCACCTCAGGCGCTTCGGGGATGAATCCCTTGGCCATGCCATCGGGGGCCATGGCAGCTTGCATGGCCAGGCTCATGAGCTTGTCTTTCGCACCCGCGGCACCGATGACGATGTTGTGCGGCTGAGGCACGGCAGGATGCACGTTGTTGAAGGTAAGCTTCACTTTCTGACCTGACTTCACTTTGAATTCCTTGGTGTCGTAGGCCAAGGGATTGGCCGTGTCAGGCTTGATGGTGATCTCAGCGACAGCGGCAGGCGCAGGAGCGGCCGCAGGCGTCGCTGCCGCTGCAGCAGGGGCAGGCGCGGCAGCTTTCTCCGCAGCGGCTTCATCGCGCAGACCTGCGCTTTCCGCAAAACCACCGATGAGGAAGGCGGAAGCCCAGAAGAAGGCAAAACCGCCGACAGCGACGGCGATCAAAACATTGAGCAAGCTCCAGATGGAACCTTGGTTTTCAGAGGCGTGGGAAGAGGGGGCAGACATGAGGGGTGTTCAGGGGGATAAACGCCGCTAAAGGAGCACGAGACGCCTGACACGCAAACGGCTCTTTTTTCTGAAACGCGGAAGGCGAAGCCTGCATCAGACCGGATCGCGACGATCGGCCACCATGACACCAATGAGCATGGCAAAGGCGGCGGCGAGGATGCCGGAAAACGGCTCAAAAAGCAGGCCGTTCAACGCCAGTGCAGGCGTCAGCAACAGCACGAGGAAAGCCAAGGCGAGCAGGAAGAGGTATTTTTTCCAAGCGGCCTCCAGCGTCATGCCGAGCCAGGCGCAGGCGAAGGCCAGGCTGGTGTAAAAGGCATACTGGAGGGGCAAGGACTGCCGAAGCGCCCCGGCGCTGGGCAAGACAAGCAGGCGAGGCAGGCGGCTGGCAAGCCAATGTGCCGCTTCGGGAAAGACCCCGAACTGATAGAGGGCTAGCAGCGGTGCGCTGACAAGGACTCCGATGAACAAGATGGCGGCACGGTTACGATGCATGGGTGTCGGGGAAGGCAGGGGCAGAGGGGGCTGGCTGGCGGTAAGAGTTGACCACGAGATCGCTCAGGTAGCGTTCGGGAGATTCCACGGCGGCTTGGTTGAGCTGATATCGCATCTGCCCCGTGTTGCGGGAGATGAGCTGGAGGCCAAACGCGAAATCTTTGAAAAGGCGACTGCAAAGAGCCGGGATGGAGCTGCCCTCGCGCTGGGCCCGCTGGACGAGGGCGGCGATGGCCGCAGGCTCAAAGTCGAGGCTAAAGCCGGTCTGCTGCGCAAAGTTGGCGGCAAACGAGCTCACCTCCTCGGCCCGAACATCGATCTTCAGCTTCTCTGCCTCCAGGCGGCAGCGCGCCAACGCAGCTTCTGGGTCCGTGATGAGTGCGGCATCGATGACCATTTCCAGCAAGCCGAGGCTCGGCAGCTCAAACTTGAAGTCGCGGAGCACTTTTTCCCAAGCGGTGACGAGGCCACGCGCGCCGGTTTTTTCCTCCGCCGCCCGCGCGGCAACGAGGCGCAGCGCATCGTCCTGAAAAAGAGCGCGCACACCATAGGCATGAAATTCGCGCTCGTACTGGCGGATCAGGCTGCCCGCGCTGTTCTTCATGATCTGGAAGAGGTCTTCTGCCTTCAGCGGATCACAAAACACACGCACGGGCAGGCGGCCAATGAACTCTGCCTCAAAGCCGTAGTCGATGAAGTCACGCGTGGTGGCCTGGCGCAGCAGATCTTCGGTACTCGGCTTTTCTGCGAGTGTGGCTCCAAAGCCGATGGTGGCGCGTGCCTGACGTTTTTCGATGATCTTTTCGATGCCAGAAAAGGCTCCACTGACGATGAAGAGGATGTTCCGCGTGTTCACCACTTCACGCCCGTTGTTACGGCCCTGACGCATGTCGAACATCATTTTCATCTGACTGCGAAAGTCGTTTTGGGCATAGAGGGGCACTTCCGTCTCCTCCATCAGCTTCAGCAACGCAGTCTGCACACCGCGACCACTGACATCCCGGCCGAGGCGGCCCTCGCCGCCCGTGGCGATCTTGTCGATTTCATCGAGATAAATGATGCCGTGCTCTGCGAGCTCGACATTACCATTCGCTTTGGCGACGAGATCACGCACGAGGTCATCGACATCCGCACCAACATAGCCGGTCTCGCTGAACTTGGTGGCGTCTGCTTTGACAAAAGGCACGCCGACGAGATCCGCAATGTGCTTGACCAAGTAGGTTTTCCCGACGCCGGTGGGACCCGTGATGATGACGTTTTGCTTCGAGAGCTCCAGCGGTTCTGCGCCTTCACGCTCCTCATTTTCCCGGATCATCCGGGCGTGATGGTAGTGGTCGCAGACAGCGGTGGCCAGGACCTTTTTGGCTTCATCCTGGCGGATCACGTAGCGATCCAGGTGCGCTTTGATGTCCGCAGGTTTGTGGTGAAACTCGAAGCTAGCGCGACGGTCTTTGTCAGCCTCCTCGGGCGGCGCGTCTGAATCGCCAGATTCAGACGCGCGGGTACCGAGGTCATGCGGTTCGATGTGGGAGAAGATGACCTGCCCCCCGAGGCTGTTTTTGATGAAGTCCTCCAGCTTGCGCGTGATCTCCTCAGGAGCAGGGAGGGGTTTTGGCGGCGGCGGGGGCGATTCGGGGGGGGCGCTGTCACTCATGGTGATGAGCGATCATCCGCGAAACCCGGGCGCAGGGCAAGAGCAGAGGCAGAGAACCGAGGCTGGGAAAAATGGGTGCTTTTGCAGCCAAAGGATGTCATGGAATCACGATGGATGACGCACTGCTGACGACGCTGAGGCACACCTTTGGCCACGCGGGCTTTCGCCCTGGGCAGGAGCAGGTGATGCGAGGGCTATTGGCTGGCCGCAGCACGCTGGCGCTTTTTCCCACCAGTGCGGGGAAAAGCCTATGCTATCAGCTCCCCGCGCTGCTGCTGGAGGGAGTGACGCTGGTGATCTCCCCGCTCATCGCGCTGATGAAAGACCAGGTGCAATCGCTGCGCCGTCGCGGCATCGCGGCAGCACGGCTGGACTCGTCCCTGAGTGCCAGCGAGGTGCAGGCGGTTTTCGATGCCTTGCAGCAGGGCCAGCTGAAGCTGCTCTACATCGCCCCAGAGCGGCTGATGAATGAGGCCTTCCTTGAGCGCCTGAAGGGCCTGAAAGTCAGCTTGATGGCTGTGGATGAGGCGCACTGCATCTCGGAGTGGGGACATAATTTTCGACCTGAGTACCTGCGCCTCGCCAAGGTCGCTGAGGAGTTGAGCATCCGCCCCGTACTGGCACTGACTGCTACCGCGACGCCGGATGTGGCGCAGGACATCTGCCGCGCTTTTGCCATCGCGCCTAGCGATCACGTTCAAACCTCCTTTCACCGGCCTAACCTACATTTTCGCATCACTCCCTGCACCGCCGCAGAGCGGAAGCGGGTGCTGACTGATCTGCTGAAAGCACGACCCGAGGCGGCGATCGTGTACGTCACGCTGCAACACACGGCGGAGGAGGTGGCGACGCATCTGCAGCAACAGGGCATCGACGCGCTGGCCTACCATGCGGGTCTGCCCGATGAGTATCGCCACGCCGCGCAGGATGCCTTCATGGGCGGGCAGACGCAGGTCATCGTGGCGACGATCGCATTTGGCATGGGCATCGACAAGGCAGACATCCGCGCGGTCTATCACTACAACCTGCCCAAGACACTAGAAAACTACCTCCAAGAAGCAGGCCGTGCCGGGCGCGATGGTCAGCCCGCGATCTGTGAAATGCTGGCCTGTGGGGATGACCGGATCGTGCTGGAAAACTTCACTTACGGCGACACCCCCACGCCCCTGGCTCTACGCCAGTTGGTCGATCACCTGCTGCGTCAGGGGCGGGAGTTCGACCTTTCCCTCTACGAGCTGTCCCAGGCCACCGACATCCGGCCACTGGTCATCGAGACCGTGCTGACCCAGCTGGAGCTCCGTGGTGTACTCAGGCCACTGGGCACCTTTTATGCCAGCTACCAGTTCCGCCTGCTAGAGCCCGAGGCACGGGTGCTGGCCGGCCACAAACCTGAACGGCAGGCCTTTCTCCGTCGGCTCTTCGCCGCTGGAGCCAAGGGCACGAAATGGACCACGCTGAACCCCGATGAAGCAGCCGAGGCCCTGGGAGAAGCCCGCGAGCGCGTCCTGAAGGCGCTGACTTGGCTAGAAGAGGCCGGGGAGATCGAGCTCAAGCCCAGCAAGCCGCGCCAGCGCTATCGATTGTGCGACGATCGTGAACAGCGTGATCCTGAAACCATCAGCCAAGAGATGCAGGCGCTCTTTACAGGTCGAGAACTGCGTGACCTGCAACGTCTGGATAAGGTCCTGACCCTGGCTGAACACCGGGGCTGCCTGACGCGCTGGCTTTTGCGCTACTTTGGCGAAGCGTTGGATCATGACTGCGGTACCTGCACGAGTTGTCAGGAAAACAAAACCGGGGCGGCGGCTCAAGCCACGCGTGAGATCCCCTGTATGCCAACCTTGAGCTTTGATTCTCAACAACTGGAGGCGATACGACGCCTGGTCCAAGAACGCCATCCAGCCCTCCGCGCGCCTAGGCAGCTCGCGAGATTCCTCTGCGGGCTGACGAGCCCCGCCACGAGCCGCGCACGTCTGACTCAGCTCGATACCTTTGGGCTGCTAGAACGGATGCCTTTTGCAGAAGTGCTAGCTCAGGTCGAAACGACGCTTTAGCCAACAGGGTCCACCACCTGATTCCGAACGTCTTTTGCCGTATCGCTCCCATGGCCAGAGGCAACAACACAAGCATTCGATCGAGTAGAGCCAATAAGCCTGTGTGACTTTCATCCGGTCCTGCCGGGTTCACCTCCTGGCTGAAGTTGGGTATCGTCACTTCTTGTTAGCCATCTAGCCTTCAGTGACATGATTTCATGCCGTGCCACTCGATGTCGTCGACGAGGATGACGCGGTTTCCCACGATTCACTTCATGAAAGCGGCTGTGGCTGGTTAGGATCAGCGTTTTCGAGGTGGGGTTTTGCCTCGCTGGCTCGAATTCATGTTGGGCTCTTTGCTGAGCTTTTTTTGGCGGGTGCACGCGGACACTGCTCTCAGGGTTTTGGTGGACCAAACAGCCTGTTTCATTTTTCTAGAATCTACTGTATGCGCAAATGCGCATGCGAGAAGCATCGCAGCCTTTTTTCCACATGCCTTCAGCCCGTAAAAAACACACCGCTCCCGTGAGTGATGACGCCCTCACCCTCATTGCTTCTTGGTTTCGAACGTTGGCTGAGCCCAGTCGTCTGAAAATTCTACGAGCGCTTGAGGAACAGGGTGAGCTCAACATTGGACAGCTCGTGGCATGCACGGGCCTGACGCAGGCCAACGTGTCACGCCATGTGCAAACCCTGGTGGATGCAGGCATGGTCGCCCGACGCAAAGAAGGGCTGCATGTCATCTGCTTCATCGCCGACCCAAGCATCACCGAACTTTGCAACAACGTGTGCAGCAACCTTCTGAACCGTTTGTCTCAGCAAGTGAAGAAACTGGCAGGTCCATGACGAAGGCTTTTTTCAGGAAAGGAATCCGCTGCATGTTGGCTCTGGCTATCTTCATCGTCCTCGTCGTGTGCGTTTGGTATGTTTATGAGACCCGGTGGGACCGGCAGCTTTTTCAAGCCAAGCCTGGATCTTTGTGCCAAAACCTCCAGGCGCAAGAGGCCAAGGACTGGCTGCGAGATCATCCGGAAACTCAGGTTCTGGACGTGCGATCCGCCGATGAGTTTTCTCGAGGTGCGCTTCCCCAGGCGATCCACCTTTCTTTGGGTGACGACTCTTTTGAGCAAAAGCTCCTAACGCTGGATTCATCGAAGCCAGTGCTGGTCTATTGTGCGGGAGGCTATCGCAGCCGAAAAGCAGTCGAAAAACTCAAGCGCCTAGGCTTTGTGAACATTCAGCACCTTCATCGGGGTTACCTGTCCTGGAGGCCAGAGAAGCTACCTTAGCGAGATTTCAGTCCAAGGTCCAATCGACGGCTACGGTCTGGAGGCGTCCGTTGCGATCGTGATACTTCACATGGCCGTGGTGAGCTCCATACTCATGGACGCATTTCGTCACTTTCACGTCATAGGCGCAGTATTCTGCGATTTCCAGAAGCTTACCTTGTTGCCACCAGCGGAGAGCTTGCAAGCCATCGGCTGTTTTACCGCAGCCAAGCGTGGCAGCAGCCACATCTTCCAATCGAATGCGATGACCGAGACGTTTGTCGAGATCGACGAGAAGATCAAAGCTACGAACTTGATCACGGAAATCGAAGATGGTGTGACCCATCAAGACATCATAATCGAAGCTGATGTGGTTGAAGCCCACCACCAAGTCCGCACGCACCAATTGATGAATGAGATCGTTAGCTTCTTCTTCCTCGTATATCAGATATTCCTGTGACTTCGTGCTGTAGGTTACCGCGATGGAGATGCCCATCATGTGCTTGTTCCCCCAGCCACCCACGTCATTGGCCGTGCGGCGCGTTTCAAGGTCGAAATAAACGATGTCTTTTGCCATCTGGACCGATCTCCTTCACACCTCAGAGGCGGTAAACGATACGGGCTTTGTCCATGTCGTAAGGAGACATCTCGAGCTTCACTTCATCACCGATGACGAGACGAATGAATTTCTTGCGCATTTTGCCTGAAATGTGAGCGAGGACCTGGTGACCGTTCTTCAGTTTCACACGGAACATCGTTCCTGCGAGCACTGCGGTGATGACGCCTTCGAGTTCGATGGCTTCTTCCTTTTCCTTGACCTCTTCTTTCGGGGGTTCAGGGCGACGCTGCGATGGAGCAGAACCGCGCTGCGGTTGAGGGCCTCCACGCGATGGACCGCCACCTTGGCGATTTCCAGAGTGGCCGCCGGGACGATGACCTCCTCCGGAGCGGGCTGGGCCACTGCCGCCAGGTCTGGAAGGGCCTGTACCGGCACCCGTGCGCTGACCTCCGCCCGAGTTAGCACCAGCACCTGTGCGCTGACCTCCCGCAGAGTTGCCACCAGCACCCGTGCGCTGACCTCCTGCGGAGTTGCCACCAGCACCCGTACGCTGACCTGCACCGGCGTTGCCGCCCGTGCCAGCGTTACCCGAGTTGTTGCCTGCAGCCGGAGGTCGCGTGGCTGGGACAATCCGGGTGAAGCCTGCATGGCTAGAGGTGGTGCGTCGGGGAGGGGAACTCATGAAGGAGCGAGAGTGCTGGACTGCGGCGAGATTACAACCAAAAAAACCGCTAGCGCGGGAGGAATGATCGACTATTATGCCGACCCGAAATGGTGGTCGTAGCTCAATGGTAGAGCTCCAGATTGTGATTCTGGTTGTTGCGGGTTCGAGCCCCGTCGATCACCCCACTTTTGATTAAAGTGCGTTTAGTTCCACTTCAGGGTGTTGGTCAGCACACACGTTTGCGGCAAGAAGGGACTGACGTTTCGGGAATCCCGTTTAACCATGCAGCTTCATGGAAAAGCTTGTATCTGCGCTAGGCCATTCTTTTCGAGATTCCTCACTCCTCATTCAGGCCCTGACTCATGCGAGTTTGGGTTACGAGACGCAACGCGCGTTGCCTGACAATCAGCGGCTCGAATTTCTTGGCGATGCCATCATTCAATTACTCCTGTCCGAGTTACTTTTTGAGAAATTTACTGAAGCGGACGAAGGGCAGCTCACGAAAGTTCGTTCTCAGCTGGTCTCCACAAAGGCTCTTGCCCATGTGGCGCGCAAGATCCAACTCGGCGGTTATTTGCTGATGGGTCGAGGTGAAGAAACGCATGGAGGTCGAGAACGAGATTCTTCACTGGCAGATGCCATGGAAGCGGTCGTCGGGGCGGTCTATCTAGATGGAGGCATGAAGGCCGCGCGTGCATTGGCTGAAAGGCTCTTTCTGCCAGAAATGGAGCGTTTGGGTGACACTCCCTCCGATAGCAATCCCAAAGGCCAGCTTCAAGAAATCTTGCAGGCCATCAGCGCCCAGACGCCTTGTTATCGAATCGTTGAGGAAAGTGGGCCTGCCCATGCGAAGTCCTTCACAGCCGTGGTCTGCTGGGAGGAACAGGAAATCGGGCGAGGTTTGGGGAGAAGCAAAAAAGAGGCGGAAGTGGAGGCCGCTCGAGCTGCTTTGCAGCGCAGCGCAGAAAATTATACAGCCATTAGAAATTCCAAAAAAGCTTGTGAGTAGTTTG